>CANQMS010000014.1 GCA_947624995.1 uncultured Clostridia bacterium
CGCTCGAGGCGGAGCTCTCCGAGCTTGAACGCACGCGCGCGACGATGCGCACCGCGCGGGAGCGCGGCGGAGCCGTGCGCGTTTCGATCGTCGGCTATACGAACGCCGGTAAATCGACGCTTCTGAACCTCCTGACGGACGCCGGCATCCTCGCCGAGGACAAGCTCTTCGCGACGCTCGACCCGACGACAAGGAAGTATAGGCTCCCGTCCGGCGCAGAAATACTTTTGACGGACACGGTCGGCTTCATACGCAAGCTGCCGCACCATCTCATACGCGCGTTCCGCTCGACGCTGGACGAGGCGGCGACGGCGGACATCATCCTGATCATCGTCGACGCCTCCGATCCCGAATATGCGGAGCATATCGAGGTGACCGAAAATATCCTCGTCTCGCTCGGGGCGGAGGGCAAGCCGGTGCTGTACGTCTTCAATAAATGCGACCTTCCGGCGGCATCGCTGCCGCGCGTCGGCGCGGGAAAGCGCGCCGTCTATATCTCCGCCCTGACGGGGCGCGGGATAGACGGGCTTTTGTCCGCGCTCGAAACGATAGTCCGTTCGGCGCGCCGCGTGACGACGTTTTTGTTCCCCCCGTCCGCCGGGGCGGAGATATCGCGGCTCTACCGTTCGGGGGCGGAGGTCATCGAAACGGAATACCTCCCGGACGGGTCGACGCGCGTCACGGCGACGGTCGACGATGCGGTGCGCGGTCAGCTCTCCGCGTATATCGTCTGAGCCATGGCGGAGAAGGTCTATATAACGCTCGGCGCGCACGGGCAGGGAAAGTTCGAGGACAGGCGCTCCGTCTTCATCGGCTCGGCGGCGCACGTTTCAAACGAAGGTGAGGCGCGCGAGTATGTCACGTCCGTGAAAAAGAAATATTCGGACGCGCGCCACAACGCGTGGGCATACCTCATGACCGAGGGCGGCATCGCGCGCTATACGGATGACGGCGAGCCGCAGGGGACGGCGGGGCTGCCGATACTGAACGTCATAAAGGGCTCCGGCGCGTTCGACTGCGCCGTCGTCGTGACGCGGTATTTCGGCGGCATCCTGCTCGGCACGGGCGGGCTCGTCCACGCGTACGGCGAGGCGGCAAAGCTCGCGGTCGCGGACGCGGGCGTCGTCACGTACCGCGAATACGCGGTGCTCTCGTTCACCGTCTCCTATTCGGATTATCAACGGCTCTCGTCGGAGCTCTCCCGAGCTGGCGCCGTAATTGATTCCGTCGACTACGGCGAGGCTGTGACGGTGCGCGCCGCCGTTCTCTCCGAGGCGGCGGACGGTTTCGTCTCGCGCGCCTCGGAGGTGACGTCCGGGCGGGCGAAGGCGGAGCGGCTCGGCGCCAGATTTGACGCGTAAAAGTGCAAAAACGGCAAAAGCGATAAAAAAATCGAAATTTACGCAAGTGTTTTTCGGAACGCTTGCGTATATTATTGTTGATTTGAGCTTGCGGGAGGCGGGAAATATGGAAAACTTGACTGTGCGCGACATGTTTTTGCAGCGGGAACACGGGTTTCTCTCGGAGTACGCGTTTTTGACCGAGAACACGCGCGGCAGGGACCATCCGTATGTCCCGTGCGTGAACAGGACGGAGTTCCAGCGCGACCGCGACAGGATAATACACAGCAAGGCGTTCCGCCGCCTGATGCATAAGACGCAGGTGTTCCTCCTGCCGAAGGATGAGCACTACAGGACGCGGATGACGCACACGCTCGAGGTCGCGCAGATAGCGCGCATAATCTGCCGCGCGCTGCGGCTCAACGAGGACCTCTGCGAGGCTGCGGCGCTCGGGCACGACCTCGGGCACACGCCGTTCGGTCACGCGGGCGAGGACGTGATGCGCCGCTGCTTCGACCCGTCGTTCGCGCACTATAAGCAGAGTCTCCGCGTCGTCGAATTTCTCGAGCACGACGGAGAGGGGCTGAACCTCACCTGGGAGGTGCGGGACGGTATCGTCAACCACTCGGGCGGCGATTTGCGCGGCGGTCACGGCGCCTCGACGCTTGAGGGCGTCGCCGTCAAGTTCGCGGACAAGATAGCGTACATAAACCATGATATAGACGACGCGATCCGCGGCGGCATCATATGCCAGGAGGACATCCCGAAGGAGCTCCGGCGTACTCTCGGCGAAACGCACAGCGGCAGGATAAACACGATGGTCACCGACCTGATCGACGCCTCGACCGACAGCCCGGAGATAAAGATGTCGGACGAAATATGCGAGGCGACGATGGAGCTCCGCAGGTTCCTGTTTGACAACGTATACCTGAACAGCGAGGCAAAGGCGGAGGAATCAAAGGCAAAGGAGCTTTTAGCCCGTCTCTACGACTATTATTACACGCACCCGGAAAAAATGCCCGAGTTTTACTTTAAGAATGCGGAGCGCGAGGGGATAGGGAGATCCGTTTGCGACTATATTTCGAGCATGACGGACCGGTACGCGATCGACAAGTATAAGGAGCTCTTCATACCGGTAGCATGGCAGAGAGTCTCATATTGACGGAGGCTGAGAATGGCAAGGATACCCGTTTCCGTCATTGAAGAGATAAAAGAGCGGTGCCTGATAGAGGACGTCGTCTCGCGGTATGTGTCACTGAAGCGCGCGGGCAGCAACCTGACGGCAAGCTGTCCGTTCCACTCGGAGAGGACGCCGTCGTTCGTCGTTTTTCCTGCCACGCAGTCGTTTTACTGCTTCGGCTGCGGCGCGGGCGGGGATGTGATATCGTTTCTGATGCGGATCGAGAACCTCGAATACCCGGAGGCGATACGCAGGCTCGCGGAGACGGTCGGGGTTTCCGTCCCGGAGGATGACGGCGCGCCCGGCGAGCGGACGGTTCCGCGCAAGCGCCTATTTGAGATGAATACCGAGGCGGCGCGGTTCTACCGCGGAATGCTGTTCGACGAACGGATCGGAGCGGAGGCGAGGCGGTATCTGTCCGGGCGCGGGCTGTCTCAGGCGGTCATCAAGCGGTTCGGGCTCGGCTTTGCGCCGGACGATTTTTCGATGAGCCGCCATATGCGTTCCCTCGGATATACCGAGGACGAGCTCGTCACCGGATTTCTGATGAAGGTGAGCGAGCGGACGGGCAAGCCGTACGATCTGTTCCGCGGGCGCGTGATGTTCCCGATAATCGACACGTCGGGGCGCGTCATAGCGTTCGGCGGCAGAGTCATGAACGGTACGGAGCCGAAATACCTCAATTCGTCCGACACCCCGGTGTTCAAAAAGAGCAGGAACCTCTTCGCGCTCAACTACGCGAAGGACAACTGCTCCGAGGAGATGATCCTTTGCGAGGGGTATATGGACGTCATATCGCTGCACGCCGCCGGCTTCGGCAACGCCGTCGCCACGCTCGGCACGGCGCTGACGCCGGAGCAGGCGAGAATACTCGCGAAATATACGAAGCGCGTCATCCTGACTTATGACAGCGACGCCGCCGGTCAGCGCGCGGACGAGCGCGCGATAGGGCTGCTCTCCGAGGTTGGGCTCGACGTCCGTGTCCTCAAGCTGAACGGCGCGAAGGACCCCGACGAATTTATAAAAAAGTACGGACCGGACGCGTTCCGCGAGGCGCTTTCCGGCAGCAGCACGACGTTCCGGTATAAGCTCGGCTCGATAGCGGGAAAGCACGATATTTCGACCGAGGAGGGGAAGATCCGCGCGCTGCGGGAGGTCTCCGAGTATCTTGCCGGAACGGGCAGCGAGGTCGAGCGCGAGATATACATCGGTCAGGCGTCGGATTTCTTCGGCGTCTCGCGCGAGAGTATAAAAAACGACGTTTCGCTAATCATAAAAAAGAGGCGGTACGCAAAGAAAAAGACCGAGGCGGCGGACATCGCGCGCGAGGCGGCGGGCTTCGGCGACCGCGTAAACAGGGACAAGCTGACGCAGCTCCGCACGGCGTCGTGCGAGGAGTCCGTGCTCGGGATGCTGATCGCGTATCCGGAATATATAAAAGAAGTCGTCGAGGGAAAGACCGCCCTGACCGCGGACGACTTCGGAACGGAGTTCGGCAGGCGCGTTTTCACCGCCGTGACGGACGTTTACAGGGAAAACGGTGCGTTCGACGTCGGCGCCGTCGGCGGCGACTTCACGCCGGACGAGCTTTCGCGCATCGTGAAGCTCGCGATCGGTAGGGAAAAGCTCGGCAACGGCAGAGAAGTCTTTGACGAAAATGTCCGTGCGCTGCTCGCCGAGCGCGAGCGGCAGCGCTCAAAGGAAGACGACGCTTTTTCGGCGATAATGCGCCTTCGTGAAAAAAACAACGGAAATACATAAATGAGAGGTCAATCAAAATGGAAAACGTAGATGAAAGAGAACTCGACCTGATAGAGAAGGGCAGAGCGAACGGAGGGCTCACCCAGAGCGACATCGAGGACGCGATAGGAGACGACGAGGACGTCGATCTCGAAAGCATCGAAAAGCTTTACGACACGCTCGAGAGCAACGGGATCGGCATCGAGGCTGATATGTCGACCGTCGATATCGAGAACGAGGTCGAGCGCATGGGCAGCGCCGAGGACATGGAGAAGGCGCTCTCGCAGGAGGGGCTCGCGATAGACGACCCTGTCAGGATGTACCTGAAGGAGATCGGAAAGGTGCCCCTGCTCGATACGGAGCGCGAGCTCGAGCTCGCAAAGCGCATGGCTGAGGGAGACGAAAAGGCAAAGGAAGAGCTCGTCGTCGCCAACCTTCGCCTTGTCGTTAGCATCGCGAAGCGCTACGTCGGCAAAGGGATGTTCTTCCTCGACCTTATCCAGGAGGGAAATCTCGGGCTGATGAAGGCGGTCGACAAGTTCGACTACACTAAGGGGTACAAATTCTCGACGTACGCGACGTGGTGGATCCGCCAGGCGATAACGCGCGCGATCGCCGATCAGGCGAGGACGATCAGAATACCGGTACACATGGTCGAGACGATACACAAGGTCTCGCGCTACTCGCGCCAGCTCCTCCAGGAGCTCGGTCACGAGGCAACGCCGGAGGAGATCGCGGAAAAGCTGAATATGACGCCGGAAAAGGTGCGCGAAATAATGAAGATAGCGCGCGATCCCGTCTCGCTCGAAACGCCGATCGGCGAGGAGGAGGACTCCCACCTCGGAGATTTCATAGAGGATCAGGAGAGCCCGGCTCCGCCGGACGCGGCGTCCTACGCCGTTCTGCGCGAGCAGATAGCGGAGGTTTTGCACACGCTGACACCCCGTGAGGAGCTCGTACTGAAGCGCCGCTTCGGTCTTGACGACGGAAAGACGCGCACGCTCGAGGAGGTCGGGCGCGAATTCAACATCACCCGCGAGCGCATCCGCCAGATAGAGGCAAAGGCGCTCCGCAAGCTGCGTCACCCGAGCCGCTCGAAGAGACTGCGCGATTTTCTGGATTGAAAAAAACTTTTTCTTGCAAACCGTACAATTTTTCGCCGGCAGATTTGTACATTTGTTACAATATACACGAATAAGTTTACAAAATTTCAATCAAAATTTCGTGCAACTGTGACAACAAAGCCGGCGTCAAAATGACGGTTTTAAGCGCAGAAGTTATCAATAGTTTTATCAAGTTTGACAAATAACGCTTGACATGCGGGTGCGTTTGATGTAAAATATCATAAGAATATATCGGTATCGCCCCTGTTGGGCGATCTTTCCGCAATATTTTAGGAGGATGTTCCATAATGGGTAAAAAACTTTTGTGCCTTGTGCTTGTTTTCATGATGCTGTTCGCGTTTGTTCTTTCGAGCTGTACGCCCGACAGTACCGATGAGGGTGAAGCCACCGGTACCGGCGACGAAGAAGAGCTCGAAGACGCCGATCTGAGCAACCGCACGCCTTACACGCTCACGCTGTGGCTCCCCGCGAACGCCGGGACGACCGAGGATTCGGTGAAGCAGGTCGAGGCAGCCATCAACGACATACTCAACTCGAGCTATACGACGTCGATCCAGCTCCGCGTTTTCGACGAGGACGAATATGAAGCTGCGGTCTACGATAAAATCTCTTCGATCGCTCAGAAAGTCGAAGACGACAAGGCAGAGTCCTCCCGCCGCAAGGAGCTCGAGCAGAGCCTGCGTCAGGAGGGGCTTACGATGCCTCCGGAAACCACGGGCGAACAGACCGAGGCGGAGACTTATGTGAACGAGTATTCGCAGAGCCTCAAGAAATATCCGGCTGTCGAGCCGTATCAGTTCGACATCTTCCTGATTACAAGCTACGATACATATATCGACCTTATAGAGAAGGATGCTATCATGAATCTTGAAGATAAGCTGAACGGCAGCTTCAAGAGTCTCAAGCAGTATATATATCCCTCGTTCCTTGACGCGGCAAAATTCTATAACGGAATGGCGTACGCTATCCCGAACAACCACGGCATGGGCGAATACAGGTTCCTGCTCACTAACAAGGAGCTTGCAAAGAAGTATGACTACAATCCCGCGGACCTTGAGGGCTCCATCGCAAATTGCGAGCACTTCATCCGCAGCGTCGCAAGATACGAAGAGGACAAGAGCATAGCGCCCCTGCTTTCATGGGTCGAGCCTATCGGCATGACGTACTGGTCCAGCGACGGCAGCTGGAGCCCGCTCGCATCCATCGTCGGCAACGATTCGACGTTCGATTCCCAGGGAACTATCACGAATATATTCCAGAGCACGGAATACAAGGCAAACTTCAAGCTCATGAAAGAGTTTGAGGAGTCCGGCATGATCGCCGAGGACCCGGAGAACTGCGAAAAGTTCGCGGTCGGCGTCGTGTCCGCTCATTCCCTTTCCGAGGTGGAAGAGAAGTACGGCGACGAATACGATATCTCTGTGTTCGAGCGTCCGAAGGCAACGCAGGAAGAGCTGTTCACCGGCGCATTTGCGGTCAGCACCGCGACGAAGAGCCTCAACCGTTCGATGGAGGTCATAACCGCTATCAACACGAACGTAGAGGTTCGCAACCTGCTCCAGTACGGCATCGAGGGCGTCCACTACAACCTCACCGATGACGGCAGAGTCGAGCGCATAAAGGATGAGAACGGCAAGACAACATACAACATGAACATCCTCTACACCGGCAATACGTATATCGCGTACCCGGAGGAAGACATGGCTCCCGACCAGTGGGAGATGGACAAGGCGAGAAACCTTGACACGATACTGACACCGTTCTCGTTCTGCCCGGGTCTGCGCAACGACTCCAACAAGGCGAACTACGAGGAGTTGACAAAGCTCGGCAAGGAATACTACGATAAAATGATGGCGACCAAGCTCGAGGACGTCGACACCTTCTTCAAGGATTCTGCTGCGGAGCTCGTCAAGAACGAGATGTTCACACAGATGAGCGGCAACGCATGGGAGTTCGGTCTTAACAAGGTTTACAACGACTTCTACAACGAGCACTTTGCACCCGAAGAGGGCGAGGATACGGGCGAAGCCGGAGGCGGCGAGACCGCTGCCCCCGAGGCTTGACGCAAGATCGGAGCCTGACATAAAAGCGCAAAACGACCGGGAGGCACCGCCTCCCGGTTTGCTTTTTCCGCCGGTCGCGCGAATACGGGTCCGTATTCACGCGACCGGCGGTCCTGAGCGTCCCCGAAAAACGCCCGCTCTGTGCTTCAATTAAAAAACATTTGGCGCGGATATCAAAAAACATTCAAAGTCGGTGTTGACACAGAAAACATTTTGTGATAATATAAACAATGCGTGTGTATCGCGCAAAAATCTCACACACGACGCGGAAATTGCGGTCGGTGCCGGGACCTCCGGCTGCCGCAAATGGGCGGACGTGGTGGAAAAACCGAAGGAGGACATTTGAAATGTCTATTATCTCGATCAAGCAGCTGCTTGAAGCAGGCGTCCATTTCGGACACCACACAAGAAGATGGAACCCGAAGATGCAGGAATACATCTTCACGGAGCGCAACGGTATTTATATCATCGACCTCCAGAAGACCGTAAAAAAGTTTGACGAAGCGTATATGTTCGTCCGTGACCTCTCCGCGCAGGGCGGCAAGATCCTGTTCGTCGGCACGAAGAAGCAGGCGGCGGACGCCATTAAGGAAGAAGCGAAGCGCTGCGGTCAGTTCTACGTGAACGTCCGCTGGCTCGGCGGTATGCTTACCAACTACAGGACGATCAGAAAGTCCATCCAGCGCCTGTATCAGCTCGAAAAGATGCAGGAGGACGGCACGTTCAATTCTCTCCCGAAGAAGGAGGTCGCTTCTCTCCAGAAGGAAATGGACAACCTCGAGCGCAACCTCGGCGGTATAAAGGAAATGGACCGTCTGCCCGACGCCGTTTTCATAGTCGACACGCGCAAGGAGCACAACGCCGTGCTCGAAGCGAAGAAGCTCGGCATCCCGGTCGTTGCAATCGTCGACACGAACTGCGACCCCGAGGACGCTGACTATATCATCCCCGGCAATGACGACGCTATTCGCGCCATCAAGCTCATCTCCTCCGTGCTCGCAGACGCGGTCATCGAGGGCAAACAGGGCGAATCCTTCGACGCCGCCGAGGCAGAGAAGACCGACGCTGAGAACGCCGAGGACGCAGAAGCCGAGGCTGAATAATTATATAAGGTTTTAGAGAGAGGTATATAAAATGGCAGCAATTACCGCAAAAATGGTATCCGATCTCCGCGCAAAGACCGGCTGCGGAATGATGGAATGTAAAAAAGCGCTCACCGCCGCCGACGGAAACTTTGACGAGGCTGTAAAGGTCCTTCGCGAGAAGGGTCTCGCCGTCGCCGCGAAGAAGGCGTCCCGCGTCGCCGCGGAAGGCATCGTTGACATCATGCTCTCCGAGGACGGCAAGACCGCGGCTATGATCGAGGTCAACGCCGAGACGGACTTTGTCGCGAAGAACGCTTCCTTCCAGGAATTTGTTCGCGGCATCCTTTCCGTTATAATCAAGAACAAGCCCGCCGACATCGCCGAGCTGAACGCGCTTCCTTACGACGACAGCTTCACGGTCGAGGGTAAGCTCAAGGACATGGTCTTCACGATCGGCGAGAACATGAACATCCGCCGCTTCGTTATCGTTGACGGTGTGCTCGGAACGTATATCCACGGCAAGGGCACGACGGGCGTCATAGTCAAGTTCGACACGTCGGACGAGGTCGCATCGAAGCCCGAGTTCCCGGAGTTCGCGAAGAATATCACGCTTCAGATCGCTGCCGGCAGCCCTCCGACGTATATCGCGAAGGAAGACGTCCCGCAGGCGGTCGTCGACGAAGAGATGACCGTTCAGATCACGGCTGCAAAGAACGACGAAAAGCTCGCGAACAAGCCGGACGCCGTGCTCCGCAAGATAGTCGAGGGCAAGCTCGACAAGCTCTTCTTCGAGCGCGTCTGCCTGCTCGAACAGCCCTACGTCAAGGAAGACAGCATCAAGGTCGGCAAGTATGTTTCCGACACGGCGAAGGCTCTCGGCGGCGACATCAATGTCAGCGGCTTCTGGCTCTATGAGAGAGGCGAAGGACTCGAAAAGCGCGAAGACAACTTCGCCGAGGAGATCGCATCGCTCGTAAACGGCAACTGACGGCAAAACGTAAAAAAGGGAGACGGATCTCGGGACCCGCCTCCCGTTTCTTTAGCCGGGGGACATTTTTCGGCTGAAAAAGCGGACCTATTGCGGCTCCCGGGGTGAAAAAACGCATTTATTTCACATAATCGGCAAATTTGGGTTTACAAGCGGCAAAAAAATCGGTATAATAGTAAGAGAGCCGACGCAGCGCTCCAAATAATAAAAAGGCAGATCAATTTTATGCAGGCAAAATATAAACGGGTACTTGTAAAGCTTTCCGGGGAGGCGCTTGCCGGAAAAGGCAGCGTGCTTGACTTCGAAATGCTCGATAAGACGGCGCAGGCAATCAAGGCGTGCGTCGATATGGGCGTCGAGGTAGCGATCCTTGTCGGAGGCGGTAACATCTGGCGCGGCGCAAAGGGCGTCGGCATGGACCGTTCGCGCGCCGATCACATGGGTATGCTCGCCACGGTCATAAACGCACTCGGGATCGAGGACGCGCTTCTGCGCGCGGGCGTTCGCGCGGTCGTGATGTCCGCGATCGAGATGACGGAGTTCGCTCAGGTCTTTGTCCGCGACAAGGCGGTCAAATATTTGTCCGAGGGAACCGTTGTTGTGCTCGGCGGCGGCATCGGCAATCCGTTCTTCACGACGGATACGGCGGCGGTCATCCGCGCGGCTGAGCTCGGCGTCGACGTTGCGATCCTCGCGAAGAACATAGACGCGGTATATGACCGCGACCCGCGCCGCTTCGCGGACGCGAAGCCGTTCCGCGTCGTCGACTACGATTTCATAATCGAGAACAAGCTCGGCGTCATCGACTTGGCTGCGGCGACGCTTTCGGGTGAGAACAATCTGCCGCTCCTGCTCTGTGCGCTCGAGGACCCGGACAACATCGTCCGCGCCGTCTGCGGGGACGAGATCGGCACAGTCGTGACACATACGAAGTAAATCAAAACTATAAAATAAAGCGGAGGAGCCAAAGATGAAATTCAAGACAGACGAATTCGAAACGAGGATGAAGAAATCCATCGCTGCATACTCGGATAATCTCGCGACGATACGCGCCGGGCGCGCAAATCCCGAGATATTGGCGCGCGTAAGCGCCGAATACTACGGTGCGATGACGCCCATCTCTCAGATGGCTGAGATCCGCGCCGCGGATGCGCGCACGCTCGTTATCTCTCCATACGATCCGACCTCGCTCAAGGCAATCGAGCGCGCGATCTTAACGTCGGATGTCGGTATCACGCCTCAGAATGACGGCAAGCTCATCAGGCTCTCCATACCTCAGCTCAACGAGGAGCGCCGCCGCGAGCTGAAAAAACAGGTCGAGAAGCTCGGCGAGGAGGCGAAGGTCGCCGTCCGAAACATCCGCCGCGACGCGATGGACCGCGCGAAGGCGCAGAAGAAGTCGAGCGAGCTGACGGAGGATGAAGAAAAGCAGGCGGAAAAGGACATTCAGACGCTGACGGACAAGTATATCAAAGAGGTCGACCGCGTCACCGAAGGCAAAGTCAAGGAGATCATGTCGGTCTGAACCGGATATTACGGACGGCAGGACCGTCCTTTAGCAGATTTTTCCGTGCGGCACGGCGGGACCGTCGGTCCCGCCGCCGCAGTTTTATATATTTAAGGCAAAACGCCGCGATGCCGCGCCGGCGCGCGGATCAGGCGCTTTTGCCTTATGCATCACGCACACAGTGTTATCGGAGTCGGAATGGCACTTTTTGACAAGACAAAGAACGGCGGCGGCTCGTATGCGCAAGTCGACGAGCGGCTGACACACATAGCCTTCATCCTCGACGGGAACGGCAGATGGGCAAAAAAACGCGGTCTGCCGCGCGAATTCGGGCACACCGAAGGCGCAAAGGCGTTCAAGCGCATCGTGCGCTACTGCGGCGATATCGGTATCAAGGTCGTCACGGTCTACGCGTTTTCGACGGAAAACTGGTCAAGACCGAAAAACGAGATCGACAGAATCATTTCGCTGCTCGAAGAATATATAAAGGGCGCGGAGGATGAGCTCGAGGAAAACAGGATCAGATATACCTTCCTCGGCGATAAGTCCGTCTTTTCCGAAAGCATGGCGGATCGCATGCGCAGGCTCGAAGAAATATCGGCGCATTATGAGCTGCGCCTGAATATTGCCCTGAATTACGGCTCGCGCGCCGAAATCGTCCGCGCCGCGTCGGAGCTCGCATCGTCCGGCGAGCCGGTCACGGAAAAGAGCATATCGGAGCATCTCTACACCGCCGGCTGTCCCGACCCGGACCTCATCGTCCGGACCGCGAACGAGCGCAGGCTCTCGAATTTTCTTTTGTGGCAGGCGGCATATTCCGAGCTATACTTTACCCCGACGCTCTGGCCCGATATGCAGCCGTCGGACGTCGATGCTGCCGTTGCCGATTTTTACGCGCGCGAGCGCAGATACGGCGGCGTGACACAGCCCTGAGGGATCCCTTTGAAAGGAAACAAGCTTTATGAGACAAGCTTTTTGAAATAAACTTATTAGGGAAATACATATGCTGAAAAGAATTGTTACCGGCGCGGCGCTCGTCCTCGTGCTCGTGCCGGCTCTGATTTTTTACGATACAGCGGTGACGCCTGCCGTCTGGGCATTCATAGCGGTCATCGCGCTTTATGAGGTCGCCGGCTGCGTCGGACTGACGGACGGCAAAACGCCGGGCGGCAGGCTCATGACGGCGATTTTGTGCATACTCGGAGCAGCGTTTCCGATCCTGCAATACGCGATAGGGTGGAGCAGTGTCGGGAGCCTTGAATTTATCCCGATCTTCATGGTGTCGGGATTCTTCGCCGTATTTTTGCTCTATGCCGCGGGAGTCTTCGGGTTGCTCAAGCTTAAAATTTCACCGCGGACCGAGCTTTTTCTGATGTTCATATATGTTTCGGCGGCGTCCGTTTCCGTTGTCGCGATCACAAGATCGGAGTACGGCGGCTTTATTCTTCCTATGGTCTTCCTCGGCTCGTGGATAACGGACAGCTTCGCGTTTTTCTGCGGAAGCTTCTTCGGAAAGCATAAGCTGATCCCGCGCATCTCCCCGAAAAAGACGGTGGAGGGAAGCGTCGGGGGTACCGTTTTCTGCTGTGCATTCACGATGGCATACGGCTTTGCGGTCGCGAAGATAGCGGGCGTGGAGGTGGATTACGCCGTCATGTTCGGGACCGGGCTTCTGCTCTCGGTCGTCTCGCAGATAGGGGACCTCAACGCCTCCTATATCAAGCGGGAGCACGGCATCAAGGATTTCGGCGACATGTTCCCGGGGCACGGCGGTATGCTCGACAGGTTTGACAGCGTTATAGCGTCGGCGCCTTTTTTGTATATATTAACAAGGTTTTTCACATATTTCAGATAAAACGGACGTAAAATCATATTATGGCAGATGACAGGATACAGAAGCGGATAGCCGTCCTCGGCGCGACCGGTTCGATCGGCACGCAGACGCTTTCCGTCGCGGATTCACTCGGCACGCCGACAGACGTGCTCACCGCCGGTTCGCGCGACCGCGAGTTTGAGGCGATATGCAGGAAATATTCGCCGCGCATCGCGGCTATGGCGGACGAGAGCGCCGCAAGAAGGCTGAAAACCGCGCTCGCCGACACTGACATAAAGGTGTACGGCGGGAGCGAGGGCGTTGCCGCCGCTGCCGGTGAGGCGGATGCGGACTGCGCCGTTGTCGCTATATCGGGCATGGCGGCGTCCGAGCCGATGATGAACGCGGCACGGTGCTGCCGCCGTATATGCATGGCGAACAAGGAGGCTATCGTCGCCGCCGGCGGTCATCTGCTCGCGGCGATAAAGGCAGGCGGCGCCGAGCTGATCCCGGTAGACAGCGAGCACTCGGCGATATTCCAGAGCCTCACCGCGGGGCGCAGAGGCGACGTCCTGAAGCTGATACTCACGGCGTCGGGCGGTCCGTTTTACGGCAAGAAGCGGTGCGAGCTTGAAAAGCTGACGGCTGCGGACGCGCTCGCGCACCCGACATGGTCGATGGGACCGAAAATAACGGTCGACAGCGCAACGCTCATGAACAAGGGCTTCGAGGTCATCGAGGCGATGCACCTTTTCTCGGTGCCGCCCGAAAAAATAGAGGTCGTCGTTCACCGCGAGAGCATAATACATTCGATGGTCGAATTCCGCGATCACGCCATAATCGCGCAGCTCGGGCTGCCGGATATGCGCACCGCGATACAGTACGCGATAACATATCCGACGCGCGAGGACGGCTGCGCGGGTTCCGTCGACTGGGGGACGCTTTCGCGCCTCACGTTCGGCAAACCGGACACGGAGTCTTTCCCTTTGCTCGCTCTCGCATACGAGGCGGCGCGGAGGGGCGGAACGTGCCCGGCGGTCATGTCCGCGGCGGACGAGGTAGCAGTCGGCGCATTTTTGCGCGGTGAGATCGGATTTACCGATATATTTGACATCGTTGAGAGCGCGGTCGACCGCGTCGGAAGACCGGGCGAGGCTGATCTTTGCGAGATAGTTGCCGCGGACGGCGAGGCGCGCGTGCGCGCCGGGGAGATGTGCCGCGGGCGGTAAGGCGGAAAAATAAGGAGGCAGGGCTTGAACATTTTGTCTATCATAATCGCGATATTCGTCTTCGGACTGCTCATTTTCATCCATGAGATGGGGCATTTTCTGACGGCGCGCGCCTGCGGCGTCACGGTGCTCGAATTCGCGATAGGCATGGGACCGAAGATATTCTCGTGGGTCGGAAAAAAGTCCGGCACTCGGTATTCGCTGCGCCTTTTGCCGTTCGGCGGATTCACGAGCATGGCGGGGGAGGACGAGGAGTCCGACGACCCGAACGCGCTCCCTGCAAAGCCGCTCTGGCAGCGCTTTATCATAACCGCCGCCGGCTCGCTCTCGAACCTTATTGTCGGCTTTGTTTTGATGACTTTGCTTGTCATCTGTACGAAAAATTTAGGGAGCACGCAGGTTTATCAATTTGTCGCATACGATGACGAATCGGAGGCGCTCTCCCGGTCGACGGGGCTCATGGAAAACGACAGGATCGTCGCCGTCGAGGGCGAGCGCGTCCACACGGCGCACGAGCTCTCATATGAAATAATGCGCCGCGGCATCGAGCCGATCGAGCTCACCGTTATCCGAAACGGCGAGACCGTCACGCTCCCGGATGTCAGCTTTCCGCTCGCATCGGAAGAGGGGATAGCGTTCGGCGCGCTCGACTTCTATGTATATGCTGAGCCGAAGACGTTCGGAAACGTTGTAAAACAGGCGTTTTTCCGCTCCGAACTGACGGTCGAGATGATATGGGAATCGCTCTTTGACCTTGTCACGGGGCGATACGGCATCGAGGCGGTCAGCGGTCCCGTCGGCGTGACCGAGGTGCTCGGAGAGGCGGCGGCGAGCGGCTTTGCCGACCTCGTATATATGGCGGTCGTTCTGTCGATCAACCTCGGCGTCATGAACCTTCTGCCGCTTCCCGCGCTTGACGGCGGGCGGCTGCTCTTCATGGTCATCGAGCTCATACGCGGCAAAAAGGTCGATGCGAAGGTCGAGGCGATGGTACACTTTGTCGGCATCGTCATCCTTCTCGGGATAATGGTCCTTGTGACGTTCAAGGATATAGGCAGACTTCTTTTCAGGTAGGTATAAAATGACGGATATAATAAGGCGGAAAACGCGCGCCGTCCGCGTCGGCGGCATCACGGTCGGCGGAGGTGCGCCGGTCAGCGTCCAGTCGATGACGAACGCGGACAGCCACGATTTTGCGGCGGTCGCCGCGCAGACGGAGGAGCTCGCCGCCGTCGGCTGCGACATCGTGCGGATAGCCGTTCCCGGCCGGGACTGCGTCGGCGTGTTCGAATACGTGAAGTCGCGCGGGATCTCGGTCCCGCTCGTCGCGGACATACATTTTGATTACAGGCTCGCCGTCGCTGCGGCGGAGAGAGGCGCGGACAAGGTGCGTGTCAATCCCGGCAACCTCGGAGGTTTGGACAAGCTGCTCACCGTCGCGGACGCTTGCGCCGCGCACGGAGCCGCTATGCGTGTCGGCGTGAACGGCGGCTCGGCGGAGAAGAGATTCGTCGAAAAATACGGCGGGGTGACGCCGGAGGCGCTCGCCGAGTCCGCGCTCTCGTACATAGAGGCGCTCGACGCGCACGGCTTTCACGATACGGTCGTTTCGGTCAAGTCGTCGAACGTCAAAACGATGATCGAGGCGACGCGGATTATCGCCGCGGGCTGCGACTGTCCGCTCCATCTCGGCGTTACCGAGGCGGGCACGGTCCGGATGGGCACGATAAAGAACGCCGTCGGCATAGGCTCGCTTCTGTCGGACGGCATCGGCGACACCGTGCGCGTCACACTTTCGGCGCCGCCGAAGGATGAGGTCCCGGTCGCGCGCGATATACTGCGCGCATGCGGATACGCGGAGGACGGGATAGAGCTCGTTTCCTGCCCGACCTGCGGCAGGACGCAGATCGACCTGCTCGGCATTTTGGACGTGCTCGAGCCCGAGCTTTTGAAGCTCGACACGCACGGGAAGAAGATAAAGGTCGCCGTCATGGGCTGCGTCGTCAACGGACCGGGCGAGGCAAAGGACGCCGACATCGGCATCGCCGGCGGCAGGGGCGAGGCGGCGCTGTTCCGGCACGGCGAGGTCGTCGGCAAGATACGCGAGGAGGACGCGGTCCGCGTGCTGCTCGATGAGACGGAAAAGCTCATAAACGGATAATAAAATGATGCAGGGCGCCGCCCTGCATCGGATTTTCAAACGGAAGAAACAGTAAGGGAAATGTTCAACTGTCGCGCGGCGGAGGTGGAAATATGATAAGCTTTATTGAAAAATTTAACAGGTACTCCCCGGACGACAGGGCGCGGGAGGTACTTTCATATATTGACGAATACTCCGTCAAGGTCGACCGCGAAAACCGCATGATCGAGGCGCACGCGCATTTCACGGAGCTTGTCCGCAAGGAGGAGCTATACCGCATCGAGCGCGCGATAAGCGAGGCATACGAGCTTTGCCGGATGCGCATTCTGCCGAGCTATGACCCGTCGTTTTTTTCGCTGTCGTATCTGCCGGAGGTGTTCCTTGAATCTGTCAACGTCGGCGCGGTCGCGAACGGGTTCTTCAATGATTACACGGCAAAGGGCTCGGTCCGTGACGGGATAACGATAGAGATCCCGTTTGTGCGCGGCGGTATCGACATGCTCGAGGAGGCGAACACCGCGCGGATCGTTTCGGGCATAATCAAGAGCGAATTTTCGCTTGACGTCGAGGTGCGGATAGAGCAGCGCGGCGATTATCTCGACGTGCTCGAGCGCCACAGGGTCGAGGGAGAGGCTCGTCTTGCCGCCGAATATGAGGAGGCGCGGCGCGAGGCTGCGCGCGCCATGCGCGCCGAGGAGGAGGCGAACGCCGCGGCTGAGGCGGCGTACACGACGCCGCTCGTCGGCGAGGAGGTGCTCGAACGCGACCCCGGGACAGGATCCGTAACCTACGGCGGGCTGACGCTCGATGTCTCATCGCCCGAGGTATTCTTCGGCGACGGTGTGGACGCGGGCGCGCTGGCGCCGCTCTCCGAGCTGAAACGGACGATGCCGCGCATAACGGTCGCCGGGCAGATATTCGAGGTCAACTCGAAGGAGACGCGCTCATACGACAAGCTGAATATAACGGTCGGCATCACGGACAACAGGCTCTCGACATATGTGAAGACGACGCGCCCGAAGGAAGAGGGCGAGGCGCTTTTGAAGTCGCTGAAGGTCGGCACGTGCGTTATCGTCGAGGGCGCGGTCAAGGATGAGGACACGCAGTCCTTCAGGCAGAAAAAGCAGCCCGCCGAGGGCGAGACCGAGCGGCGCGACCCGTTTCCGAGGATCGAATACAGCATCCGCCTGCGCTCCGCGGCAAAGGTCAAACGTGTCATAAGAAAGGATACGGCGGCGAAAAAGCGCGTCGAGCTGCATCTGCACACGACGATGTCGCAGATGGACGCGCTCATCGTGCCGGAAGAGGCGCTGCGCCGTGCGAAATATTGGGGGCATCCCGCCGTTGCGATAACGGACCACGGAAACGTGCAGGCGTTCCCGGACGCGATGCTCGAGCTTGACGCGATGCGGAAGGCGGGGGACGGGGACTTCAAGGTCATATACGGCATGGAGGCGTATTTCGTCGACGACGAGGCGCGCGCCGTATGGGGCGAGGTCGGCTGCGGGTTCAACGGAGAATTTGTCGTATTCGACCTTGAAACGACGGGACTTTCGTCATCAAATGACAAGATCATCGAGATAGGCGCCGTTATCCTGCGCGGCGGCGAGCCCGCGGAGACGTTCTCTGCGTATGTGAATCCGGGGCGGCACATTCCCGAGGAAATAACGAAGCTGACGGGAATCTCAGACGAAACGGTCGCGGACGCGCGCCCGATCTCGGAGGTGCTGCCGGAATTCTTTGCGTTTTGCGGGGATCGCCCGCTGATAGCGCACAACGCGAACTTTGACACGGGCTTTGTCCGCGTCGCCGCGTCCGAGCTTAAGCTCGGGTTCGGAAACGCGTATATAGACACGCTCGCGATGTCGCGATACGTCAACCCCGAGCTGAAAAATCACAAGCTCGACACGCTCGTCGATCATTACGGACTCGGCGGATTCGAGCATCACCGTGCGTTCGAGGACGCGAGGGTGACGGCGCTCGTCTTCATGAAGATGGCGCACAGGCTCGAGGAGGAGGGCGTTCGCGACGTGCCGGAAATGGTCCGGATGATGAGCGAGCACGCGGACCCGCTCGTTTTGCCGACCTACCATCAGATCATACTCGTAAAAAACCAGACGGGGCTGAAAAATCTGTATAAGCTCGTCTCGTACAGCTATTTGAACTATTACCGCCGCCACCCGCGCATCCCGAAAACGGTGCTCGAAGCGCACAGAGAAGGGCTGATCATCGGTTCCGCGTGCGAGGCGGGGGAGCTTTACCGCGCGATACTTGATTCGAAGCCTGAGTCCGAGCTCGAAAGGATCGCGGGATTTTATGACTATCTCGAGATCCAGCCGCTCACGAACAACGCGTTTCTGATAGAGAGCGAAAAGGTGAGGGATTTCGAGGAGCTCAAGGACATAAACAGGCGGATCGTCGAGCTCGGACACAAGCTCGGAAAGCCCGTCGTCGCAACGTGCGACGCGCACTTCCTCGACAAGGACGACGAGATCTACCGCCAGATACTGCAAAAAGGAATGAAATTTGCGGACGCCGACCGCGAGACGAAGCTCTATCTGCGGACGACGGACGAAATGCTCGAGGAATTCTCATATCTCGGCGAGGATGCCGCATACGAGGTCGTCGTCGAAAACACCAACCTCATCGCGGACATGATCGGCGAGGTCCGCCCGATACCGAAGGGGACGTATACGCCTAACATAGAGGGGTCGGAGGAGGAGCTGACGCAGCTCTGCCAAAAGCGCGCCGAGGACTGGTACTGCTTTGAGGGAAAGATCCCGGAAGTTGTGACAGAACGCCTTGACAGGGAGCTCTCGTCGATAATCAAGAACGGGTACGCGGTCCTTTACATAATCGCGCAGAAGCTCGTCTCGTATTCGGAGAGTCAAGGGTATCTTGTCGGCTCGCGCGGCTCCGTCGGGAGCTCGATCGTCGCCTCGTTCGCGGGCATCTCGGAGGTCAACCCGCTGCCGCCGCATTACAGGTGCCCTAAGTGCAGATACAGCGAGTTCCACAAGGACGAATACGCGTCCGGCTTTGATATGCCGGACAAGGACTGCCCGCACTGCGGAACAAAAATGATCGTCGACGGGCACGACATCCCGTTTGAGACGTTCCTCGGATTCTACGGCGACAAGTCGCCCGATATCGACCTGAACTTTTCGGGCGACATACAGGGCAAGGTCCATAAATATACGGAGGAGCTGTTCGGCGCGGAAAACGTCTTCCGCGCGGGGACGCTCGGCACCGTCGCGTCCAAGACCGCATACGGCTTTGTGATGAAATACCTCGAGGAAAAGGGCGTCTCTTTAACGCGCGCCGACGTCGAGCGCTACTGCGTCCGCTGCTCGGGCATAAAGCGCAGCACGGGGCAGCACCCGGGCGGGATCATCGTCGTCCCGAGCGAATACGAGGTCTACGATTTCACCCCGGTCCAGCACCCGGCGGACGATGCCGATTCGGACATCATCACAACGCATTTCGCGTTTTCGTACCTTCACGATACGATACTGAAGCTCGACGAGCTCGGTCACGATATTCCGACAAAGTACAAGATGCTCGAGCGCTACACGGGCACGAGCGTTATGGACGTCCCGATGAACGACCGCGCCGTTTACAGCCTTTTGACGTCGAGCAAGGCGCTCGGGATAAATAAGGAGCACGACGAGCCGGGCACTTACGGGCTGCCCGAGCTCGGAACGCGCTTTGTCATGCAGATGCTGACAGACTGCCAGCCGAAGACATTCGGCGACCTACTCCAGATATCCGGGCTCTCGCACGGGACGGGCGTCTGGCTCGGGAACGCGCAGGAGCTGATAAAGGACGGCATCTGCGACATTTCGACCGTCATAGGCTGCCGCGACGACATAATGCTCCGGCTGATACGTTACGGGCTCGATTCCTCGCTCTCGTTCAAAATCATGGAAAAGGTACGGAAGGGGAAGGGCGTCGACCCCGAGTACGAGGCGGAGATGATCGCGAAGGGCGTCCCCGACTGGTACATCGCGTCCTGCAAGAAGATCAAGTACATGTTCCCGAAGGCGCACGCCGCAGCATATGTCATGTCGGCGATACGCCTCGGGTGGTACAAGATAAACTATCCGGTCGAGTTCTACGCCGCGTACTTCACGGCGGCGCCGGACGGCTTTGACGGGGAGCTCGTTCTGCGCGGTCCCGCAGCGGTCCGCGCGCTGATCGACGAATATTCGGACAAGGGCGCCGATACGTCGCAGAAGGAGGAAACTCAGCTTGCCGCAATGCAGATCGTGAACGAATATTTCCAGCGCGGATTCAGATTCCTGCCGGTAGATATACACAAGTCGGACGCGACGGCATTCTTGCCGGAGGACGGCAAGATCCGCCTGCCGTTTATGTGCCTGTCCGGCGTCGGCGGCTCCGCCGCCGAGAGCCTTGCCGCCGCGCGCGACAGCTTCGGCGGGCAGGTCTTCTCGATAGAGGAGCTGCGCGAGGAGGCGCACGTGACGAAGTCGGTCATAGACACGCTCCGCCGAAACGGCGTGCTCGACGATATAGACGAGTCGAATCAGCTCTCGCTGTTTTCGATGTGAAAAAGGAGGTCGGCACATGAATATACTCATAATAGACGCACAGGGCGGCGGCATCGGGCGGCAGCTCGTCGCCGCCGCGAAAGAAGCGGCGCCGTCCGCGCACATCACCGCCGTCGGCACGAACACGGCGGCGACCGCGGCAATGCTCAAGGCGGGTGCCGATACAGCCGCGACGGGGGAGAACGCCGTCATCGTCGCGTGCCGCCGCGCGGACGTCATAATGGGTCCGCTCGGCATTGTCATCGCCGATTCACTCTTCGGCGAGGTGACGCCGGGGATGGCGGCGGCTGTCGGCGCGGCGCGCGCCGTGCGCATCCTCATCCCGTTTGAAAATTGCGACAACAGGATCGTCGGCGTCGGCGACTATTCGACCGGGCGGATGATAGAGCTCGCAAAGCGGGAGCTTTCCGAAATTTTAGGGGTTGACAGCGGCAGGCAGATGTGATAAAATAAGGAAAAGCGGCAAGGAATGCCGCACGGGCGCAGAAGCGACCATTGTCACATCGGCAAAAACTTACATAACTGTTTTTATGTGTATCATGAAGATACGCGCGCGGGAGAACCCACGGGCGTATCTTTTTTTCTTTGAAAGGAACTTTTAAAAATGAAAAAGCACGATGTTATCAGAAAAATGACGTTTTCCGCGATGTTTATAGCGCTCGCGTTCGTCCTGCCGTTCCTGACGGCGAACATCCCGGAGATCGGGCAGGCGCTCTGCCCGATGCATATCCCCGTCATCCTCTGCGGGTTCATATGCGGCTGGCAGTACGGGCTCGCCGTCGGATTCGTGTCGCCGCTTCTGCGCTCGTTCATAATGCACGCGCCGCCGGTCATGTCGGCGATCCCGATGGCGTTCGAGCTCGCGGCATACGGCGCGATCGCCGGGCTCATGTATAAGCTCCTGCCGAAAAAGGCGCCGTTCATGTATGTTGATCTGCTCGTTTCGATGATCGCCGGAAGGCTCGTATGGGGCACGGTAAAATTCTTCATGGCGGGACTCGATGTCAGCGCGTTCGGGTTGTCCGCGTTCTGGGCGGGCGCCGTCATGGGCTCGATCCCCGGCATCATCGTGCAGATCGTCCTCATACCCGCCATCGTGTACGCGCTCTCCCGCGCCGGGCTCATGCTAAACGGCTCCCCGGTCAAAGAAAGCGCAGAGGGGCGCAAAATCGCAAAAACCGCCTGAAAGGCGGAAAAATAAAATCGCTGCCGCGGAGGTGAGCCCTCTGCGGCAGCGATTTTTTCGTTCAGATCTTGTCGCGGAAAAATTCCATATATGTCCGCACGCCGTCAAGCTCGGACCACTTTTTTGTTCTCACGGGCGTCTCGTCGAGGTCATAGATCAGCGCGCCGCGGATCGAGGAGAAAAACGGCGAGTGCGTCGCTATAATAAACTGGCAGTCGAAGAACCGCACCGCGTCCTCAATATAGCGGACAAGGTCGAGTTGGCGGCGCGGGGAGAGGCTGTTTTCCGGCTCGTCGAGCAGGAAAAGCGCCGAGCCGTCGAGCTTTTTCGCAAAATACAAAAACGCCTCCTCGCCGTTTGAGCCGCCGCGCGCCTCGCGGTCGGTCACGCGCTCCGCGACAAAGCGCGAGGCGGTCTTTTTATTTGCGTCGTTCTTTTCCATAAAAGCCCGCATGTCGTCTTCGCCGAGCGAGCGGAGAGTGACGGTCGGTCCGCTGCGCTTTTCGAAGTAGTCCCCGAGCGCCTCGGAAAAGCGCCTGTCAAGCTCATTATTCCGCTCGCGGCGCTCGATGAGGCTGTCAAAAACGTCGTCGCTCGTGACGATCGCGGAGCCCTCCGGGACCTTTTTTCCATATGCGAGCTTTGCCTCGCACATCGAGACAAAGCTCTCGAAGTGATGAGTTTTGTTGAACGGCGAGACGCGGTCGAGGGACAAAAGCTCCGCGATGATGTTCAGAAGTGTGGATTTTCCCGAGCCGTTCCCGCCGGAGAGCACGGTAACATGCGAAAACCTTATCGGCGAATCAAAGCGACCTGTAAACACGCCGAAGGGGTAGACATTGTCGGTATAAAATGTCATCGTCATGTTCCGGTTGGTGGGGCTGATCCTGTATCCGGTCTCGTCCTCTTCGGACGGCAGGGCAATGCTGTCAAGGTACAAAAGACTCATGCTTTGCGCGGGAGCCTGCCGATGACGCGACCGCGGCACACAACGGTCGAGAACGACGAGAGCATGATGTCGCCGTATTTCGGGTTGAGCGAGATGAGCCTGTCCCCGCCGAAGCGCTTGAAGAAGCCCTCCTGCGTCACGCCGTCCGAGCAGACGAAGATGCCGAGCTCGCCTTCGAGGACGGAATTTTGCTCGTGAACGAGGATTATGTCGCCGTCGATGTAGCGCGGCTCCATGCTGTCCCCGCTGACGCGCAGCGCGAAATCGGCAGACTGCGCCTGACCGCCGGACGTTATGGTTATCATCTCCGCGTCGCTGCCGTCGAGCAGCGCGCCGCGCCCGGCGGAGACGGGTAGGTCGTATATGGGCAGCGAACGGACGCCGGCAGACTGCCGCGTGCGGTCGCCTCTGAACGAGTATCGCTTGCCGGGGGAGAGGACCTTTGACGGTCGGGGCGCCGATAAGCGCTCGAATTCAAGACCGATCACCGCGTAGGCGACGCGTTTGCCGTGCGCGTCGAGCTCGCGGTAGCGGCGCAGAAGCTCCGCTTCGCTCTCGGTGAGGCAGAATTCGCCTTCCTCGCCGAACGCAATATAGTCGAGCGAAACGCCGAATACGCGCGAAAACGATGTGAGCGTCGAGAGCTTCGGATCGTCCGAAACGCCGGAGAGAATTTTATTCAGCGTCCCCTGCGGGATGCCGGACGCGGCGGAAAGCTCGTCGTTCGTCATGCCGAACAGGCGCTTTTTTTCTTTTATTCGCGAAAGCCAGTTGTCCATATTTCTGTTCCTTACATAAGTTCACCGAAATAAAGTATAGCACAGAGAAAAAGATTTGTAAAGTCTTAAACGGCAAAAAAATTATAAAAAATGATAAAAAACGGCTTGACTTTTACCGAAAACGGTGATAAAATAAGAGCAGATCAAACCAAAAAGGATAAAAGAAATATGAACAACACGGGAATGATAAATAACGGCGCTCGGTATGGGGCAGCAGCCGGAAGAACACGGACACGCATAAGAGAGGAAAAAGAGGCGCCTCTATGGCTCGTCGCAATATGCAGGCTGATACTCATGCTGTGCAGGGAAGAGACGCGCGAAACGGTCTGCTCTCTTGTCGCTGTCGGCGCGGTCGCGCTTGTCGCCGTCTTTGCCGGGGCAATGAGCTTCGGCGCGATCCCGCTTTTCAAGGGGATTGTTATTTGCGCATCGCTGTCACTTGTGGCACTTTTTGCCACGAGAGATTTCTGACGGAATTATTTTTTGTGGAAATGTTATAGATAAAGATTGACATTCGGGCGATAAAGTGATAAAATAACAATATCAAAACATTTTCACTATGGAGGAAAATGAAAAAATGAAAAGATTTGTAGCGTTCCTTATCGCTGCCGTTATGCTTCTTGCATTTGTCGCGTGCGATAACGGAACAACCCCCCCGGCAGGCGGAACGCAGGATTCGGGTGACACGCAGAAGACACCCGAAGGGACCCAGGGCGGCAGCAGCGGGAACAATCCTTCCGGCGGAGAAGAGGAAGAGAAGTATGTTCCCAATCCCGATTGCCCCTATACCGGTTTTGTCGGCATAGGCGTTCAGTCCGGTACGGGTTACTTTGACGACCTGAGAGTCAACAACAAGGGCGCCGACGGTCCGAAGGATCTTGTTCCGAAAACGGAATTCCAGGATGCCGACAAGGTTCCCGAGTTCCACGCTCTCGGCAGCACCGACGCGGTGAAGCCCGAGCCCATCAAGGACCCGACCCTCCCCGAGGATTCCACGGTTGACAAGAAGGTCATCTCCGTTGAGAGCGGCAAAACGCTCATGATCGGCGATGCCGTCTGGAACTACTACCAGTACAATGTCAAGGTTCTCCCGGCTGATGAAAATACCGTTATAGATGTTTATTTCGCCGTTAAGGACGAAAATAACTACTATGTACTTACTCTCGGCGAGAACAAGAACACCGAGGTCAACTGCTACAAGGTGACCGACGGCAAGAAAGAGAACGCTCAGTTCACTGTCGACCTCACTCTCCCGACGGACGCGATGACTTCTGTCAGCATCACGCTCGATAAGACCGAAGTTCTCATTTATGCGAACGGCACGCTTATCCTTGATCTTGACAACGCAGTATTCGCGGAGTGGAAGGGTGCGCCGCCGGCTTCCATCGGTCTTGATATAGCTGCTCCGGAAGGCATGTCGTATTTCGGAGTAAATGCATCCAACGTTATCCACGACGGTAAGGGCACATGGTCGAATAAGGTTGAGACGATCGCAACGATGGCGTTCGACCGCGATACTACGACATACTATGACTGCGACGAAAAGAACGAGGCTCCCGATCCGACACCCGAAGTTCTCGTCGGCAATGAATACGGCGACTTCAAGGATCCCGAGAACACGACGGGCTACACCGGCGGTCACTTCAAGGATGGGTTTATCCTCAAGCATGTTCGCTTCTTCCCGCGTACCGGATATTCAAAGGCTGATCAGGACCGCGTGACCGGATGCACGATTGAGGCATCGCATGACGGCAAGGAATGGGTCGTCCTCTACACGTTCGAGACGTTCGCAACTGAAGACGAGTTCATGCTTATCGACCTTGACAACAACGAAGCTTATGAATACTACCGCTTCCACGGTGCTGCCGAGTCTTATGCCAATGTTTCCGAGCTTGAGTTCTGGGGCGTTGAGAAATAAGTTTTAAAGCGACAAAAAGGGGCAGACGACGGTCTGTCCCTTTTGTTTTATACTGCCTTTGACCGGCTGCGCTTAAAGCGGGCAAGAGTCTGCATTTCAGCCGGGAATAGCGCGACCTTGTGCTATATGCCGTATAGATAACGCCGCACAAAAGTGCTCCGGGCATTGCAAATGATGTCCGGAGCACTTTTGAATATTTCCTGTTTTATCTTTATCCTTCGGCATCAGCCGTCGTTTCGGAGGGCTTTGTGTCCGAGAGCAGGTCGGATTTTATAAATCCTTCCTTGTCGCCGTACTTGACCTGATACCAGTTGTTGTCCGTCTCACCCGTAACAGTGACTTCGGTCCCCTCGGGGATCGTCTCGAGTATATCGGAGTTTGTCGTATAGCTTTTCCGGAGGTTTATGTTTCCCGTCGTGTACATCGTCTTCGGCGTCGTGTAGACCTTGATCGTGGACTCCGTCTTTGACTTGTCGTCCGTCAGAAGGTCGCCCCTGATGTATGCCGTGCGCGTACCGAACTTGACTTGGTACCATCCGTTGTCCGCCTCACCCGTGACCGTGACCTCGTCGCCCATGTAGAACATCCCGAGGATGACGCTGTCCGTCGTGTAGCTTTCTCGGGCGTTCGTGTTATACAGCGCGTACATCGTTTTCGGTTCGTTGTATGTCATGACGCGGACGGGGTCGACAGGAGCGTCCGTCTCAGGCTCGGTCCCTTTGTCCGTTTCATAGGGACCCGCTGTATTCTTCGGTTCGTCCGGCTCCGTTGCTTTGTCCGATATCGGTGATGTCGCGGGCGGTTCGCGACGGTCGGTATTTTGACCCGTGTCATCGGTTTGATCGCCGGGTGAGTTCGAGAAATGGACGACGAGCGCGGCTCCGCCGGCGATCAGCGCCGCAGTCAGGATGATGATGAGCGTGTAAAGAGCAGCTCTTTCGATGTTTTTCGGGTCCATCGTTGTATCTCCTTAATTCTTATTTATGGCTATTATTGCCAATTTTGCCGTCAGTGATTCACGTGAGGCGACCTGATAAGGTCAAAGCCGCGCGGGCGGCGTTTTATTCGCCGAACATTGCCTCTTCCGCTTCCGCAAGGGAGGGGAAAACGAGGTCCGGCATGCTTTCGGGTGCGGTATTCTTCAGCTCCTCCTCCGTCGTTTCCCCGGTCAGGACGAGGCAGGATGTTATGCCGTTTTTCTTTCCGAGGGCGATGTCGGTATAGAGTCTGTCTCCGAAGACGCACAGCTCGGACGGGCGGCACCGTGTGACCTCGAGGACCATTTCGACCGTGTCGCGTCCGGGCTTGCCGAAGAACCGGGGAGTAACGCCGGTCGCGGCGGTCAGCGCCGCGGCGATCGAGCCGCTGTCGGGGATGAACCCATCCTCGGTCGGGCAGACGAAGTCCGGGTGCGTGCATATGTATTCGGCGCCGAGCCTGATCTGCACGGCGGCGTGAGTCAACCTCTCATACGTCAGCTCGGTATCAAAGCTCGAAACGACGATGTCGGCGCGAATGCCGAGCGCCGCCTCCTCGTCCGTGACAAGCCTGATCCCGCGCGTCCGCCAGTCGCGGCGAAGTTCGCCGGTCCCGAGCAGGTAAACGGACGCGCCGGGGCGGCGGCGGAGGATAAACTCCGCGGTGACGTCGCCCGCGGTCATGATCTCGCCGCGCTGCGGGTCGAAGCCGAGGGCGGCGAGCTTTGTATAATAAAACGTCTGACTGTGCGAGCAATTGTTCGTGAAGAACATGACCCGCCTGCCGGAGGCGCGCAGCCTGCCGATGTATCGCACGGCGAAATCAAACGGCTTTGACCCGAGATAGACCGTGCCGTCGAGATCGAATATGAAAAGTCTCTTGTCCTTCAGGATGTCGGGCGATACCACTTTTTGCCTCCGGAACAGTTTTATATAATAACAGTATACCACCGTATTGCATTTTTTTCAACCTTATGGTATCATAAATAGAAAATAATTTACAGTTACGGAGACAAAAATGAGAGCTATCATCGGTATTGACGTAGGCGGCAGCACGACAAAGATCGTCGGCTTCCGCGACGCCGAAAATATGACGGAGGAAACGCTGATAAAGCCGCTGTTCGTGCGTGCCACCGATCCTTTGACGTCGCTTTACGGCGCATTCGGCAAATTCACGGACGAGAACGGGCTCTCCCTTTCGGATATAGAATGTGTCATGCTGACCGGTGTCGGCTCGACCTTTATCGAAAAGCCGATATATTCGCTCACGTGCGTCCACGCGGGCGAGTTCAACTGCATCGGGCTCGGCGGGCTCTATCTTTCGGGGCTTGACCGCGCCGTCGTCGCGAGCCTCGGCACGGGCACGGCGCTCGTTTATTCCGAGCGCGGGCGCGAGCCTTTATATCTCGGCGGCACGGGCGTCGGCGGCGGCACGCTGCTCGGGCTGTCGAAAAAGCTGCTCGGCACGGACAATATCGAGGATATCGAGGCGCTCGCGAAGGACGGGAACATCGAAAACATTGACCTCTTTGTCGGCGACATGACGCGGAAGGACATCGGCGGCGTGTCCGCAAGGCTGACGGCGGCTAATTTCGGCAACATCAGCGGATTTGCGACAAACAGCGACATCGCGCTCGGGCTGTTCAACATGGTATACGAGACCGTCGCGATGATGGCGATATTCGCGTCCCGCTCGTTTGACGTTCATGATATCGTACTTACAGGCAACCTGACAAAGGCGGCGCCCGCGCGCGATATTTTCCGCTCGCTGACGGACTATTTCGGGATAAATTTCGTGATCCCGGAGCACTCGAGGTTCTCGACCGTCATCGGCGCGGCGCTCTCGTATAAGGAGACGAAATGATTCCTGACGCGAGCCTGCCGAGGCGGGTCCTGCCGAGGGACGAGATCCGCCGGCTCAATTCGAGGACGGCGGAGCTCATCTCGGTCTATTTGAACCTGACGCCCGACGCGATAAAGCCGGAGCTCGTCGAGGAGCTGTCGGAGAGCGGCGGTATGAGCCGCGAGCGCGCTTTTGCCGAGCTTTTGGCAATATACTGCGGGCTTGATTCGGCGGGGCGCGACAAGGCGCAGTTCAGAAACTATTTTCTGCCGATGGTACACGAGCTCGCCCCCGCCGTTTTCGAGGCGGACCCTTACTACAAAAATATCAAAATAGAGGCGCGCAAAATCGGCGCATGGGAGCTGCGGATGATGTCGCTCAAGCCGTGCGAGGCGTTCGTCTGCCGCGACTTCGTCGTGACGGAGCGCGGCGAGCTGATACCGCAGCTCGGCTTTTTCATGCGCGGGTTCTCGTACCCGGCGGTGCTCGAGGACGGCAGGGAATGGATGACGCTGATGCCGAACGAAACGGTGACGACGCTGCCCGCCGTCAAAAAAGCGCACGGCAAAGTGCTCACGTACGGGCTCGGGCTCGGATATTTTGCATATATGTGCTCGCTCTCGGACAGGATCGAAAGCGTGACCGTCGTCGAGCGGTCGGAGGCGGCGGCGGAGCTGTTCCGCGATGTTATCCTGCCGCAGTTCCCGCTGCCGGAAAAGGTCAGGGTCATTATCGGCGACGCGGTCGAGTTCGCGCGCGACCGCGCACCGGGGATGGGATTTGACTTCATCTTCGCCGACATATGGCACGACGCCGGAGACGGGGCGGAGCTCTATCGGACGTTCAAATCGTTTGAGCCGAGGTACCCCGCGGGCACCGAATTCTCGTACTGGCTCGAGGACACGATACTTTGTTACGAAAACCGCGATCTGTGGCAGAGGTGAAGAAAATAGCCCCGGAAATGTTCGATTCCGGGGCGGCTTTTTCGGAAGAAGTGATACGCGGACAGCAAGAAAATAAAGCCGAGCGGGGGCATGATATGCTTTATGGTGTTTTATAATGGAAATGCCGCGGGTTTTGTGGTACAATAAACGCAGATTATGTCAAAGTCGCCGCACGGCGACGACAAAATAAGGAAACGTTTTTTATACGAAAATTCCCGCACCGGTTAAATTACGGATGCGCCTTTGTTCCGGTGCGGGAATTTACGGTATACTCGTATATGAAAATTCGGTCAAAAGGGAGGTGTACTCAACATGGAATATAAAATCGCGGTCGTCGACGATTCGGATGCGGACAGGCGATATATCGCGTCGCTGGCGTCCCGCTGGGCGAAAGCTGCCGGGGTTGAGGCACATATATCCGAGTTTCTGTCCGCCGAGAGATTTCTTGCGTGCTGCGGCGATGTCTGCGACTTTGACATTCTGCTTTTGGACATCGAAATGGGCGGGATGGACGGTGTCGAGATGGCGAAACGTCTGCGGCGGCAGAGCGACACCGTCGAGATCGTCTTTATCACCGGATATTCCGACTACATAGCCGAGGGCTACGAGGTCGCGGCGCTGCACTATCTCATCAAGCCCGTGAACGAATCAAAATTTTTCGCCGTCCTCGACCGCGCCGCCGAAAAGATACGGAAAAACGAGCGCGTCCTCACGCTTGAGACGGGCGGGGAGACCTTGCGCGTCCCGATATATAAAATTCGCTATGCGGAGGTGTTCGGAAACTATGTCACGGTACACGCGGACGCCCCCGTCACCGTCAAGATGACGCTCGGCGAGCTTTTGCGCGAGCTTGACGACCGCTTTTACCGCGTGAGCCGCTCCGCCGTCGTCAACTTAACGGAAATAAGCCGCGTCACAAAAAGTGAGATACGCCTTTCCGACGGGACCTCGGTCCCGCTGCCGCGCGGCGCCTATGAGGGCGTGAACAGAGCTATAATCAATATGAAGTGAGGGCGGAGATGGGCTTTTTTTCAAAACGGATCGACAAAAAGATCGCCGCGTACCAGCGCGACCTTATCGAAACGCACTACCGCGAGGTCGACAACATGTACCGCCAGATACGCGGCTGGCGCCACGATTACCGCAACCATATCGGCGTTCTGAAGGCTTACGCCGCCTCCGGGGACCTCGATGCGATAAAGCGATATTTGGACCTGCTCGACCGCGACCTGACGACGGTCGACACCGTCATCAAAACGGGCAACCCGATGGCGGACGCTATTCTCAACTCGAAAATATCGCTCGCAAAATCTAAGCATATAAACGTCGTCGCGGACGCGCACATCCCGGTCATGCTGAAGTCGTCCGAGATCGACCTCTGCTGCATAATAGGAAACCTGTTCGACAACGCCATCGAGGCGAGCATGAAGCTGCCGGAAGCGGAACGCGTCATCCGCGTCTATATGGACATGAAGGGGACTCAGCTCTATATCTCGTTCACTAACCTGACGGCGGAAGGAAAGCTCAAGAAAGAGGGCGGTCGCTTCCGCTCGACAAAGGGAGAGGGGCACGGGTTCGGCCTCGTCAGAATAGACGACATCGTCTCCCGTCTCGACGGCTATCTGAGCCGCAACAGCGAGGACGGCGCGTTCACGACGGAGATACTGTTGCCGCAGGTGTAGGTGATATGCGAGGGGGTGACTTTTCGGGAAAAGTCACCCCCTCGCGCTCCCCCTTCAAAAGCTTTTATTACTTTTTTGCAGTTCGTCACCGGGAAACGACAACTCATCACCGAAATTTGCCGCGGGGCGTTTTTTTGTGATATGATTCGGGACAGAAAGGACGGTGTATATTCTTGACAAACGAAAAAACCTTAAAGGAAAAGAAACCGAAGCCGAAGTACAACATGTGGCAGAATTCGCTCTACATGATAAAGGCGGCGTGGACGTCCGGGGAGCGCGGCGTCATCGTGTTGTGCGCCGTGACCGCGTTTCTTTCGGTCGCGTCTAACCTTGTGAACCTCTATATCTCCCCGGCGATATTGTCCGCGGTCGAAAGGCACGTATCAATATCGGAGCTGGTTTTGACTATACTCGGTTTCACGTTCGCTGTTATGGCTCTCTCGGCGCTGTCGGCGTATGTGAACGAAAACGTCCTCTTCGGGCGGATATCGGTCAGAACGGAGATATTATCGCGCCTGAACAGGAAGGCGGCGACTACCTCATATCCGAACATCGACGACGAGGGCTTCAAAAAGCTGCTCGAAAAGTCGAGCGAATGTGTAAGCAGCAACAGAGAGGCGACCGAGGCGATATGGGAAACACTGACCTCGCTTTTGACAAATTTCGTCGGATTTATCATCTACGTCAGCCTGCTCTCGACCGTTGAGCCGGTTCTGATCGTCGTCATTCTCCTGACGACGGTGAGCGGCTACTTCATCTCAAAATATTTGAACGGCTACGGGTACCGCCACCGCGACGAGGAGGCTGAGTACGAGCGGCATATGAGCTACGTCTCGGACCGCGGCAACGATCTCCCCGCGGCGAAGGAGATCCGCATATTCGGGCTGCGCCCGTGGCTCTCCGAGCTTTACCGAAAGGCGGAGGACGCGTATACATCGTTTCACAGGCGCGCCGAGGGCGTCTATATCTGGGCGAGGATCGCGGACCTTTTGCTCACATTCCTGCGGAGCGGCGCCGCGTATGCGTACCTTATCGCGCTCGTGCTCTCGGGCGGACTCGGCGTCTCGGAATTCCTGCTCTATTTTACCGCCGTAAGCGGATTCACGGAGTGGGTCTCCGGCATCCTCGGCAATATCGGAACGCTGCACAAGCAGTCGCTTGACATCTGCACGGTGCGCGAATGTCTCGAATACCCGGAGCCGTTCAAATTCGACGGGGGCGAGCATATAGCGCCCGAACCCGGAAGAAAATACGAAATAAAACTTGAAAACGTCTCCTACCGCTATCCGGGAGCGGAGGCGGACACTCTCCGAAACATAAATCTGACGCTCTACCCGGGCGAAAAATTAGCCGTCGTCGGGCTGAACGGCGCGGGCAAGACGACGCTTGTAAAGCTGTTTTGCGGCTTTCTCGACCCGACGGAGGGGCGCGTCACCCTTGACGGGCGCGATATCCGCGAATTTGACCGCGCCGAATATTATACGATGTTCTCCGCCGTGTTCCAGAACTTTATGGTGCTCGCCTCGACCGTTGCGGCGAACATCGCGGGCAGCGAGGACGACATTGATATAGACCGCGTCCGCGACTGCGCGGAGCGTGCGGGGCTGAAAAAGAAAATAGAGTCTCTGCCGGACGGATATGACACGTATCTGAACCGCGAGGTATATGAGGACGCGGCGACGTTGTCCGGAGGGGAGACGCAGCGGCTGATGCTGGCGCGCGCGCTCTACAAAAACGCGCCGTTCGTCGTGCTCGACGAGCCGACGGCGGCTCTCGATCCGCTCGCGGAGTCCGACATGTACCACAAATATAACGAGATGACGGCGGGAAAATCGTCGGTCTATATCTCCCACCGCTTGGCGTCGACGCGGTTCTGCGACCGCATCATACTTATCGAGGGCGGGAAGATCGCCGAGGAAGGCACGCACGACGAGCTCTTGAAGCTCTCCGGCAGGTACGCGGAGCTTTTCGAGGTCCAGAGCAAATATTACAGAGAGGACGGCGGAGAAAATGAAGAAAAATAAGAAAACAAACAGCGATAACGAGCTTATGTCGTGGCGCGACGCGGCAAAATTAAATATCCGCGCGCTTAAGCTCTGGTGGCGGCGCATGCCTCAGCTCATGACATCATATCTCGTCCTTTTCGTGTGGGATGCGCTCACGCCGTATGTCGGGATATATCTCTCGGCGCTCGTAATAGACGAGCTTGCGGGGGCGCGCGACCCGCACCGGCTCTTCTTCCTTGTCGCGCTGACGCTTATATCCGCCGCCGTGATATCTCTTGTTTCGGCGATCCTCCGCAAGTGGGCGAACACGTATGAGGCGGGGCTGTGGTATAAGTTCAACAACATCTTTTCCGAAAAGCTCCTGTCTATGGATTATGTCGACCGCGACAAAACGGAAACCGCGGCGCTGCTCTCAACCATCAGGCAGAATATAAACGGCGGAGGCTGGGGACTCATCCGTGTTCCGAGCAACATTTTGTCGCTCGTATCATCTGTTTTGACGCTCTTCGGCGGCGTCGCGCTGACGGTCACGCTTTTCACGAGCAAGGTGCCCGACGGGGCGGGCGCGCTGACATCGCTCGGCAATCCGCTCTTCGCGCTCCTCATCGCCGCCGTTATGATCGCGATAACGGTCATCTCGCCAATGCTCTCGAACAAGGCGGGCAGCTATTGGGCAAAAAACGCGGACGTTCACAGAGAGGGAAACCGATTTTTCGAGTTCTTCGGCTTTCTCGGTTTCCGTCCCGAATACGCGATGGACGTCAGAATGTACAGGTTTGACAAGGTATGCGAAAAATACAATACAAAAAAGGACGGTGTGTTTTCTTCGCACGGCATATTCGCGCACTACGCGCGCGGACCGATAGGGCTTTACCGCGCCGCGTCCTCGGCTGTGTCCGTCATATTCACCGGCGTCGTCTACGCGTTCGTCTGCCTCAAGGCGTGGGCGGGCGCGTTCGGTCTCGGCGCTGTCACACAGTACGTCTCGTCCGTCACGCGGCTGTCCGGCAGCGTCGACGGCATCATCTCGACGCTCGGCGATATGAGAAACAACGCGCCTTTCCTTGAGTTGACGTTACGCTTCCTCGATATACCGAACAATATGTATCAGGGCTCGCTGACAGTCGAAAAGCGCCGCGACCGCAAATACGAGGTCGAGTTCAGAGACGTCAGCTTCCGCTATCCCGGCAGCGAAAATTATGCGCTGCGCCACGTCAATATGAAATTTGAGATAGGTCGCCGCCTCGCCGTCGTCGGTGAGAACGGATCGGGCAAGACGACGTTTATAAAGCTGCTCTGCCGCCTCTACGACCCGACCGAGGGTGAGATCCTGCTAAACGGCATCGACATCCGAAAGTACAGGTACGACGAATATATGGCGATATTCTCCGTCGTGTTCCAGGACTTCCGCCTGTTCGCGCTCCCGCTCGGTGAAAACGTCGCCGCGCGCGCCGATTATGACGAGTCCCTCGCGCGCGACTGCCTCGAAAAAGCCGGATTCGGCGAGCGCCTCCGCGAGCTGCCAGACGGGCTCGGCACGTATCTCTACAAGGATTACGACAAAGACGGCGTCAGTGTCTCGGGCGGCGAGGCGCAGAAGATCGCAATCGCCCGCGCGCTCTATAAGGATGCGCCGTTCATCATCCTCGACGAGCCGACGGCGGCGCTCGACCCGATGGCGGAGGCGGAGATTTACTCGAAATTCAACGACATAGCCGGGGACAAGACCGCGATATACATCAGCCATCGCCTGTCGTCGTGCAAGTTCTGCGACGAGATCGCCGTCTTCTGCGAGGGGGCTGTGATCCAGCAGGGATCACATGAGGCGCTTCTCTCCGTCGAGGGCGGCAAGTACCGCGAGCTGTGGCTCGCGCAGGCGCAGTATTACGCGGAGTGAACTGCCGGATTCACGTGTTTGCATCCCCCGAGCGGTGTTCGCGCGATAAAAGCCGGGCGATCGCGCGCATGACGCGGTCGGCGTCGGCGGGCGGGACCGTGACGGTCGCTTCTATTTCCGATATTTCCGCCGTTATCGCGCGGCTGCCGCACGAGGCAACGGTGAAGAGCAGTGCGGGGAGCGATGAGCGCATCCCGCACCCGAGCACGCTGACGGGAACGGCGTCGACGCCGTCTATGTTGATCTGCGGTCGGCGGAGCACGGCGTCAACCGTATATTTGCGTCTGTCCATGTGAAAAAAACAAAAGCCCGTGAAAAATTTCATACGTCCCGCTCACTTTCTCCCTTTCGGTCAATAAAAGGTTTTGAAGATGGGGGCTCGGGGGAAGGAACCTTTGCAAAGGTTCCTTCCCCCGAAATTTTCTCACGGTCTTTTTTCGCTTTCGTTATGCTTGCTTTACTACTGTCATATTATGCGGTAAACGGAAATTTGCTCATCCGTCCCGACGAGCGATACGGCGTCCCCGTGGCGGCAGGGCGGGAGTATCGCGCCGACCGTGTCCCCGTCCGAGACGAGTACCTCGGGGGCGACGCGTTCGCCGAGCGCCTCCCACGACGATTTGGGCGCGGTGATAAAGTGGCGGCAGACATGCTCGCCGAACGGGAGCACATCGTCCTCACTTGCGCGCGTGAATCTGCGGCACCTGCGCGCCTTGCCGGACACGGCGGCGATGATATCGGACATCACGCTGCCGGACGTCGGGTATTTCCCGGCGCCGCTGCCGTAAAACATCAGCTCGCCGGAGAGCGAACAGCGCAAAAGCACGCCGTTATAGACGCCGGAGACGTGGGCGAGCGGCGACGAAAACGGAACAAAAGAGGGCGCGGCGAACAGGTCTGCTTTGCCGCCCTCGAACGACGCATGGGCGATCAGCTTCACGGTCCCGCCGCATTTTGCGGCGAGCGAAAGCGCCTTCGGCGTGACGGTGCGGACCGTTTCCGCCCGGACGAGCTCCGGCGGCGCCAGCTTGCCGGACGCGAGCGCCGACAGAATCGTGATCTTTCGCTGCGCGTCTGCCGCGTCAACGTCTGCGGAGGGGTCGCGCTCGGCGTAGCCGAGGCGCTGTGCCTCCGAAAGCGCGGAATCAAAATCCGTGCCGCCTTCGATTTTTGTAAGGATATAATTCGTCGTGCCGTTCACGATGCCGTCGATACCGATTATTTCCTCGGATGAGAGGCAGTCCGTTATCGGTCTGATGAGCGGTATGCCGCCGCCGACGGACGCCTCAAACAGATAGTGGACGCCGTTCTCGGCGGCAGCGGCGGTGAATTCGTCGCCGAACAGGGAGACGACCTCTTTATTTGAGGAGACGACGTGTTTTTTTGCATTGAGGCACGCAAGCGTGAATTCGCGCGCCGGGTGAGAGCCGCCCATAAGCTCGGCGACAAGCCCGACCTCCGGGTCGGAGACGATGACGGAGATGTCGTGTACGATTTTGTCTTCAAGCGGGTGACCGGGAAATTCGCGCAGGTCGAGCACGTATTTTATTTCGATCTCCTCGCCGCATGCAGAGGCGATCGCACTTTTGTTCCCGAGGATGACGTCCGCGACGCCGCCGCCTATATTTCCCATTCCGAGTATGGCTATCTTCATTCTTTCCTACCGTCCTTTTCATTAGCAAAACCGGAGATGATTCCGAGGAGCGTATTGTCCGGCTCAAAGCTGATGACGGCGATGCCGCCGTCCGCCTCGAACACTGCCCGGTAGTATACCGCCGGGCACATCGTTGTGCAGAAATTGTATATATTGGGGGAATTGTATTCTTTGACGATCTCTTTGTGCGCGTTCTTATGCGTGCAGCGGACAAGGCGCAAGAGCCCGCTCATATCCGTCTTGCAAAGGCAGCTCTGCCGCTTGCCGACCGTGCGGTAAACGATGAAATATGTCCCGACGGTCTCGCCGCTGTTGATGTTTTCCTTCGGCATGACGCCGTAGGTGTAGACGCACCACGAGAAGCGCTGGTTTATGTATATGCCCGCGACAAGGCAGACGAGCGCGCAGAGCCGGAGCAGGGAAACGTATTTTATCCCGTTGACGAATACGGAAGGGAAATACAGCACCGCAGCCGAAACGTACGCGGCGACCGAAAAGACGATATCGGTTTTGTTTGATTTTTCGGCGCGGTGCCGATAGTCAAGACCGTTGTTCATGGGTCCCCCGTTCATTCACCGAGCTCGGAGAGCTCGCCTTTGGAAAGACTGTATTCCTCGCGCTTGCGGTCGACGCTGTACACCCTCATCCTGCCGAGGACCGTCGTGTAGTCCGGGGAGCCGTTGTAGCTCGGATAAATTTCGAGGTAGAGGTCGCTGTCTGTGCCGGGTATGCCGTCAAACGTCAGGCGGTGGTAGACGTAGAGGATCCTTGTTGACTTGGCGTCGCCTGCGGCGGGATAGAATTCTCCGTCGTTGTCGACGAGGCGGAACGCGAAGAAGTCTTTGTCCCGCATCTCGCTCTCGGAGAACGTAACATTGACGGACGCGCCTGATTTAAGCACATAACTGCACAGAGGCGACGGCGGGAGCAGACCGCTCCCTTCGAGAAGCGCAGTCTGCGCGTCGCTGACCGTCGTCCCGGCGATCACCTCGTCCGCAGTGCGGACGTTGTACCTCAGCGTGACCTGGAGCTGACCGGCGGAGGGGCAGATGAAAAGCCCGGTCGCATAAAACGCGCCGTCCTCGGTGTACATATCGTAGACGGATTGGGTATAGACCGAAAAATCGCCCGGAGCCTCCCTGTACGCGGCGCGCAGCGTGTCGTTGATCTCGAGCTTGTCGACGGAGCCCGGGTCCTCCGCCATACAGACGCGGAATATGATGGCGCAGTTTACAAGAATGATGAGTGCATAAAAAATAACGCGGATGACGGTACCCGCCTTCGAGGGATGATGCTCCTCCGTGACCTCGTATTCTTCAAAATCATCCGTGAACCGCTTCTTTTCAGCCATTGCAATAAAACTCCCGCGGCAGAAAACTTTTTATCAGCATATAGTATAGCACAACGCGCGGTAATAAATCAAGTATTATTTATTCGCCCGGGAGGGCTGTGGGACCGGCGCGGCGGATGTGTTGACATCGTCGGAATTATGTGTTATACTTAATCGCAAACTAATTAAAGCACATTTGCTATAAAAGAGATACAGAAGATATACAAAGAGGTACACTATGGCAGGCGAAAAGAAAATGGTCTCCTCCATCACGTCAATGGAGGACGATTTCGCGCGCTGGTACACGGATATATGTACCAAAGCCGACCTGATAGACTATTCAAGCGTCCGCGGATGCATGATAATCCGCCCATACGGCTACGCCATTTGGGAAAATATACAGAAAATACTCGACGGGAAGTTCAAGGCGACGGGGCATGAGAACGTGTATATGCCGCTCTTCATCCCCGAATCCCTCCTCCAGAAGGAGAAGGACCACGTCGAGGGGTTCGCGCCGGAGGTGGCTTGGGTCACGCACGGCGGCTCGGAGCCGCTGCCGGAGCGCCTTTGCGTCCGTCCGACGTCCGAGACGCTGTTCTGCGAGCATTACGCAAACATAATCAAGAGCTACCGCGACCTGCCGAAGCTCTACAATCAGTGGTGCTCCGTCGTCAGATGGGAAAAGACGACGCGTCCGTTTCTGCGCAGCCGCGAATTCCTCTGGCAGGAGGGGCACACGATGCACGCAACGCCCGAGGAGGCGATCGAGGAAACGGAGCGAATGCTCAATATCTACGCCGATTTTCACGAGCATGACCTCGCGATCCCGGTAGTAAAAGGCAGAAAGACCGAGAGCGACAAGTTTGCGGGCGCCGAGGCGACGTACGCGATAGAGGCGCTGATGCATGACGGAAAGTCGCTCCAGGCGGGCACGTCGCATTATTTCGGTGACGGATTCGCGCGCGCGTTCGATATAAAGTATACGGACAGGGAAAACAAGCTCGTTTATCCGTATCAGACGTCGTGGGGCGTAACGACGCGCATGATAGGCGGGATAATAATGACGCACGGGGACGACAACGGGCTCGTGCTGCCGCCCGCGGTCGCGCCGGTGCAGGTCGTTATCGTGCCGGTCGCGCAGCACAAGGAGGGCGTCCTTGAGGCGGCGGGAGCGCTCCGCGACAGGCTCGCGGGCGTTTGCCGCGTAAAGCTCGACGACAGCGATAACTCGCCCGGCTGGAAGTACGCCGAATACGAGATGAAAGGCGTCCCGCTCAGGATAGAGCTCGGACCGCGCGATATCGAGGCGGGGCAGTGCGTCATCGTCACGCGCCACAACAGGGAAAAGACGACGGCGCCGATCGAGGGCATCGAGGAAACGGTGCTCGCCAAGCTCGAAGAGGTCCGCGCCGGAATGTACGCGCGCGCACTCGAAAACCGCGAGTCACGCACTTACGCGTGCCGCACGCTCGACGAAGTAAAGTCGATAAGGGCGGAGCGCGGAGACGGGTTCTTCAAGCTGATGTGGTGCGGCGACCCCGAATGTGAGGATAAGATCAAGGAGGAAACGGGCGTCACCTCGCGGTGCATCCCGTTCGAGCAGGAGCATATAGACGACAAGTGCGTCTGCTGCGGCAGACCCGCGCAGCAGATGGTCTACTTCGCGGTCGCGTATTGACTTTTTCGGGAGAGGGCTCCTCTCCCGAAACACTTTTTAAAGAGGCATGATAAGATGACTGCCGGCGGAATGCTCCAGCCGCGGCAGCGTTTAACGAAGGAGAAGCGGAGCACGTGACGGTAAAATGATGAGATGAAGGTTTTTTCCACATCAATAAAGGAGAGGCTCAGTCAGCTCGACTTTGTGATCCTCGCCTGCGCGTTCGGGATGTCGGCGATGTCCGTTTTGACGCTGTACGGCATACGGGATCAGTACGCAGGCGGCTCGCGCATGTTTATAATACAGTCTGTGTCGGCGCTGCTCGGGCTCGCCCTCGTCATTGTCATGGCGCTGTTCGACTACGATGCGATCGTGTCAAAGCTGTGGCTGCCGATCGCGGGCGTTTCGGTGGCGCTGCTCGTGCTCGTCAAGCTGATCGGTACCAACCCGACAAACGACCCGAGCTCGCCGCAGCTCTGGATCAATCTCGGCGTCATATACTGGCAGCCGTCCGAGACCGTCAAGATGCTGTTCATCATGTCGATTGCGAAGAACATCGACCTGATAAAGGAGAAGATCAACCATCCGAAGAGCCTTGCGTTCGTCGGGATCCACGCGGTCATAGTAATCGGCATGGTCATATTCATAAACGATCTCGGCTCGGCGCTCGTGTTCATGTGCATTTTCGCGGTGATGATGTACACGGCGGGGCTCTCACTGTGGTACTACGTCGGCGTCCTCGGCGCAGCCGTCGTCGCGACGCCGTACATATGGCCGCACCTCGGATATTATCAGCAGATGCGCATCCTCGCCGGGTTCGACCCGACGGTATCGGAAAAATACGGCTACCAGCCGCTGAAGAGCCGCGCCGCCATCTCCGCGGGCGGATTCTGGGGAAAGGGGCTGAACGGGGGAACAGAATATTTAAAGGTCCCCGTCGCGACAACGGACTGCTTTTTCGCGATAACGGCTGAAAAGTTCGGGCTGTTCGGCGCGCTGATCTATATGCTGATGATGACGGTGCTGATCATCCGCGTAATACATATTGCGCGCATGTCGCGAAAGGACACGGGAACGTACATATGCGCCGGCGTCGTCGCTGTGATGATAGCGCAGACGACGGAAAATATGGGCATGTGCCTCGCGATGCTGCCGGTCGTCGGCATAACGATGCCGTTTCTCAGCTACGGCGGCTCCTCGATGCTTTCGACATGGATGCTGCTCGGTCTTGTCGAGAGCGTTAAGCTGCACAACACAAAATACTATTTCGAGCGCGAAAAAGCGTAGAAAACAAAAAGAAAAAGCGTCTGCGTGAATGCAATAGAAGAGCGGACAAAAAAATATATGGACGGTATGGCGCCTGCTGTACCGTCCATATACTTTCAATATGCGCGTCGAAAAATCAGCGGTAAAATTCAAAAAAATTACGATAGGGGTTGACAATGGGTACGGTGAATGCTATAATGCCTACATAGCTGATAGGAATAGTAGGGAAGACAGCTTTTCCGAGAATGACCGCACTCCGGAGCCGCGATGTAACCGGCGCCGCTTGTCTTAAGAGAGGGAGGGCTTAAAGCTCATTTTGTCTTTTCGTTTATTGACCGCTCGCTGCGGCTGTCAATTATATCCTGTAAAGTGATGGAATCCAAATATTCGTTTATCACACGATACAGTCCTTCCCATATTGGGCGCGTAGGGCAATCGGCGCTTCTGACACATTCGACCGGATCCTGCTCTACACATGCGACCGGGGCAAGACTTCCTTCCGTAAGGCGGAGGATCATGCCGACCGTATATTGACTCGGCTCCTTTGCCAGCTTATATCCGCCCTGATACCCCCGGTTAGTTTTTAAAATGTCGGTCTTATTCAGAACCGGAATTATCTGTTCCAGGTATTTTTTTGAGACCCCTTGGCGCTCTGCGATATCCCGGAGAGAGATATACCCGTCGGAACGGTGTTCTGCCAGATCGAGAAGCGTCCGCAACGCATAGCGTCCCTTTGTGGAGATTTTCATTTGGCAGGCTCCTTTAAAATTTACAGCTTAATAATACCGTAAAGATATAATACCACATATTTGATAGGCTTTCAAGAGGGAAGAGCGTTTGCGTCGATGAGACGAACAGAAATACGGAGGATCTATTTATGAAACGAGAAGCGCCCGGGAAAGGATTTTTCTGCACTTCCTTCTGTGTGCTGCTGAGCAGGAACCGAATGTGCGGCTCGCTTTTTCCGAAATTCGAGAACGATTTAATTTGATTATAAGATATGCGGAAAATCCGCAGGAGGAATTATATTATGTCTGATATCAGAAATTCAAAAAACTGGAGCTTTGAAACAAAGCAGGTGCATATAGGGCAGGAGCACGCCGATCCCGCAACCGACGCAAGAGCGGTTCCGATCTATGCATCAACTTCGTTTGTTTTTCATAACTCAGAGCACGCTGCCGATCGGTTCGGTCTGCGCGACGCCGGAAACATTTACGGCAGACTCACCAATCCGACAGAGGACATCTTTGAGCAGCGGATCGCCGCCCTTGAGGGAGGCGCTGCGGCGTTGGCAACATCATCCGGTGCCGCAGCGATAAATTATACGATCAGCGCCCTTGCGAAAACAGGCGAACATATCGTGGCTGCAAAGACTATATACGGCGGTACTTACAATTTGCTGGCACATACGCTGCCGCTTTCTTCCGGTATCACCGCAACTTTCGTTGATCCCGAGGAGGCGAGCTCATTTGAAGCCGCGATCCGTCAAAACACCAAAGCGATATTCGTAGAGACGCTGGGCAATCCCAATTCCAACATCGTTGACCTCGAAGCCGTCGCGGATGTCGCACATAAGCACGGCATACCGCTTGTGGTCGACTCGACTTTTGCAACGCCGTATCTTATCCGCCCGATTGAACACGGCGCGGATATCGTCGTTCATTCCGCCACCAAATTCATCGGCGGACACGGGACTGCAATCGGAGGTGTGATAGTGGACGGCGGCACATTTGACTGGAAAGCCTCCGGTAAATTCCCGTGGCTCACCGAGCCGAATCCGAGCTATCACGGCGTTTCCTTTACAGATGCGGCGGGTCCTGCGGCGTTTGCCACCTATGTCCGCGCCATTCTGCTCCGTGATACGGGGGCGACTCTTTCGCCGTTCCACGCATTTTTGTTTTTGCAGGGGCTCGAAACGCTCTCGATCCGCGTGGAACGCCATGTGGAAAATGCGTTGAAGATCGTCGATTATCTGAACGCGCACCCGCAAGTAGAGGCGGTGCATCACCCCTCGCTTGAAAGCGAACCGAGCCACGGGCTCTATGAAAAATATTTCAAGAACGGCGCCGGATCCATTTTTACATTTGAAATTAAGGGAGATGCCGACACGGCGAAAAAATTTATTGACAATCTGGCGATCTTCTCGCTGCTCGCAAATGTGGCGGATGTGAAATCTCTTGTGATCCATCCTGCCAGCACCACCCATTCGCAGCTGACCGAAGAAGAATTGCTGGATCAGGGCATCAAGCCGAATACCATTCGCTTGTCTATCGGTATCGAAAATGTTTCCGATCTTATTGCGGCGCTGGATGCAGCGTTCGAGGCGGTAAAATAAAGGAAGAAGTCGCCTCGGTGCATGTTTTTCGCGCAAAATGAAAAGGCGTCCCCGAAAAGGACGCCTTTTTGTTACAGGAAAAGCGTGCAGCCCATGCGGCGGAAATGCTCGATCCGCTCGTATAGGTCGCCCTCGGTGACGCCGAGCTTTTTTGCAAGGCACGGGATGCACATGCACTCGGTCGCCCCGCGGTTCACCATCTTTTTATATATGCCGATCTCGTCGTTCGACAGCGAGGCTCCGCAGGCGGTGCATCTGCTCTTTACGGCATCCATCACATTTTAACGAGCTTTGCGCGGTAGACGCGGATGTCGTGCGGCGCGAGCCTCGGGACGTTGAAGTAATCGGAGAACGGTCCCGACTCCTCGCCCGTGAAAATGTCGCGGAGCGCAAAGCCGTAGCCGGCCTGGGATGACAGCCCGATGTCAAAAAGCTCACAGGAGAGCCCTGCATCCCTGTCGGAATAGTTGACGAAAGCGAACGCGTATTCGCCGCCGGAAAGGTGCTTGAACATGCCGACGACGTTTGACTCGCTGTTCCCGCAGAAAAAGATGGGCGGGCGCGCCTCCTCATCCTGATCTATCGCGAGCAGCTCCCGATTTTTGAGCAGCGACAGCGTCGCCTCGTTCAGATTCCGTATGTCGCAGCCGATCATCAGCGGTGACTGGTAGAGGCACCAAAGCGCGAAGTGAGTGCGGTACTCGAGGTCTGTGCAGCCGCCTCGCTCGCCTCCGCCGACGTTCCCGCGGCTGTACATCCCGCAGACGAGCATGTCCATGTCGTTATAGCAGCCGGGTCCGCTGTATGCGATCTTGTCCATCTGGCTGCGCGCGATGTCGCGTATGCTGACGAAGCTGTCCCAAATGTCGCCGGTCGAGCGGTATATACCGGCGCCGTGCGAGCGGATCCATCTTTCGACGTTGTCCGAACCCCAGTTGCAGGCGGAGAGCACGATGTCGCGTCCCGTGGATTTGAGCGCCATCGCCATCCTGTTGTAGAGGATCGGTCCGTTTTGAAGGTACGGTTTGTTGCAGAAGTCGTATTTGAGATAATCGACGCCCCACTCGGCAAATGTCTCCGCGTCGGTGAATTCATGCTCGAAGCTGCCGGGATATCCGGCGCACGTTTTTGTTCCCGCGTCCGAATACATGCCGAATTTGAGTCCGCGCGCGTGGATATAGTCGGCGAGCGCGCGCATGCCGGAGGGGAATTTTTTCGGGTCGGGCGTGATTTTGCCGTCCGCGCCGCGCCGCCTCAGTGACCAGCAGTCGTCGATGACGACGTATTCGTACCCGGCGTCACGGAGCCCGGTCGAAACCATGGCGTCTGCGGTTTCCCTGATGAGATCCTCGCTGATGTTCTCGCCGAACGTGTTCCACGAGTTCCACCCGAGCGGCGGTCTTCTTGTTAACATAATTGTTACCTCGTACTGATTTGTTTAAATATATTGTAGCATATCGCGAAAAGGGACGCAATATTTTTTTGCGCGTTTTGTGCGGAACGCTTATTTTGTCCGATAATTTACGCATATTGTCCGTCCGCGCAGCCGAGCCCGGCGGCAGGGCGCCCTTCCGACAGCTTGACAAAAACATTCATTCATGTTAAACTGAAACTGATGAAAATAGACATGAAAACCGGGCGGATACTGTGAATATAATAAAGATAATGATACCTAAAATAAACGTGGCGTACGTCCACGCGGACGATTCGATGCGGCAGGGGCTCGAAAAGATGAAAAAGCACGGGTACACGACCGTCCCGGTCATCAGCTCCGACGGGCGCTGTATAGGGACCGTCAGCGAGGGCGACTACCTTTGGTACATGGTCGAAAACGGCTTTCCTGACATGCGCACGCTTGAGGAGATCGGTATACGCGAGATCGTCAACACGGCGCGTAACCCCGCCGTCACGATCGACGTCCCGCCCGAGACGCTCTATCAGCGGATAACGGAGTGTACGTTCGTACCGATAACGGATGACCGCGGCTGCTTCATCGGCATCGTCACGCGGCGGGCGGTCCTGTCGTATTTCAGGGATAAAATCATCAGTGAAAACCCGTCGGAGCATGCCGGGTCTTGACTATTTGCGTGCAATATTGTAAAATATCGTAGAATCTGACTTCGGCTAAGGAGGGATTCGGCATTTGAAGCTGTTTTTAAGAGGTGCGGCTGCGCTTTTATCGACCTTATTCATAATATCGGCTTTTGCCGGCTGTTCCGACCGTGTCCGCGGGATCGACGGGATCGCGTGGAACGAGTATGATGAACTCATAGCCTCGGTCAAGGCGGAATCCGACCCGGACGCGCGCGAGGAGCTCCTCCACAAGGCGGAGGATATGCTTATGGGTACCGAATGTGTGGCTCCGCTCTTCGGTTATCGCGACGCGTATTTGATGAAGGGATCGCTCACAGGCGTCTACCAGACGCACTACGGCGCAAAGTTTTTCATGCATGCATCGAGCGCCTCGGGCGCGGTCACGGCGCATCTCGGCGCGGCTCCCGACAGCACCGATCCCGCGCTCGCGACAACGACGGTTGCGCTGACGGTCGTGGAGAACACGTTTTCGGGTCTTTTCGCGCACACCGCGGACGGATCGGTGACCCCGATGCTAGCCGCGTCGTATGACGTGTCGCGCGACGGGAAGAAATACACGTTCGTGCTGCGCGAGGGGCTTTTGTGGTCGGACGGCAGCGCGCTCGGCGCGTCCGATTTCGTTTACTCGTGGCGGCGCGTTGCGGACAGCTCGACAAAGAGCCCGTACAGGTATCTTTTTGACCTCATCGCGCGCGACGAGGAGGGCAAGCTCGACATCTCTGCCGACGAGACGAACACTGTCCTGACCGTGAAGCTGACGGACCCGTGCTCGTATTTTACCGAGCTCTGCGCTTTTCCGGCTTTTTATCCGGTCAAGGAATCCTGCGTCGAATCGGCGCCCGGATATGCCGATATATACGACAATGTCATAGATCCCGACGCGTGGACGCTCGTCGCGAATTATGTCACCTCCGGTGCATTCACATTCACCGGCAGCGCGGACGGAAAATATAACTACGCGAAAAATCCGAATTATTACGGTGCGGACGCCGTGACCGTTTCAAATCTCTCGTTTGTCTACGGCGAGGACGCGAACGCAGCGTACGCGATGTATCAGGAAGGGGCGGTGGATTATCTCGGGCTGATCCCGCCGGAGCTGCACGACGAGCTCGCGTCGGGCGGGGAATACCACGTCGACGACGTGAACGGGACATACTATCTCTCGTATAATTTCAACTGTTCGGCGTTCCGCGACATGAAGGCGGAGGACGCGGCGATGCTCCGCCGCGCGATGTCGCTCTATGTCGACCGCGAGAACATCATCTCGACGGTGACGAAAAACGGCGAGCACGTTTCAACGTCGATAGTTCCGGACATGACGGCGGGAACAGGCGGGCAGTACAGGTCCGGCGAGGACGCGTCGGACAAAGACGGCGCGGGGACGGGATATTTCTCGACATCGACGGAGGAGAACCGCGAGGAGGCAAAGCGCATCATAAAAGAGCTCGGAATGGACGGGGACGGAGACGGCGTGATCGACCGCGAATACAGGTTCACGCTGCTGTATCTGACGTCGGACAGCGCGACGGATATCGCGATAGCGCAGGCGGTCAGCCAGGACCTCGCGGAGCTCGGCGTCATGCTGAAGGTCTCAGCCGTCGAGAGCCGCGTTTTCGAGTTCGAATCCGGCATACACAACTATGATATCATAGCGCTCGGCAGCGTGTCTTATTATAATGACGCGCTGAGCGTGCTCGAGCGGTGGACGACGGGAGCGGACGGCAATTACGCCCGCCTCGGCAGCGTCGTCATTGACGAGGACGCGAACGCATACTAATCGCGGACAAGCTCGGGAGCCGAAAAATTTATCGGCATCAGGCGGCATAAAGCAAGGATAAGCGGTCTTGACGGTCAGCCGGACCGCTTATCTATATCTCGGGTAGCAATCGACAGTGACCGACCTGCAAAAGCACTGTTTTGGGCATACCTTTTTTGAAAGCGGAAAAAATATAAGGATCCGGTGGAGAATTTAGATGAATACGATTTCTTTGGAGACCAAGAAGGTCATCGACCTGAACGGGAAATTTTGCGTTCCCGCCTATCAAAGAGGATATCGGTGGACAGACGAGGCCGTCAAGCTGATCGAGGACATCATGGAGTTCGATAAGGCTAAGGGGGCGAGTGAAAGCCGTTACTGCCTCCAGCCGATCGTTGTGAAAAAAAAGACCGACGGTTCGCTCGAGCTGATCGACGGGCAGCAGCGGCTGACAACGCTGATCCTCATCTACAAGGTTATGAAAAAATACGTTCCCTTCGCCGAAGCCAAGTTCAGGCTGTCATACGAAATAAGGGACAGGACGGAAGAATTTCTGGAAACCCTTTCGCGCGATTCTTCGGAGGAAAATATTGATTTTTTCTACATAAAACGCGCATTTTTAAAAATATCGGATTGGTTTGAGAGGCAGAACGATCCCTCGCTGCAAGCGTTCAATTTATATAAATTACTTTCTGAGCGCGTAGACGTCATTTGGTATGAGGTGGATGAAAACGAGGACAGCAACTCTCTGTTTCAGAGGCTGAATATCGGGAAGATCCCGCTGACCTCCTCCGAGCTCGTAAAGGCAATCTTTCTTTCCGAGTCGAGCAGGAGCGCGATCTCGTGCGACAGGCAGAAAGAGATCGCGCTGCAATGGGATACGATAGAAAAAGAACTGCACTACGAGCCGTTTTGGGGCTTTCTGACCAATCCGGAAAGCGGAGAATTTCAGACGAGGATTGATCTGATACTCGATCTTGACGCCGGCTCGGATGCCGGTCCTCAAGATAAATACAGAACGTTTTTCTATTTCGACGATCTGAGAAAAACGCATGATCTTACCCAAATATGGCAAAGGATTCTGCATACTTTCCTTATTTTGAAGGACTGGTACGCGAACCACGAATTTTATCACAAGATCGGATATCTGATCGCCGTCGGCACAAAGCTCTCGGAGCTTTTTGCCCTGGCTGAAGGAAGAACAAAAAAAGAGCTCGTCGCCGCACTGGATAAAAAGATCGCGGACTCTGTGAGCTCCGATGTGAACTACGGCGAGATGAGCTATGAGGTCTTTGCGGATTACAAAAAAATAGCGAAGTTATTGCTGCTGTTCAATGTTGAATCGACGCGGAAGAACGGGAAAGAAAGCATGTGGTTTCCGTTCTACAAATATAAAAAAGGAAAATGGAGCATCGAGCATATCCACGCGCAGCACTCCGAGGGGATGAAAACGGTAAAGGAATGGAAAGAATGGCTCGGACTGCACCTTGAATCCGTGAAAACAGTCGGGGAGCTTCGGGTCAGGAACGGACAGCTTGAAAAAAGCGAGCTCGAAAATATGATCAAAAGGATCACGGATATGACGGGCGACGGCTATCCGACGGAGCATTTCGGCGACGAATTCAAGGAGATCAGGCAGTCCGTCGAATCAATACTGTCCGACGGCGCCGGAGGCTATTTACATTCGATCTCAAATCTTGCGCTGCTGAATGTGGGAAACAATGCGGCGCTTAGCAATTCCGCATTTGACGCAAAGCGGAACAAGATCATCGAACTGGATAAAAAAGGAGATTTTATTCCGTATTGCACGAAGATGGTCTTTTTGAAATATTATACGCATTCCGACGGGAATCAGGTACATTTTTGGAGTCAGACGGACAGGGAATGTTATCTTGAGGCTATCAATTCGGTGCTGGCACCTTACCTGACGGACAGGATCACTATGATCGGCGAGGAACATAACGATGGCTAAATCCTATTTGTGTACTTTTCGCGAGCTGTTTTCTTTGTGCGAAACGGGTGAAGAAAACCCGTTCGAGATCAAGAGGATCATAATCCCGCTTATACAGCGCGATTATGCGCAGGGGAGATCGAATCCGGAGATCGTAAGGATCAGAAAAAGATTCTTGGATGCGCTGCACCGGGCGGTCTTGGGAGAGGGCATTTGTCTTGATTTTATCTACGGCGATATAAAGGACGACGGCGTCCTGACCCCGCTTGACGGACAGCAGCGACTGACGACACTTTTCCTGCTGCATTGGTACGCCGCCAAAAAAGAAAACATACCGAAGGAAGAATACAGCTTCCTCTCGGATTTCGCATATGAAACGCGGTACAGCGCGAGAGATTTTTGCAAGATCATCATTGATTTTACGCCCGATTTTACGTCCACGGACACGGTAAGCGGACAAATTATAGATCAGGCGTGGTTCCCGCTCGACTGGAAAAACGATCCGACGATCGGCTCCATGCTCGTGATGACAGATGAAATTGTTAAATGCTTTTCCGACGTGCAGAATTTGTGGAAGTTGCTGGTCGGCGGGAAGATAAAGTTCTATTTTCTGCCGATCAAGAACATGGGACTCACAGACGAGCTTTACATCAAAATGAATTCGAGAGGCAGACCGCTCACCCGGTTTGAGCATTTTAAGGCGGAATTTGAGCACCGTATCTTTCAGACGGACGCGGAAGCCGCGAAAAGATTTGAATCGAAGATAGATCTGAAATGGACGGATTTCCTTTGGAGATACAGGGGAGGGGACAATCTGCCGGATAAACTGTTTCTGAATTATTTCAAATTTATATGCGACATTATTTGCTACGAGGAAGGCGGCACGCCGCAGGGCAGGAGCTATTATGAATTCGATCTGATCGAAGAATATTTTTCCGCGCACTGCCGAAATGCCGTGGAGCATTTGATTTTTCTTGAGAGATCCTTTGACGCGTGGGACACGTTCGGCGACGATGTCGACAAAAACCTGTTTTCCGAATTTCTGTCTCTCGACAGCGTTCCCGACAAGGCGAGACTGTTCAATTATAATTCAACCGATCTCTTGAGGGATTGCTTTTTGAATTATTCCGACGAAACGTCGGGAAGGCGCAGCAATTATTTTACTCTTTCAAAGGTGATCATGCTGTACGCTTTCCTGCAATATGCGATGAATGTACATGCCGTGAGCAAAGAGGATTTTTCGGAGCGGATAAGGATCGTCAATAATTTGATATCGAATTCGGACGACGAGATCAATGACAATGAAAACCGTGTCGGCGGAAACAGATTGCCCGCAATTTTGCTGCAAACGAAGTCGATCATAAAAGACGGTGTGATATTGGATAAGATACCGATCAACTACAATGTTTTTCAGCTTGAGGAAGAAAAGGAAAAGCTCGGGTGGAGGCGGCCTCATCGCAAGGAGATACCGGCGCTGAACCTGCTGGAAAATCACAGGCTGCTGTGCGGACAGATATCCGCGGTCGGGCTCGAAAACCACGATCTGTTCGAACGGTTTTCGGAGCTGTTCTCCTGCGACAGGGACAAGGTCACCTGCGCGCTGCTGACGGAGGGCGATTATTCCCGCCTCGAAAGAAACGGCTGGCGGCGGCAGTTAGGGTCCGAAAAGGACTCGGCGTGGCGCTTTTTGCTCCACAGGAGCATCGCGGGAAGATTTGATGAAACAAAAAAGTGTCTCACTTCGTTTCTTACGAGATATCCGCATTTCGACAATGATCTGCTGGATACCGTTATCCGGGAATATATGTCTCGGTGTGAAACAGAAGACAGATACGATTGGCGGTATTACTTCGTAAAATATAAGGAGTTCAGACCGGGAAGAGACGGAAAATATTGGATAGAGACGGGAAGCCCGTACTGTATTTACGTTCTATGGAGCTCGCAGAACATGTCCGAGAATGCGTATCAGCCGTTTTTGAAGATCATCGACCCAGACGATATTGACAGAACGGACCTCGGCAGAAGGCTGCGGATCGGGCGGTCATATATGTACTGCCGCAAGGACGGATTTTACCTGACGGATGAAAACGGCAAGGAGGTCGGGTCTTTGATTATAAGCCAGAGCGACGGCATAGATACGGAAGAGAGGATCGAAAAATATAAGAGCATTCCTTTGATCCGAACTTAAATTTTGCCCTCTTGTTTTCTCATGGTTCCGGCGTGACAGCGGACGTTTTTTTCGTTGTCCGAGCGGTTTTACGACTTCGGCGGTTCTATGACACGCAAGCCGTATATGCTCCGTAATTCGTAAAAAAATGGGATGACGCCCGCGCGTCATCCCATTTTTTGGTGCGGATTTTTACCGTTCGCTGCCGAAGAAGAAGAGAGCGAGCATGCCGGGACCGACGTGCGAGCCGGTCAGGGGCTCGTGCGGGCAGATTATGAGCTCGCGCGGCTCGGCGACTTCGCGGATGCGGCGGGCGAGCTCCTCAGCGTCGTCGGGGCAGTCGCCGTGCGAGATGGCGACGCGCTGAACGCCCGCCTCGCGCACCTTTTCGGCGTATTTTTTAACGATCGCGTCGATAACGCGACCGCGCCCGCGGAATTTGCCGATGTCGACGATGGCGCCCTTTTCGTTGCCCCACAAAAGCGGCTTGATCCCGAGCAGCGTCCCGACGGCGGCGATCGTCGTTGTGATACGCCCGGTGCGGCGCAGGAACATCAGATCGTCTACCGTGAAGTATTGGCACAGATGGTCGGCGGCATAATTCAGTTTCTCGGCGGCTTCGTCCGACGAAAGCCCCTCATTTCTGAGGTCGGCGGCAAGGCAGGTGAGGATACCGACGCCGAGCCCGGCACCGCGCGAGTCCACGGCGTGTACGCGACGCCCCGGATAACGGTTCATCAGCTCGGCGGCAGCCATCGTCGAGGCGTGGTATGTGCCGCTTATGCCGCTCGAAAGCCCGACATAGACGATGTCGAGCCCCGCCTCAAGCGCGGGGGTAAAGTGTTCGATGAAAAATTCGGAGTTCATCAGCGCCGTCGTCACAACGCTGCCGGTGCGCAGGGAGTCATAAAATGACTTATAGTCGAAATTGTCGAGATTACCGTCGTATGAGGTGAGCTCGCCGTCTACCATATATGTACACGGCATTATATTGATGTCGAGCTCCCGGAGCAGATATCCGGGAAGGTTCGAGCTGCAATCGGTGAAAACCGCGAAGGACATTCTGTGTGGCTCCTTATGTAAAACTCATTATACCGATTGTAGCATCAGGGGGCGGGAGAGTCAATATTACCTATGTCGACGTATGGAAAAAACGACTCTACCCCCGCGCCACCGCTCTCTACCGCCGGTCGACTTTTGAGCAATTTCAAGGTTTTTCGGGCTCTATCCTTCCGCGCGCGCAAAAAAGATGAAGTTTTTTGAAAAATCCACTTGACAATGACCGCCGATGTGAGTATAATAAAAAAGCACTCGCGAGAGCGAGGTGCATTGCGAACAGCAGTGGTCGCACATTGCTCAATCCGCGGGAGTGAGCGTGAGAGTTCCGCCACGTCCCGCGCAATATCCGCGGGAGTGAGCGTGAGAGTTCCGCCATGTCCCGCGCAATATCCGCGGGAGTGAGCGTGAGAGTTCCGCCATGTCCCGCGCAATATCCGCGGGAGTGGCGGAACTGGCAGACGCGCACGTTTGAGGGGCGTGTGGTTCACACCGTACGGGTTCAAGTCCCGTTTCCCGCATAAAAAGGCAGCCGATATCGGCTGCCTTTTTACGTTCGAAATACGCCGGAAAAAGATCGAAAGCACGGGCGGGGAAAACAGATCATAGGTCATAAAAGCTTTTGAAAACGGGGTGCGGGGAGAAAACTTTTCCTGAAAAGTTTTCTCCCCGCATATTTTACATATCATTTCTCACAGTCCCGTGAGAAATGTTCCTCTCTTATATCCTTTTCGAGGATGAAGCGCTGGTCGGAAAAGCCCATCGCGCGGTAAAACGCGAGCGCATCCTTGTTGAAGCTCCATACCGTAAGGTCGAGACGGTGCGCGCCGCGTTCGCGCGCTTCGCGCTCCGCCATGCGGTAGAGCATAGTGCCTATCTTTGCGCGGCGCTCGGTGGGGATGACGTAGATGTCGTGCATATACGCTGTGCGCGAGTTCACCATATTTACCCGGTCGCGCAGCTCGACGAACGCGATACCGATAATGCTGCCGCAGTTCTCCGCCAAAAGCGAGATCCACCCGTCGCCGGAGACGCGGCGCATGTATTCCTCGCGCGAATACGGATGATCGACAGGCACGTACATGTCCGGGCGCGCCTCGACGTGGAGCCGGTGCAGCTCCCCCATGAGTGCGTCGACACCGTCATAGTCCTCGGGCGTCATTTTCCTGAATGTAAGCATTTTATGTTCCTTTCCGTAGGGGTTTTAAAGCCCGAGCATGGCTTTGGCAAAGAAGAAATACAAAAGCAGCGAGATCGCGTCGACGATAGTCGTGATGAACGGGCTCGCCATGACCGCCGGGTCAAAGCCGATCTTTTTCGCGAGCAGCGGCAGCGTGCAGCCTATGAGCTTCGCGCAGACGACGGTGAACAGCAGCGTTAAACAGACGACGGCGGAAACCGCGATCGAGACCCCGTTGTGCATCAGAAGATTGTCGACGAGCTGTATCTTTATAAACGTCGCCGCCGCGAGCGAGACGCCGCAGAGCGCCGAAACGCGCAGCTCCTTCCACATTACGAAAAACGTGTCGGAGAACGATATCTCGTCGAGAGAAATGCCGCGGATGACGGTGACGGAAGCCTGGCTCCCGGAGTTTCCGCCCGTGTCCATCAGCATAGGTATGAACGCGGTCAGGGCGACCTGTGCCGCGAGCGCCGCCTCGAACGAGGAAATGATCATACCCGTGAACGTCGCCGAGATCATGAGCAAGAGCAGCCACGGTATGCGGTTTTTGTAGATCGAAAATACGGACTGCTTCAGATAAGGCTTGTCCGTCGGCGTGATAGCCGCCATTATCTCGATATCCTCGCTGTACTCGTCGACGATGACGTCGATAGCGTCGTCAACGGTGACGATGCCTATCATGCGGTCCTCCGAATCGACGACGGGGAGTGCCAGAAAATCGTACTTTTGAAGCTGATTCGCGACGAATTCCTTGTCGTCGAGCGTCTTGACGGAGATCACGTTTTTTTCCATTATGTCGGCGGTCAGAGCCTTGCTGTCGGAGAGCATCAGCGTCCGCGCGGAGACGACTCCTATGAGGCGGCGCTGCCTGTCCGTGACGTAGCACGTGTAGACGGTCTCCTTGTCTATGCCGGTTTTGCGTATAATGTCGAACGCCTCGGCAACGGTCGTGTCGGGGTAGAGGCGGACGTACTCGGTCGTAAGAATGCTTCCTGCGCTGTCCTGCGGGTATTTCAGGAGCGCGTTTATCTCGCGCCGCGTGTCGGACGAGGCGCGGGACAGTATGCGCTGGGCGACGTTTGCGGGCATCTCTTCGATTATATCGACGGCGTCGTCGAGGTACATGTCCTCGATCAGCGCCGTAATCTCGCGGTCGCTGAACGCACCGAGCAGCTCCTCCATCTGATCGGGGTCCATGAGGACGAAGACATCCGCCGCCGCCTCCTTCGGCAGTATGCGGAACAGGAGCAGAAGCTCTCCGCCCTCAAATTCCGTCAAAAGCTCGGCGATGTCCGCCGCGGGGATATCGTGAAAGAGCCGGTGCAGCTCGCCTATTCGCTTTTCCCGCAAAAGCGTGGTAATCATGTCGAGCGTTGTTTCAATCGTTTCGTTCATTTGATTTTTTGCGCGGAAAAAGACCGTGCATCCTCCCATCCTTCAAAAATTCTGAGTCGCAGTCGATGGTTTTATGACGGTCTCGGTGATCTTTTTATATATTTCCGCTTTGTGCGGGCGCGAAAAAATCAGCCGCGCTTTTGCGGAGCCTTGTATATGAAAAAGATACTTCGACCGGGTGTACTTCTACTGTCGGATTCCATATACTTACCTCCGCGGGAAAATTGCGTTTACGGCAGCTCGGGGAAATCGAGCTTCGGAATGGGCGGGGCGGGATGAACGACGCGCTTTAAGGGATCGTATCTGAAACGGCGGCAATGCGCCGTTGCCCACACGAGCCCGCGCTGGCGGCACAGCACGGCGTCGCCCGTGAAAAGCGGCGTCCCGCGCTCGCACCGCGCGCATATCATGTCGTCCGTATCGTCCTTTTTTCTCATGTCCGTCTCCGTTTTCGCGTTCATCTTTACTATTATAATCTATCGCGCGCGTTTTTGCAACACTTTTTGTAAAAGACTGCTGTCAAAAGCAGAAGAAGCATAAAAACGATAAGGGAGGCGGCTCCGTATGTGCGCTCCGCGAAGTGCTCCCCGTCGGAAAATGTCGGTGCGAACGCCGGGAGGGAGGAGACGAAATACGCGGCTGCGGCAGTCGCGAGCCCCGTTATCAGCTTGCCGCAGACATAGGGCAAAAGCGGGACACCTTCGCAGACGGACGACGTCTGAAACATTACAGACAGCCCGGCAAATCCGACGGAGAACGCCGCGATCGCGATGGCGGCGCCCCTGCCGATCTCTCCCGCCTCGCACGCGGCGCCGGCGAGGGAGGTTCCGGAAGAAAATTCGAAGACGGCTGATATTATGAGCTTCGGGACGACCGAGTCCGTTATCCTGCCGACCGCCTCAGAGGCGACCGAGGACGCTATCGAAAAGAACGTGACAGAGCCGCAGACGTTCAGAATGACGCGCGAACCGTCCGTGACCGCGCGCGTCACGAGCGAGAGCGCGCCCGCTGCGGGCACGCTCTCTTTTTTCGGCTGCGGGGCGCTTTGCACGGGACTTTTCGGCAGCAGAACGCCGGTGACGAGTCCGATGATGACTGAGACCGTCGCCTGCGCCGCCCAGATAACGAGACCGACCGCCGCGCTGCCGAAGCAGCCGACGCCGACGGCATAGACCGGGAATGTCGGCGAGGCGCAGCAGACGAACGCGAGCATTCGCGCCGCCTCGTCCCTGTCGAGCGAGCCCGAGCGGTATTCCTCCCCGACCGTCAGCGCGCCGAGCGGGAACCCGAAAAGGAGCCCTAAAAAGAGCGCGGAAGCGCCGCGCTCCGTCCCGAACAGCCTGCGGCTTACAGGGGAGAGCGCGCGGTCGACGGCGCGCGCGCCGCCGACGGCGACGAACATAGAGGACAGCACGGAGAACGGGAACACGGACGGGATAACGCGCGTGACGCATAGCGAGAGCGCGCGTCCCGTTGCCTCTGAGACCGTTTCCGGAGAAGACAAAAACAAGAGCGAGACCGCGATGACGGCGACGGCGAGCGGCGTGTTCGTGCCGTGTTCTTTCATAATAATGACGCCTCCGACATATGATTTAAGGCGGCAGTGAAAGGTCGCCTTTTCCGCAAAAACATTTATATGTGAGGTTCGGGGAGAATTATACTGTAAAGATGAAAAAACACAGACTTAAAAGTGCTGTCTCGGAGTTTGCGGCGGAGCTGTTCGAGACGCCGAGCGCCGCCGTCCCGGGCGGGTGGAGCGTTACGCTGACGGACGGGCGGGAGGCATACGTGACCGGGTGCCGGGCGATACTTTCGTACGGGGACGAAAAGATCACGGTCGACGCGGGCGAGGTCGTCCTTACAATAACCGGGCAGGACCTCGACATCGTGCGGTACTGTGACGGCGAGATAACGGTGCGCGGAAACGTTTTATCCGCAGGGACGGTGGGCGAATGCTGAAATACATTTTTTTGTGGCTGATCGGCGCCGCCGCGGTCCGCGTCCCGGCGGAGGACGTCGCGCGCGCGACGGAGGCGCTTTATTCCATAGGGCTGCCCGTTATCATCCGCAAAAGGCGCGGCGGCGAGCGCATGTTCGTTCTGCGCATACGGGACCTGCCGATATTCGAGCGTGTCTTTTCCGAGCGCGGGATCGCCTACGAAATAAAGAAAAAATACGGGCTCACGGTGTATCTTTACAGATACCGCCTTCGCTTCGGGCTGTTTTTAGGCGGCGCGCTCATGATCGCGGCGATATTCATATCGGACGATTTCGTCTGGCGCATCGACGTTTACGGAAACGAGACGGTGCCGGAGGAGCGCATAATCGAAGAGCTGCGGCAGCTCGGGTTCGGGCTCGGGACGTATCACAAATCCGTCGACTTCGACGTGCTCCACAACCGCTTTCTGCTTGCATCGCCCGATATCGTGTGGATCGCCATAAACATGAAGGGCAGCGTCGCGCGCGTCGAGGTGCGGGAATACATGCCGGGAGGCGGACCCGAGCCGACCGCACGCGCAAATATCGTCGCCGCGTGCGACGGCGTTATCGAAAACGTCATGCCGTATTCGGGGGCGGCACAGGTGTCCGTCGGCGAGGAGGTGAAAAAAGGGCAGCTTCTGATCTCCGGCGCAGTCGAATACGAGGGGATCGGCACCGAATACGTTTACGCGCGCGGGGAGGTCTGGGCGAAGGTCACGCGCGAAATTTTCGTGCGCGTACCGCTCGAATTCGAGGAAGAGGTCAGGACGGGCGATATTCTGACAGAATACGGCATAAAAATTTTTGAAGGAGAGATATTTTTCGGCGGAAGGGGTAGAATTGACACCGCCTTTTATGATACAATAACAGTAACGGATGACCTTGTGCTCCTGAATACCGTCAGATTGCCCATAAAGATCATAAAAACACAGCATGAACGCATCGAAAAGAGGACGCGCACGCTGACGCCGGAGGAGGCGGCGGCGCTCGCGTACCGCGAATACAGCCTTGCGTTTTCCGAGGCGTGCCGCGACGTGACGCTTTTATCGTACACGGCGGATGACGGTATGTCCGAGGCGGGGGACGCTTACGAGATACGGTGCGTACTGTCGGTAGTCGCGGATATAGCCGAGACAAGGGAATTTGAAGTTACGGAATAAAAAATCGGAAGAAAATGGCTTATGGCTGAAAAGATCGTTAAAACAAAATCGAGCGAGATCACGGGGCGGCTCTACGGCAGCTTCGACAAGAACGCGCGCCGGATCGAAGAGGCGTTCGGCGTAAAGATGTACAACAGGCAGAGCCCGGACTCGGGCGGGGACTCCATCGTTCTGTCCGGCGAGCCGGAGGCGGTCACGCACGCGGCGGAGGCGGTCGAATACCTGCGCGGCGTCGCCGAATATAACGAAGAGATCGGAGATCAGACTGTCGACTATGTCATCGGCATGGCGGCGGACGGCAGGGCGGGCGAGCTCGAGGACCTTGACGACTGCGTCTGCGTCACGACAAAGGGAAAGCCCATCAAGGCAAAGACGGTCGGGCAGAAAAAATACGTTGAGGCGATAAGGAAAAACACGGTCACGATCGGCGTCGGTCCGGCGGGCACGGGAAAAACGTTCCTCGCCGTCGCGATGTCGGTAAAGGCGCTGCGCGACCGCGAGGTCGAGCGGATAATTTTAACGAGACCTGCCGTCGAGGCGGGGGAAAAGCTCGGATTTCTGCCGGGGGACCTTCAGAACAAGATCGACCCGTATCTGCGCCCGCTGCACGACGCGCTCTATGAGATGCTCGGCGCCGAGAGCTACTCGCGCCACGTCGAGCGGCAGACGATAGAGATAGCGCCTCTCGCATATATGCGCGGCAGGACGCTCGACAATTCCTTCATCATACTTGACGAGGCGCAGAACACGACGCCCGAGCAGATGAAGATGTTTTTGACACGCCTCGGCTTTAATTCCAAGATCGTCGTCACCGGTGACCTCACGCAGACGGACCTGCCCTCCGGGAAGCGGAGCGGACTTGCCGAGGTCGTGAAGATACTCGACGGGATAGACGACATCGCGATCCACCGCTTCACCGAGCGCGACGTCGTCCGCCACAAGCTCGTGCAGAAGATAATCCTCGCGTATGACAAGTACGACCGCGAGCGCAAAGCGCGCGACGCGGAGCAGAGGCAGAGATACAGGATAGCGCGGGGTTGAAAATGAAAAGAAGGCTGCGTGTCCTGATCGAAAACGAACAGGATGAGAAATATATAAGGCTGCGCCACGAGCGGCTGATACGCCGCGCGATATCGGAAACGCTCGACTACGAAAAATTCGGATATCCCGCCGAGGTCTCCGTCGTGTTAACGGACAGCGAGGCGATAAAGGAGATCAACCGCGAGTACCGCGGCGTCGACTCGGCGACGGACGTGCTCTCGTTCCCGCAGTTCGCGCCGGGGGAGCGCTATCCGGATGAGGGGTTCGTCCCGCTCGGAGACATCGTCATATCGGTCGAGAGGGCGGAAAATCAGGCGCTCGTCTACGGGCACAGCTTTGAGCGCGAGCTTGCTTTCCTGACCGTACATTCGACGCTGCATCTGCTCGGGTACGACCATGTGACGTGCGAGGAGGACGAGCTCGATATGCGCCGCAGGCAGCGCGACATCATGGAACGG
>CANQMS010000015.1 GCA_947624995.1 uncultured Clostridia bacterium
TGGGGTGATAAGTCTTTTCCCGAGCACGCTTTTTACCCTGTATTTATTGATCTTTTTGTATTTCGCTCGGGGCTAAAAAAAGACAAACAGGAGGTGAAAAAGATGAGAAAGTGCATACGCTGCGGGGCGGAAATGGAAGAAGACTTTACGTTCACCGGCGGATACGGCAATGTGATCCGCAAGAAGGGCTTGACCGGCAAAGCCGTTTATCCGAAGGCGGCGGTTTGCCCGAAGTGCGGCGAGGTCTCCGTTTATGTGGACGAAGAGCAGCTCAAAAAACTGTTTAAGTAATTCCGCTTTTGCGCCCCCGGGAAATTTTTTCCCGGGGGACGCTTTTTTTTGCTTTTTTGAAATATCCGGGCGCGAAATGCGAGATATATTGTGTACGGAGACTACGGTATCGACCGTGCTTTCCGTTCGAATGTCAAGTTCCGGCGCAGGGCAAAGCTGCGCGGGGAGATTTTGAAAGCAACGCGGAGATATCTTAGGTAAGACGAAAGAGACGGAGGGCTGATATGAAAAGACTTATATGCTTTATCATCGCGCTCGTAATGGCGGCGCTGACGCTTGCCTCGTGCGACACTGCGCCCGAGGGCGGCGACGGTACGGGGGACGGCGACGGGCTCATACACGGGAGCGCAACCGGGAATATCGGCGAATTTGCGATCGGCGGCGGGTTCAGCGGAGCATATGTGTGGGGAGATTTTATGTTCATCGAAGGGTCCGTGCAGACGGACTCCGGCGTCATGTCTCGCATCGTTTTTCGCGATATTACCGATCCCAAAGCGGAATGGGTGGTTCTCGACTGCGATTTTGCGCAAGACGATATACCGGAAGGATTTGATGCGAGCATAGAACAGATAGAGCTTGTCGTCGACGACGAGGCGACCGCCGAAAACGGCGGCGTCCCGGTGTTCGCTGTTGTGTATACGCTCGATATTTTTGAAAAAAGCAACGTGCATAACAGATGGAGCGAAACGCGCGTCGCGACCTTCGATATGAAGACGCAGAAGCTCACGATAATCAAGAGCGGTATCGACGGCTCTCTTTGCAGCAACGTATGTTCATATAAAGGGAGGCTGTATTTCGACACACAGCCGTTTCACGCAGATGAGGAGCACGGCGAATTTTTCCGAACGCTGAACATGTTCGAGCTTGGCGGAGGCGAATACGCGACGATGGACGGCTTCGACACGGTGCTTTTGTCTCTTGACTATATAGCCGACGATGTGATCTACTACTCCGCCGGAGGGAAAATATATTCCTCCGCGCTCGACTTCTCGGGGCTTTCGTATCTCTTCGACGCGTACCAAGTCTTCTTTTCGGACGGCGAATACATATATTATCTGACGACAGAAGACCCGACGGCGAGATTTGATACATCATTTTCGCTATACAGGAAAAGAAGCGCCGACAAGTCGGCGGCGGGAGAGGTCGTGCTTTCAAGCGATGTTCTGACCGGGCGCAGCTGCACCGATTACAGCCTCTTCGGGAGCGATCTCTATCTCGAGACGGAAACGGACGGCGGGGGCTCGGTCATTTACCGTTATGACATAAAGACGGGCGAGTACGGGAAACTGATCGAACATGAAGGCTCTATTTCCGTATGGTATTCCACAAGAGACTATGTGCTCGCTTATGTCCGCAAGGGACCAAACATCTGCGTTGACAAAAAAACAGGCGAGTATACAACATTTGAAGACTGGCAGAATCCGTGGTGATAAAGGAAAAGGGGGACCGGATCATGTGGAAGATAAAGCGGATCGTATGCTTTCTTTTGGCGCTCGTCACGGCGGCGCTGATGCTCGCCGCGTGCGACACACAGTCCGTGGGCGGCGACGGTACGGACAGCGGCGGCGACGGGCTCATATACGGGAGCGCGCCCGGGAATATCGGGGAATTTGCACAGGGGGGTGGATATACTAATCCGTATGTCTGGGGCGATTTTGTTTTCCAAACCGACGCGTATGAGCATAACAAAGACGGGTATATTGATCATATCGTTTTTCATGATATGGACGATCCGTCGGGCGGATGGCTGCCGCTCTGCTGTGATCTCACACGCGGCGAGAGCTCCGACAAGTTCGACGCGGACATCGCATCAGCGGAACTCATAATTGACGACGAGGCGACTGCGAAAAACGGCGGCGTCCCGGTGTTCATTATCGCTTACACGGTCGAACGCACCGAAAAAGACAATGTGCATAACAGAGAATATGAAACAAAGATAGCGTCATTTGACATGAAGTCACGAAAGCTCACTATATTGAAAGAAGGACTTAACGATATCCGTATCGGCTATATTTTTACATATCGCAACACGTTGTATTTTGAGACAGGTCATGCAAAGACGGCCAGCGGTGAAAATAGGGTTTATATTATAAATAAGATCAACCTCGACGGGAGCGGCTACGCGGTTTTGGAAATCGAGGAGGAGACGGGATGGTTTCAGCTCGACTATATAGCCGACGATGTGATCTACTACTCGCGGGGCGGGAAAATATATTCCTCCGCGCTCGACTTCTCTGGCTTTACATATTTGTTCGACGGGTACAGCGTATGCTGTTCGGACGGTGAATACCTATATTATCAGACCGCGGAGGACCTGACGATGACGGACTATGACACAGCATTTTCGCTGTGCCGCAGAAAACTCGGAGACCCGTTATCGGAGGAAGAAACCGTTCTTTCGAGTGATGTTGTTACAGCGCGCTACGGGGGCGGTTACAGTTTCGGAGACGGATATTTTTACTATGATAATGATATGAGCGACGGGACGACCGTATTTTATTCGTATGATTGCAGGACCGGTGAACATAAAAAAATATTCACGGCTGAAAATTCTCATTACTGGATCGTATCAGCCACAGACGACCGTGTTATTATTCAGGACTGGGATGGCGTATACCATTTTGTCAAAAAAGATACCGGGGAATATACGACTATTGTGCGCTGGCACAACGCGTAAAGCGGCGGGAGGGCTGAAAAATGAAAATGACGCTGAGGCTCATACCTTACGAGATCCGAAAACTGCTGACGGCGCCGCTGATGCGGATAACGGCGGTCGCGCTGATCGTTGCGAGCGCTATCGTGTTCATCGCAAACGTGCTCGACCCGATGAGTACGATCCTCCCGCTGCGCGATCCCGAATATGATAAATACGCCGACGAGATATACAATATGGCGATAAACGACCCGGACGGCTTTCTGCGCGAGTACGGGCGCGTGAAGAAGGACTATGAAGACTACGCATCGGGGAAGACGGACAGCATGTCCGCGTCGTACAGCAACGGGAAATATCCCGACATAGACTTTTTCAACCGCGCTTACACCTACGCCATGGCGAACGACGCGTACCGCGAAAAGATCGGGGACGCGATAGCGAGGGCGGAGTCGCTCGACCGCGCGTACGGGAAGCTGAACATCAGCCCGGACAGCTATGTGCGCCGTTACCAGAGGAGCTATATCGAAAGATATAAAAGCCTCGAAGAGAGCGTCACGCTCGGGCGCGAGGTCGTGCGCGGCTGGTATAAATATTTTGACTATACCGCGGATTACTTCGCCGTCCTGCTGATCGCCGCCGTCGTCGCCGTTTATGCGGCGCTCGGCGACCGTTCGAGCGGCGCTTACACCGTAATGAGTGTTTGCCGGGGTGGGCGCGCGCACACGGGCGCCGCCAAATATTTCGCCGCGATGGCGGTCTGCGCGCTCGCGGCAGCGGTGTCGGCGGTAATTTCGTTCGCGGCGATCGGCGTCGTAACGGGCGGATATTCGAATCCGTTCTCGGCTGTCCAGTCGATGACCGATCTGCGGTTTTTTCCGTTCCGCACCTCGTTTCTCGGAGCGTTTTTGTTTGACATACTGCTGAAGGCGGTGACGACCGCGATCTTCGCGTCCGTCGTGTTCGCCGTCGCGTCCGCGGTCAAAAACGCCGCGATCGCCGCGGGCGTCGGGCTCTCGCTCATCGCCGTGGGATATTATGTTCCGAACCTTGAAAGAACGTCGCTCGGGCAGTGGAAATATCTCGGCCTGTGGTCGACGTTCGGCACGGAAAATTTCGCGTCCGAGTACCGCGCGGTCGAGATATTCGGATATCCCGTCACGCTCGGGGCTGTTTTTGCCGTGATTGCGCTCGTCACGGCGGTCCTGTCCGTTTCGGTATCGGCTGTGCTCTTCCACGCGCGCGGGCTCTCCGGCAGCGTGGGACGCTCGCGCGCCGCTGCCGCTTTAGAGCGGATAAAGGAGAAGATCTCGGGGCGGCGCGCGTCCGCGCGCAGGTACCCCTCCTCGCTCGTATCATATGAGATATATAAACAGCGCGCCGTTTATGCGATACTTGCCGTTCTGATCGTCGCGAAAGTGATCGCCGCGTCGGGATATTTTACGGCGAAGGAGTCGACGTTTGAAAAGATAACGAAAAAATATCTCGATGTGGTCGGCGGACCGTATACGGAGGAGAAGGCGGAATATATCGAGAAAGAATACAGGATATACAGTGAAAAGTTCGAGCAGCTGAAGAACATCGGCGAGGAGTTCTGGAACAACAAGATATCGAGCGAGTACTATAGATCGCTCCTTTACGAGCTGACGGACGCGCAGGAAAAGATGGAGCCGCTCGAATATCTGCGCGGGCAGTCGGACAGGCTCGAAAAGCTATACCGTGAGCGCGGGATCGTCGGCTCGTATGTGTACGATATAGGCTACAACAAGCTGATGAACGAGGGCGTCGACTGGCTGCTGTTGGTCTTCGTCTGCGTGCTCGCGTGCAGGATGTATCTGCCGGAATTCAAAAGCTCGACCTCTGGCAACTGTATGCAGATGATAGCGAACACGACCGCGCGCGGCAGGGGAGCGCTGTTTGCGGCGAAGACCGCCGTCTTCACAGTATCGTCCGCCGCCGCGTGGACCGTCTTCCGTGCCGTAGATATGTTTTATTTCTTCCGCTCGAACGCTCTGCCGGATAATATCTATTCCGCCGTGCTCGGCTTGGAGAGATACGAGGGCGCGCTGCCGAATCTTTCAATCGCATCGTATATCGCCCTCAATTTCACGCTCAGCTTTTTCGGGACGCTGCTGCTCGCGCTGATCTGTTTTCTCATCGGGCTGTATCTGAGGCGCGAGCTGATAGTATATACCGTCACGGCGGCTGTGGCGGCGGTGCCGTATTTTATCGCGAAGACGGGCATCGCCGCCGCGGGATATCTCGACCTCACGATGCTGTTTGACACCGACCGGCTCTACAGGCTCGGCGGGGATGTGCTTCCGATGCCGATCTGCGGGATGGTGTTCCTGACAGCTGCGGCTGCCGCCGCGGCGGCTCTGACGGTGCGCGCCGTCAGAGCTGTGCGCAGGGGAGACTGGCTGATCAGATGACGCGTTTCTCTTTTTGATAAAGCGTCATATAGAAAAGGCGGTTTAAGGCACCCGATTTTGATAAAACTTCAAAATCGGGTGCCTTAACTTGATTTTTTCGCGGCGGTGTGATAAACTGATTTTGAAGCTACGGATGAGGGCGTTTATTCATCAGAGGGAATTTTCTGAAAAAATTACGATACCGACGCACCGTCAAAGTTATCACCGGCGTCATAAGCTGCGGGAGGCTCGACCTTGCGCGGATGATGTAAAAAAGGCGTCCACGAAAAAAATCATATATGAGGAAATGAAACGTTAATGAAGGAAGGCAGGGGGTATCCCGTATTTGTCATAACGCCGAAGGGGCAGCGCTGGGTGGAGTCGGGGCACCCGTGGGTCTATGCCGCGGAGGTCACGGAGGAGCGCGGGGAGTGCGAAAACGGCGGTCTTGCCGACGTGGTGACGCAAAAGGGCACATACCTCGGCACCGGGATAGTGAGCCGGGCGAGCAAGATACGCCTTCGCATCGTCTCCCGCAACGCGAACGATAAATTTGACGAGGCTTTCTGGGAGCGGCGCGTCCGCTACGCATGGGAATACCGAAAAACGGTGATGGGACGGGACACAGGCTGCTGCCGCGTGATCTACGGGGAGTCCGACGGGTTCCCGGGTCTGACGGTGGACCGGTTTTCGGAGCTCTTATCCGTGCAGACGATGTCGTTCGGCATGGAGCGGTTGAAACCGGTCATTCTGCCGCTCATCGTCCGGGTTCTCCGTGAGGACGGGCAGGACATCCGGGGCGTCTATCTCCGGGACGACCTTGCCGGCAGAGCGCAGGAGGGACTTCCGCAGGGGAAGGGCTGGTTCGCGGTCCCGGGGGAGGGCGTGCCCGACAGCGCCGTGACGGAGATCACCGAAAACGGCGTAAAATACCGGGTCGATGTGGAAAACGGGCAAAAGACAGGATTTTTCCTCGATCAGAAATACAACCGCCTCGCCGTGGCGCGGCTCTCCCGGGAAAAGCGCGTGCTCGACTGCTTCACCCACACGGGGTCGTTCGCGCTGAACGCCGCGCTTGGCGGGGCGGCGCATGTCACGGCTGTGGACGTCTCCGCCGATGCAATCGGGATGGCGCGCTTCAACGCCCGCCTCAACGGCGCGGAGGACAAAATCGACTTCATCACCGCCGACGTGTTCGATCTGCTCCCGCGCCTCGCCGATTCGGGCAAGCGGGACTACGACCTCATAATACTGGATCCGCCCGCGTTTACGAAATCGCGGAAAACGGCGGACAGCGCATTCCGGGGGTATAAGGAGATAAACTACCGCGCCATGGGGCTGCTCCCGCGGGGCGGGTATCTTGCGACGGCGTCATGCAGCCATTTCATGCCGTGCGCGGACTTTGAGCGGATGCTCCGCGCCGCCGCGCACGACGCCGGGCGGGAGCTCAAGGAGATAGAGGTCCGAAAGCAGTCCCCGGACCACCCCGTTTTGTGGAACGTCCCTGAGACGGAGTATCTGAAATTTTACATTTTTCAGGTGATATGACCGTGTACACCGTTGACACTGCGGGCGCGGCATGCTATAATCACAAACGTCAAATCAAATGTTTCAGAGGTTTTATAATGAAAAGAATTCTCGCAGCTCTGTTGGCGGCGCTGATGCTCGTGTCGCTCGCATGCTGCTCGCCAAATAACTCCGGCACGCGCGAGCCGGATCCTGCCGTCTCCGGCAGCGGAGACAAAACAGACGGAAGCACACAGCCCGGCGGCACGAATAAGCCGTTTGAACCGCTGCCCCGCGGCACAAAGTGCAACACCGTGGGGATGGACACCGGCGTGACCCTCTGCGTCACGGCTGACGGCGGCGTCGTGTCCTCACGGAGCGAGAACCCCTTGAAAGTTCCGGACGGAAAAAAGGTCAAGGCGGTCGAGGCGGACGGCGCGATTTACTACCTGATGGATGACGGCTCCGTCTGCGACATAAACTGGAAAACCGTGTCCGCCTGGGAAGGCATGGAGATGGTAGAGCTGGCGGGGCAATCCTATGACTGCTTCGGTCTCCGCTCGGACGGCGCCGTTGTGAACATAGACGGTGAAGTTCTCGTCGAGGGCGAGAACATCGTCAGCTTCGACGTGGGAAGAGCCGGCGTGATCGCCTGCGTCAGGGCGGACGGGACGATGGTCCTGCGCGACTTCGCCGGCGGGGAATACCATGGGATGTATGCCGACGCCGCAAACTGGACGGACATCGTTTTAGTCGTGGAGAGCGATAAGGTCCTGGCGGGGCTCAAGTCCGACGGGACGGTCGTGCTGATCTACGATGAGGAGGACTACGCCTCCCGGAGCGACGACGGCAAAAACCCGGAGCTGACGGCGGCGCTCGAGTGGACGGATATCGTGTCCATCGAAATGAATGACTACTGCGGTCTCGTGGGCGTCCGCGCCGACGGCACCGTGACGGCTGCCGGGAAATTTAACGGCGAGCTGGGCAACATCAGCGAAGATATAAAGGACTGGACGGACATAGTTGCCGTGAAGATGGAGACGTACTTCATCACCGGCATCAAGTCGAACGGTTCCCTCGTACAAATCGGCACATATACCCAGACGGAGGACGGAGTGAAGCAGGGCACCGAGCTCAAATGCGACAACGCGATGCTGCCGTGGTAAAGAACACCTCCGCCGGGGTGCTTGTCCCGGGTGTGAATGATTTTGGCAAGTGCATAAAGCGGATCCCCGGTTCATCGGATTCGTGAACGTACGGGTCGCCTTTGGCGACCCGTACGGCGTTATAAGATAAAAGGCGGGTCACATTTTGCAGGAGCGCCGTTTGCAGCTGCGCAGATCAATGCTTTTTTTAAAATTTTTGATTTTTTCTTGACAAATTCGGAATATAGTGATAGTATAAAGAAAATTTAAACCGTTGACGCGGAGATAACGGCGACGACGCCTTCACAGAGAGCCCGTGGTGCTGAAAATCGGGTAAGAAACGAACCGTCAAATGGACCGCTGAGGGTGCAGTCAAATGCGGCTTGCAATGTTTGCGCCGCAGAGTATTCTGCAACGTGTGGCATACGTCAGTTGCCGGGGATATGCTTGTATCCTTTAAAGCGCACGGCTTTTGCCGTGAATTCAAGGTGGCACCGCGGATAATTTTTTAATTGTTCGTCCTTGACAGAAAAGCTGATTCTGTCGGGGGCGTTTTTGTTTGCTCCTTTGACAGAAAAACAAAGGAGCATATTTTATAGGAGGAGAAAAATGTACAAGGACATTCTTCAAAAGCTCACAAACGGCAGGGATCTGACAAAATCCGAGATCGACGAGATCATCCGGTCGATCAACAGGGACGAGCTGACGGAGGGACAGATCTCCGGCTTTCTTGTCGCGCTCGTAATGAAGGGGACGACACTTGACGAGACGACGGCGATCGCCGAGGCGATGCGCTCCGTCTGCATCCCGATCCGCCCGAAGGTGGGGTCGGAGATGATGGACACATGCGGCACGGGCGGCGGGCTCAGCACATACAACATCTCCACCGCGACCGCGATCGTCGCGGCGGCGGGCGGCATACCGATCGCAAAGCACGGGAGCCGCTCCATTTCGAGCCTTTCGGGCAGCGCCGATGTCCTTGAAGCCTTGGGTGTCAACATCAACCTGACCCCGGCGGAGGCGGAGGAGCTGATCGAGAAGATCGGGATCGCGTTCATTTACGCGCCGCTGTTCCATCCCGTCATGTGCAAGGTCCTGCCGCCCGAATCAGCGCTCGGGATCAAGACGATCTTCTACACGATCATCGGTCCGCTCATCAATCCCGCCTTTGCGCCGCGCCATCTGCTCGGCGTCTATAAGCCGGAGCTGCTCGAACAGGTCGCTCATGTAGCAATGAATATCGGATATACGAGGGCGATGTTCGTCCACGGGCTTGACGGGCTCGACGAGATCTCGCTTTTGGGAGCGACAAGGATCCTCGAGCTCAGGGACGGCAAGCTTGAAAAATATGAAATATGCCCGGAGGATTTCGGGATGAAACGCTGCGCGCTTTCGGAGATCAGAACGGGGACGCCGGAGGAAAACGCCTCAACGATCCGCGGCGTATTCTCTGGCGAGATCACCGGTCCGAAAAAGGACGCCGTTGTGCTGAATTCCGCGGGCGCGCTGATCGTCGGCGGCAAGGCGGCGGATTTCGACGAGGGCATCGGTTTGGCGCGCCGCATCATAGAGAGCGGCATGGCTGAGAGGAAGCTCGACGAGCTTATAAAATGCTCGCGCGAATTTCCGGCACGTAAGGAGCGGTAAATGGATTTCACAGCCGCGCTGAAGGCAGCGAAGCGGGGTGGGAAAAATACCGTCATCCCGGATATCAAGTGCTTTTCCCCGAAGGAGGGCGACCTTCTTTCGGGCAGGGATCCGGTAGAGCTTGCGAAGATCCTCATAGGATCCGGCGCGCCCGTGCTTTCGGTCGTGACCGAGGAGGAAAATTTCGGGGGAAGCAAGCGCCTTTTGAAAGATATCGCATCGCTCGGAGTCCCCGTGCTGCGGAAGGATTTTCTCAAAACGGGAGCCGACATCAGAGAGACCAAGGCGCTCGGCGCGTCCGCGGTCCTTCTGATGTATTCCTGCCTTGACGGGGACACGCTCCGGGAGCTTTACGCGGAGGCGAAATCCGCTGGGCTTGACGTTCTTGTCGAGACGCACACGGAGGAGGAGCTGGCAAAAGCGGCGGCGCTCGGCGCGGAGCTCATCGGCATAAACAACCGCGACATCGGAATTTTGGAGCGTGACGACGGGACTGTCTCGCTCACAGAACGCCTTGCGCGCCATAAGCCCGCGGGCAGCTTTCTCGTCAGCGAAAGCGCCGTAAGCTCGCCAGATGACGTCAGGCGCGCGGTCCGCGCCGGCGCGGATGCGGCGCTTGTGGGGACATCGTTGATGCGGGCGGAGAATACGGCTTCATTTTATCAAAAGCTTTGCCGCCCCGTGCGCGTCAAGCTCTGCGGGATGATGTCCGAGCGCGATATAGAGCTGTGCCGACAGGCGGACATTCTGGGCTTTGTCGTCGACTATCCCGAGCGCGTGCCGTGGAATTTGCCGCCGCAGTATGCAAAGGAGCTCTTGCGTCATGTCCCGCGGTCATGTATGAGCTGCGTCGTCACAGGAGGCGTACCCGATAAGGTGATCCCGCTCGCGCTTGAGCTGCGCCCCGACTTTATACAGCTCCATCACAAGGAGAATACGGAAGAGACGAAACAAATCGCCTCGGAGCTGTCAAAGGCGGGGATAAAGGTCATCCGCAGTATCCCGAACTCGGGGCAGCGGCAGAGAGAGCAGTTCGGGACGGATTCTCCGGAGAGGCTGTCGGAGCTGTTTTCCGGGATCGGCGTCTCGGAGCTGCTCGTTGACAGCAGATATGCCGAAAACGCGAGCGATGCGTGCGGCACCCCGCCCGTCGATATGTTCCGGAGGCTGAGATCGTGCGGCAGTGTCCCCGTCATGCTCGCGGGAGGCATCACGCCGCAAAACGTCCGCCGTGTGATAAGCGAAAGCGGGGCGGAGTGCATCGACATTATGACGGGAATAGAAGATGAGCCGGGAGTCAAGTCCCCCTCTGCGGTGAGGGAGCTGTTCCGGCAGATCGGAGGTTAAAAATGGAGAGAAAAGGACGATTCGGAATTCACGGCGGGCAGTATATCCCCGAAACGCTGATGAATGCCGTCATAGAACTTGAAGAAGCATACGAACGGTATCGGGACGATCCCGAATTCAACGCGGAGCTCACGGCGCTCCTGAATGAATACGCGAACCGCCCTTCCCGGCTCTACTACGCGGAAAAGATGACGCGCAATCTCGGAGGCGCGAAGATATATCTGAAGCGCGAGGATCTCAACCACACCGGCGCGCACAAGATAAACAACGTCCTCGGTCAGGCGCTGCTCGCCAAAAAGATGGGCAAGACGCGCATCATCGCCGAAACGGGCGCGGGTCAGCACGGTGTAGCGGCGGCGACCGCCGCGGCGCTTTTCGGAATGGAATGCGTCGTATTTATGGGAAAAGAGGACACCGAGCGCCAGGCGCTCAACGTCTACCGTATGCGCCTGCTCGGCGCGCAGGTCGTCCCCGTGACGGGCGGAACGGGAACTCTGAAGGACGCCGTGTCCGAGGCGATGAGGGAGTGGACCTCGCGCGTCGCCGATACGCATTACTGCCTCGGCTCCGTCATGGGACCGCATCCGTTCCCGACGATCGTGCGCGACTTTCAGTCCGTCATTTCAAGGGAGATCAAGGCGCAGCTCAAGGAGAAGGAGGGGCGACTGCCGGACGCCGTTATCGCCTGCGTCGGCGGCGGTTCAAACGCGATCGGCTCGTTTTATCACTTCATAAACGACAAAGGCGTCCGCCTCATCGGCTGCGAGGCGGCGGGGCGCGGAGTCGACACGGTTGAGACGGCGGCGACGGTCTATACCGGCAGGCTCGGCATATTCCACGGCATGAAGTCGTACTTCTGCCAGGATGAATACGGTCAGATCGCGCCCGTCTACTCGATCTCCGCGGGACTCGACTATCCCGGCATAGGTCCCGAGCACGCGTATCTGCACGATATCGGGCGGGCGGAGTATGTCCCGGTGACGGACGAAGAGGCGGTCTCTGCGTTCGAGTATCTCTCAAGGACAGAGGGGATAATTCCCGCCATCGAATCGGCTCATGCCGTGGCGCACGCGATGAAGCTGGCGCCGGAGCTCGGACGCGACAGGATCATAGTCATAACGATATCGGGCAGGGGAGACAAGGACTGCGCCTCCGTCGCCCGCTACAGAGGGGAGGATATCCGTGAGTAATATAAAAAAAGCGTTCCGAAACGGCAAGGCGTTCATCGCCTTTCTCACCTGCGGCGACCCCGACGTTGAAACGACCGCCGCGGCTGTCCGCGCCGCCGCGGACAGCGGCGCCGACCTCATAGAGCTCGGCATCCCGTTCTCCGATCCGACGGCGGAGGGACCCGTCATTCAGGGGGCAAACATACGCGCGCTCAGGGGCGGCATAACTATGGACAAGGTATTTGAGCTTGTCCGCGATCTGCGCCGCGACGTGAAGATCCCGCTCGTGTTTATGACGTACGCAAACGTGATCTTCTCTTACGGAGCTGTGCGGTTTATTTCCGCGTGCCGCGATATCGGGATCGACGGGCTCATCCTGCCCGATCTGCCGTTCGAGGAAAAGGACGAATTTCAGCCGATATGCCGCCGATACGGCGTCGACCTGATCTCGCTTATCGCGCCGACGTCGAATGACCGCATCGCGATGATCGCCAAAGAGGCGGAGGGATTTGTATATATCGTATCGAGCCTCGGCGTAACGGGTACGAGGAGCGAGATCAGTACAGACCTCTACCCGATCGTCAGAGCCGTGCGTGAAAACACCGACATCCCGTGCGCGATCGGCTTCGGCATCTCGACGCCGGAGCAGGCAAAGAAGATGTCGGACATCGCCGACGGCGCGATCGTCGGTTCCGCGATCGTGAAGCTGCTCGAAAAGTACGGCAGGGACGCACCCCGGTACATCGGCGAATACGTGAAGTCCATGAAGCGCGCGATGGAGTGATACGCATGTCCCTCAGGCACGGTTTATATACGGTCCTTTATCTTTGAAGAACGATAAAGAATGTATGGAATTTTTCGAAAATTTGTGATACAATAAACACAGGCGCGGCAAAAGCTGCGGCTCGTGAAACGATGATTTGCGGTCGCTCGCCGTCGGTTTGGAGCGCGCGATGAGACAGACGGCTGAAAGAAAGTATGTGATATTATAACGCCGGGGCGACGGACGTGCAAAAAAGAGAAGAAGAATATGATGCGGTGCCGTGCCGATCTGTCATTGCGGACATAAGAAATATTATCGCGGCAGGACGTAATTCGGCATACAGCGACGTCAACGCGGCTATGGTAATGACCTGTCGGAACATCGGAAAGCGGATCGGTGAGCAGGAGCAGTCCGTAGAGGGCTGCGCGGAATACGGAAAGCATTTGATAGCAGCCCTTTCAAATGAATTGACGAAAGAATTCGGAAAAGGGTTTTCCGAGCGGAATTTGCATTATTATCGGAAGTTTTATACATTCTTCCCGGATGAAACATTTTTGAACGCGCGCATTCAAAATCTCAGCCGGACGCATTTTCGCAGCCTTCTTCGGGTCTATGATGAAAACGCTCGCATTCGGTATCTGAACGAGGCTGCGGAGGAAAACCGGAGCTCCCGCACATTGGATCGGGATATCGGTACACAGTATTATTTCAGACTCTTAAAGTTGCCTAAAAGCATAAAATATATTTTTAAAGGAGATTTTTTATGAGAAACAAGCTGAAAATCACGGAAGGTATCTTCCCGATGCCGGTGCTGATGGTCGCCACATATAATGACGACGGCAGCGTTAATGTGATGAACGCCGCGTGGGGGACGATGCAGGAGCGCGATGTCGTCGCGCTGAATCTGTCGGAGTCGCATAAGACGGTACAGAACATCAAAAAAAGAGGCGCGTTCACCGTCAGCATCGCCGACGCCGCCCACGTCAGGGAGGCGGACTACTTCGGCATCGAATCCGGCAACAGAGAGCATGACAAGCTCGCAAAGGCGGGACTTACCGCCGCCCGGGCAGGGACTGTCGACGCGCCCGTGATAAACGAATTCCCGATCTGCCTCGAGTGCGAATTCATAGAGTATCAGAGAAATGAATACGGCTGCGGCGTCATCGGGCGGGTCGTGAATGTGACGGCGGACAGCGGCGTCATGCCGGACGGAAAGCTCGATATGTCGCTCGTGGACGCGATCGCGTTCGATCCGTATACTCACGGATATTACAGAGTCACCGAACGCGTCGGCGAGGCGTTCTCGGACGGGCTCGCGCTGAAATAACCGGGGCGGGGGCTCTCTCCCTCCGGCATGATCTTGCAGGCGCCGGACGCCGAATACAAAATGCAAAAAAAAACGGGTCGGTCCCGACGGGACCGACCGTTTTTTGTGATGACCGGCAGCGCCCTGCCGCTGTTTTGAGGCGGGGGATTGTTATATGGCACCGCCGGCGGATCTTGCGGCGCGGCGGACATATTTGCGGCGCGGCGGATCACATCTTTGCGTAGTTGCCGCAGTGGGTGACGGCGATATTGCCGATGTCCTCCGCCGTTAAGAGAACGGCTTCCCCGGAGAGTGTGCGCGCCCGCTTTTTTACCGTGACCGTCACGGGGACGCCGGGCAGGATGTCGAACCAGTTATCCGACATATCAAGAATATATTCATCGTGCGTCAATGACAATGCGTGTATAAATCCGTCCGAGGCGAGTGTCAGCGCATATGCTTCTTCGACCTCGGTCACCGTGCGCCTTATTTCGGGGTCGCGGAACGCGAACTCCCGCGGGTACACAAAAAGCTCGACCCCGCGGCTGCGGACCGTGCCGCCGGAAATCACGGAAAATTCAAGATACCGCGTCCGCCGGGACTCCTTGTCCGGCAGCGTCCCCGACATGTCGATGACGGCGATATCGTTTGCCGAGAGCGGCGCGGCTGTAAAATCACGCTCGCCGGAAAGGACCGTTTCTCCGTCGAGGTCGCGCAGACTGTACCGGAGCCTGCCCTCAAACGGGGTCAAAAGCTCGCTTGACACATTGAATGTCACCCTCTTTGTGTCCGACGTGTCGCAGCTCATAAGCAGGGGAGAGAAGAACCGCTTCGAGCAGCTGTAAAGCCCCTTTTTGTTTCCGAAATAGTCGACGCACGACCACGATATCATCGGCGCGCAGTCGTTGTACTGCCAGAACAGCGCGCCCATGCTGCGCCCCCGGTGGCGGCGCAGGTGCTCGACGCAGATCCTGACGTACTCCGCCTGAACGAACTGAGAAGCGTATATCATGCCGCGCATCGAGCGGGGGATGAGCATGACCTCCGCCATATAAAACATCAGCTTTTCGTTCCCGAGCTCGCATTTCTGGTGCGCCGTCACGGCGTTTGAGCAGAGGTTCGGGTCGTCCTCGCCCGTAAAGTATCGGACGGTCTTGTGATCCGGCAGACTCTCGAAGCCGAATTCGGAGCAGAACCTGTGGACGTTCCGGCAAAACGCCTCGATCGGCTTGTACCCGTGCCACACCTGCCAGTAGTGGCTGTCCCCGTCGTCGACGGAATAGCTGCGGTCAAAGCATTTGCTGTCCTCATATATTCCGCCGCCGCGGCTCGGCGAGCTCGGTCAGTACGGCGTGCCGCTCGCGCAGTACTTGATCGCGGAGCCTATGATGCCGACCCTGCCGTCCCCGCCGAACATTCGGTAATAACATTCCCGCGCCTTTTCGTCGTCCGGGACGCCCCACGTCTCCCACATCTCCTCGAGCTCGTTGTTGCCGCCGAAGAGAGCGAGCGAGGGGTGATTTTTTATTCTGAGGATGTTGTCGCACGCCTCGCGGAATATCCCGTCGAGCTCGCGCTCGTCAAAGTCGTAGACGGCGCAGGCGAACATGAAGTCCTGCCAGACAAGTATGCCCATCCTGTCGCAGCAGTCGTAGAAGAAGTCGCCGGGGTAGTACCCGCCGCCCCAGACGCGCGTCATGCAGAAGTTCGCGTCCCTAATATCTCCGAGGATATCCTCGGTGCCGCCGTCCGTTATGTCGGGGATGATATTGTCCTGCGGGATATAGTTCGCGCCGCGGGCGAAAATCTTTTTGCCGTTGACGGAGAGGCAGAATTCGCGCCCGCCGTCCCCGAGCCTGTCGCGGCAGAGCTTTATCTCGCGCAGCCCGATCGAAAAATCCTTCTCCCGCCCGCCGTCGGAGCGTATAAAGACGTCATAGAGCGGCTGCTCGCCGTAACCGTTCGGGAACCAGAGGCGCGGCTCGCGGACACGGAATTTTGCCTCCGCGCCGACCGTGACGCGCCTCGTCTCGCCGTTGAATGATACTTCGGCGACCTCGTCCGAGTCGGCGAACGTCCCCGTCAAAAGCGAGAAGAGCCGCGGCGTGACGGACACCGTGACGGAGGAAAAATCGGCGCCGAAATCCTGCTTCACGTCGGCAAAAAGCTCGAATTCGTCGCGCCTGAGCTCGACCGGACCGTATATCCCCATGTCGGGGATGACGGCGCCCCAGTCCCAGCCGTACATGTAGTGCGCCTTTCGGATGTGCTGGTAGCCGGGCAATGTCGAGGACACGCCGAACAGCGGGCGCGCCGCGTGCGCCTCTTCTGCGAAGACGACGGGAGAGCTGATTTTGACCTCGAGCGTGTTGCACGTGCGGCGGAGGATGCCCTCCGGTATGCGGAACGCCCAGACACGGTGCATATTGTCGCAGCTCCCGAGCACCGCGCCGTTGAGGCGGACCTCGGCGACCGTATCGACGCCGCGCAGCACGAGCACGGACATTCGGTCAGCCTCGGGGGCGGCGTCGAAAACGGTGCGGAAAAGGGAATCGAGGCGAGCCGCTTTTATAGCCTCATATTGGTTTTCCCCGACGGAATAGTCCGGCGGCGCCGCCTTGCCCCGCAGCGTCCCGAGGCAGGAAACGGGGAGCTTTCCGCAGCAATATTCTTTCCCGCCGTAGATCATCGTCCAGTTCGTGTCGAGCTTCATGTTTATCTGTGCCTCCATCCGCACGGCAGTGCAATATAAATATACCACGGATCCCGCAGCTTGTCGAGGGGACGCGGAAAATTCCCGCCCCGGCGGGCACGTGATCCGACGATATGTTAAATTGATACCTCTGCCCGATATTTACTTTTCCGCCGGGATGAGATATAATCGGATATGTAAAGACCTTATACGGAACGGAGGCGGACGGGGTGTTCGAAATATTCTGCATGGGCTGCGACGACGTCGAGGACGCCGGCTTCGAGGTCGACAGACCGGACGGCTGGGGCGCGGGGTGCTATCTCATGCTTTTCATAAAGACGCCGGCATATATGACCGTCGGCGGCGTCGAGCGGGTGCTCCCTCCGAATACGTTCATCGTCTACAATAAGCGGTCATATCACAAGTACCGCGCGTGCGGCGGCGTCTATATAAACGACTGGATGGAGTTTGACGGACCGAACAATTTTATGGATGACCTGTCGGTCCGATTTGACACGCCCGTGACGATCACGGGCGGGCGCGAAAGAGAGATATCGTCGCTGTTCCGCTCCGTCTCGGATGCGTTTTATTCGCGAGGCAGGATGGGAGCGGAGACGTGCAGCCTTCTGATACAGGCGATGCTGAATACGGTGTCCGATCTGTGTCCCGCGGAGAAAAAGTACGGCAGGTACCACGACGAGCTGCTCGGGCTGAGGCGGGAGATCTACGGCTCGCCCGGCAAGGAGTGGCGGATATCGGACATAGCCGACCGTTTTCACCTCAACAGATCGTATTTTCAGGAGATATACAAGAAGACGTTCGGAACGCCGTGCGGAGCGGACATAATAAACAGCCGCGTCGAGTGTGCGAAGGGAGCGCTTCTGAATACGGATAAGAGCATGTCTGAGATCGCGGAGATCAGCGGGTACGGCAGCGCCGTGCATTTTTCGCGGCAGTTCGCGCGCGCCGCGGGCTGCTCGCCGACGGCGTTTCGGAAAAAATACCGCACCGATATATAAATAAGGGAGGAACATCGGCATGAAAAATCGACCTCGACGCACGTTCGCGCTTTTGCTTTCGTTTGTTTTTATCACGTCGGCACTGCTTCTGCCGTCCTGCAGCCGCAACGGCGGCGGGGACGGCACCGGCGCGCCGACGGACATCGGCACGGGAGAGGGAACATTACCCGACACTGACAGCGATAAAGGAGAGCAGGAAACGGAAATGTCACCGAAGGTCACGGTATCAAACGGAAAATTTACTGTCGGCGGGAAGGAGCTGTTCATCAACGGGGCCAACACCCCGTGGGAGAACTGGAACGATTTCGGCGGCAGCTTCAACGCGCAGTTCTGGAGCTCGCACTTCCGCGATCTTCAAAAGATCGGCGTCAACGCGTCCCGCGTGTGGATAAACTGCAATTCGACCGTCGGGATCAAGCTTGGGGCGGACGGCAAGGTCACCGCGGTGACGGATAAGCATTGGCAGGATGTCGACGCGCTTTTCCGGGCAGCGGAGAGAAATCAGATCTATCTCTTGCCGACTCTTTTGTCGTTTGATCACTTCAAGAGCCCGGATTCGGCGGATCGGTGGCGGCTCGTCGTGACGGATGAGGAGGCGCGGCGGAGCTACATCGAAAAATATGTCGTGCCGTTTGCGGAGCGGTACGCGGACGAGCCGTATCTGCTCGGCATCGACCTCATGAACGAGCCCGATTGGGTCCACGAAAACGAGGAGTGCGGTCAGCTCCCGCTCGCGGCACTGTCAAAATTTTTCGCCGAATGTACGGCGGCGATCCACAAAGCCGCCCCCGGAGTGCTCGTCACGGTCGGAATCGGCATTATCAAATACAATTCCGACAAATACGAGGGGAACATCATCTCCGACGCGGTCATGAAAAGATACGGAGGGGAGGACGCCTGCGTCGACTTTTATTCGACGCATTACTACGAATGGATGAAGCCGTGGTTCGGGGTGCCGTATGTGACGTCGCCCGAACGCTTCGGGCTGGACTCCGGAAAACCGTCCGTAATCGGCGAGATAACAAGCGACAGTACGGAGGACCTCAGGGGAATATATGAAAAGGCGTACAAAAACGGATGGTGCGGCGTTATGGAGTGGGCGTCGAACAATGTCTCCGCGCACGCCGAAAACTGGGACGATATAAAGGCGGCGACGGAAAATATCGTCTCTCTCATACCGGATCGCGTCTTCCCGCTTGATCAGCCCCGCTGACCGTGGCAGGCGGGACAGGCGGAACATTTGCGGACCCATACGTGCGGGTCCGCAAATTTGATATAAGGAATTTTGCGCGCCCGTTCGTATAATAAGCGAAGGGGTCAGACGTGACCCCGAAATATGGGAGGTTGACATATGGATAACGGCGCCTGCAGCTACCGCCGTTTCCTTGACGGTGACGAAGATGCCTTTGACGAGATAATGAACGAATATTTCCGCAGTCTCGTCTTCTTCATCGACGGCTATGTGCATGACGTCCACACGGCGGAGGATATCGCGATAGACGCGCTGTCGGACCTGATCGTACACAAGCATCGGTACAACTTCAAGGTTACGCTGAAAACGTATCTCTTTATGATCGGCAAGAGCCGCGCGCTCGACTTTATAAGGCACCGCCGTGTCATCGACATTGTGGAGCTTTCTGAGGCGAGGGAGCTCTCGGACGATGAGCGCGAGCTTGAAGAGGTCGTGCTATCCGACGAGCGGCGGCGCGCCGTCAACAGGGCGGTGCGGCAGCTCCCGGAGGATATGCGCGCCGCCGTTCACCTCATTTATTTTGAGGATATGACGTATGACGAGGCGGCGCGAGTCATGAAGAAGAACCGCAAGCAGGTGGACAATCTCCTGTACCGTGCAAAAAAGGAGCTTCGTCTTCTTCTCGGAGAGGATGGTGAAGGATTGCTTTGAGAACAATAGATGAGTGCAGGGCGGAGGTCTTCCGCCGGAGCGAGGAAAAAATAAAGGCGCGCAGGCGTGCGCGTGTACGCGCGGCGGCGCTTTGCGTGCCGCTGTGCCTCTGCGCGGTTATAATGTCGGTCGCGTTTATGCTGCCGAAGGGACCGCGCACGGAGGAGGATATGATGCAGGAAGACGGCGAGGCTCCGGGAGGCGCATCCGGGACGGAGTTTTCCAATGATTTGGTCGGCGACGGTCGGGACGACGACGTGAACGCGCCCGGGGGAGAGGGCTCGCTTTCGGTTTCGTTTTCGCTCACGTGGGGGACATACGGCATAAGCTCATATGACAGCGCGACCGGCAGGCTCGTCAAGGCGACGGACGCCACCCGCCCAGAGGATTATGTGACGACGTACCGCCTGACGGACGAGGAAACGGAGCTCATATCGGAGCTTATCCGCGGGCTCGATATCGACCGCTACCCCGACGTATACGACCCGCAGGCGGGGAAGCTCGGCTCCGATCCGTCGATGACGCTGATACTTTCCGTTCGGATGGGGGCGAAGGAGAAGACGGTCACGGCGAAGAATATCGCGCTGACGTATGAGTCGGAAGACCCGGACGGGCAGCTGTTCCTCGACGTATGCAGGGAAATAGTCGAGATCCTGACCGGGACGGAGGCGTGGCAGTCGCTGCCCGAATACGAATTCTTTTACGAATGAGAGTGTGGGAGGATATTAGAATGAAAGCTTTACGCGTGCCAAAACTTATACTTTGCCTTATCCTTGCCGCCGCGTCCGCGCTGAGCGCCGCGGGGTGCGCCGTGCAGGTGAGCGGGACGGACCTGATGGCGGGCGTCACGCCGAGGGCGGTGACGGCGGCGGGAGAACTGTCCGCAAAGAACGGCAAGACGGTCGATTTCGCGGTCCGCCTGTTCCGGGCGAGCGACGAGAGCGGCAAAAATACGCTCGTCTCGCCGCTGTCCGTCATGTCCGCGCTGGCGATGACGGCGAACGGCGCAGAAGATGAGACGCTGCGGCAGATGGAGGACGTCCTCGGGATGACGGCGGAGGAGCTGAACCTCTATCTTTACAGCTACAAAAAATCCCTGCCGAGCGGTGAAAAATACAAGCTCGGTCTTGCAAACTCGATCTGGCTGAAGGAGGGCGGAGACTTCCGGGCGAACGAAGATTTTTTGCAGACGAACGCGGACTATTACGGCGCCGACATATATGAGGCTCCGTTTGACTCGCGGACGTGCCGCGACATCAACGAATGGGTGAAGAAAAAAACGGACGGCATGATCCCGAATATCCTCGACGAGATCCCGGAGGAGGCGGTGATGTACCTCGTAAACGCGCTTTCGTTTGAGGCGGAATGGGATAAAATATATGAAACGGATGATGTCCGCGACGGGAAGTTCAAAAAAGAAGACGGGACGGAGCAGGACGTCGAGTTCATGTACTGCACCGAGTGGAAGTACCTTGAGGACGAAAAGGCGACGGGCTTTCTGAAGTATTACAGCGGCGGAAAATACGCGTTCGCGGCGCTTTTGCCGAACGAGGGCGTGACCGTGTCCGAATATGTCGCCTCGCTCGACGGGGAGAGCCTTTACCGGATGCTTTCCGCCCCGGAGAATACAAGTGTCCTGACCGCGATTCCGAAATTTGAGGTGGAATACGGCGCTGAGATGTCGGATATACTCGCCGGGATGGGCATGCCGGACGCGTTCGACCCGGAGCATGCATCGTTCGGGCGGCTCGGCAGTGCGAGCGGCAATTTATATATAAACAGAGTTTTGCATAGGACGTTTATATCGGTCGGCGAAAAGGGAACGAAGGCGGGAGCCGCGACCGTTGTTGAGATAGCCGCCGAGGGCGGGTATTTTGTCGGGGATGAGGAGCCGAAGCGCGTTTATCTCGACAGACCGTTTGTATATATGCTGATCGACTGCCAAAACAGTGTCCCGTTCTTCATCGGCACGCTGGCGGACGCGGCGTGTACTTGACAAAAACCGTGATCCGCGGTAAAATATGATCGCACACGTTAGCGCATGCTAACCAATGGCGATAAAGCGGAGGTGAAACGGCTATGGTAAAGGTCACATTAAAAATAGACGGGATGATGTGCGGGATGTGCGAGAGCCACGTGAATGACGCGGTGCGCGCAGCCGCCGCAGTCAAAAAGGTCTCCTCCTCGCACAGGCGCGGCGAAACGGTTATTATCGCGGATGAGGCGCCGGGCATGGAGGCGCTGCGGGCGGCGATAGAGAAAACGGGATATCGCGTCCTTGACATATCGGAGGAGCCGTACGAAAAGCGCAGTCTCTTCGCGCACGGGAAATAGGCAGGACGCCGCGAAAAAAGCAAAAAACCGGATCCGGGGAGGGTGCTTTTGTAAGAACTCTCCCCGGACCCGGTTTATATTCGGAAATTATTTATCTTGTGTCATGCGAACGCGTGCTCCGAACCGGGGCACGGATCCGGCACGAGCCGTTTCTCGATCAGGTCGCAGATCTCGCACGCGGCGTCGCGGCTGATGACGCGGCGCTGGTTCTCCGTCATTGTCCCGCGCGCGGACTCGTCCTCGAGCATGTCGCACGCGGAGACGAGCTGCCGCCTCGGATATGGGACCGCTATCGACATCCCGTGCGCCTCAAAGAAGCGCATATTGTGCGTTTCACAGCCCGGGATCGGCGTGATGTGTATGACCGGCGTCCCGGAGACGGCCGCCTCCGTAGAGGACAGACCTCCCGGCTTCGTTATGAATATGTCGCACGCCGCCATGTAGTCCGCCATTTTGTCGGTGTGCTCGATTATGATGTGCTCGCCGCCGAACTCGGCGCTGAGCTTTTCGTACAGCTTGCGGTTGCTGCCGCAGACGACGATGAGCGTCACCTGCCGCCCCTCGTAGTGGTCGCGCAAGATCGAGACGACGGTGCGCAGCCCGCCGGCGCCCATGCTGCCGCCGGAGATGAGGATATACCGGCGGTCCGTGTCAAGCCCTAAGCGGCGGCGGATCTCCGCCTTGTCCTCATCCTCGGAGAACGCGTGACCGACCGGGATCCCGAGCGGGTATATGCGGTCCGCGGGGACGCCGCGCTTCACGTATTCCTCGGTGAGGTCGGAGGAGGGGATGACGTATACGTCGCAGTCGATCTCCTCAGTGAAGGGGATGCAGGTGTAGTCTGTCGCGACGAATACGGTCTTCGGGACCTTCATCCCGCGGCGCTTCATGTTCGTCAATATTTCCGCCGGGAAAAGGTGGGACATCACGGCAACGTCAAAGCTGTGCGAGGAAAGATAGCGCTCCATCGCGTCGCACATCGCGCCGTTCAGAAGATAGACCGGTGACGGGATCGGGAGGCGGGAAACGCCCGCCCCGAGGCTGTATATGAGCCCGAACAGGTGTGGAAAATTTTTTGCTATCGTTATATATGTGTTGTCAATGACGGAGGAGATCCCGTTTTCGGTGAGGGTGAACGGGTTGAGCAGCGTGGCGCCGTGACCCCGGCGCAAGAGCTCCTCCTCGACGGCGTGCCCGGCGGCGTTATGCCCGCCTCCGGTCCCGCAGGACATTATCAGTGCATCCATAGAAGGCTGACCTCGAATTTCTGCCGTTCCTCACGGCTCATGTGCAGCTTATACTGTACCGCCGCCGCGATGATGAGAAAGCCGAGCGATACGGGCAGCTCCACGCGGAGCAAAAACAGCGTTGCGGCTGTGAAAAAGTATGTCACCATTGTGCGGTGAAAGTGCGTCTTTACACGAAGGACAAGGGAGAAAAAAATAAAGTAAAACGCAAGCGTCAGGGCGGGGATCATGTGCGGGCAGAGCCCGAGCAGGACGCCGAACGTCACGGCGACGCCCTTTCCGCCGCGGAAGCGGTAAAACACCGGGAAAATGTGCCCGACGAGCGGCGCCGAGATGACGAACGGGAGCATGAAGTCCGCCGAAAGCGCGGAGGACGACATCCCGTATGTATATAAAAACACGGGGACGATGCCCTTCGAGAGCTCGCATATGAGCGTCGAGGTTCCGACAAAAAAGCCGCCGTGCATAAAGGCGTTCGCCGTGCCGGGGTTGCCGTCACGGCTCTCCTCGGCAACGTTTTTGATGCGGAACACGCGGGAAAACACGTTTGCATACAGGACGCTGCCGGAAAGATAGCCTATTATTATGTATATGATCGCCCGCACCATAAAATGTTTCTGCCCTCCCGGCGTTCAGACGCGATACCGCAGAGCGGAGTTTTTAAAATCACGCCATATTTTTTCAGTATTATTTTATGCCGAAAAATGCAACGCAACATCAATTGTTTATCAACAATAGTTGAAAAAAGGGCATATGTGGCGCCGGGCGCGCGCAAAAAAATCACTCGGCGCGCGGCAGTGTCACGGTGAAAACGGAGCCTGTGGGGTCGCGGTCGGAGACGGTGACGGTCCCGCCGACGGCTGTGAGGATGCGGCGGACGAGCGCGAGCCCGAGCCCGCTGCCCTCGTCCTTGTGAGACGAGTCGCTCTGATAGAATTTGTCGAAGATGCGGCGCTTCGCGTCGTCCGCGATGCCGGGACCGCTGTCCTCGACCGTAACTGTGACGGAGGCGTCGTCGGCGCGCATTTTTATGCCGACGTAGCCGCCCTGCGGGTCAAATTTTATCGCGTTGTCGATGAGGTTCGACCAGACGTGAAAGAGCAGGCTCTCGTTGCACGTGTACTCGACCGTGTCGAGGTCGACGTCGAAGTCTATCTCGCGCTCGGTCCACTTGGGCTCGAGCATGAGTATCGCCTGCCTGATCTGTTCGTCGAGGCGGAAGCGGTGCTTCTGGCTGTCGATCGCCTGATTGTCGATCTTTGAAAAGAGCAGGATGTTAGAGGCGAGGTCGGAGAGGCGCTTTGTGCTGTATATGATCTTTTCGATATATTCCGCCTCCTGTTCCTTCGAGACGCCGCCGTCCTGCAGCAGCGTCGTGTACCCCTCTATCGCGTTTATCGGCGTCTTGAACTCGTGGGATACGTTCGAGATAAAGTCAGAGCCGACGATCTCTGTCGCCGCGAGCTCGCGCACCATCAGGTTGAAGCTCTCGTATATGTCCTGTATCTCCCGGATGCGGCTCTCGGTTTCGAGCTTGACGGTAAAGTCGCCGTCGGCGACCTTTGACATGGATTGACTTATTTTCAGTATCGGCGAGAATATGCGGCGGTTTATGTATGACGCCGAGATGATGCCGACTATCGCCGAGAACGCAAGCAGGATGACCGCCGGGTGAACGCGTATCTCTATCGGGATCAGCCCCGAAAGCTCGCTTAAAACGATGAGCGCGATGCCGATGCCGAGCACGATCTCCGCGATTATGAGCAGCGTGAAAAACAGCCGGATGCTGAAGCGCATCTTGCCGCGCCGCTTTTTTTCTCCGCTTTTTTTCTTCATTTATATTAACTCCGTTTTCACGTTTTGACGACCTTGTACCCGACGCCGCGCATCGTGACTATTTTAAAGTCCGGGCAGTCGCGGAACCGATCGCGCAGGCGCCCGATGTGGACGTCGACGGTGTGCGTGTCGCTGCCGGATTCGTAGCCCCAGATGTCGTCCATGAGCTGTTGGCGCGTGAATATCCTTCCGGGGAAGGACGCCATTTTGTACAGCAGCATGAATTCCTTCTGCGGCAGAACCGAGCTCTCCCCGCCCGAGGTGACGGTCAGCGAGTCGCACTCGAGCACCGTGCCGCCGATTGTGAGGCGGCGCTCGTTTATCATCTGCGCCCGTCGCAAGAGCGCACCGACGCGCAGCACCATCTCGTTTACGTTGATGGGCTTGACCATGTAGTCGTCTGTGCCGGAAACAAAGCCGAGGCGCATATCGTCAAAGGCGTCCTTCGCCGTTATCATCATCACGGGGATGTGGCGGTCCGCGTCGCGGAGTTGCCGGACGAGCTCGTAGCCGTCCATCACGGGCATCATTATGTCGGAGATGACCATGTCGTAGTAGTCGGCGTCGAGCGCTTCGAGCGCCTCGCGCCCGTTGCTCACGCCGACAACGGTGTAGCCGTTCTTCGTCAGCACGTGCGAGAACAGCCCGCGAAGCTCGCGGTCGTCCTCGGCTATGAGGATCTTGAACATAGGATCTATGGCGAGAGGAAACTTTTAGGAAAAGTTTCCTCTCGCGCTCTCTTTCAAAACTTTTTACTGCTTTATATTATACATTATGGCGGGAAAATTTCAAGCGGGTGGAAAAAGTTTTTGGCTGCACAGGCGTATCAACCGGCGGTTGATGTGGAAAATGCGGCGAAAGTGTGGTATGATAAAATACGGAAAATCAACCCCCGGTTGATTTTCCGCGAATCAACAAATTGTTGATTGACTTTTTCCGCGTTTTCGGGTACGCTTTTTTACGGTGAGCACAGGCCTATGCAGCACATATCCGATGAGAACGAAGAGGTTCGAGAATATGAGATTTGTTTTCGGGAAAGAGAAGAACGACCGCACGTGTGCGGATGGAAAAACGGAGGAAACGGAAATGAAAAATACGTTTGCGTCAAAACTGAAGGAGCTGCGCCGCGAGCGCGGCATGGGGCAGGAACAGCTTGCGTCCGTGTGCGGCGTGAGCGTGCAGGCGGTGTCAAAGTGGGAGTGCGAACAGTCGTACCCTGATATTGAGCTTTTGGCGACTATCGCGGACACGTTCGGCGTCACGATAGACAGCCTTCTGCGCGCCGACAGGGAGGTCGGGAAGACCGCCGACGATACGGTCGCGGAGAAATTCGGCGTCAACAAGGATGAAATCGGCAGCGTCGACGTGCATATGAGCACGGGTGACGCGGAGCCTTCAGGCGGGGCGGGCGGTCTGCCGGATGACGGCGTTCTGCGAGTCGTGCAGTTTTTGGGCAGCCGCCCGCTCAGCGTACACGAGCTCGGGACGGACGGCGAGGTGATACCGCTCGCGCTCACGGGCGTCATCGGCGGCGGGGACGCGACCGAGATAAGGATAGAGATAATAGGCGACGCGGAGCTCGAAATCACGGACAACAGAGATGTGGGCGTCTCCGTCACGGCGGGCGGCGATGTGAATGTCGGCGAGAAGGGCAAAGGCGGAGATGTAAACGGTTCCGTCACCGCCGGGGGCGACGTCAACTGCGGTACGGTGAACGGTCCCGCGCGGGCGGGCGGCGACATAGACTGCGGCACAGTGAACGGTCCCGTGCAGGTAAGCGGCGACATCGACTGCGGCACGGTGAACGGTCCCGTCGAAGCCGGTGGAGACGTGGACTGCGGAAATGTGACCGGAAACGTTAGCGCCGACGGGGACGTGAGCTGCGGCAACGTCTCCGGAAACGTCAAGGCAGGGGCGGATGTGAGCTGCGGCGAGGTCGAGGGCGACGTCTCCGCCGGAGGCGACGCGGTCTGCGGAGGCGTTGCCGGAGACGTGACGGCGGGCGGCGACGTCAACTGCGAAGACGTCGAGGGCGACGTGACGGCAGGCGGCGACGTCGAATGCGGCGGGATCGGCGGCGGCGCATTTGCGGACGGAGAAGTCAGCTGCGACGGCAGCGTCAGGATAGTGATGGGCGGCGAAAAGAAAAAGCGGGACGGATACAGCTTTGATATCCCCGATTTTTCGGGTCTCGGCGAGCAGATCAGCCGCACCGTAAACGAGGCGCTGGAGCACGCGTTCGGCAAGAAAAAAGGGTCCGACGGCGAAAGCAAAGAAAGCAAAAATGATGACCGAAATCAATAAAAAGCTTTGAAAAGGGAGCGCGAGGGGAAAACTTTCATCGAAAGTTTTCCCCTCGCATCGTTCCGTTATATTCACTCATTCCCCGATCTTAGTCCCGCACTTTTTGCAGTAGACGGAGTCGGTCGTGATCTCGGCGCCGCACTTCGGGCAGAGGCGGCGGTTCTTGAAGTCGGCGAGCTGCGCCCGGCAGTCGGCGACCTCGGCGTTTATCTCGGCGATGTCCGCCATCAGGTCGGAGATCGCCTCTGTCGTGTCGTCTCCCTCCATGACGGCGCTGTAATACAGCCTGCCGATGCCCTCGTATGTCATCGCGAGCTTCGTTTCGGCGAGGTGCAGGCGATATCGGACCTTGGCGGCGTTCGTTATCTCGCCCGCCTTTTTGACCGTGTAGTTCGCGGCGTCCGTCGCCGTCTTCGATACGTCATCCCAAAATCTCATTGCGGATCCTCCTTTATTTATGTATATTTGGCTCCCCCTATATATTATACCGCGCGCGCACGAAATGTCAAACCGAAATATGTCGCCGCGATATTTTATGCGTCCGGCATGATTTTTCCGGGAAATGTGCAAATGACAGAAATAATCGCTGTGATTTTGTGCAGATGCTCTTGATATTCGTTCATGAAATGTGTGCTGCGTATGATAATAAAAAGACAGGGCAAGACGCAGCCGCAAAAATAAGACTTATCCCGTATACGGAGGCGGCGTTCACGGCATAATAACCGTATAAGAACATACGGGGGATAAGCATATGAATATATCAAACGAGGAATACAAAAAATACGCCGACAAGGCGGCGAAAAAGTCGCCGTGCGCGAAGAACTGCGTTCACGCGTTTCTTGTCGGCGGGCTGATATGCGTGATCGCGGAGGCGCTCGGCGCGCTTTATAAATTCTGGGGCGCCGAGGAAAAGGACGCCGCCGTGTACGCGTCGGTAACGCTTGTGTTTCTGGCGGCGCTCTTAACGGGCATCGGCATCTTTGACAATATCGCGAAATGGGCGGGGGCGGGAACGCTCGTCCCGATAACGGGATTCGCGAATGCCGTCGTCTCACCCGCCATCGACAACAAGGCGGAGGGCTGGGTGCTCGGCGTCGGCGCGAAGATATTCACGATAGCGGGACCGGTGATCCTTTACGGAACGATGACGGGCGCCGTCTACGGGCTCATTTACTGGATCGTCACGCTTGTAAGATAAAGGAAACAGGGCGGGTATTAACCGTCCTGTTTCCTTAAAAGGATTTTTCGTTTCAATAAATTACGAAAATACCGTCGTCGTCAGATTCTATTATTGATTTTTTTGTAACGAATTCAGTCGGCTCGTTTCCATGTCTTCAACTGTAAAACTTCCATCGTTAATTTCGGACAAACGCTTTTTGATTTGCTCTAATATTGAAAGAAGTTCACACCTGATCTCTAATTCCTTTTCTTTATTGAACCAGCAGGTCTTATTATGAGAATCAAATTCATAGCAGCTGCTGTATAGTTCACAGCATCTCTTGTTAAGTTTTGTTAAAACTATATCATTGTCCACAACGGGGATTCCTGTCATAGGCTCCCCCGTTTCAGCATCACTGATCCAAATAGGACCCTGCATATAATCAAGCATAAGTTTTATCTTTTTCTTTACAGTATTCATTTTCCATACCTACCTTTCAATTTAAGCGCCACGAAAATGTCAATCGGATAAGCTGATACGATAAAGCCATTTGTTCCCACACCGCTCAATAAATAATATTGTTCTTTATAGCGATAAAGTTTTTCAAAGCCTAAATGCCCGTTTTTATTTACAGTCCTTGTATACTCAATTGTACCATTTGAAAAAATCTCTTTTAAATGTTTTGGAATATCCTCCTCGCATACCCCGTGTTTATCCATAAAATCGCTGCCGTGCCGTTGAATAATATGTTCAAGACCTGCGGAAGGCGTTCCTATCTCTAACCATATAATTTGACCGTCAGCATCTTTTGTTATGAAGAGTATTTCTTCTCTATTTAGTTTTACGCCCTTCTTCTCAAGTTCTTCAATTAATTCATTGTAAGCTCCTTTGGTTTTACCGAATCCGCCGTGAAATCCTCCTCCCATCAGGTGTTCACCACCCTTCTGCTCTGCATAAATTCACTGTCGAATTGTAGTATTTCAATGCCTGCTTTTTTGTATGATGCAAATACCCCGTCCGGCGTTGCGCCATATACTACAACGGCTTTCGGTTCTAATGTATCAATCACGTATTTTAAGCCGTTTATGAAATACTTGCGTTCTCGCAGCAGCCTCATACATCCGTGAGAGCCTACTGAGATTACTCCATGCTTAGCTATTCCGGCACAGGATAACTCATATGTACGATCATCGCCAAAACGTATGTTTGGAATAACGGGCATACCATTTTCCTGCAGCCAAAAACCGATTGCTCGGTTTCGGTAAATATTCCATTGCTGCATAATCAGTGGCATATCACGATAGACACTGAAATCTGGTGAAATAATTCCCCTGAATTTCTTTAGGATGGGAAGATAAGTTTTAGGTCTATTCCACAACCTTTCAAAGGCGACGTCATCCTCGTAAAAATGCACCCATGCATCATAATCCTTACTGCTGATCGCTTTAGAAAAAGCAATCAGCTTATTTGGCTTTTGCATTTCCGCCTTCAAGCATGGAATCTCAAGCGGACTATCGTAAGTCGCATTTTTTACTAAAAATGCGTGAAAAACGTCTTTGCACCCACTTCGAGTACAGTTTTCTTTTGACATAATATTATGCCTCCTTAAAAATATTTTGAAAGCCTCTTGAAATAATTCTTTGGATGTGGCATAATATTAGTACCACTTAATAGGATGCTTGCATCCGAAGAAAGGTGCTTTGCAAATTGCCGCAACCAATTTGTAAGGCACTTTTTATTTTCAAAAGCATTTTCACTTTTTTAATCTCTGTGCTTAAACTGATAAATTGCTGCGTCACGTGAAATACCACAAAAACGAGCAATTTCAGCAGGGGACATTCCCTCAGTCAAATGGTACGCTGCCATAAACTCCCCGGCAAAACATTTTGCCTGCCACTCGGGATCCATGTATGGCGGGACCTTTTTGGCATCGAAAGCACGCTGTAATTTAAAACCGCAGAAACATAGCATGAAGTAATGAGCGATTTCATGGGCAATTGTCATGCGATCACGCCCTTTTCCGTCACAAGCGCGTTCGTAAACACTCTCTTTTATAAGAATGTTTCCTGAACGTATGTCTGTCTCAGCGTGAACTCCTTTCGGCAAAGCGTTATCTTGAACGATCTCATAGTTGAAGTCATCAAAAATTTCCGCGAATACATCTAATAGTTCTACAATCGGTATCCACAGCTCATTTTCCAATCCGAGATGTTCGCGAAGTGCATTTGCAAGACATCTTAATTCTTTCCTGGATTTTGGTTCAACAATGTAGTCGGACAAAAAATTAATCCTCCGTATGCTTTTGCAGAATATGGAATATCTTCCTTGCTGTTTCATCATCCAGAGAGTCGAACTTTCTCGCAAATGATACGGCGAGCTGTCTGCTTTCTGTTGATGCATTCCGTATGTTCAGAGAAATAGTATCACTTGATTCCATGGCTGCATCTTTAATTTCCGAAATTTGCTCGGTGGAAAGCGAGTAAAGTTCTTTCAGCTTTGGAATCCATGATTCCGGCAGTTTCTTTTTTCCGTTCTCCACGGCAGAAAGAAAAGCAGATGAAACACCAAGCTTTTTTGCCATATCTCTCAGGATGTCACCTTCGCTCATTCTTATGCCTCTCAAAATCTTTCCCAGGCTTGTAAGCATAGCAGTATCTCCTTAACCTTATTTGGTTAATCTTATAATATCATATGCGAGTCTGCTTGTCAACCTATTTTGGTTAACTTTTTTGAAAATTTTCCTCAAATCTTTCCTACCGATGGAAATACGCGCCTTTTTGTGGTATACTTAGCATATAGACAAAGTTGGAGTATTTTTGACGTGAGATCGCTTAAAGAATTATTCAGAATAGGGTACGGTCCGTCGAGTTCGCACACGATGGGACCTGCGCACGCGGCGGAGGAGCTTTTGCGCCGCGCGCCGGAGCTTGACGCGGCGCGCGTCATTTTGTACGGCTCGCTCGCAAAGACCGGGCGCGGGCACCGCACGGACGTGGCGATCCTCGAGGTGCTCGGGGAGGAGCGCGCCGAGATCGTCTTCGATACGGAAAAGACGGACCTCCCGCACGAAAACACGCTCGACCTCATAGCGTACCGCGGGGGCGAGGAGATATACAGGATGCGGGCGATGTCCGTCGGCGGCGGCGCCGTTACGATCGAGGGAGAGACGGCGGAGGACGCGGGCGACGTATACCCGGAAAGGTCGTTTCTCGAAATATCGCGCGTGTGCCTCGAGAGACGGATCCGGCTCTCGGACTACGTCTTTTTGCGCGAGGGCGAAGAAATAAAGGAATATTTGGCGGAGGTCTGGCGCGCGATGACGGCGGCGGTCGACAGGGGCGTTTCTGCCGTCGGGGTGCTGCCCGGCGGGCTGAACGTCGAGCGCAAGGCGAGGTCGCTCTATCGCGGCGGATATACGGGCGAGCGCGACGCGGACAGGGAAAAGCGGCTCGTCAGCGCATACGCATACGCGGTCGCGGAGGAGAACGCCGGGGGCGGCATCGTTGTCACGGCGCCGACGTGCGGTGCGTGCGGCGTCCTGCCGGCGGCGCTGCGGTACTGCTCGGAGCTCGCGGGCGCGGGCGAGGAGCGGATCGTCCGCGCGCTCGCGGTCGGCGGGCTGTTCGGCAACATCGTGAAGGCGAACGCCTCGATCTCCGGCGCCGAATGCGGCTGCCAAGCGGAGATCGGCACCGCGACGTCGATGGCGGCGGGCGCGATATCGGAGCTTTACGGCATGACGATAGACAGAATAGAGTATGCGGCGGAGACGGCGATGGAGCACCAGCTCGGGCTGACGTGCGATCCGGTCGCGGGTCTTGTGCAGATACCGTGCATCGAGCGCAACGCCGTCGCGGCGATGAGGGCGCTCGACTCCGTCATGCTGATGCGGTTTTTGACGGGGACGCGGAAGATATCGTTCGACCTTGTGACCGCGACGATGTACGAGACGGGGCGCGACCTTCATTCTCAGTACCGCGAGACCGCGGAGGGCGGGCTTGCCAAATTATATAAATAAACGGAGGAAAAAGCGATGAAGCAGCAGATACGCATGAGATTCCCGGGCGGGCGCGCGAAGGCGTTCACGCTGAGCTATGACGACGGCGTCGAGCAGGACATACACTTGATCGAGCTGATACGGCAGCACGGGGTGAAGTGTACGTTCAACCTCAGCTCGGGCGAATATCCGCCCGAGGGGTACGAGTGGGAGCCGGGGACCGTCCACCGCAGGATGCCGCTCTCTGTGTGTCAGAGCGTCTATGTTGGTGACGACATCGAGGTCGCGATGCATGGCACGCACCACCCGTTCCTTGAATCAATGCCGACGCCGGCGGCGATGTGGGACATCATCAACGACCGCCGCGAGCTCGAGGCGCAGTACGGCAGGCTCGTGAGGGGCGGCGCTTACCCGTTCGGAACGTATTCCGACGAGGTCGTCGGGATGATGCGCCTTGCCGGGATAGCGTACTGCCGCACGGTGAAGTCGAGCCACAGCTTTTCGCTCCCGCGCGACTGGCTCCGCCTCGAGGCGACGTGCCACCACCGCGACCCCGACCTATACGAGCTCGCGGAGCGGTTCACCACGGTCAAAAACGTGCGCGACCCGCTGCTGTTCTACGTTTGGGGGCATACATACGAATTCGAAGACAATGACAATTGGGGCGTGATGGAGGGGCTGCTCGAAAGAGTCGCCGGGCGCGACGACGTCTGGTACGCGACGAACATCGAGATATGCGACTACGCGCACGCGTTCTCGGAGCTGATATATTCGGCGGACGGGGCACTCGCGTACAACCCGACGTCGACCGACCTCTGGGCGTTCTGCGGCGGGGACACGGTGAAGATACCCGCCGGCGGGACCGCGAACGTATAATGGCGGACAAAATCAGCCGGTGGGAGGGCGCGCCCGTTTCCTCTCTCTCCGGCGTCGGCGCGGGGGGCGCGCGCGAACGGCAGCTTTATAAGCTCGGGATATACACGGTCGGCGACCTCGTCTACCATTTCCCGCGCTCGTATCAGGACAGGGGCGACGTCCGCGCCGTCTCGGATGAGACGGACGGGGAGGCGCATTCATACGTTTTGACCGTCGTGACATCTCCCGCCGTCACAACGGTGAGGCGCGGCATGACGCTGCTCAGATTCCGCGCCGCGGATGAGAGCGGCACGGCGGAGATCACTTTTTTCAATCAGCACTATTTAAAGAACAATTTCCCGGTCGGCTCCCGGTTCAGATTTTACGGGCGCGCCGTGCGCGAGCGGGGAGGCGTCAAGCTGTCCTCGCCGTCGTTTGAGCCATACACGGGCGGCGACATGGCTGGGCTTTTGCCCGTTTATCAGACAACGGCGGGGTTGACGCAGAAAATGATCTCGTCGCTCGTGAAAAAAGCAGCGGAAAAGGTCCTGCCGGAGGTGACCGACTATCTCCCGGACGAGCTGCGCGAGCGGCGCGGACTTGCAACGCTGCGGTACGCGCTCTCCGGCATCCACTCCCCGGAGGACGCGGAAATGCTCGACCGCGCGCGGCGGCGGCTCATCTATGACGAGTTTTTCCTCTTTGCCGTCCGTATGCGGATGGCGAAGGAGCAGCGGTCGGAGAGGTGCGCCGAGCGCTTTCGGCGCGTCGACATGAAACCGTTCACGGACTCGCTCGGATATGAGCTGACGGGCGCGCAGAAGCGCGCCGTCGGGAACATCATAGACGATCTCTGCGGGCACGGGCTGCCGGAGGGGAACGTGCCGATGTGCCGCATCGTCGTCGGCGACGTCGGCTGCGGCAAGACCGCCGTCGCCGCCGCGGCAGCGTATGTGACGGCGAAAAACGGAAAACAGACCGTTCTCATGGCGCCGACGGATATACTCGCGCGCCAGCACTATGCGGAGCTGTCCCGGTCGCTCGCCGCGCTCGGCATGAACGTGACGCTGCTCGTCGGCTCGCTCGGCGCAAAGGAAAAGCGCCTCTCGCTCGCGGAGTGTCGCGGCGTCGGCGCGCCGCGAGCCGACCTTGTCATCGGGACGCACGCGCTGATCGAGGACGGCGTCGAGTTTGACGGGCTCGGTCTTGTCATAACGGACGAACAGCACCGGTTCGGCGCGATGCAGCGCGCGGCGCTCTCGGAAAAGGGCGGCGAGGGCGTTCACACGCTCGTCATGAGCGCGACGCCGATCCCGCGCACACTGTCGCTTTTGATGTACGGCGACCTCGACGTCTCGATCATTGACGAGATGCCTAAGGGGCGCAAGACGGTCGATACCTTCGTCGTGAACGAGAGCTACAGGCAGCGGCTGTGGGCGTTCATGCGGAAACAGGTGAACGAGGGGCACCAGGTCTACGTCGTTTGCCCGGCTGTCGGCGACGGGGAGAACGGTGACGACGGGGAAAACGAAGGCGGCGAGGACGGGGTCGAGCTGAAGCGGGCGGTCGAGTACGCGCGGCAGCTTTCGGAGGACGTGTTCCCGGACATTGCCGTCGGGTTCGTACACGGCAGGATGAAGGGCGCGGACAAGGACGCCGTCATGCGCGGATTTGCGGAGGGGAAGATAAAGATCCTCGTCTCGACGACCGTGATAGAGGTCGGCGTCAACGTCCCGAACGCCACGCTGATGATCGTTGAGAACGCGGAGCGCTTCGGGCTGTCGCAGCTCCATCAGCTCCGCGGCAGGGTCGGACGCGGGGAGGCAAAGTCATACTGCGTGCTCGTCTCGGATGCGGCGGGAGAGGGGTCCGTGGCGCGCGAGCGCCTTCTGACGATGAAGAGGGAGCACGACGGATTCAGGATCGCGGAGCGGGACCTTGCTCTGCGCGGTCCCGGAGATTTTCTGCCGCAGAACGGCGTCATACGCCAGAGCGGGAGCTTCGGCTTCACGCTCGCGAGGGCGGACGACGCGGAGGGCATGGAGCGGCTGAAGGACGCGTTTGCGGACGCCTCCGAGCTGCTCGCCGCCGACCCGGCGCTCTCGGAGCACGCGGAGCTCCTTTGCCGGGTGCGCGGCACGGACCTCGGCGAAAATACGATATCGTGATCATTCGTGAGGCGCCGGCGGAATTTTAAAAAAGTCCGCCGGCACACGGTTTTTCCCGCCGCTTTTCCGTGTTGACAAACACTTTGCCCTATGATATAATCGAGAGCGATAAGAACGGAAAAAACAGGGATCCGGGCCGCGTTCGTCCGCGGGCGCGGCGGCAGCGCCTCTCTTTCTCTCTTTCGTCAAAGAGCGGAAGAGTTTTTTTATAGGTATGTGCCGTATGCGCCGCCTCGGATTCCGGACAGGGGAACAAAAAATGAACGAAAAAATAAACACTGCCGACGCGCCGGGCGCGATCGGACCTTATTCACAGGCAATAAAAGCGGGCGGATTTCTGTTCACGTCCGGGCAGATACCGCTCGACCCCGCGACGGGGGACGTTGACGGGAATGACATCACCTCGCAGACGGAGCGCGTGATGAAAAATCTCGGCGCGGTCCTCGCCGCGGCGGGCGTCTCGTTCGGGGACGTCGTCAAGACGACGTGCTTCCTCTCGGACATGGGCAATTTCGCCGCGTTCAACGCGGTGTACGGCAGATACATTTCTTCCGCGGCGCGGAGCTGCGTTGCGGTCGCGGGGCTGCCGCGCGGCGTGCTCGTCGAGGTCGAGGCGGTCGCTGCCGTACCTCAGCCGGGCGGGGAGGCGAACGCTTGACCAACGCCGAAAAATATCAAAGACAGTTCTTTCCCGTCAGCGCGCCGCGCCACAGGTGGGCGGAGAAGACGTACATAGACAGGGCGCCGGCGTGGTGCTCGGTCGACCTCCGGGACGGCAATCAGTCCCTGACCGTGCCGATGAGCCTTGAGGAAAAGCTCGCATTTTTCCGCCTCCTCGTCGACATCGGCTTTAAAGAGATAGAGGTCGGCTTTCCCGCCGCGTCCGAGACGGAGTATGCGTTCCTGCGCGCGCTGATAGAGCGGGACCTGATCCCGGACGACGTGACGGTGCAGGTCCTGACCCAGAGCCGCAGGCACATAATAGAGAAAACGTTCGAGGCGCTGCGCGGATGCAAAAAGGCGACGGTGCATCTTTACAATTCGACGTCAAAGGCGCAGCGGGAGCAGGTCTTTCGCAAGTCCGAGGACGAGATACTGAAGATCGCCTCCGAGGGCGCCGAGCTCTTTTTGAAGATAGCGGAGGAGACGGGCGCCGATTACGGATACGAGTACTCGCCCGAGTCGTTCACGGGGACGGAGCCCGAGTTCGCGCTGCGTGTCTGCAACGCGGTGCTCGACGTCTGGCAGCCGACAAGGTATAAAAAGGTGATAATCAACCTGCCGGTGACGGTCGAGCTCTCGTCTCCGCACGTCTACGCGGATCAGGTCGAATTCATGTGCGACAATCTGAAATACAGGGACGGCGTCACCGTGTCCCTGCACCCGCACAACGACCGCGGCTGCGCCGTCGCGGACGCGGAGCTCGGGCTGCTCGCCGGGGCGGAACGTATAGAAGGGACGCTCTTCGGAAACGGGGAGCGCACCGGCAACGTCGACATAATCACGCTCGCGATGAACATGTACACGCAGGGCGTCGACCCGGGGCTCGACCTGTCCGATATGCCGCGGATCGCGGAGCTCTATGAGCGGACGACGCGGATGCAGGTCGGCTTCAGGCAGCCGTACGCGGGCAAGCTCGTGTTCGCGGCGTTCTCGGGCTCGCATCAGGATGCGATCGCAAAGGGGATGAAGTGGCGCCGCGAGCGCGGCGAGCAGACGTGGACGGTGCCGTATCTGCCGCTCGACCCGGAGGACGTCGGAAGGGAATACGAGACGGACGTCATCAGGATCAATTCGCAGTCCGGAAAGGGCGGCATAGGATATGTGCTCGAACACAGCTTCGGCTATATTCTCCCGGCGGCAATGCGGGAGGAGGTCGGATACGCTGTCAAGCGCGTCTCGGACCGCGAGCACGCGGAGCTCTCGCCGGAGGAGGTCCTCGCCGTCTTCACAAAGGAATACGTCAACGTCAACGATATAATAAAGCTGAAGGACTACCACTTTACCCGCACGCCCGGCATAAACGCGGCGGTGACGGTCGAGGTCGGCGGCGAGGTACGCGAGCTGAAGGCGGCGGGCAACGGACGCCTCGACGCGGTCAGCAACGCGATCCGCGGCTGCCTCGGGATTATGTTCTCGGGGCTGACGTACGAGGAGCACGCGCTGTCGCGCGGCTCGTCGTCGCAGGCGATAACGTATCTCTCCGTCGTTATGGCGGACGGGAGGCGCGTCTGGGGCGCGGGAATAAGCGAGGACATAATCGCGTCCTCGATCAACGCGCTTTTCTCGGCGCTGAACAGAGCGAAGAGAGATGAGACGGAGCATACGGACAGATAAAAAATAAGGAAAAAGCGAAAGGGGAGATCATATGGGAATGACAATGACGCAGAAGATCCTTGCCGCTCACGCGGGGCTGCCGTCCGTTTCGGCGGGGCAGCTCATCGACGCGAAGCTCGACCTTGTGCTCGGCAACGACATCACCACGCCCGTGGCGATCAACGAGTTCTGCCGGGCGGGGTTCGACCGTGTATTCGACCGGGACAGGATCGCGATAGTTCTTGACCACTTCGTGCCGAACAAGGATATAAAGGCGGCGGAGCAGTCCAAAAAGTGCCGCGAATTTGCAAACGTGTACGGCATCTGCCACTTCTACGACGTCGGCAGAGCCGGCATCGAGCACGCGCTTTTGCCGGAGGCGGGCATCGTCACGGCGGGGGACTGCGTCATAGGCGCGGACAGCCACACGTGTACGTACGGCGCGCTCGGCGCGTTCTCGACGGGCGTCGGCAGCACGGACATGGCTGCCGGGATGGCGACCGGCAAGGCGTGGTTCCGCGTCCCGTCGGCGATGAAGGTCAGCCTTTCCGGCGAGCTGCCGCGGGGGTGCGGCGGCAAGGACGTGATACTCTCGCTGATCGGCATGATCGGCGTCGACGGCGCGCTCTACCGCAGCATCGAATTCACCGGCGACGGAGTCGCGTCGCTCTCGATGGACGACAGGCTCTGCATCTGCAACATGGCGGTCGAGGCGGGCGCGAAAAACGCGGTCTTCCCCGTTGACGGCGTGACGCTTTCGTACCTTGAGGGCAGATCCGGGCGCGAGCCCGTCATATACGAGGCGGACGGTGACGCGGAGTACGAAGAGACAGTAGAGATCGACCTTTCAAAGACCGTGCCGACCGTGAGCTGCCCGCATCTGCCGTCAAACACGAGACCCGCGGCGGCGCTGGCGAACGTAAAGATCGACCAGGTCGTCATCGGGAGCTGCACGAACGGCAGGATGGAGGATATGGAGACGGCGCACGCGATCCTCTCGGGGAAAAAGGTCGCAAAAGGCGTGCGCGTCATAATCATTCCGGCGACGATGGCGATATACAGGGAGTGCGTCGTTCGCGGCTACGTCACGGACTTCATAGACGCGGGAGCCGTCGTCTCGACGCCGACGTGCGGACCGTGCCTCGGCGGATATATGGGCATCCTCGCCGAGGGCGAGAGATGCGTCGCAACGACGAACCGCAATTTCGTCGGCAGGATGGGACACGTCGGGAGCGAGGTCTATCTTTCGGGTCCCGCCGTCGCGGCGGCAAGCGCGCTGACGGGGCATATAACGGACCCCGGGGAGGTTTTAAAATGAATACGGAAGGAAAATGCTTCAAATACGGCGACAACGTCGATACGGACGTGATAATACCGGCGCGCTATCTGAACACGTCCTCGGCACAGGAGCTGGCGGCGCACTGCATGGAGGATATAGATCCGGGGTTTGTCGGGCGCGTCTCGGCGGGGGACATCATAGTCGCAGGCAGGAATTTCGGCTGCGGCTCGTCGCGCGAGCACGCGCCGCTCGTCATCAAAACGTGCGGGGTCGGCTGCGTCATCGCGAAGAGCTTTGCGCGGATATTCTACCGCAACGCGATAAACATCGGGCTGCCGATACTCGAGTGCGAGGCGGCGGCGGACGCGATCTCTGCCGGGGACACGGTTGCCGTAGATTTCGATACGGGGCTGATCACGGACAAAACGACAGGCGAGACGTTCACGGCGCAGCCGTTCCCGCCGTTCATACAGCGCATAATAAAGGCGGGCGGGCTGCTCGCCTCGCTGAAGTGCGAAGACGCGGAAGACGCGGAGCGGGAAAAGGAGGAATAGGACCTTGGAGAAAAAGATAACGGTGCTCGCCGGAGACGGCATCGGCCCCGAGATAGTCGCGGAGGCAAGGCGCGTGCTCGACAGGGTCGCCGAGGTGTTCGGGCACAGGTTCGATTACACTTATGTCGACATCGGCGGCTGCGCAATAGACAAATACGGCGTCCCGATAACGGACGGCGGGATGGATGCGTGCAGACGCGCGGACAGCGTGCTGCTCGGAGCCGTCGGCGGACCGAAATGGGACGGCTGCCCGCCGTCCGTGAGACCGGAAAAGGCGCTCCTCGCGGTGAGAAAGGAGCTCGGTCTGTTCGCGAATCTCCGCCCGACGAAGCTGTTCCCGCAGCTCGCGGGCTCCTCGCCGCTGAGAGATGAGGCGGCTGAGGGCGGGATTGATCTTCTGATCGTCCGCGAGCTGACGGGCGGCGTTTACTTCGGCGAAAAGACGACAAAGACGGTCGGCGGGGAGCTCGTCGCGACGGACGTCATGTCGTATTCGGAGCACGAGATCGAGCGGATCGGGCGCGTCGCGTTCGAAACCGCGATGAAGCGCAGGCGGCGGCTCGCGTCCGTCGACAAGGCGAACGTGCTCGAAACGTCGCGGCTGTGGAGGCGCACGATGCACAGGCTCGCGGAGGAATATCCCGAGGTCGGGTATTCGGACATACTCGTGGACAACACCGCGATGCAGCTCATAAAGAACCCCTCGCAGTTCGACGTCATCGTGACGGAGAACATGTTCGGCGACATACTTTCGGACGAGGCGTCCATGCTGACCGGCTCGATCGGCATGATGCCGTCCGCGTCCCTCTCGTCCGGGACGCTCGGAATGTACGAGCCGATACACGGCTCGGCGCCCGACATCGCCGGACTCGACGCCGCGAACCCGCTCGGAACGGTGCTGTCGGCGGCGATGATGCTGCGGTACTCGTTCGGCATGGCGGCTGAGGCGGACGCGGTCGAGGCTGCCGTCGGCAGCGTGCTCCTCGACGGTTACAGGACGTTTGACATTATGTCGGACGGCTGCACGCGCGTTTCCTGCTCGCGGATGGGCTCGCTCGTCGCGGAACGCATATAAATTCGGAGCGCATTCCTATGCGCGAATTTTTTAAAAAAACATCGTGGAATATATTGACAAGTCAACATGCGTGTGATATTATATGCATCGTGGAAGTTGCGTTGTCAACAATTTCGACACTTTCTTACAAAAAAGCAAAGAACAAGGAGCTTTAACATGGTACTGGACAGAGTAAAAGAGATGCTCGCGGAGAGACTTGACCTCTCGGCAGACGAGATCACGGAGGATTCGGTTTTCACCGATCTCGGTCTCGATTCGCTCGACATGGCGGAGATGCTGATGGACGCCGACGACGAATTCGGCGTGACGCTCGAGACGGACGCCGAAATGAACACGGTCGGCAAGCTCGTCGCAAAGATCGAAGCGCTTCAGAATGCGTAAGGCGCGGGACAAAGACCTAAAGAGCGAATAAAGATGATAAAATCACCGATATGCGAGCTCTGCGGGATCGAATACCCCGTATTCCAAGGGGGTATGGCATGGATCTCGGACGGAGCACTTGCCGCCGCAGTCTCGAACGCGGGCGGACTTGGGATCATTTCGGCAATGAACGCGGGCGCCGACTATCTCAGACGCGAGATAGCGGCTGCCCGTGCGCTCACGGATAAACCCTTCGGAGTGAACATCATGCTGATGAGCCCGCACGCCGACGAGGTCGCAAAGGTCGTGGCAGAGGAGAGCGTCCCCGTTGTGACTACGGGTGCAGGCTCTCCTTCAAAATATACGGAAGAATGGCTCGCCGCCGGGATCGTTGTGATCCCCGTCGTCGCGTCCGTCGCCTCGGCAAAGCTTGCCGTGCGCTCCGGCGCAGCCGCGGTCGTCGCCGAGGGGCAGGAGTCCGGCGGGCACATAGGCGAGCTGACGACGATGGCTCTCGTCCCGCAGGTGTGTGACGCCGTTGACGTCCCCGTCATCGCGGCGGGCGGCATCGGCGACGGGAGAGGAATGGCGGCGGCTCTGATGCTCGGCGCCTGCGGCGTCCAGATGGGGACGCGGTTCCTCGTCGCAAAGGAATGCGGGGTACATAAGAATTACAAGGACATGGTCCTGCGCGCGAGCGACATCTCGACGGTGACGACGGGGCGCAGATTCGGCGGGAACACGTGCCGCTGCATCAAGAATTCGTTTGCCCGCGATTTTCTGAAGCGGGAGTATCTCCCCGAGACGACGGCGGAGGACGTCGCGAACCTCGGCGTCGGCGCGCTGTACCGCGCGGCTGTCGAGGGCGACACGAAGACCGGGTGCTTCCTCGCCGGGCAGATCTCCGGCATGGTAAACAAGGAAGAGACGGCGGAGGAGATCGTCCGCGGCGTATGCGCCGAATGTGAATTGATTCTTAACGGGAGCGGCAAATGGGTAAGATAGCTTTCGTCTTCTCCGGGCAGGGCGCGCAGCACCCCGGCATGGGAGAAGATCTTTATAATGAATACGCGTCGGTAAAGGCGCTTTTCGACGGCGCGGAGGCGCGCCGTCCGGGCACGCTCGCGCAGATGTTCAAGGGCGACGCCGAGACACTCCGCGAGACGGAGAACACGCAGCCGTGCCTGTACCTTGCCGACCTTGCGCCCGCGCTCGTGCTTTCCGAGGCGGGTGTCGTTCCGTCCGGAGCAGCGGGCTTTTCGCTCGGCGAGCTTCCGGCGCTCGCGTTTGCGGGCGCGATCGGGCACCTTGACGGCTTTTCGCTGACGTGCCGCCGCGGCGCCGTCATGGGCGAGGCGACGCACGAAAGAAACACCGCGATGGCGGCTGTCGTGAAGCTCGAAAACAGCGAGGTCGAGGCGGTGTGCCGCGAATTTGCGGAGGTATACCCCGTCAACTACAACAGCCCGGGACAGCTCGTCGTCGCCGGTGCGGCGGAGGCTATGCCGGAGTTTTGCGAAAAAATAAAGGCGCGCGGCGGCAGGGCGATCCCGCTCGCAGTCGCCGGCGGGTTCCACTCGCCGTTTATGGACGGGGCTGCATGCAAGTTTGAGAAGATCATAAGGGAGACGGGGCTTTCGTCGCCCGCGATCCCCGTATATGCGAACTGCACGGCGGAGCCGTATTCGGGTCCGACGGAGGACACGCTGTCGCGGCAGATGAACCACCCAGTGCTCTGGGAGAAGACGGTCCGGCGCATGGCGGCGGACGGATTCGACACGTTCATCGAGACGGGCGTCGGCGTGACGCTCTCGAAGCTGATCACTAAAATTCTGCCCGAGGCAAAGGTATATTCCGCCGAGACGGCGGAGGGCTGCCGAAAGATCATCGGGGAGGCGGAGCCGTATGTCCATGCTTGAGGGGAAGCTCGCCGCCGTGACGGGCGGCTCGCGCGGGATCGGCAGGGAGATCTGCCGGGCGCTGTCGCTTGCGGGCGCGGACGTCGCGTTTTTATACGCGGGGAACGAAGAGGCGGCGGCGGAGACGCTTGAGATAATAAAGAGTGCCGGCGTGCGCGGTTTTTCGTACCGTTGCGACGTCTCGGATGCCGAATGCGTCCGGGCATCGTTCGGGGAGCTGCTCGGAGAGCTCGGCGGAGTCGACATCCTTGTCAACAACGCGGGCATCACGCGCGACGGGCTCTCGATGAGGATGAAGGACGAGGATTTCGACCGCGTCGTCGCCGTCAACCTTGCGGGCGCGTTTTACTGCTCGCGGGCGGTGATACCGACGATGATGAAAAAGCGCTCGGGAAAGATAATCAACATGACATCCGTATCGGGGCTGACGGGCAACGCCGGGCAGGCGAACTATTCCGCGTCCAAGGCGGGGCTGATCGGGCTCACGAAGGCGCTCGCGCGCGAGCTTGCGCCGAGAAAGATAACGTGCAACGCCGTAGCGCCCGGATTCGTCGAAACGGACATGACGGCAGCATTCCGCGATAACGCGGAGCTTGAAAAGAGCATCCCGCTCGGCAGATTCGCGAGAGCGGAAGAGGTCGCGGAGGTCGTGAAGTTCTTGGCATCCCCCGCGGCGGACTACATCACGGGCGAGGTCATCCGCGTCGACGGCGGGCTCGCGATATGACCGATCACGAAACGCACGAAAATAAAGTGAGGAAACAAAAGTGCAAACGAGAAGAGTTGCGGTAACGGGCATAGGCGCTGTGACGCCGATAGGAAACAGTGTGCCCGAATATTTCGAGGGGCTCAGAAACGGCGTCTGCGGCGTCGCCCCGATCACGAGATTTGACACTGCCGATTCAAAGTGCAAGGTTGCGGCGGAGGTGAAGGGATTCGACCCGTCGCGGTGCTTTGACAAGCTGACGGCGAGAAAGACCGACCTCTACGTCCAGTACGCGGTCACGGCGGCGGATGAGGCTGTCAGCGACAGCGGCATCATCGGCAGCGTCGACCCGGAGCGGCTCGGAGTTTACGTCGGCTCCGGCGTCGGCGGGATCAACACGATCTGCGAGGAGGAGGGCAAGCTCCAGCGCGGCGGCGAAAAGCTCGTCAGCCCGCACTTTGTCCCCAAGATGATAATAAACATAGCGGCGGGTCAAATCGCCATCCGGTTCGGCGCGCACGGTCCCGCGACATGCTTTGCCACGGCGTGCGCCACGGGGACGACCGCGATAGGCGAAGCGTACCGCGCGATCAAGGACGGGTACGCGGACGCGTTCATCTGCGGCGGCACCGAGGCGGCTGTCAACAGGCTTGCCATATCCGGATTCGTCAACTGCATGGCGCTCTCGCAGGCGGAGGACCCGATGGCGGCGTCCCTGCCGTTCGACTCGCGCCGCGGCGGATTCGTGCTCGGAGAGGGCGCGGCGATGCTCGTGCTCGAGGAATACGAGCACGCAAAGGCGCGCGGCGCGAAGATATACGCCGAGGTCTGCGGCTACGGTGCGACGTGCGACGCGCACCACGTTACGGCGCCGGACCCCGAGGCAAAACAGACGATCCGCGCGATAGCGGACGCGATGGCGGGCGTTGAGTACGACCCCGAGCACACATATGTAAACGCACACGGCACGGGCACGAAGATGAACGACAAGGTCGAGACGCTCGCGTTCAAGTCGTATTTCGGAGAGGACGCGTATAAGCTGCACATCAGCTCGACGAAGTCCATGACGGGGCACATGCTCGGCGCGGCAGGCGCGGCGGAGGCGCTCGCGTGCATACTCGCGCTGACGGAGGATACCGTCCCGCCGACGATCAACCTCGACTCGCCCGACCCGGAGCTCGACCTCGACTACACGCCGAAGACTGCGAAGAAGACGGCGATAGACACGGCTGTCTCGACGTCCCTCGGCTTCGGCGGGCACAACGCCTGCATCGTGATGAAAAAGGTGAAGGAATGAACAGAGAAGAGCTCACGGAGCTTCTGCCCCACAGGGGCTCGATGCTGCTGCTCGACGAGGCTGAGGTCAGGGACGGCGCGGCTCACGGGAAAAAGCTGATACGGGGGGACGAGTTCTTCCTCGACGGGCACTTCCCGGGGGACCCGATCGTGCCGGGCGTGATCCTCTGCGAGATCATGGCGCAGTCCGCGTGCGTACTTTTGGCGGGCGACGTCAGCGGGCGTGTCAGGACGCTTTTTACCGGGCTCGACCGGGTAAAGTTCAAGCGCCCGGTGATACCGGGAGACACGTTTGAGACCGAGTGCGTCATCGAAAAGAGCAAGGGACCGTTTTATTGGGCGAGCGGCAAGGGGACGGTGAACGGCGAGATTTGCGTCTCGGCGTCGTTTTCCTTCGCCGTCCTGCCGGAAAGTGACGGCAGCGAGGACGATAAAGGCGGCAAAGACGGGGAATGATCTTTCCCGTCCCGTTCCCGCGGATATTGGCGGCGGGTCGGGACATTTCGTATATGATTTGGGTGAAAAATATGCTATTTAAGAAGAAGCGCCGGATCCCGGAGGGGGTACCCTTTACCGACGAGGAATTCGACGTTGTTTGCTCCGGCTGCAAAAGCGTACACAGGCGCTCGGAGCTTCTGAAGACGGGATATGTCTGCCCGGACTGCGGCAGATACGTCCGCATGCCCGCGCGCGACAGGATAAGGATGCTCGCGGACAGCGGCAGCTTTTACGAGCTTGACAGGGAGATAACGTCCGTCGATTTTCTCGGCTTCCCGGGATATAAGGAAAAGCTCGAAAAGGCGAAGAAGCAGACGGGCGAGCGCTCCGCCGTCGTCACGGGGGTGATGCGCGTGCTCGGCATACCGTGCGCGGTGTTCGCGATGGACTCCCGGTTCGTGATGGCGAGCATGGGGTCCGCCGTCGGCGAAAAGATCACGAGGCTTTTCGAATATGCAAGAGAACAGCGTCTGCCGGTGCTCGGCGTCACATGTTCGGGCGGCGCGAGGATGCAGGAGGGCGCGGTCTCGCTCATGCAGATGGCGAAGTGCAGCGGCGCGGTGCGCCGCCACAGCGACGCGGGTCTGCTGTATATCGTGCTCCTGACCGACCCGACGACGGGCGGCATGACGGCGTCGATAGCCATGGAGGGCGACATAACGCTCGCCGAACCGAACGCGCTCGTCGGCTTTGCGGGGCGCCGCGTCGTCGAGCAGACGACGGGGACGGCGCTGCCGGACGACTTTCAGACGTCGGAATTTCTGCTCGACCACGGATTTGTTGACGCCGTCGTCGTCAGGTCCGACCTGCGCGACACGCTCGGGCGCATACTGCGCCTGCACACGGGGAGGAATGACTGAATGTCCGGGCTGACTGCATACGAAAGACTGAAAACCGTTCGCTCGCCCGCGCGTCCGAACGGGGAAAAATACGTCCGCGCGCTGTTTTCCGACCGCGTCGGGCTGTGCGGAGACCGCAGGTTCGCGGAGGACCCGGCGATAGTTTCCGGGATCGGGTATATAGACGGTATCGCCGTGACTTATATCGCCGTCGACAGGGGCGAGGACATAGACGCGAGAATGAAAAAGCACTTCGGCTGCCCGATGCCGGAGGGGTACCGCAAGGCGCTGCGGCTGATGAAGCAGGCGGAGAAGTTCCACCGCCCCGTCGTCTGCCTCGTCGACACGATGGGGGCGTTCTGCGGAGCCGACGGAGAGGAGCGCGGACAGGGACAGGCAATTGCCGAAAACCTGTTTGAAATGATGGGGCTGAAAACGCCGATAGTGTCCGTCATCATCGGCGAGGGCGGCAGCGGAGGCGCGCTCGCGCTCGCCGCCGCGGATCGCGTTTATATGCTTGAAAACGCCGTTTACTCGGTCATCTCGCCGGACGGCTGCGCGAGCATCCTCTGGCGGGACGCCGGGCGCGCGCACGACGCCGCGGAATGCCTGCACATCACCGCGGAGGACATGGTAAAGCTCGGCATCGCCGAGGGTGTCGTGTCCGAGCACGGCGGCGACTTTGACAAGATGTGCGGGGAGCTGAAAAGCACGGTCTTCAGCGAGCTGCGCGCGCTTTTGAAGCTGCCGGTCGATAAGCTGCTTGAAGCGCGATATGAGCGGTTCCGCCGCATAGGCGTATTCGGGGAGGAGAGTGCGGAGTGAAACCTTTATATACTGAATTATGCGCCGTCGACGCGCAGGGAAACATGACGCTGCACGTCCCCGACGGCTTCAACTTTGCATACGACGTCGTTGACAGGATCGCGGCGGAGGAACCGGACAAGCGGGCGCTCGTCTGGGTCCAGGACGAGAGTTCCGCGCTATATCCGGTGACGGCGTGCCACGAGCGCACGCTCTCATTTTCCGATATTTCCCGCCTTTCGTCAGAGACGGCAAATTTCTTTGCCGCGCGCGGGATCGGGCGGGGCGACCGCGTCATGCTGATACTGAAGCGGCACTATTCGTACTGGTACATACTGACGGCACTGCACAAGCTCGGCGCCGTCGCGATGCCGGCGACTTACATGCTCAATCACGACGACCTCGTCTACCGCATGAAAAAGACGGAGGCGAAGGCGGTCGTGTGCCTCGGGGAGGACGGACTGTGCAAAAAGATATCGGCGGCTGCGAGCGAGGCGGGTTGCGTCGCGGGGCTTTTCACGGTCGGATGCACCGTTCCCGGATTTGAGCGCCTCGACGTTGAGATCGAAAAATATCCGCCCGAGTTCCGGAGGATAAAAACGGAGAACGGGGACCCGATCCTGCTCTATTTCACGTCCGGGACGACGGGGCGCCCGAAGATCGTCATCCACGACGAGACGTACCCGATCGGACATATACAGACGGCGCTTCTGTGGCAGAACGTGCGCGACGGCGGGCTCCACCTCTCCGTCGCCGACACGGGCTGGGCAAAGTCGTCCTGGGGAAAAATATACGGTCAATGGATATGCGGCAGCGCCGTGTTCGCGTACGATTTCGACGCGTTCTCCGCCGTCCGTATGCTCGACGTGATCGAGCGCTGCGGCGTCACGACGTTCTGCGCGCCGCCGACGATATACAGATTCTTTGTCAAAAACGACCTGCTCGACCGCGGGTTCGGGCGCGTTGAGTACGCGACGACGGCGGGCGAGGCGATAAATCCAGAGATCGTCGAGACGTTTCTCCGCAAAACGGGGCTTCAGATACACAGCGGCTACGGTCAGACCGAGTCAACGCTGCTCGTCGCGGACTTTGTGGGCGCGCCTGTGCGCGTCGGTTCGATGGGGCGCCCGTCGACGCTCTACCACCCGATCGTCGTCGACGAGAACGGCGCGGAGTGCGATGTCGACGAGGCGGGCGAGATCGTGATGCCGAAGGAGGGCAGATACGACAACGGGCTCTGCGTACCCTCATTCCCGGGGCTCGACCTCGGCGACACGGTGTGGGACGGCGACCTTTACCGCACGGGCGATATCGCGCGGCGCGACCGGGACGGGTATCTCTGGTTCATCGGGCGAGTCGACGACGTCATCAAATCGTCGGGGTACAGGATCAGCCCGTTCGAGATAGAGAGCGTTTTGATGGAGCACCCCGCTGTCATGGACTGCGCGGTCACGGGCATCCCGGATGAGAAGCGCGGATTTGCCGTCAAGGCGACGGTCGTTTTGCGCGAGGGGAACAGGGGCGACCTCGCGATGACGAACACGCTGCGCGAGTTCGTCCGCAGGCGCACGGCGGACTATAAGGCGCCGAGGATCATAAAATATGTCGACAAGATCCCGCGCACGTTCAGCGGCAAGATACGCCACGTCGAGATCCGCGAAAAAGACGCGAACGCGAATGGCGCGAACGCGGGTGACGCGGAAAAGTAAAAAAACGCAGTTTCCCGGGAAGACGGCTCGGATGAGCGGTTTTCCCGGGATTTTTTCGCGGAATTGATAAATTCGCTGTTTGCGGGGTGGACTCGCGGGCGCGGATGCGGTATGATATTCATATACCGATGCGCCGGGAGCGGGAGGCTTTGACGATGGACAGATACGGCATGGGCAGATTTATTTCGGAGCTGCGGCGGAAGCGCGGGCTGACGCAGGAGGCGCTCGGAGAGCGCATAGGCGTGACGGGCAAGACGGTGTCCCGCTGGGAGTGCGGCACGTATATGCCTGATCTTTCGGCGCTCGAGGCGCTTTCAAAGATCTTTTCGGTCAGCATTGATGAGATAATAGCAGGTAAAAGGCAAACGTCTAACGAAGTTATTACAATTGCCGAAAATGCACAGGCATCACCGGCGGGGAGCACGTCGACGTTCTCGGCAAATGACCGCCTCCGCTATTTTAAGCGGAAGTGGCTGCGCGACCACACGGCGGACATAGCGGTACACGCGCTCTCGGCGGCGGCAGTGACTGTCGCATATGCCGTTTTTGTAAGTGCTGAGACGTCCGCCGTGTTCGGCTTTTTCGCGGCGCTGACCGTATACCTTATTGACAGGCACAGGATGATGTCATACGCGGAGACGCGCTCGTTCCCGGAAAACAGTAAAAAATGAATGATAAAAGATGTAAAACTTCGTTTCACGCTTTACAAATTGTAAAATATGTGGTAGAATAGCCGTATGGGGGATGTCCCCGATAATATTTTACATAACTCTAAGGAGTCAGAAATGAAAGTCTGCCCAAATTGTCATAATGCGGTAGAAGACAACACGACCTTCTGCCCGAATTGCGGCGCGAACGTCGGCGCTCAGCAGCCGCGTCCTCAGCAGCCGCAGCAGCCCCAGCAGCCGCGACCCCAGCAGCCGCAGCCTCAGCAACCGCAGCCTCAGCAGCAGCCGCCGCGCCCGCAGCAGCCGCAGCCTCAGCAGCAGCCGCGCCCGCAGTACCAGCAGCCGCAGCAGCCCTACGGTCAGCAGTATCAGCAGCGCCCGCAGTATGCGAACATGCCGAATCCGTTTGACCACACCTCGCAGTTCTCGGCAGAGGACGTGTCCGCGAACAAGCTGCTCGCCATGCTCGTATACGTGCTCGGCGCAGTCGGCATCGTTATCGCGCTGCTCGCCGGCAAGGATTCCGAATTCGCGAAGTTCCACGCGCGCCAGGGCATGAAGATCGTCCTGCTTGAGACGATCTGCACGCTCGCGACGACGTTCCTCGTCTGGACGTTCATCGTCCCGCTCGCAGGCGCCGTCTGCACCGTGATCCTGCTCGTTGTCAGAATCATCTGCTTCTGCCAGGTCTGCTCCGGCAAGTCGGTCGAGCCTCCGATAGTCCGCAGCTTCACGTTTTTGAAGTAAGATTATAGAAACAAAAATGGGAGAGCGATATTCACGCTCTCCTTTTTGTTTGGCTCGGCACGGAAAAGGAAAGACGCGAAAGAACAGACTTTCGCGCCTTTTTGATTTAAATAATGCGGCAGCAGCGCTTCAGCGTCTCGGCGAGGGAATATGCAAAGTCCTTGATCTCGTCAAGGTCGCGCGCCTCCTCCGGCATCTCGCGGTAGCGGAGAAGACGGCCGCGCGGCGGGTCGTACATCGGGACCATTTCCGCGCCCTCAAGCAGATTGACGATCCATTCCGCCGCTTCGAGTATCTCGTCCGAGGACGATTTTTTGTGGTGGAACACCTCCGCCGAGTCGTTCATCGCGCGCGAGAGGCGCGCGAGCGCCTCCGTCGCCTTGCCCTCCTTGTTCGGGTTCGGCTTCACGCGCGACGGAGAATAGTTCCTGTATATCCCCATCATCGCCGTGACTGTCGAGGGGTCGCGCACGGTCCCGTCCGGGTAGAATATCCCGTGGATGTCGCCCCAGTAGCCGCGTATCATCAGCTCGAACACGTAAAAGCCGACGCGGTGGTCGCGCGCCGCCTTTATCGACTGCTCGTACGTGTTCGCGCGCCCGATGCAGGAAAGCTCGCTGTTGATGAGAGGCTTATTATATTTTTCGGCGACGGCGAGCGCGTCCTCGTATGTTTTGTTTATGCGCGCCTCGCTCTCAAGGTAGTCGTGAACGGAGATGACGTCGACGTATTCGGCGCTCGGTATGAGGTCGCGCGCGAACGTGTGCCCTATCGTGACCGTGCCGTCCGGGTCAAGGGACTTGACAAGGGCGCAGGCGCGGCGGAGAAATCCGTCCATTCTCTCCCATCTCGCGGCTCTTTCGTCGGGAGTACACTTCATCATATAGTCGTTGCAGGAGGGCTCGTTCATGATGTCCCACATGATGATGCCCGGCTCGTCGCGGAGCGAGGTCACAAGGTCGCGGACGTAGGCGTCGCCGACCGAGCTCTGCCACTCGTCCGTCAGCGTCTGCGGGTCGAGCCCGTTGCCGTTATATATTATCGGCATGACGGTGATCCCGTTTTCGTACGCGGTGCGGATGAACGCGCGGATATTGCCGATAAAGCCGTCCCGGTCGCGCTGCCAGCTTTTGTATGAGAGCCACGTGCGGAACGAGTTGACGCCTATCGAGCGCGCGTATCCGATCTCGCGGAGGTATTCTTCGGTCCCCGCGCGCGAATTGTGGCAGACGCCGCGGATAAAGCTGTAATCCTTCATAGGTTTCATAAAGCTTTTTACCCTTCCTTTCCGGGAAAAGTATATCACGCGCGGGGGGCAAAGTCAACGCAAAATATGAAAATAATTTTCATTTTCATATTGAAAAAAGTTTTGCCGTGTGATAATATATAAAACGATTTCCGACACTGTTTTTTTGCGGGGCTGAAATAATGAAATATTCGACGCGGCAGCGCGCGGAGCTGCTTGAGTATCTGAAGGCGAACCCGGACCGCTGCTTTTCGGTGCGCGAGATAATATCGGGCGGCGGGCTCTCGATGGGGGAGGCGACCGTTTACCGCGCGCTCTCGCATTTTGTCGACGAGGGGACGGTCAAAAAATACGTCTCCGGCGAGGGCGGGGGCGCGATCTATCAGTATGTGGGGCACGGGGAGTGCGAGTCGCACTTTCACCTCCGGTGCCTTTCCTGCGGGAGGCTCTTCCACACGGAGTGCAGCGTCATCGGCGACATGGTCCGCCACATCGAGGAGGAGCACGGATTCCGCGTCGACGCGGTACACACGACGATATACGGTGTCTGCGCCGAGTGCGACCGGAGGTCGCGGGAGGCGGACGGTTGAAAAGGTCGGCGCTTCTTTTTTTGTGCTTGCTTTTGCTCGCCGCACTATGCCTGCCGCTTACGTCCTGTACCGACGGCGGGGAGCATGACGGCGGCAGGCTGCGCGTCGTGACGACGATATTCCCGCAGTACGACTTTGTGCGCGCCATAGCTGGGGGGCGCGTGTCGCTCTCGATGATGATCTCGCCGGGCTCCGAGAGCCACACGTACGAGCCCTCCGCCGCGGATGCGGCAGAGGTAGCGGGAGCGGACCTCTTCATCTATACGGGCGGAGATGCGGACGGCTGGGCAAAGCCGCTCGCGGACGCGGTCTCGGGCTCCGGCACGGTTATGCTGCCGATGTGGGACGCAGCAGCGCCCGGCGGCGGGACCCCGGTCGGGGAAAGGCACGGGCACGAACAGGATGAGCACATGTGGACGACGCCGGACAACGCCGTTCTGATCCTCTACCGCATATGCGAGGCGCTGATCGGACTCGACCCCGAGGGCGAGGAGATATACCGCAGAAACGCGGACGCGTACGCAGAGAGGCTGCGCTCGATCGGGGAGGCGTTTTCCTCCCTCGCGGAGCGCGCGGAGGGGAAGACCGTCGTCATCGCCGACAGGTTCCCGTTCGAGGGGTGCTTTGAACACTACGGGATAAATTATGTCTCGGCGCTCGACGGGTGCGCCGTCGGCGTCGAGCCGCCCGTGCGCGTCATCGGCGAGATGCTCGACCTGCTTGAGGGCGGGGAGATAAAGTATGTATTTTATATAGAGTTCTCAGACAGGAAAACGGCGCATCTGCTCTCGCAGGCGACAGGGTGCTCGGAGCTTTTGCTCCACTCGTGCCACAACGTGTCGCGCGAGGACTTCGACGCGGGCGTGACCTTTTGCGACATAATGGAGGAGAACGTGAAAAATCTTTCGGAGGCGCTTTCATAGTGGCACTTATAAAATGCGAGGGACTCGCCCTCGGCTACGAGGACAACGTCGCGGTGCGCGGTGTCGACCTTACGGTCGGGCGCGGCGACTACCTCTTTATTATCGGCGAAAACGGCTCGGGAAAGTCGACGCTCGTGAAGGGGTTTTTAGGGCTGATCCCCCCCGTCGCCGGAAAGATCGAATACGGAGACGGGCTGCGCCGCGGCGGGATCGGATATCTCCCGCAGAAGACGGACATACAGCGCGATTTTCCCGCGTCCGTGCGGGAGGTCGTGCTCTCCGGGTGCGTGTCGGGCGGGCTGCACCCGTTTTACACGCGCGAGGACAAAATGCGCGCGCACGATGCGATGATGCGGCTCGGGATCCACGATATCGAGAAAAAGAGCTACCGCGAGCTGTCCGGCGGGCAGCAGCAGCGCGTCCTTCTGGCGCGCGCGCTCACGGCGACAAAGACGCTTTTGCTCCTTGACGAGCCGGCGTCCGGGCTCGACCCGGACGCGACCGAGGAGCTGTACAAAACGATCGGCGAGCTGCACCGCCGCGACGGCGTGACGATCATCACGGTGTCGCACGATATGCACGCGCTCGCCGCCGAGGCGGAGCACGTGCTGCGGATGAAGACGTCGCCCGTGTTTTACGGTACGCGCGAGGAATATCTCGATGTCTGCCGGAGGAAAGGAGAGGGGATCGGATGACTGTCATCGAAATGCTGCGCGATCCCGTGCTTGCGAAAATACTGCTTCGCGCGCTGTTCGTCGGCGCCGCCGTTTCGGTCTCGGCGTCTGTCCTCGGTGTGACGATGGTCCTGCGCCGTATGTCGATGATAGGGGACGGGCTCGCGCACGCGGGCTTCGGCGCGCTCGCGATAGCGACGCTCTGCGGCGCCGCCGGATTTGAGACGGAGGTCTCGATCCCGATAGTTATGGTGACGGCGCTCTTCCTCCTCTTTCTGTCGGAGCGCGGCATAATGGGCGGGGACGCCGCGGTCGCCGTCGTCTCGACGGGGATGATGACGGCGGGCATCCTCATCTTCAGCTTCACGACGGGGTACACGGCGGACATGTGCTCGAGCCTTTTCGGCTCGGCGTCCATATTGACGGTGACGGACTGCGACCTCTGGCTCTCCGTCGCGCTGTCCGCCGCGGTCGCAGCGGTGTTTCTGCTGTTTTATACGAAGATCTTTTCGGTCACGTTCGACGAGACGTTCTCCCGCGCGGCGGGCGTCAACGTCTGGGCGTACAAGATAATGACGGCGGCGCTCATATCGGTCACCGTCGTCGTCGGGATGGAGCTGATAGGGTCGCTGATGATCTCGGCGCTCGTCGTCTTCCCGACGCTGACGGCGATGAGGCTTTGCAGGAGCTTCCGCGGCGTTCTGATCACCGCCGGCGTGTCTTCCGTCCTGTGCTTCCTTGTCGGGTTCATCCTCTCATGCGAGCTCTCGCTGCCCGCCGGCGCGTCCGTCGTCGCCGTTGACCTCACGGTCTACGTCGCGGTCTCTGCCGTGTCGTCCGTGCGCGGGGCGCGCCGCAGAAGAAGGATGCTTTCCGGGCGGTGAGCATGTTTCGCGACAGACCGCTGGCGTGCGCGGCGGCAGTGTTCGTCGCCGTCTCTACGGCGGCGAGGTTTTTGCCCGGCGAAATAAAGCTGCCTCTCGCGGCGGCGATGACCGTTTTTTTCGCGGCGGCGCTGCTGCTGTCGTCCGTGCGCGGAGGGGATGGCAGGATACGGAGCTTTCTGCGCGAGCGGCGCGGGGTCACGGCGGGGATGTGCGTGTTCGCGCTCGCGGCGCTCGCCGTCTCGTACATGTACTTTGACGTGCGGTACGCGTCCTTCCGCTCGCGTGCGGGCACCGCGGCGGAGGTCCGCGGATATGTGACGGACGTCGTTTACGAGAACAGCTACTCCGGCGTTTACGGCGTGAAGCTTCTGTACATAAACGGCAGCCGCGAGTACGCGGGCGCGCTCGTCGAAACGGATTTTGCCGCCGGACTCGAGATCGGAAGCGAATTTTCCGCAAATGTCGAATTCGAAGCGCTCGATGCCGAGGAGGAACAGTACCGCGTCTCGCGCGGCGTGCTCGTCCGCGCGCGTGTTGACGGCGCGGACGACCTCTCGTACAAGGGCGAGCACGGCGGCGCAGACGTCGAGACGGCAAAGCTGCGCCGCCGGATCTCCTCCTATATCGGAGCCGCCGTCGGGAAGGACGGCGGCGGGATCCCGGAGGCGTTGTTCGTCGGAGACAGGGACAGACTTGACGACGTCATCAACCGAGATTTTACCTACATCGGCGCGCTGCACCTGCTCGCCGTCTCGGGGCTGCATCTGACAGTCCTTGTCGGAGGGCTCGAGAGGATCCTTCGCCGGTTTATGAAAAAGACGCCGAGAAGCGTTCTGCTGATATGTTTTACAATTGCCTATATGATCCTCTCCGGGCTGCCGTCCTCGGTCATGAGGGCGGGGACGATGACGGTGATATATTATCTTTCAAGCTTCGCAAGGCGCGAGGCGGACAGCGTGACGTCGCTGTTTTCGGCAGCTGCCTTAATTATGCTCGTCTCGCCCGGCTCGGCGGGTGACACTGGGCTCCTTCTGTCTGTGACGGCGATGCTCGGCTGCATTTTCGCGGACAGGCTGTTCTTCACGGAGAGGATGAGGGAGGCTTTGCGCGCAGCCGCCGGGCGCGGAGTGTTATGCAAATGCATATCACGCGTTGCGGCGTGGGTATACACCTCGGTCATGATCTCCGTCTCGGCGATGCTGTTCACGCTGCCGGCGGCGTGGCTCTCGTTCGGGCGCATCTCGCTTTTGTCGCCGCTGTCAACGCTCGTTTTATCGTTGCCCGTCAAGCTGATACTGTATCTTTGCCCGATCATGCTCCTTTTGTCGTGGTCGCCCGCGCTCGCGGGCGTGCCCGCGGCGATTTGCGGGCTGCTTTGCAGATTTGCCGCCGGGGCGGCTGGCGCGCTCTCGCAGATACGCGGCGCGGGGATCATGCTGTCGGGCGAGGCGCCCGCGGCGCTCTTTGCGTGCGCCGCCGTCGCGGTCTGCCTTTTTTCCTCGCTCGTTATGAAAAGGCGCGGCGCTCTGTGCGCGTTCTGCGCGGCGGGCGCGATTTTCGCGGTCACCGCCGCCGTATCGGTCATGCTGCCGGCGCACGCGGACGGCGTATCGTACATGAACAGCGGCAAAAACGATGTTTTTCTCGTCCGCGACGGCGGGGAGGTGATGATCTGCGACATTACGGACGGCGCCTGGGGTACGGCGTATGACGCGGCGGACGGTGCCGGCTGCGACAGGATCGGCGCCTATATGCTGACGCACCTGCACCGCCGGCATGTCGGCACGTTTGAGCGCCTGTGCAGCCGCCGGTACGTGGACGAGGTGTGGCTCCCGTCGCCGGAAACGGACGCGGAGGGAGACGTTTTCCGCTCGATCTGCGAGGCGGCGGAGAAGTACGGCGTCACCGTCCTCGAATACGACCGCGGGGCGGAGCTCTGCTTCGGCAAATCACGGATCGAGACGCTGCCGACTCCGCTTTTAAAGCGGTCGACGCACCCGGTTTTGGCGCTCGGCTTTGAATGCGGCGGGGAGAAGACGGTGTACATCGGCGCCTCCGTACACGAGAGCGAAATTTTCGACTCTGCGCGCCGGATGTGCCGTGGCGCGGACACGGTCGTTTTCGGCATACACGGTCCCGTTTACAAGAGCGGGGCGGATTTCGGACTTGCGGGGAGCGTCCGCGTCATATTTGCGGCTGAGGATGTTGCCCTTCATATGCGCGGCATGAACAGAACGAACGAATTCTCCGTCGGCGCGAAATAAGGGAAAAATAACATGAGTGCGCGGGGAAAGAAAGCCTGACGGCATTTCTTCCCCCGCGCTGCTTTTATTTTATTATTTTGTCACTGAAATTTTGATGCTGCCGCTCACCGTTTTTGCGCGGAACGTGTCGCTCCCCGAGGACTGCGGAACGCTTACCGTGCCGCCTTCCGATTCTATGTCGAACCGCTTATCCAAGAGCAGCGTGCCGCCGAGATCCCCGCTCACCGTGTTGAACGAGAGGGAAGGCGCGTCGCAGCCCGAAAGCTTTATATTGCCGCTCACCGTGTACGCCCCGATGCTGTTCCCGTCTGTCACGAGCTTATATTCGACGCTGCCTTTCCCGGAGTCGGCAGACACCGATGAGGCGCTGATCTTTGAAACGGAGATGTTTCCGCTCACCGTTGTAAGACGGAGATCTCTTATCTTTGGTCCTTTGACTTTTATCATCCCGCCGTCTGTCGCGGCGCTGAATGACGCGGCAACGCCGGTGAAGCCGATGACGCCCGAGGAGGTCTCGACTGTGATCTCAGCGTCTTCGGACGCGGACGAAAGCGTGATATTGCCGCTTTCGGAGGACAGCTTTATGCGCGCAAATTCGATCTCGTCCGGCAGGGTGATGCTGCCGGTCTTTGTCGCGACTTCAACAGACAAGTATTTGTCGCGCGGCAGATTGACCGTGATCGTCGGACGTGCGAGCCACGAGTCAATGCCGAATTTGTCATACCATTCTCCCGACTCGCGCCGGGTCACGCGGAGCGTGTCCTTTCTTATAAAGACGAACTGCTCCACCTTGTCATTCTCGGGACAGACGACGCTGCAATTGCCGTCTTCGGAGAATTTAAAGACGATATCGCAGTCGTCCGCCGCGACGTAAATTTTTTGAAAGCTTCCGCTCTCGAAGTGCGTGCGGTTCACAAAGCCGGCGTCGACGAGCTTTGTAAAACCGAACGCCGCAGCCTCAGCCGCCGCAAACGCGGTGACGACGCCGACGATGATGAACAGCACCGCTAACTTTATCGCTGTTTTTTCCCGATCAGTCATTTTTGCCTCCATTTCCCGCAAAGCGCTTTTTGCATCCGAGCAGGATGCCTTTAAACAGCCCTGCGACGGCGCGCGTTATATGTCGCGTTATATGTAAAGACAGTACCGACAAGATAACCGTCAACCCGGCGGAGCCGAGCCCGATCCCGAAGAACAGCGCCGACCCGATAAAATATCCCGTAAACAGGTTTATAAACGTCTGCACTATGCACGCGAGCGATAAAACGCCGAACGAGAGGGTGAGCGCGTATATCATCACAACGAGTCCCCACAAAACGGCGGGCAGCGCAAGCACGAGAGCAAACAGCGCTATGATCACCGAAAACCAAACGGGGAAGGTGACTATGATGAGCGCGATCTCCCATACGCGCAGCGCGCGCTTCGGCTTTATTTTTTCTTTGACTATGTGGGAAAGCGGGATGTCGGCAAGTATCTGCGCCACGTTGCCGCCGACGGCGCCGATCGCCGCGACCGCTTCCTCCTCGGATGTGCCGTCTTCTATCCGGTCGCCGATCATTTCGGCGTAGTATTCGAGCGAACGGTTTATATCTTCCTCGGGAAGCCCGCCGATGCCGCGCCTGAGTTCTGCCAGAAATTCCGATTTAGTCATTTTTGTCCGCCTCCTTGTATAATGTATTTAGGTTGTTGAAGGTAACCCATAAACCTGAAATGACCTTGCTCAATGTGCCTCAG
>CANQMS010000016.1 GCA_947624995.1 uncultured Clostridia bacterium
CCCTCGCGGATATCCCGCAGACAGGCGACTCATACGACACCTTCTTCTGGGTGGCGCTCGCTGCTGTCTCATTCGGCGGGACCGCACTTCTTGCGATCCCCGACAGGCGGAGAAGACGCGGCAGCAGATGCAGCAGCGGCAAATAATATAGGCGGCGGGAGAAAATTATTCCTCCCGCACCTATGAAGGAAGTCGGCGGCGGACGGGCAACCTGTCCGCCGCCTTACATAAAAGGCGGAACACACATGGATCCGAAAGAACTGATAGGCAAGCGGTTCGGGCTTTTGACGGTGACCGAGGACTCCGGGCAGCGGAAAGGAAGCAGCGTGCTTTGGCGGTGCAGATGCGACTGCGGCGGCGAGATACTTGCGATCCGCAGCGAGCTCGTCAGCGGCAGAGTTACGAGCTGCGGCTGCACACCGGCGCCGGCGCGGGCGAGGACGCAGGACCTGACCGGAAACCGTTTCGGTCTTCTGACCGTTGCCGGAGACTCCGGTCTGCGGACCGGGGAAGGTGTCATAAAATGGCGGTGCTGCTGCGACTGCGGCGGCGAGATTTTGGCAACGCGTCAGCAGCTTATGAGCGGCAGCGTCACAAGCTGCGGCTGCGAGACGAAAAAATACGCCTCCAAGCGGCAGGCGGAGGACCTGACAGGTCGGCAGTTCGGCGAGCTGACGGTCCTGCGCCGCGCGGAAAACGATAAATCGGGCAGGGTCACATGGCTGTGCAGGTGCTCCTGCGGTAATGAAACCGTCGTGCAGGCACTGCGGCTCAAAAGCGGGCACACGCGAAGCTGCGGCTGCAAAAGGCAGGTCGCCGCATATAATAAGCACGATCTGGCGGGGCAGCGGTTCGGCAGGCTGACGGCGATTTACCATGTCAGCAAGAATGACCGGTCGAGGAGCAGCTACTGGCATTGCAGATGCGACTGCGGAAACGAACTCGACGTCTGCGCCGAGAGTCTTCTGCGCGGTCTTTCCCAAAGCTGCGGATGCTGGGGCAGGGAGCAGAGCGAAAAAATGCACGGTCACATGCACTATCAGGACGACACGTGCGTCGAGATCCTCAGGCGCTCCTGCTCGGAAACAGGCAGAAACAAATCCGGCTTCAGAGGTCTTTTCCTGATGAAGAACGGAAAGTACCGTGCGGCGATCACTTTTCAGGGCAGGCACTATAATCTCGGTCAGTATTCATCATTTGACCGTGCGGTGCAGGCGCGGCTCGACGCGGAGGAGGTCATGCACAGGGGCTATGTCAGAGCGTTCGAGCAGTACGAGGAAAGGGCAAGAACAGATCCCGCGTGGGCTGAGGAAAATCCGTTTTTCTATCAGGTCGAAAGGGTCAGGGGTTCGTTCCGTGTCATGACGAGCGCGCAGGAGACGGTCGTGTCCGACAACCCCGATAAGGTCAAAGTGCCCGTTTAGACGACAGGTGACCGCACTGAAAGGCGGAACGGCAAATCGAGGCAAATAAATCTAAGGTTCAATCAGATTTAGATCACGGATAAACATTGAATAATAAAAAAACCTCCGCGGGATACGCCTTTTCGGCGAGGATCCCGCGGAGGTTTTTCAATGTGTTTCAATCTGATTTTCTGCCGTTCAGTTGTGACCGCGCCGCTTTTTTTCCGGGACGAGCAGCGCAAGTATACCGGCGGCGGACGACGCAAGAATGAGGATCGGGAGGCAGAGGCTGACGCTGTCCCCGGTCTGAGGGACGTTTCCGCCCGAGACGTCTCTTGTCACCGTGACGGTGAAGGAGGTCTCAACGGCTCCGACGCGGACCTTGACTTCGCGGCGCCCGGCGCTGCCGAAGTCATAATCGAGCGTCCATCCTTCAGTGACGGTCTTTGAGGTTCTGTTGTCGTAATATAGCGTCACCTCCATGCCGGTCCCGTCGAAAACGCCGTTTTCGGTGTATTCCGTTTTGGCGGGCAGCTTTGTAATCTCGATGCGGGTCAGCGTTTTGGCGACGACATTTACGGTCAGCACCGCTTCATGCCCGCGATACGATACTGTAACGTCGCTCTTGCCGACCTTGTCAAAGGAGTACGCGACCTCCCAGCTCCCCGTCAGGACCTCGGTGTCGCCGTTGTTGTAATAAACGGTGACCTCCATCCCCTTCGGGTCGAATTTCGTTCCCTCGACGTATTCGGTCTTATCGGGCGCACCGGAGATTTCGATGCGGTCGATCTCTTTTGCACGGACGGTGATCTCAAACGCGGCTGTGAAACCGCCGTATGTCACGGTCACGGTCTGTTTGCCCGGCTTCGTACCGTCGAATCCACCGGTCACCGTGCTCTCTTCAAGTCCGATCTCCTCGGATGTGCCGTTGTTATAATACAGCGTGAGCACCCCGCCGCGCAGGTCGGGTGCATCAGCGCCCTCGAGGTAGACGAGCTTTTCCGGAAGCGTCGTGATTTTGATCCCGGTGAGAGATTTCGCCGTCACTTTTACGGTCAGGGTCGTTGTTTTTCCGCCGTATGTGACTGTGACCTCGGATTTTCCGATCTTGTCGAAGCTGTATTCGATATCCCAGCCGCCCTTGACGGTCTCGGTCGTACCGTTGTCGTATGTGAGCGTGAGCTCCATTCCGGCGTCGTCAAATTCGGTGCCCTCGATGTATTCCGTCTTGTCGGGCATCTTGGTGACGGCGATCGAGACAAGGGATTTTTCTATCACCGTAACCTCGAGCGTGGTCTTCATGCCTTCGTATATGACCGTGACCTCGGATTTTCCGATCTTGTCGAAGCTGTATTCGATATCCCAGCCGTCCCTGACGGTCTCGGACGTGCCGTTGTCGTGTGTGAGCGTGAGCTCCATGCCGGCGTCGTCAAATTCGGTGCCCTCGATATATTCCGTCTTGTCGGGCATCTTGGTGACGGCGATCTCGGTCAGCGTCTTCGGCTTTACCGTGATCTCGAACGTGTCGGTATAATCGAGATATTTTACCGTGACCGTATGTGTGCCGGGCTCGGGGGAATAGCCCGAGACCGTATATTCGGTCGGATCGAGTATTTCATACGTTCCGTCGCTGTAAACTGCGGACACTTCAAGTCCGGAGACGTTGATCTTTTCGTCACCCTCGAGATATTCGGTCCTGTTCGGTCCGTGCGTGATCTCGATGCCGGTAAGCGTGCGTGCGGCAGGTTTTGCGGGCAGCGTTACGGTCTGCTCTTCGATTTCCGGTGCGGGATGAGCCTTCGGGTCGCCGCGCTCCTCCTCCTTGAAGGTGAGCTTTGCAGTCTGTTCTTCCTCCTTCGGCTCGTATGTGAATCTGACGTTCACCTCCGCGCCGTTAAGCTCCCCTGCGTCGGCGAACGCGAATTTCACAACCCCCGCCCCGGCGTCATTGCTGAATGAGTGATACGGCATAGACGCCGTAAGCCCCGCGAATGTAAGGATCGACGGGTCATAGGTGAGACTTGTCAGCCCGTTCGTCGTGCCGTCCGCATTCATGCCGACGGTGACGGTGCCGAGCTCCGCATCCACGGTCACCGTGCCGCCCGGGACTGCTTCCGCGGCGAACGTGACGATGTTCCCGGAGATGCTCTCCTGCCCCTGCTTTTCCGGCTGAAGATCTTTGAATCCGGAGTAGTCGTACTGATAGAGCACGCTGACCTCTCGCACGTCTTCGTCAAACTCGCGTGTCATGAGAAGGGTATGCGTCTTCGGGTCTATGACGCTGACCTTTGCCGCGCCGAGCCCCGATTTGTTTATGAGGACGAGACTGTCGGACTTGCTGTCGTATATCATCGAGGCTGTGACGTCCCCCTGCATTTTGCTGACGCCCGGGAGGCTGACGCCCTCGACCTTGCCTATCCTCTTAGTGGCAGACGTGGGGAAATCATACGTATAACCTGCCGAAGTCTTCGGCGCGCTGTATATGTACAGCTCGTAGAGCTCGCCGTCTTCGCTGAGGACGTAATAGACATCGGCTCCTTTATCGGTCTTGTCGCTTACGGTCGTGCTGTAATCGGGGACGTATTCCTTGTAGCAGATGCCCGCAGCAGGTCCCGATATGTCTGCTTTGGCGAGTCTCATGCTCTTTGCCACTGTCGTAAAGCCCCCGGACCCGTATAAGTCCCCGCCGAACAGATATACGCTGCCGTCTATTACCGTAAGATATCCGAAATCGTTATAGAGCCCGTACAGACTTCCGGGAGCGGCGTCTCCGTGGAAGTACTCCTTTGAGATCGAGCTTTCAAGCGGCTCGGCGATGAACGTTGCGGGGTCGACCCTGTATCCCCAGAACCCGCCGAACAGATAGAGGCAGTCTCCGGCGTGATTGAGCGTGCCGACCGTAAATGAGCGCTGCGGTCCCGAGACGCGCTTGCGGTCATTGGGAGTCGCGGTGTTGAATGATTCCCAGTAATATTTTCCGTCTCCCTCGCGGAAGAGCGCGGCGACGTCGACCGACGGCGCGGGCGTGACCTCAACGTCAAAGGACGCGGTGAGCTTTTGCCCGTTCGGGGCGGTACAGGCTGCCGTTACGGTTGCAGTCCCGGCGCCGACCGCGGTCAGAAGTCCGTTCCGGTCGACGGCGGCGACGGACGTTTTGCCCGACTGCCAGCTTACGGCGACGGTCCCGCTGAAGTTCCACGGCACCGGCACCGCTCGAAGCGCAGCCGTTTCGCCCTGCATCATCGTCTCTTTCGCGCCGAGTATGTTCACGCCCGAGATCTCGCTGCCCGCGCCGATCACCCCGGGCGCCGGCACGGTCGCCATGTTGACAAGCCCGCGGACGGCGCCGAAAAGCAGGGATGCTTCATAGCCGAAGCCCTGATTCGTCTTATCGACCGCGCAAGTCCCGCCCTCGGGATCGACGGCGTAGATCCTGTACATGTAATTGTTTGTGCCCGTGTTATCGAGGCTTTCGGCGGACGCCGCATATATTTCGCCGCAGCCGCTGTCCGCCCGGGTCATGCTTATGTAGCGCCCCGTGATCTTGTCAAGCGCGCACCGCTTTGCCGTGACCTTTGCCGCGGGAGCATCATCTTTTGTGAGCTGCCATACGAGCAGGGAATTTGTGCCCGAGTCATCGTCATATGATGTCGCGTAGGCGGTGCCGCTGTCATTTATGACAAGACCGTAGAGCCCGGCGGCTTTGCCGCTCTCCGTGACGACGTTCTGCACAGCCTTGACCGTGCCTCTCATCGGGTCGATCCGCCAGAGCGTGTCTGTGCCGTCCGTGGCGTAGAGCATACGGTCGCCCGTGCTGAATGAAAGGTCGCGCACCGTCTTCATACCGGCGGCGGAGAGGTCGCAGACCGGGCTGCGGCTGTTGAGGTCGCCGAGAGGCGCCGCGTAGAGGATGCCGTCCTCAAACGCCTGCCACATATATCCGTCTGCCGCGTCGGCTCCCGCAAGGATCATAGACGGATCCGTGTATGCAAACGGAATGACGCCGGGGGATATGATCCCCGATGCGTTCACAGCGAAAGCGTCCGGCTTTACGGCGATCCAGTCTCCGCGGTTGATCTGTTGACCCGAGCTATACGAGCGGACGTACGCGACGACGCGGTCGCTTATATCCTTCTTTTCCTTCCAGTTGAACCTGTACATGCGGGTGTTCCCGGCGTAATCGCCGACGACAAGGTAGTAAAGCCCGCCTTCCTGCAAGGACTTGACGCTGAATTCGCAGGAGAGCGTCTTTCCCGTTATATCGGAGCCCGGCGCATAGTTTCCGAAGGCGTAGCTGCCGTTCGCGCTGTAAAGCCCGATATAGGCGACGTCCTGATCGTCTTCCGCCGTGACCGAAATTTTTTGCCCGTATACTTCCTCGCCGTGCGTGATCTTCGGCGCGGTATTGTCGATCTTGACTTCGGTCGTCAGATACGCGCCTTTGCCGAGCGCGCCGCTCTCGATCAGCTCCGTCATCCGCACACGGTCGATCGTTGTGCCGGGCGTCTTCTCGTAATATTCCGGCACGGCGACGGCGCCGATCTCGATCGTGTCGCCCTCGTTTATCTCGCATCCTGCCAGCATCTTGGCAAGGCTTGCGCGCACGGACAGCGAGACCGAGGAGAAGTTCCAGCCGCCCGTGGAATTGGGCGACGGATATGCGCACGGCTGGTGGATATAGAGGGATTCAATGTGCAGCACCTTGCGGTTCCCGTTCCCGTCGTCCTTCATTATGGCGAAGCACATCGCGCCCGCCGGGCGGATCAGCGTCAACGTGATGCTGTATACGGTGTCGCTCATGCGCATGGCAAGCCTGTCCGGCGGGATGAGCAGGTTCGACGCGAACGGATTTGCCGACTGCATCAGCTTTTTCCCGCTTTCGTCCTGATACGTCATGTAGTTGATACTGTACACACTGCCGGGGCTTTTCGTATACGGAACGGTCGTGTTCGTGCCGTTGCTGCTCTCGATATAGCTGTTGCGGTCGAACATCGAGGGATCCGACCAGTTGCCGCAGAAGCCGAGGATCGGGATAGTGTGGGTGACGTCCGCCTCCTCATCTTCGCGGGATATGGGGACGACGGAGGTGAAGCCCTCAAGATACGTCCCGTTCGGGTATGTCTTTTTGATATCCTCCGTGACTTTTACCGTCACCTCGACCGTGACGCTGCTGCCCGCATCGACCGTGACGGCGGAGGTCATGAGATTTTCAAGGATCAGGTGAGCGTCGTATGTGGTGGGCTCGCCGTCCCCGTCCGCGTCGGCGGCGAGAAGATCAATGTCGCCGGCGTCACTGCCCGAGAGATAGTCGAGCAGTGCCTGAGCATCCTCTGCGTCCGTGACGCCGTCTTTATTCACGTCTGCGTCGATCGCGGCGTCGAATTTCACTTCTTTCCCGCCGATCATGTATATGACGTCCCCTGCGAGCGTACGGGTCACGTCGGCAAGGTAGTCGATGCCGCCCTCTGTGACCGTGTCCTCGGTGAAAAGCTCGGTGCGGAATGTGTAGCTCCGCGCAGCACTGCTGACGTTATAAAGCGTAAAGGTATATGTAAAAACGTTGCTGCCGTCCGGACTGTCTCCGACCTCGGCCTTGACTCTGCCGCGCGGCTGCCCCTTTATCGCGATGAACGATTTGGCAGAGACGGCACCCTCTGCGTTGAGGAGCCCCGCGCCCTGGCGGAGCAGCGAATACCAGCGCCCGTTTTCGTCCTTCATCGGGGTGGCGGTCGACATCAAGAGCCCGCTGACGAGCATGCCCTTGTTCAGCATGATGTTCTGTGCCTGTACGCGGGCGAGGAAGGATTCGTTCCCGAACTGCTCCTGCGGGGTGCGAAGGTACTGGGCGATGACCGCGGCTGCGCCTGCAACGTCGGGCGCCGCCATAGATGTGCCCGAAAGGGGTTTGTAGCCGCCCGTCGTGGCGCCGTTAACCGAATTGATGTCCGTTCCGTTCGCCGTGATCTCCGGGGAGAGCATAAGGCTGCTCGGTATACCGTAGGAGCTCTTGTCGTTGACTGTCGCGCCGGCGTTTCCGCCGTTTGACCATGCGACGCCGATAAGGTCGGCGAATGAGGACGGGGGCGTGTCGGTGGACATATTGACGTCTTCGACGTAGAGCTTGTTCGGGCGCCCGCCTGCATTGCTGCTAACCCATGAGCCGTCGTTGCCGACGGCGCCGATAACGACGACGCCCTGCTCGGTCAGCTTGCCGAGAATGTCACCGTAAATTTCGTCCGCACATGAGAATCCGACCTCTGACGTGCCGAGAGAAAGGTTCAGCACGTCTGCGCCGAGGACGACGGAGTCCTCGATCGCCCTCGCAATGACGGAATCCGTGCAGATGTTGGTTCCGAACACCTTGAGGTTCAGGATCTGCGCGTCGGGCGCCCGTCCTGTCATGGCACCGTCATCCGCCGCCTTTACAAATGAACCGTTTTTCTCGATATATGTGTTTGCGGCGGCAATACCGGAGACGTGAGAGCCGTGTACGCTCTGTCCCGTGTGCCGGACGGAGAAGTTGTTGTCGGCGTAGTTGTACGCAAACGGAACCTTGCCGCTTACATAGAACTTCGCAGCGTCGGAGGATCCCATTACCGCATTGAGCTGTCCGCCCGCGACCGCGGCTTCAACATCTGCGGGGAGCATGAAGCCGAGCGTTTTTTTGTATTCGAGGAGTTCGTCATCGCTTATGTCGCCGTTCCCGTCGAGGTCCGGCGCGGACTGCCGCAGCGCGTAGTCGAGCGCCCGCTCGGAGAACGACTGGTGGTCATCCCTCACGCCGGAATCTATGACGGCGATCCTGCTCCCGGTGCCCGTGTACTCGGCGAGCGCCTCCGCGAGAGCGGCAGCGGTCCCCGATTCCGCGCCGTCGCCGTCTATTGCCTCAAACGGCTCGTAGATCTGCTCTATGACGACCTCTTTGACGCCCGGGACCTTTTCGATTTCCCCGATCTGCCCGTATTCCACGTCGGCTGATATGAGGTTGGCGACAAGCGTCAGATTTGCCGCGACGGACAGCTTTTTGCCGTTGAGAACGGTTTTTTCGATTTGTTCGGTGACGGTCTTCTGCTCGCCGAGCAGCCCGCGCCGATATTCGGCTGCCGATTTGCTGCGCCCGATCGTTTTGACCGAATAGCCCCTGTCGATCGCTGAAACCTTTTCAAGAACAATTGATACGCGCACGATGTCGTCCCGAGCGTATGCGGGTTCGGTATCTTCACTGTCGGACACGAAAAGCTCGGGCATCCGCGGATCAAATGCGGGGTCGACCTCCGTAAGCTGCAGCTTGCCGCCGTCGTTTGCGGAAACGACGACAGGGATGCTCCCGAGGAGCATAACTGCCGCCAACAGAGCGGATAATACGGATTTCAAGTGTTTCATGCGGATCCTCCCGGAATCGTGACGCGCGCAGCCCCGGCTGTATTCATGAGGGCACTTTTTCGGTATACTTGCTTTTTTGCCGTAATGACGGCACCGAAGTAAGTATACCATAAAAGCGGTACGGAGTCCACACGGGTATAATGATTTTCCGAATCAAAAATCAGGAAAAAAGTCCTCCCGGACGGGAAAAGCGGCAGGATCATGCGCCGCTTTTCCCTCCGGAAGCCTACGTGCGGCGAAAAGTATACAAAAGATAGCAAAGATAGTAAAAACAGCAAGAGAAAAAGAGCAAAAAAATGTTGAGACGGTTAAAAAATTATGTTATAATCATATCGTAAATAAACGGCAGAACATTGCCGCCGGACTCCATGCTCCCGGGAGGGACCGATAAGGACCGCGGCGGACTTGTTCGAGACCGTGGCGGACCGCATCGGACCGCGGCGGATGCCTTGCGGCGTCCTCGCGCCCGTCATACGCGGTGCGGCTGCCGCTGCGCAGGAGGACCTTATATGAAAAGTGCGGGAAACGGACGCGTTTTACACGCGAGAAAAATAATATCATTTCTGCTGGCGGCGGCGATGTCGGCTGCCGCCTTCCCGCCGACGTTCTATGCCGCCGGGACACCGTCTGCAGACGGTGTACTGACCCTCACCGAGACGGAGCTCAATTTTGATCCGCAGGACCCGGCGCTTTACGTTACGGATGACGGCACCGTCGGGAGATACTCTCCGGATGAGACGGTGCGCGTCTCGATCGTCCTTGAAAAGGAGCCCGTGATCGACAGAGGGTATTCGCTCATGTCGGCGGCGCGGGACGGAGAGGCTGCCGATTACCGCGAGAGTCTGCGGGAGGAGCAGACGGAACTGACGGACCGCATCGAGCGCCGCGCGCTCGGAGGCAGGACGCTCGACGTAAAATTCAATCTGACGCTTTTAGTCAACGTGATATCGGCGGACGTCAAGTACCGCGACATAGACCGCATCAGGCTCGTGCCCGGTGTAAAGGACGTCCTGATCGAAAACGTATATAAGCCGACGGGGTATACGGACAGCGCGGACACCTCGCCGCTTTCCGGCGGTGCCGGCGGACCCGAGGCGGTGCGCGATTTTTACGGCTTAACCGGTGCGGGCACAAGGATCGCCGTGATAGATTCGGGCGTGAACCACATGCACATGTCCTTCGACGAGGATGCGCTCATGTATTCGCTCCGCTCCGCGGCGCCCGACCTTGACGGGGACGGGGGTGTGGACTCTGACGAGGAGGACGCGTACATAGAATCGCTCGACCTGCTTGACACGGATGAAATAAAGCAGGCGCTCGGGACGGGATCAATGAATGTCCCGGAGGTCTACGCGGACGCCGAGACCCTTTACAAAAGCGGAAAGATCCCGTTTGCGTTCAATTACTGCGACAACAGCCTCGAGGTGACGAACGGCAATGCCGGCATCCACGGCTCGCATGTCGCGGGGATCGCCGCGGCAAACGCGTTTCTGCCCGATGAAAACGAGGGCGGGGACGGCGGATTCAGAGACGCGGGGGACGCGGTCGGCGTGACGGGCGCCGCCCCGGACGCGCAGATCATAAATATGAAGGTCTTCGGAAACGGGATCTGCACCGACTCCGTCTGCGCCGCCGCTATCGAGGACGCGATCATACTCGGGGCTGACGTTTTGAATCTTTCGCTCGGAATAGCGAAGGTCGGCTTCTCATGCGCCGACGGAATATACGCCGGGATCCTCGACAAGCTCGAGGACAAGGGGATCCTCGTGCTCGGAGCGATCGGAAACGACGGCTCATGGTTCATGCAGAACAAAAGCGGCAGACCGAACAGGCTCTACGCGGACGACGTGAACATGTCGACCACGACGCCGCCGTCCTCGTACGCCGATTTCATGGGCGTTGCGTGGGCGGACGGCGAGGGTTCGCCGGGCATCTTCCTGCGCGTTGAGGGGCAGGATGGGCGCATCTTCTGCAACGAAACGACTTATAACGGCAAATACAGGGATTCGATAATAACGCTTTCGGGGCGTCAGGTGCCGTATCTGTTCCTGCCCGACGTCGATTCAGTTAATTCGGACGATACCTCGGGCGCAGGGGATGACGGAGACACCGGCAACACCTCCGACCTTGAAAGGCTTGCGGACGTCATAAACGGCAGGCTTGCGGTCCTTCGCACGGATGGCGACGGATCGGCGGCCGCTGAGGAACTGGAGAGGCTCGGCGCGCTCGGAGCGATATTTATAAATTCGGAGGCGAGCATCGGCGGCGACGTTCACGCCGCCGGGTACACCGGCTCGATGCCGGTCGTGACGGTGACGGAGAAGAGCGGCGCGATCCTGCTCGAGAACGCGGAAGATGTCGTGTCCGAGAGCGGGGAGACTTGCCGCGGCGGGAACCTGACCGTTGAGAGAGAAGATGCGGACGAGCATCCCACGATCGACGAGTGGAGCGCGTACGGCATCCCGAGCAGCCTCATGCTGCAGCCGGAGATAACTGCCTTCGGAACGCTTGTGAACTCCGTCGACGGCGACACGAACGACAGATACTGCGCGCTGTCCGGCACATCAATGGCATCCCCAGAGGTCGCCGGAATGGCGGCGCTCATATACCAGTATCTGCAAAAGGAGGACCCCGTCTTCGGCGGGCAGTCATTTTTGCAGCGCGCTCTTGAGGCGGACCCGGACACGAACGTCGGCAAGCTCGCGGCAGGGCTCCTGATGTCGACGGCGGACCCGATGCTCGACGAAAACGGCAGCTATTATACGCTGCTGCGTCAGGGAGCGGGGCTTGCGAACGTGAAAAACGCCGTCCTCGCGCGCTCATATATCGAGGTCGAGGGACAGGAGCGCGGCAGAGTCAAGGCGGAGGTCGGCGAGAGCGGAAAAGACGGAAATACATTTGAATATACATTCACGATCCGCAACGTCAGCGGCAGCGAAAAGCAGTACGTCATCTCGACCGATCTCTTTACGCAGAAGGTCGAGACGGACGAGGGCGGCATTTCGTTTTTGTCCGAGTATGTCCGGGACCTTGAGGCAAAGGTGACGTATGCCTCCGGCGGCAAAATATACGAATTCGGCGCCGTGAAGGACGCCGACGTGAACCTTGACGGGAAGACCGACACGGACGACGTGAAGGCTATGCTCGGAATACTGTCCGGCAGCATCACGGACACGGACGGCATGGATCCCGACGCCGGGGACATGGACGGCGACGGGACTGTCACAACGTATGACGCGCATCTGCTCCTCGCCGAGATCGAAAAGCGCGCGGTCACGGTCCCCGCATACGGCTCGGCGGAGATATCGGTCTCTGTTACGGTGACCGAATCGCTCGAAGAGTACCCGGCAGGCGCGTACCTTGAGGGCTTCACGTACGTTGCCCCGGCGGACGGTGCCTCCGACGTGACCCACTCGATCCCGATCCTCGGCTTCTGCGGCAGCTGGTCCGATCCGTCGATGTTTGACCGGAACAGCTATATAGGGAGCCGCACCGGGAACGACACCGTCCCTTATACGGCGGGTCCCGCGGAAACTTACAATATAAACTGCCTTACATATCTTGACGCGGACGGCGCGCAGCGCTACCAGTTCGGCAACCCGTTCGATGCGTCGGGGTTCGATGCGGACAGGCTCGCACGGCGCGGGGAGGACACGGTTTACAACATGTCCGTGTCGCTGATCCGCCCGGCGGGCGCTCTGGCGTTCGTGGCGATGGAGATAGGCGGGGACGGCTCGCGCACGGTGAAGTACATCGGCGCCATGCAGACGCACGTCACGTGCGCATTTCCCGCGCCGAACAGCTTGGGCGGGTGGAACTACACCCCGTATACGCTCAGCGTCAACTATAAGCTCGGGGATATGGGGCTCAAGAACGGCGACAAGGTAGAGATCGGCGCCGTCGCCGTCCCCGAATACTACGAAACGGACGGCGCGATCACAAGGGAACAGCTCAGGGAGCTGATCGAGAGCGGAAAGCTCGGAGACGGCGCCTTCCTGACGGTCGGTGTAACCGTCGACGACGAAAAGCCGACCTGCACCGTCACGGCTGAAAACGGTCAGGTGAAAGTCAGCGCAGAGGACGATCAGACGGTCGCTTACATTGCGCTTTACAGCACGAGCGGACACTATAAATATGCGTCTCACGCGTTCGGTAATGATGAGCTTAGTTCCTCCGCCGAATATACGTTCTCGTCATATTATTTGCAGCGCGGCGCCGAATACGCCGTAATCGTCGGCGATTACGCCGGGAACACGGCGGCGTACCGCTTCACGTACGGGGAAAAGCCGGATATGACGGGAAAGGCGATAGCATATGTGAGCTCGACCGCCGGCAACGCCGTCGGCAGCGGAGACTGGGTGATGATGGATCCCGATACCGTGAGATATTACGCCGGAACTATGACGGACTGCGCGCCGTTCGCGCATACCGACCCGGCAGTCACGCTCGCCGGAGCGGACGCTGCGGGAGATCTTTTGTGGCAGGCGTTTGAAAACGGGTTCTTGTACGTCTCACCGAAAGACAATGTGAACGAGCGCTCGCTGCTCTGCGACCTCGGCGCCGCCGGCGTCGGAACGGTGCGCGACCTCGCGTTCAGCGCGGGCGACGGTATGCTGTACGCCGTGGACGGGACGGATGCGCTCTGGCGGGTCGATCCCGCCGTGGGAGATGTCACGCGGGCTGGGACGGTCGTCGCGGAGGGCGTCGGGACGGTCAGCCTGTACGGGCTTGCGATAGATGAAGACGGAAACGTATATGCCACGTGCTATGACGGGAGTGAGGAGAAAAACCTCATGCTGAGGTGGAAGCTCCCGGAGGCGGAGGCATCGCTCCCGCAGACAGCGGAGGCGGAGGTCTTTGATATTTCAGAGATCGCCGGGCGGTACATAAGCCTTGCTTGGGGAGAGGGCGGATGCCTGCTCGCATCGTCGGCAAAGGAGCTCGGCACGTCCTCGGACAGCAATCGCCTTTATAAGATAAATGTATCGGAGGACGGCTGCTCGGTCGCGGAAAACAGCGGGTCGGTGCTGTACTGCGCTGTCCGCGGGTTGATATATCTGCCGTCTGTCTCCGAGAGCTTCGAGGCGGGCACCGCCGAGGAGAGACTCAACATTTGCGGCGTGCCGGAGGAAATGCTGTCCGGCGACACGGTGCAGCTTTTCGCGGCTGCGGTCCCGCTGAACGCGGTCGGCGCCGGGACGGTGGAATGGTCGACAGATGACGGAGATATAGCGGCGGTCGACGCGCACACCGGGGCGGTGACTGCTGTCTCGGAGGGGACGGCGCGCATAACGGCGGTTTACAGCAAAGAAGACGGCGGGACGCTGGAGGCGTCCTGCGAGATAAACGTGAAAAAGGCGCCCTCGATACGGCTTTCGGCGCTGTTCCGGGAGGACAACGGAGCGTATTACTGGGAGAGCTTTGACACCGCGGCGCCGAACGAACGGAAAAAGCTGTCCGGTCCGCAGAACGACTACATAGTCGGGACCATGAACCGGGAAGGCAGCTGCCTCTACGTCCGGGACGGCGCGTACGCATACAGGGTCGATCCCGTGAAGTTTACGGCGGAGGAGGTGCGCGGCACGTTCCGCACAGAGATCGTGCAAGGCGACGCCGCGCCCGGGCGCTCCTGCGGTTTCTATTCGAATTACGGCTATATGGCGATAACTCCCGAGGACGGAACCGTATATTTCTTCGGCGGCGACAGGCACGGCGCGTCGGGATTTGAGATCTTGTCGGGATATATGTCGATTGGAAGGACGGACATCCCGGGAACGGCTGTCATAGCGTATAAAGGATACTCCGCCGGCTACACAAAGCCCATCAGCCCGGACACGCCGGACGGCGCCGATGTTTACTATGCCGTAACGGAGGGCGGAGAGCTCTGCCGCATTGATATTTTCGAGGGACCCGTCTACAACGAAGCGCTCGGCAGGGAGTACGACCGCATACAGGTGAAGGCGGAGCGGCTCGGGAAGATCGAGGGCGTCGACCTTTCGGGCGTCGGAAAGATGCGGGACATCGCGACAGCCTCGATGATATATGACAGCGGGACCGGGTATCTCGTGCTCGTCAGCAAGATCGGGAACGGGACCGCAAAGATGCAGATTATCGACCCCATCGAGAGAACGCTCGTTATGACGAGAGAGTTTACGGGAAACGTCCGTCAGGTCGGAATACTGTATCAGTACAGCGGCGAGGCTGCCGAGCCCGGGCAAGCCGGCGGGGACAGCGAAACGGCGGCTTCGGTTACGGCGGCTGCGGATGCGGAAGGGATCATATCTGTGCCGGACGAGGGCAGCGTTTCCGTCGACGCGGACGCGCACACCGTCACCGTGAGCATCGAGGCGGACGGCGTCCCGAACGGACTGTTCACGCTGACGTACGACGCCGATATCATATCGTTCCTCGAGGTCTCCTCGCCCGTTAAATATTACTCCTGCTGCGCGTCGGACGGCTCCGGAAAGGTGACGTTCGCGTTTGCGGACAGCGAAGAGGTGAGCGGCGCCGTCGTGAAGCTTGTCTTCTCCTATGAACCGGTGTTTAAAGAGAGGACGGCGGACATAGGCTTTGAGGTGAGCGAATCGGGCGATCCGCAGACGTTTGAGGGACCGGACATTTGGGAAGGGACGGTCACGGTGCCGGCGGAGGAGAAGGTCATAACCTCGGTGACGCTTGAAAGCAAGCCGAAAAAGCTCGACTATCTCGAGGGGGACGGTCTCGACACGGACGGGCTTTCCCTCAGAGTCAGCTATAACGACGGGACGGACGAGATCGTAACCTCCGGATTTGAGATATCGGGCTACGATCCGTCACCGGGAGAAAAAAAGATCACGGTCGGCTGGAACGGGTACGAGGTCACCTTCACCGTCAACGTCAAGGCAAAGTCTCTCGAGCGCATCGGGATCACGAAAGAACCGGACCGCACCGAATACTTCGAGGGTGAGGCGTTTGACAGAAAAGGAATGATCGTGACCGCGTATTACGACAACGGCACGCAGGAGGACGTGACGGATTACACCGTCTCGGGCTATGATTCGTCCGTCGGGACCAAGACCGTCACGGTGAGCTACAGAGGCAAATCAGCCTCATTCACCGTCACCGTGAAGGCGAGGGTGCCTTCCTCGATCACGAGCCGCGTTTACACCGTCGGCGGCGGATATATAAGCAAAATCAAAAGCGGCACTACCGTATCGGAGCTTCTGAACGGCATAACGGAAAAGACGTGGTGCCGGGTATATAAGGACGGCAGGGAGGTCGGCGGCGCGACCGCCGTCGGCACCGGCATGGAGGTCAGGCTGCTCGACGGCAGCAGGATCGTTTACCGTGTAACCGTCGTCGTTACGGGAGACGTCAGCGGCGACGGAAAGATCACCGTGACCGACCTTTTGAAGCTCAAATCCGTGATCCTGCACGGGGACGCGCTTTCGGGCGGATATTCAGCGGCTGCCGACATCAACGGCGACAACAGCATAACCGTCACGGACTTTTTGAAGATAAAAGCGCACATCCTCGGCAGGGAAACGATAGCGCCGAGATGACGCACGGCGTGAAAGAATCGCTTTTCTTTGCCGGATCCCGGTACAGTCTAAAACCCGGATCAGTCCCCGAAATGGATCCGCCCCGCCCCGTCGGCGGTCGGGTCCGACGGGACGCCGATCTTAAAAATAATTGTGGAGAATGACAATGAAACGAATGTTATCCGTATGTATTGCGGTAATGGCAATACTCCTCGTTTTTGCACCGCTGTCCGTCTTCGGCGCGACTGCCACGGCATCGCTGACGGGACCGGGCACGGTCAGAGCCGGAGATCTGATCACGCTCACCTTTTCCCTCGGCGGAACGAATATAGAGGCTGTATCGGGCACGCTGCAATATAACGGCACACAGCTCGAAAAGACAGGCGAGCAGCAGATCATACCGTCCCCGTGGATGGTCGAGTACAACGGACTCAATATGCTTGCGTACGACAACGACCTGAGCTCGCCCGTAAATGCGGCGCGCGGGCTGTTTACGGTGAGCTTCCGAGTCAAAAACATCACGCCCGGCACGCTCATCACCGTGTCGTACGTGAACGTGATCGCGTCCGACGGGAATGAAGACGTAAATATCGGCACCGTTTCGTATCAGATCAGGGTGGCGGAGCCGCTGTCGGCGAACAACGCGCTTTCGTCGCTGACCGTCGGCAACGCCGTGCTGACCCCGGCGTTCAGCGCGGGGAACACGAGCTACACCGCCGAGGTCCCGTTCGACGTTTCGGTCCTCAATGTGACGGCGACGGCGGCGGACGGAAGATCCAATGTCAACGTCAACAGCCCGACGCTGATGGCAGACGGTTACACGGACGTGACCGTCACGGTCACGGCGGAGAACGGCGCCGTAAGGATATATACGATAAGGGTACACAGGGCAAAGGACCCGAATTATGTCCCGAGCGGGGACAATACTCTGTCCGGGATAACGGTCGAGGGGTTCCTGCTCTCGCCTGCATTTGACAGCGAGAGGACCGAATACGTCGTCTGGCTTCCGTACGAGACGGACAGCATAAATGTCAGCGCCGCGGCGTCGGACGGAAAGGCGGAGGTCAGCGTCTCCGGCGGCGAAGGGCTGAAGGCGGGGAGCGACAACAGGATCACTGTTACGTGTAAGGCGGAAAACGGCGATGAAAAGGTATATACCGTCATCGCGAAGCGCGCCGCGCCGTTCGGAGAAGACACGGCGGAAACCGAGCCGAACGACACGGACGGCACCGACACCGACAACGCCGAAACCGTTGACACCGATGATATTACGACCGATGAGAGTCCGGGAGACTCGACGGAGGAGCCGCCGCGGACCGAAACGGCGGACAGGACGCCGTGGGACGGCAAGGACAACGGCAAAAAAGGGAACTCCGACATATGGTGGCAGATCCTCATCGTCGCTCTGCTCGGCATCATTGTCGGCTTCCTCTGCGGTTACTGCCTCAAGAGAAGAGGAGGCGGTCCCGCGTTCTTCCCTGGAGACGACGGTGACGATGAAGATGACGAAAATGACGAAAACGATAAAAATGATGAAAACGGCAATGATGGCAATGATGGCAGCGGAACCGGCGGCGGCAATGACGGCAACAGCGGCAACGGCAACGGCGGCGACGGCAGCGTCGGCGGCGGTGTAAAGAGCGGTGAGCCCGAGAACGCCGAGGAAGCGATAAAGCGCCTTTTCAACATGGACCGCGAATAAACGGTAATATTCTAAAATGAAACGGTCCCGCCCGCCGGAGGCTTTCCGGCGGGCGGGATCGTTTTTATGTATTGTGCTTGCATTGCTGCCGTCAGGAGTGACCGTCGAAGATAGCTTTTAAAAGCTCCGTCATCTTCCCGAGGTCTATTGGCTTCGCGAGGTGACCGTTCATTCCGGATTCGATCGCGCGTTCGCGGTCCTCCTCGAATGCGTTGGCTGTCATGGCGATTATGGGAATGCCGGAAAGCGCGGGATCTTCGATCGCGCGGATGGCGCGGGTCGCCGCGTAGCCGTCCATGACGGGCATCTGGATGTCCATGAGGACGAGGTTGTAATATCCCGGGGTGGAGCGGCTGATCATGTCGTACGCTTCCTGACCGTTTTCGGCGCTCTCGACGGTGAATCCCGCCTCCCCGAGCAGCTCCTCGGCAATCTCGCGGTTGAGCTCGTTGTCCTCGGCGAGAAGTATGCGCTTTCCCTTGAAGTCGTCGTCCTTGCGCAGCGCGCCCTCGCGCGGCTTTTCGGGCGAGGAGTTCCTGCCGAGGCTGCGTTCAAGCGTCTGATGCAGGTCGGAGGCGAACAGCGGCTTGCTGATAAAGCCGGTGACCCCGGCGTTTCGCGCCTCGGTCTCGATGTCGGTCCAGTCGTACGCGGACATGAGTATTATCGGGGATTCGTCGCCGACGATCTTTCGTATCTCGCGCACGGTCTCGATCCCGCTCAGCTCCGGCATCGACCAGTCGACGATATATACTTCAAACGAATCTGCGAGCTCCTCGGCTTCCGAAGTGCGCGCGATCGCCTCTCTGCCGGAAAGCGCCCATTCGGCGCGCATCCCGATCTGCCGCAGCATCTTCGAAACGCTCTGGCAGCAGACCATGTCGTCGTCCACGACGAGACCGCGCAGACCGTTCAGCTCCGAGATAGGACCGAGCTCCTGATGCTCGGCGGAGAAGCGCAGCTCGAGGTTGACCTTGAAGGTCGTGCCCTTGCCCTGTTCGCTCGTGACGGAGATCGTACCGCCCATCATGTCGACGATATTTTTCGTTATCGCCATCCCGAGTCCGGTCCCCTGTATGCCGCTGACGGTTGAGCTCTGTTCGCGCGTAAACGGGTCGAACACCGTTTTGACGAACTCGGGGCTCATTCCTATCCCGGTGTCGCTGACCTCGAATTCATACAGTCCGCGCTTCGGAGAGCGGGAGGGCTTCTGCGTGACCTTGACGGCGACGGTGCCGCCGACGGGAGTGAATTTTATCGCGTTCGATGTGAGATTCAGAAGGATCTGATTCAGCCGCAGCTTGTCGCAGTAGACCTCCTCGTCCGTGACGTCCACCGTGTCGATGAAGAGCTCCATCTTTTTTGCGTGTATGTCGGACTGGATGATGTTGCGCAGCCCCTGAAGGATGTCCGCAAGGTTCTCCGGGCGCTCGTTGATCGTGACCTTTCCGGATTCTATGCGGCTCATGTCGAGAACGTCGTTGATGAGGGAGAGCAGGTGGTTCGACGCCTGCGCGATCTTGGAAAGATAGTCGCGGGCGCGCTCCGTGTTGTCAAGATGCGTCGTCGTAAGCGCCGTATACCCTATGATGGCGTTCATCGGCGTCCTTATGTCGTGCGACATGTTGTTTAGAAACGTCGTCTTCGCGCGGTTTGCGGCATCCGCGGCGCTGAGAGCGTGCGTGAGCTCCTCGGTCTTCTTTTCGAGCTCCTTTGTCGCCTCGGCGATCTTCTTTTTCAGGCGGCGCTGGTTGAGGGTCCTGACCGCGAGCATCGCGAGAGCAAAGACGAGCAGGAGCACGATCGCGACGCCGAGCACGCTGTATATGGGATTTTTGTAGAGAAAAGCTACGAGGCTGACGTTGTTTTCGCGCCCCGCGTCAACCTCGCGCGAGATGATCGCGTCGAGCTCGGCGGAGGAGATGCTGTCCGAGCCCTTGTCGAGCAGGGAGAGCAGATACCTGCCGCCGCTGACGTTGTCGGCGACGGCGTATGACATTGAGGTGTCGCCGAAGGCGACGGACGAGAGCCTGTTGCGCTCGTCGCGGCGGGCGTACATTTCCGCGGTGTAGGAATAGAGGATCACGGCGTCCGCATCCCCGTTAAGCACCGCGCGGACACATTCACCCGTCGTCCCGTACCGCAGAAGCGCTTCCTCGGGGAACCGCCCGGATATAAGGCTGTTCAGCGCGTCCGCGCGCTCCATCACGGCGAGCCGCTTCACATCCCCCGTAAAGCCGTCAAGCGTGAGCCGGGCGAAATTGGTGTTGAAGTACGGCACCGTGATCTTGTAGCCCTCTTTCTCGGCGAGGTAGTAGTCGCCGGCGAAGTCGAGCACGACGTCTGCTGCGCCGGATGCGCGCAGCGAATAATACTCGCCCCTGTCTTTGACGGGGATAAATTCGTATTTCAACCCGAGCCTGTCCGCGAGAACGTCGAATATCGCCGGAAGAATGCCGTGCGCCTCGCCGTCCCTGAAGTAGCAGTAGGGCGCCAGCTCAGGATTGAAAAGCAGGCGCAGTGGCTTGCCGGAGGAGCGGAGCTCCTCGAGAAACGCCCGCTCGCCGGCGTTCATGATTATCTCGCCCGAGCTGTCCGTCGAATAATACGTCTCGTGCAGCGTGTCGCGCCAGTTCGGATCGTGCAGGTCCATTTCGTTTATGGCGCTGTTTATGCGGTCCATAAGCTCGGCGTTGTCTTTGTTCGTGCAGATGTAGAACGGGCTCGCGTCAAAGGATTCGAGCACCCATTCGTTGTCGAGAAGGCGCAGGCTGCCCGTGACGGCGGCGTCGATGCTGCCGTTCCCGAGGGCGGCGCTGAGCTCGCTCTGATCCTTGAAATATACGGGCTTATAGGTGAATCCGTGCTCCTGCGCGAACCGTTCGAAGTTCGCGTTTTTGGAGTTGCCCTCGAGCATACCGACCGTTATGCCGTCGTATGTTTCGTAGTTGCCCTCGACGACCGAATCGTTCCCCGCCCTGACCGTGAAGATCGTGGAGTTGACGCCGATGGATTGGTCGGAGAAGAGGAATTCCTTTTCTCTTTCTTCCGTCTTCGATACTGATGTGACGATATCGACTTCGCCGTTTTTCAGCATTTCGAGCGAGTCTGCATATGAGCCGTCGTACCCTATGTATTCATAGGTCCAGCCGCCGTGGATCGCGAGCCGCTGAAGGAATTCATATCCGTAGCCGCTGCGCCTGCCGTCCTCTTCGATAATGTGATAACCCGAAAACGCGAAAAAACCCACGCGCAGGACCTCGGGCTCTGTGCTCTGTGCTTCGGCGGCATTTGCTGCAAGGCAAAACGGCAGTGACAGCAGCGCCGCGAGCAAAAGGCACGTTATCCGTATTCTCTTCATAAACTGTTTCCTCCGGGACCGTGGTTCCTGTGCGGGCAGCAGCTTTTCCGGTCCGTGCATGTCGATGAATGCTGTGATCGCACCTGTTATTATATCTTAAAAGCTCCTTTAATGCAATACCCGCGAGCGCACCCGAAAAAAATGTGTGCGCTCGGACGCTTCCCCGTCAATCCCGCTGATCTGTGTCGGAGGTTCCTTCCGTTTTGCCTGCGTCGGTATCACTGTCGGTATCACCTTCGGTGTCGCTGTTTGGCACGGATATCTCTATGTCGGCGCTGTCGAGACCGCTTTCAGCCTTCAGGAAATTGCTTATCGTGTCGAGCTCATCGTCCGTCAGCGCGGCGGAGGAGCTCCCGGTAAGAAGGACCCGGCTCCCGTTCGCGCCGGACATTATGCCGCAGCTTACGCCGCGGAGCTTTGTAAATACGGATTCGGTCATTTTCGCGAGCGAGGCGCAGTCGACCTGACCCTCTATGCTTTCCGAAAGCGACTCGTTCTTTTCCTTTTCCTCGTCGAGCTGCTTCTGAAGCTCGCGGATCGTGTTTTCCTGCACGGCTATCGTGACCTTGTCGCTGTCCGCGCCCTCGATCGTTTTATTCTGCGTGACGTGCAGCGTAAAGTCCGCGAGGTCGTAATCCGCGAGCTTGTCCTCGAGCTCGGAGATCCTCGTGTCGGAGATCGGGGTCCCGACAAGGGAGACGGAGATCACCCTGTCCCTCTTGTCCGTGCTGCTCTGGACGAGCTGCGTCTCCGCGAAGACGAACTCGGAGCTGAGATAATTCGAAACGTTTCTGTCGAGCACCGAGAGATAGACCGTATAGGCGCCGAAAAGTATGCTCGGGACGACGGTCACGACGATCAGCACCGTTATGATGCGGTTGATGCGTTTCTGCTTTTTCGCGTCGAGCTCGCGATGGCTCGGGACGCCGAGCATCTTCATGACGATGAACGAGGAAAGCGCGATGAACAGCGTGTTTATCACGAACAGATAGAGCGCCCCGAAGATGAATCCGGGCTGCTTCGTGGCGATCCCGTAGCCGACGGTACACAGCGGCGGCATAAGCGCCGTTGCGATCGCCACACCGGGGATGACGTTGCTCGTCTTCTGCCGCGTGTTGCCTATGCTGCCGGCGATGCCTCCGAACAGCGCGATCAGCACGTCCCAGAGCGTGGGGCTCGTCCGCGCTATCATCTCGCTCGTGGCGGATGTCAGCGGGGAGAGAGTGAAGTATACGGTCGAGGTTATGAGGCTGATTATCACCTGCGTGCCGAAGCGCGTTGCCGCCTTGCGCAGCATGGCGAGGTCCCTTATCGCGAGGGAATACCCCATTGTAAGTATACCGCTCATAAGCGGCGAGATCAGCATGGCGCCGATTATGACCGCCGTCGAGTTCACGTTGAGCCCTATCGAGGCGATCAGGATCGCGAGCATGAGGATCCACATGTTCGCGCCGTGGATGATGGTGTTCTCCTCCATCATGTCGTGCAGCTCGCTGTATGACAGCATGTTGCTGCGCATATCGAGCAGGCTGTTGAAATACGCTTTTATACTGTGCTTTTCCGGTTTGATCTCATTGTCCATAAATATATTTTCCCCGATAATTTTATGATACTACATGTAAGTATACGCCGTCCGGGCGCAAATTTCAATATAGAGGCGAACGAAAACGGAGCGTCACGCGCGGTTTTTTTGCGCAAAAAAGCGGCGTACATATAAATTGAACAAATTTGTTACGGCGGCGGATGAATTTTTATACGCCCGGAATTGCATAAAATGCTTGCTTTCGGTAAAAAGCGGTGGTAAAATAAATCAAATCCTATTTTTTACAGGAGAAAAATTTATGAAAAAATCAAAACGCCTGCTCGGCGTACTGCTGGCAATCGCTATGCTCGCGGGAGTTTTCCCGGGAGCGGCGAACGCGAGCAACGGCAGCAGCGACGGCATCAAGTGGTGGAAAAGCGGCGAGAGCACCGCGACCCCCGGCGACGCGGCGAAGAGACGGGAGGACGCCGTTCTTTCGGAGATGTACGACGATGACGACATCGTCCGTGTGTCGATAGTCCTCAAGGAACCGTCCGCGCTCGAAAAGTTCTACGAGGCGAAAACGGCTGCGAAGACGATCGCGGCGAACAGCGCCGCCGTCGCCTACCGCGGGAACCTCGAGGACAGGCAGGAGAAGGTCGCGGAGGCGATCTCGCGTCAGGTGCTGAACGGCACGGCGCTCGACGTCGTGTGGAACCTGACCCTCGTCACGAACGCGATCTCCGCGAACGTCCGCTTCGGCGACATTGAAGCGATCAGGCGCGTCTCCGGCGTCCTTGACGTTTATGTCGAGCCCGAGTTCGAGGCGATGAAGGGACAGGAGGACGGCGCCGCGGATCCGAACATGGCGACGTCATCCGAGCAGATCGGCAGCTCCCCCGCTTATCTTGCGGGCTTCTACGGCGCCGGTATGCGCATAGCGATCATAGATACGGGCACGAACCCCGCGCACAGCTCCTTTGACGGCGCGGCTCTCGAGCACGCGCTCGAGGAGTCGTTCGGCGCGGACTACGCAAGCAAGCTCGACCTGCTCGACAAGGAAGAGCTCGGCAAAAAGTTTGCGCAGCTCCATATAAATGCGGCTCCCGATGAGAACGTGACCGCAGAGACCGTTTACGGCAGCACGAAGATGCCGTTCAACTACAACTACGTAGACGGCAACACGGACGTCTCGCATGAAAACGACAGCCAGGGCGCGCACGGCTCCCACGTCGCGGGCATCGCGGCGGCGAACAGGTACGTCAACGTGAACGGCGTGCTCACGGCAGCTTCCGACTCCGTGCTCGTTCAGGGCGTCGCGCCGGATGCGCAGCTTCTGACGATGAAGATCTTCGGACGCAACGGCAGCGCATACATCTCCGACCAACTCGCGGCGATCGAGGACGCGCTCGTCCTCGGTGCGGACGTCATTAATATGTCTATCGGCACGTATTATGCCGGGATGACGCGCGGCGAGACGGAGTATCAGGAGGTGCTCGACAGGCTGAAGAGCACGGACACCGTCCTCACTGTTTCGGCGGGCAACTACGGCTCGTTCATCGACCTCGGCTCGCCGTTCGACAAGCTCTTTATCGAAGATGTTAACATGAATACTGTCGGCAACCCCGGCGCGTATACGAACAGCATGACCGTTGCCTCCGCGAACAACCGCGGGCTCACGGGCAGCTTCTTTACCGTCAACGGCGGCGACGAAAGGGTCTTCTACCTCGAGGGCAGCGGCGAGGAGACCGCCGACCTCACGGCAGGCGACGAATACGGATACGTATATATCGACAGCGTCGGCGTGGTACAGACTTATGATGCCGCGTACGGTGAGCTCGGCAGGCTCCTTGAGGACCAGCTCAAGAAGCTTGATGAAGTTTGCAGCCTCAAGGGCAAGGTCGTAGTAATGAACCGCGGCATGTCGCCGTTCTTCGCGAAGGCGAATGCGGCGTCCGACCTTGGAGCCGCGGCTGTCGTCATCGTAAACAACGTCGAGGGCACCGTCGGCGCGGACCTCAACGGCTATACCGGCGCGGTTCCGGTCTTCACGGTCACGATGAAGGACGGCGGACTCTTCCGCGACGGGGACTCCGGCACGCTGAAGACAATGTACGATAAAGACGGCAACTATAACAGAAATGCCGAGTTGAGCTACTACACCGGCACGATCACGATGAGCGAGAGCCCGGAGGCGTACTTCCCGGAGGGCACGGGCGACGTCATGAGCGATTACAGCGCATGGGGCGTCCCGGGAGATCTGTCTCTCAAGCCCGAGATCACGGCTCCCGGCGGAAATATATACTCCGTCAACGGCAACACGAAGAACGGATATACAACGATGAGCGGCACATCCATGGCGGCGCCTCAGCTCGCCGGCATGGCGGCGCTCGTGATACAGCGCATCGAGAAGGAAGGGCTGAAGAATAAGACGCAGCTCTCCGCGCGCGAGCTCGCGCAGTCCCTCCTTATGTCAACGGCAGTGCCCATGAAGGAGAGCGAGGGGCAATACTATCCCGTCCTCCGTCAGGGCGCGGGTCTTGCAAACGTCGGCTTCGCCGTTTCCTCACCCTCGTATATTCTGGTCGAGGGACAGGATGACGGCAAGGTCAAGGCGGAGCTCGGAGACGATCCGGACCGCAAGGGCGTTTACGATATAAAATTCACAATATATAACCTGACGGCGGATGCACTTTCGTACACCGTCGGCGCGGATGTGTTCACTCAGGGCATCGTCACCGAGGACGGCGACGACTACATGAGCACCGAAACGGCGCCTCTTACGGCGGACGTGACCGTCAACGGCGCTTACGGCAGCGCGAAGATATCGGTCCCCGGCGGCGGCAGTGCCGACGTGACCGTGACCGTCAGCCTCACGGAAAAGCAGAAGGCGGCGCTCGATGACGCATATCCGAACGGCGCGTACATAGAGGCGTTCGTCAACGTCAAGCCGAACGGCGAGGGCGGCGTTGCGCACTCCATCCCCGTTATAGGCTTCTACGGCGGCTGGACCGAGTCGAGCATGTTCGACCGCGGCAACTTCGTCGAGAATCTGGCGTTCGATATGCCCGGAGATGAGCCTTACGCTGGCATTTACAGCAACAACATCATGGTCCGCTATGACGGCGACAGGTCCGATTATTTCCCGGGCTATCCTTACGGCACGGAGATCGACTTCCTCGAGGACCGCAACGCGTTTGATCCGGAACTTGCAAAGGTCTCCTCTTACGCGTTCACTCCTCTGCGCAACTTCCTCGATTCCCGCATCGTGATAAAGGATGCCGAAACAGGTGAGATATACTTGGAGGAGTATCGGGGTCCCGGCTACGCGACGTTCTATAACGAGGACTACGAGACTTGGGGATATGCCGACCAGGATGCGGCGATCAACTGGCGCGGCACCGACGCAGACGGCGAACCTCTGCCCGACGGCACGAAGGTGACGGTCGAGCTCACGCTCGCGCCCGAGTACTACCGCAGCGGCAGCGGAGACGAGGTCGATTGGGACGCGCTCGGAGAGGGCGCCACGATCAGCTCGGTCATCACCGTTGACCGTAAGGCTCCCGAGCTCATCGAGATAGACGACACGACGATGGAGGACGGCTACATCACCGTCACCGTCAACGACAACGAGTATGTCGGCATGGTCGCGCTTTACAACCCCGCGGCGAGGAACGAAGAGGACGCGTACGCGTACGTGACCCCGAATCAGACCGAGCCCGGCAAGCAGATGAAGGTCGAGGTCCGCCTCGACAACGAGAACACCGCCGTCGGTGAGACGTTCATCCTCGAGGTCGGCGACTATGCGGGTCACATCAGCGAATACACGCTGAAGATGGACCTCACGGCAAGAGTAAAGGCGCGCTACAACTTCTCCGCAGCCGACGAGAGCACGTGGTACGGCTATGACAGCGAGGGCAACGGCGGTATCATCGGCGCCTCCGCGATCTCGTCCTCCGCGGCTGACTACACGGACGGGTACGTATTCTTTGCCGACAGAGGCAACAGCTTCTACGCTATGCCGTTCGGCGACACGTCGAGCGCGGAGCTCATTGCCACGATGGATGTCGCAACCGTGCTCGTTGATGTACCGGAGGGGGATTACGACTACGACGCGTACCCGATGGACATGGCATACAATGAGCAGGACGGGCTCTTGTATTTCCTTGAGTACGTTTATTTCAATTATTATGACATGGAAGACTGGGAGACGGAGCTCTATTACCGTGCGGCGGCGCTCGTCACCCTCGACCCTGAAGACGGAAAATTCACGTACAAAGGTCTCATATACGAAAACGAATCCGGCTCCGGTCAGTTTGAGGACGTATTCATTTATAACGGGGCGAACATCAAGACGATTGCGACGGACGGAAACGGAAAATTCTACGGCTTTGACGACTCGTGCGGTCTCTACGAGTGGGATGCCGAAGATCCGTCCGAGATGAACTATCTCGCGTATCTGTCCGGCGGCAACCTCTTTGACTGGGGTCCGCTGTCCGCATCCCTTGACTGGGACGACGAAAACGGCTGCCTCGTTTACGCCTGCACCACGATGGACTTTGACGAGGACGACGAACCCATCTATTTCGAAGGTATTTACGAAATAGACCTCGACGGTGAGGAACCCACGATCGAGCAGATCGTTGATGTCAAGGTAAACAGCGAGGGCGACTCGATCAATTCGCTCTACGTTGTGCCGGGCACAGCCGCCACATACGACTTCAACGGCGACGGCGTGACGAACAAAACGGACGCGCAGACGCTGCTCGACTACGTCACCGGCAAGCGCACCTCGATCGTCAAGACAGCGTACTCCGACATAAACGGCGACGGCAAGGTCAACACATACGACGTCGAGGCATTCCTCCACATGGATCTCGGCAGCCAGCGCTTCGCTCCCACTGACAATATAACGCGCGTCATCATAGACATGACGGAAGCGGAGATAACGACGGGCGGGCGCATGTATCTCGACGCCTATGCGGACCCGTGGTTCGCGGCGGACAGAGGCGTTACATGGAGCAGCTCGGATGAAAAGATCGCGACGGTCGATCCGGACGGTCTCGTTCACGCCGGCATGGTCGGCACTGTAACGATCACCGCAAGCTCCGTTATCGACCCGAGCGTGAAGGCTGTCTGCACCGTAAAGGTCAAGCCCGCCGAATACGCGGTGAGCGGCGCTCTGATGGATGACGACAGCATGGCGAAATGGTTCAGCATGCAGACCGTTGACGGTCAGGTCCTGCTCGGAGACGCTCTCGAAAACGACATCGACATCATCTCCGGCACGGTGGATCCCACATCCGCCGGAAAAGGAAGCATATACTTCCAGGACAGCGACGGGTATATGTACAAGTATGACTCGGAGCATAATTTCATAGAAAAATCGGCGACCAACGCCGCGTACCGCATGTCCGACATGACGGTGTTCGAAGAGGTGACGAGGCGCACCGGCGAGACAAAGATCGTCGGCGTGTCCGGCTATATGATACTTTACGGCGTAGGCGGACCTCTTACGGACGACTTCGCCGGCGGCTGGATATCAATGGGAGTTGCTCTGTCCTCTTACGGCGCGAGCGCGCTTGTCGGCATCGGATACGCAGGGTACTTCTACGAGGGCTCGACGCTCTACGAGGTCCTCTACGCGATCGACGATATCGGTGAATTCTGGCTTCTGTACTTTAACTTCTCCGATCCGGAAAATCCGCAGTTCGAGTCCGCCTTTGAGTTTGACACGACGCTCCCGTCGGATATGATCCTTCCCGACGAGGACACGGGCGTTTATCTTGATTCCATAGTCGTCAGCGACGAGGACACGGTCCTCTTCTCCCGCCATAACGGAGAGAAGGCGGAGCTCTACCTGCTCGAAAAGGCAGGCTTCATGGATGACGACACGTTCGTCGTCACCTCGTTCAACGCAGCGAAGATCGCAGAGATGGAGGACGGTCAGTGGCCTGCGATCCTGCTCGAAGCCGTTTACACCGGCGAGCGCGAGGACAGCGGCTGGGACGATTGGGACGACGAGTACGGCTATGACGGCATCGGCAGAGGAGACTTGCGTCTGATGGCTGAGAACGCGCGCCCTGTCGGCGAGGCGATGAGCTCTAACGTATCCTCCGCGTCGGCAAACGGCGCGAAGGCAGCGTCTCCGTTTGTCGATAAGGTCGTGAAGGAATTCAAGAGCGCCGCGGACAACGGAAACACGGCGAAGACGGTCATCAAGACGGACCACACAACGAACAACGGCATGATCCTCATCACGTATGACACAAACGAGGTGAAGCTCGCCGCAGCGACCGGTATGCCCGATATCAGCAGCATCAACGACCACAGCGAGGGCAAGATCGTGTTCGGCTGGGCTTGCTCGGAGGATCCGTTCGCGAACGGGACCGACATGATCGAGCTTGTGTTCGAGAGAAAGTCCGGTTCAGTCGACGCGTCCGACATAAAGATCGAATTCGTCGAGGATTCGGGGATCAAGGGCGACATGCCGGAGGATCTCTCGACCGAGGTTACGTTTAAGAATCAGAACCCGGCAACGCCTCCCGACACGGGCGACACCGGCGATACCGGCAACACCGGAAGCGGGAATGCGAATCCGCCGCAGACCGGCGACGGCACGGTCATCTCCGTATGGATGACGGCGTCCGCTCTCGGTATGCTCGGAATCGCGGCTGTGCTTTCGTTCGGCAGTGTATGCAGTGCAGATAACAAAAAGAAAAGGCACGGCGCAAAATAAAAGCGTCGGGCGCAAATAAACCGGAGGGTCCGTATCGGGTGATACGGACCCTCCGGTTATTCGGTGCGATCACGGATCGAGGCAGAAGTCGTTCTTTCTTTCCGAGAGGACGAGGAAGCACTCGTGCCCGAACACGAGGCTGCACGGCAGCCGCCACGGGACGCCGTACCAGTAGTTGTCGGCGACGAGCTCGCCGTCCCGGTAGAGCTGCGAGACGTCGCATTCGAACGGGACCTCGAAAAAGCCGCCCTCCCCGTCGACGGTGACGCGGAACAGCTGCAGGCGGCGCTCCCCGCCGAGCGAAAGCTCCTCAGGGCAGGTCGGTGTGAAATTTTCGTCCGTCTTGGCAAACGCCGCGCGCCCCGGCGTGAACTCGCGCTCCCTTGTATGGCGGACGAAGCTGTCGCCCGTCCATTCAAGATACGAAAACGTGCCGGGCTGCACGCAGTCGATGTCGCCGCCGCACTCGAATATGTCACAGTCGCAGCCGATATAGAGCCTGCCTCCGAGCTTTCTCGCGCACAGCGCTTCTACGCGCGCGAGCGTAATAATGACAGCGTCTTTAAATGTGAACGCGCTCGCCGTCCCCGGCACGGCGGAGACGTGGCTCTCGCCGCGGAACTTATATTCGGGCGGGACGCCCGGGACGGCGGCGAAGAAATACGCGTTCCCGACGCGGCAGAGCGGCTGCGCGGTCGCGTATTCGAGCACACTCCCCGAGATATCCATATTGAACGGCATGAAAAACGAAACCTCGCCCGAGATGTCTATCGGCGGGAACACGACTCCCGCCTCGCCCGTGTCGATCACGGCGCCGCGAACGTCGTCGAGCGGCAGGGCGCGCTGATAGTGGTTGATGAAGACGAAGCCGGCGCGCCCGTCTGTGCGCATCGCGCAGCGCAGCGAGGATTTGTCGTCCGCGCGCGGGGAATGCCCGGACGGGACATATCCCATCGGCGCGAGCAGATGCCCGAAGTCTGCGGCGAAGAGGTGGAGCATATTGAGCGAGCGGTAGTGGGCGCGCGCCTCGCCGTATTCCGATATCGGCGCCTGAAAATCGTATGAGAGAACGGCGTAGTCGTTCGGGTATCCCGTCGCGCGGGACTCGTTGAGCGTTGAGAGCTTGCCGAGCTTGTTCGTGCCGCCGTGGTACATGTAGTAACCGATGAGGTTGTTGCCGGAGCCGAGCTTGACGAGCGAGAGTGCGTATATGTCAGCCTCGCGGATCCTCGGTCGGCGGTGGTGCGTGACCTCGATGCCGCCGCCGAGCTCGCACGTTGCGAACGGGTAGCGCTCGTATGGCAGGCGCCAGCCGTCGGGCGCGGCGGAGCTCTCCGTGATGGTGTCGGAGCCGATGGCGGTGTCGTTCCTCATACCGCAAAAGACGTAGTTCGGTGACGGCGGCAGCGGGGCGGTCCCGCCGGACCACGGCGTCACCGCGTATGCGCCGAAGACGGGGACGACGTCGTCCACCGGTATTCTCGCGCCGAAGACGCTGTTCCACCCGGTCACGGTGTAGAGCGGAAGGTCAAAGCCGACGTCGAGCGCCGTCTTTTTGAGCGCCAGAAGGTGGTCGGCGTCTCCGGTCAGCTCGTTTTCGAGCTGTATGCCGATGATGTTGCCGCCGTCCTTATATAAGAGCCCCTGCACCTCGTCGAAAATTTTCGAGTACCAGAGCCGAACCTTTTCCATATAACCGGGATCGTTTCGCCGAAGGCGGAACGGTTTTTGGAGCAGCCAGTCGGGGAAGCCGCCGTTGCGGCACTCCCCGTGCGCCCACGGACCGAGGCGCAGGATGACCTCGAGCCCGGCGCGGCGCGCGTCGAGCACGAAGGCGCGGACGTCAAGGTCGCCGGAAAAGTCGAATTCTCCCTCGATCTCCTCGTGATATATCCAAAACAGATATGTAGAGACGATGCCGACGCCGCCCGCCTTCATCTTGCACAGCTCCCGGTACCAGTCGCGGCGGTGTCCGCGCGCAAAGTGGTATTCACCCATGACGCCGATGAATGGTGCCCCGTCGCGCGTGAAATACGCGCTCGTGACCGAGATCTTGCCCCCGTCCGGCGAGCGCGCGCCCTCAGGCGTCCCCATCCACAAGTGACCGGTCAGGAGCTCTTGGGGCTCGTATTTTTTAAATCCGTATCTCATATCGCACCCATGTATTCGCCGATGCTCTTTTTCATCCACCGCGTTGCGATATCGCCGCGCGACAGGTCAAATCCGCAGACGAGCAGGTGCGCGCCGCCTACCGAAACCTCAAAGAGCGGCGAGCGCATCGTGCAGTCAACGAAGTTCGGCACGAATTCAACTATCGGGCGCGCGTCAAGGTGCGAGATATCGGCGCACCGGCAGCCGTCGAGCAGCGTTTTCCACTGATAGTCCGGGATATCCTCGGTCGGGAACGAATCAAGGAGCGGGTGGGAGCGGTTTATGACGGCGCCGCTCGGTCTTGTCGTCGGGAAGTGTACCGGCGACCAGAACACGGGGATAAAGCTGCCGCGCACAACATCCGAGAACAGCTCCGGCGCGACGACGGCGGAGCCGCCCGCCTTTACGATGCGGTCGAGCGCCTCTCTGTCCGAAACGATCTCGACGGCGGGCACGTTCTCATCTTTGAGCTCGGGAAAGACGAAGATGCGCCACGAGTTTTCGCACCCGGCGGCGGCGAGCGTTACGTTCAGCATCGTCGGCGACGCGATCCCGCCGAGCGGGAGGCTGAAATTGTGCTCGCGCGTCTCGGTTTTGTAAAAGATCCGCTCGCCGTCGCGCACCGTAAGCGTGAAGACCGGGTCCTCTGTCGGCGACTTGCCGAAGTCATAGAGTTCAAAGGACGCCGAGAGCGTCTCCGTGTTTTTGAATATCCTGCGCGCGCGCAAAAGCGGCACCTTGTGCGAGCAGAACCTTGAAAACTCGTCCGGCGTGATAAATCCCTTCGATTCAAAGAAGACGTCGAGCATCCCGACCGTCGCCGTGCTCTGCCCCGTGTAATCGGTGAGCGACAAAAGCTCAAAGCCGAAAAGCTCCGGCGTGCGGAGCGCTGCCTCGATATCCTCCTTATATAACCGCGCCGCGAGTCGACCGGACGCGGAAACGTATTCGGACAGCCGTTCGTATACGCCGTGCGAGAGCATGTTTTTCTTTATCGCGTCAAAGTTGACTGGCAGCATCGCGCCCGTGTATTTTTCCGCGACGTCGACGTCCGGGAACGAGCAGTACTGCCCGACCTCAAACGTCACGACGGGCAGCGGCGCGCTCCCGGTCACGTCCGAATAGTCGAGGGCGGTGTCCTCGGCGACGCGGTCGTGCAGATTCTGTATGCGGACGGGGCGTCCGCCTATTTCGGAGGCGCTCAGGTAGTCGTCGCCGGGCAGCGCCGGGTGATCGAAATTCGATGTAGCCGTATAGAGCCTGCGCGGGTCGAGCGCCTTCATCATGGATGTGATCTCGGCGAGCAGCGCCATGTTTCCCATCGTTTCGTTGCCGTTCGAGAACATTATAAAGCTCGGGTGATTCCCGTATTCCCTCGAGATGCGGCGCGCCTCGCAGGGGTAGAAGATGTCGTGCATCGCGTCGTCGCCGTAGTCAAGCCCGGCGATATCGGCATTTATCCAGAGCGGCATCTCGACGAGGACGTATATCCCTACCTCGTCCGCGGCGGAAAACGCGCACTCCGGCGGGCACCACGCGTGAAAGCGGACGTGGTTCAGCCCGTATGACTTCAGCGTTTTGAAGTTGCGCCGCCAAACTGAGATGTCAAGCGGCGGATATCCCGTTATCGGGTATTGCGCGCAGTCGATAGTGCCGCGCAGGGAGAGCGGGCGGCCGTTCAGCGTGACGGTCTTTCCGTGTACCTCGATGCGGCGGTTCCCGAATCGGACGCTTGCCTCGTCCGTGACCGTGCCGACATCCGTGTCAAAGGCGGCGTTGATGTGCAGCGTCAGGAGCGCGGGCGTGAATTCGTCCCACTCGGGCGCGTCAAAGCAGAGCTCGAACGATTCGGGCTGCAGCTTGTTATATAGCGTGCGCGCGAATTTTTCGGTGCAGACGGATGCGCCGGAATCATCGGTGACGGATAGAGTTACGGTGACCATGCGCCTGTCCGAGGGGTGGACGATGTCGGAGCCGAGCAGTACCGCGACGCGCGCGCCGCCCGCGCGCGGGTAGACGTCCGCCCGCTCAACGCGGAAAACGGGCGACCGGCGCAGCTCGATTTTGCCGACGGCGCCGCACCAGAGCCCCTGGGTGTCGATGCTGTAGCCGCTCGCCATATCGCCGAAGTTGACGGCGTCCCGGTTGTCGATGCGCAGAGTGAGCGTATGTCTGCCGGGCGAGATAACGCGGGAGACGTCGTAGACGTGCGGCGTCGAAAGGGAGAGGGTCCTCCTGCCGACGCGGGCGCCGTCAAAGAACAGCTCGGAGGAAATATTGACGCGCTCCAGAAAAACGGTCGTGACCCCGCCCGCAAACCCGGCGGGGATATCGACGCTTTTCCGCAGCCAGAGGACGCCAACGTATTCGTACCGCTCGCGCGGCGCGCGCACCGCTGCAGGCGAGAAGGCGGGATAGTATTCCTGCTTTCTGCCGATCCCGTTTTTGCAGGCCGAGCCGGGCAGCGAAAACTCCCCCATCGGGCAAAAGTCGGCGGCGGTCAGCGACCCGTCCGGGTCGGTCATGTATTCCCAGCTGCCGCAGAGGTCAAGCACTTGCATTTTTTATTTCTCCTTCGTTCCGGTTAATTTAGAGAGCAGGAGGCGCAGCCCGGCGTGCGACGGGTCAAGGTTCAGACCGAGGCGCGCGTCGCTCGCAGCCTTTTCGTATTCACCGAGCCCGATGTGCCCGAGCGCGGACAAAAAGTGACAGTGGACGCGGTTTTTCTTCTTGAGGTCGCCGTCAAAGATCAGAAAATCCGGCAGCGATACGGCGAAATAGTCGATCTTCGGCTCGTCGTCCATGTGCTCCTCCGCGTAGCGGATGAATTCGCAGAACGCGGCGCGCGCGCCGTCCGGATCTCCGAGCTCGGCTTTGGCGAGCGCGGCGTAGAACGCGTGCTCCGGCGGTCTGTCGTTGTAGTAAGCGGCGGCTGCGAGCGTTGACTGCCCGCGCGCGGCGAGCGTGAATGCGTGCCGCGCGTCGCCGTCCGCGCCCATTTTTTTGTACGCGAGCCCGAGCAGGTAGTAGATGTCGTTGTCAAGGCACCCGGCGAGCTTTCCCTCGCCGAGATTGTGCGGGTATTCGAGCGCCGAAGTCAGATCCCCGACGGCGCGCTCGGGATCATCCTCATCTTCCGCTTTTGCGATAAGGGCTGCCCTGTACTGCGCCGTGATCTTGCCCTCTCCCCCTTCCCACGGGTGGAAATTGCGGCTCATGATGCGCTCGTATGCCTCGCCGCTCCGACCGCACATATTGAGCAGCGTGATGAATTCGGTGTAGAGGTCGTCGCGCGTGGGCAAAAGCTCCGCGTGCGCGCGCATGTCGGCGAGCCGCTCCTCGGGCGATACCCCGAGCAGGCGGAGAAGGCAGTCCCGCTCGAAGTAGACGCGCGCGTCCCCCGTGTCGAGCGAGAATGCGCGGTCCATCGCGGCAAGCGCTCGCTCGCCGTCGTGCATTTTATTGTAATACGCGAGCGCGAGATTGCGGTAAACGGTCGGGATCGAGCTGCATACGGACTCAGCGCACGCCTCCCACAGCGAGACGGCGTCGCGCCAGCGCCCACGGTCGTAAAAGAGCAGCCCGAGATAATATTTTGCGCGCTCGCCGCCGCCCGCGGCTGCCCTTTGCAGCACGGGAATATCCTCGAGCCTGTTCGGGAAGCAGTAGAGCGGGGAGGCGTCCTCCGCGAGCGCGAGCTCCCCGTCCTCGCCGCAGAAATAGAGGTAATAGTGTACCATCGGATCCGAACCCGGCGCGCGGGAGAGGATCAGGCGCGCCTCGTCGTATAGCCCCGCCGCGATGTAGGTGAGCGCGAGCTCGATATAGCTCCCGGCGTCGCCGCGCATGACGGCGGAGAGCTCGCTGTCTTCCTCCGAGAACAGGGAGAGCTCGAAGCGGCAGCCGTGGTCGAGCATATCGAGCGACTTGCTCTCTTTTGCAAAGGCTGCGGCATCGTCATGTCGCCCGAGCCGGCGCAAAAGCGCCGCCTTCAGCGTGCGCGCCTTCATATTGTGTACCCCGCATGAAAGGGACTGCTCGGCAAAGCCGAGCGCGTCGCCGTATTTTCCCCACCGCGACGCGATGTTTGCGAGGCGGTAGAATGCGGCGGCGTGCATGGCACCGTCCCACGTCGCTTTGTAGTATGCGTCGAACGCGCCCGCGTCGTCGCCGACGGCTTCGAGCGACAGACCCAAGTTATAGTACGGCTCGCAGTCGTAGGGGTTCGGGTTCTTCCATGTGGAGGACGCGACGGCGGCGCGGAAATACGGGATGCTGTCCCCGAACTGCCCGCGCGCGTAGAGAAATTTGCCGTAGCCGTTGTTGATGCGGATATCGGTCGGGTCGCGGCGGAGCCCCTCGAGGTAGTACGGCTCGGGGGAGCGCGTCGCGTGGCGGTACTGTTCGAGGTGAACGGCGGCGAGGAACAGCTTTTCATTCGTCGGTATGTCGGCGGGCTCGGGCAGCGCCTCCGCGGCGTCCGGGACGGCGGTATCGCGCCCTACCGGGGCATGCGAGATCACGGTGCTGCCGTCGCGGCGCGTTATCCGGACGGTCACGCTGTCGTATTCGGCGCCCGGGTCCTTTATCGAGACCGAGAAAGTCCCTGCGACCTCTATGTTGAGCGCGGAGGAATATATGACGCGGTCCCCGTCGCGGACGGAGAGAATTGCGTCTTTGAGCCCGGAGGGCGAATAGACCGTGACCGTGACCTCGCCGCCCCCGACCTCGACGTTCAGCGCAGCCTCAAGATTTGCGTTTTTGACCGCGCCCGCGTTTTTGTACGGCATGAAATACTGGGAAAACGTCTTTTCCTCATACGGCTTGAGAAAGGTAAAATCGGGCTGGTTGTCGGTGTATATCCCCGTCATCAGCTCGATGTAGGGACCGTTTTCGTCCGTAAGGTTGCGGTCCCACGCGCGTCCGAAGTCGCCGTTCCCCCACGTCCACTGTTTTTTCCCCGGGGAGATGTGGTGGTCGGCGATGTGGAGCAGTCCGGCGCGCTTTTCGTGGTCGTAGCTGCCGATGAAGTCAAAGTCGGAGCGGTACGCCATGTATGAGGTCGGGACGGGAATATTTTTATACCGCGAGATATCGGTGCCGGGGGAGTAGTCGACCTTGTAGTATACGCCGTCCGCTATCGGGAATTTGGAGACGTCGCGCTTGCCGTGGTCCATGACGGCGGTGACGTCCGGCGGGAAGACAGACTGCGTGTGCTCGTTCACGGCGACGGCGGGGTTTGCCCACCACAAAAACGTCTGCGGTCGGTCCGTGGGGTTATAGAGCCGCCCGGAAATTTCGAGATATGCGCGGTCGGGGTAGAGGGTGAAGCCGACGGTGGATTTCGTGTGGAACATGTGCTCCGTCTCGCCGAGCCAGACCGTCGCCGAGCCGTCGTCGCGCTCCTCAAACGCAACGTCCACGGGGTCAAACGTCGAGGGGCGGTGGTGCTGCGGCCAGTTGAATTCTATCCCGCCCGAAATCCAGGGTCCCGCGAGCCCGACGAGCGCGGGCTTTATGACTTCATTATAATATACGGCGTCGTATCCGTTCGTCTTGTCGTAGAGGCGCTGCACCCTGCCGCCGAGCTCGGGCAGCAGCATGACGAGCAGCCAGTCATTTTCGAGAAAGACCGCGTCATATACGCGGTCCGTCTTCGTATCGGAGACGGATTCGGAGACGGGGTGCGGATAAACGCGCCCGCTCGACCCCTGATAGACGCGCTTTTCAAGAAACATGGGGTTTTTGTCGTACTGTGCGATTTCATATGTAGGGATATGTACGCGCTCCCGGCGCAGAGACACTTTTGACATTGATTTTTCCTCACATGGCGTAGTTTTTAAAGAAAATGGTCGGTGTGCCTTATATATTCTACCACAAGCGGGGCGAAAATGCCATATAAAAACGAAAAGCAGGCGCGGTATAAAGCGCCTGCTTAAGGATCTGTTACTGTTTGCCCCGCTCGCGTTCGTTGCGCTCCTCTATCGCCTCGCGCATCATGTCAAGCGCATCCCACGGGATCGCGCCCTCGATGACCGCCTCCTCGACCTGAGCGTCGACGTAATACGAGACGTAGGGCAAAAGCACGCGGATAAAGTGGTAGTCAAGCTCACCGTCAAGAATGCGCTGCAGAATTGCAGCCTTCGACCAGTCGTCAAGGATCGGCACGAACTTGCCGAGCAGCTCCTCGTTCAGCTTGTCGGGCGAGGACTCCTCGAGCAGAGCGAGCACGCTCTTGTCGCTCAGGTATTCGGCGAGCTTGACGACATACGAAATGTCGATCCCGTGCGCGGAGAAATTGTCGACGAGCCGCTCGAGCACGCTCGGGCGGAGGAGCGGCGCTATCCCCGCGATATCTTCAATGCTCTGCGCCTCGACGGATCTCCCGTTCGCTATCCCGTCAAGTATCCGCAGCTCACCGGGCGTCGGCTCGCCGGCGTTTATCAGCTCCTCCGTCGAGGTGCCGAAGATCTCGGCGAGGCGCGAGATTATCGCGACGTCCGGAAAGCTCTCGCCGAGCTCGTATCTCGAGACCGCCGAGGACGCGACCCCGAGCCTGTCCGCAAGCTCAGACTGCGTCATATCGGCGTTTTTGCGTAAACGGCAGAGATTGCCGCCGAATTTTGTTGCGCTGAACATATGTCTTCCCCCGTTTTTTACCGTTATTTACTTATATTGTACCACGCGGCGCGCCGCCTGTCCAGTACGAAATGACACTTTTTGATCGGGACCACGCCTGCATACGGTCAGCTCCGCGCACATATACATATTGCGAGATTTTATATCCGGGGGCAGGATCGTGACGACATTATACGGAACAAAAACGGGGACACGGCGGGGGCTGACGGAGGCGGAGGCATTAAGGTCGCGGAGGGAAAACGGCGACAACTCTATCGCGGGCGGAAAGCGGAAGAGCTTTCTGCGGCGGTACCTTGAGGGCTTTTCGGACCCGATAATACGCATTTTGCTCGGCGCGCTCGTCATAAATATAATTTTTTCGATAGGTCACGTCGACTGGTACGAAACGGCGGGCATCATCGTCGCCGTGATGATCTCGACCGTCGTTTCCGCCGTGTCCGAGCACGGCGGGGACCGTGCGTTTGAGCGTATGCGCTCTGTGGGAGACGGGATTCCCGTCCGCGTTCTGAGGGACGGCGTCACCGTCAGTGTGCGCCTCGCGGACGTCGTCGTCGGTGACACGGTGCTGCTCGGCTCGGGCGACCTCGTCCCGGCGGACGGCTTTATCGTCGAGGGGGAGATAACAGTCGACCAGAGCGCGCTGAACGGCGAATCAAAGGACGAGAGAAAGCGCCCCGGCGGCGGGCGGGAACTCTTGCCCGAGGCAAAAAACGCGCTTTTGCGCGGGGCGACCGTCACCTCCGGCGCATGCGTCATGACGGTCGAGCGCGTCGGGTCGGGGACGATGTACGGCGAGGTCGCGTCGTCGCTGTCGTCGGACCGCCGCGAAAGCCCGCTGAAGGCGCGGCTGACGACGCTCGCGAAAAACGTCAGTACGCTCGGATATGCGGCGGCGGCGCTCGTCGCGGTCGCGTACCTGTTTCGCTCGTTTTTCATAGACGCGGGTATGGACATGACGGAGACGCTCGCGCGGCTCTCCGATCCCGCATATGTTTTCGCGGAGGTGCTCGGCGCGCTGACGCTCGCGATCTCCGTCATCGTCGTCGCGGTCCCGGAGGGGCTGCCGATGATGATAACCGTCGTGCTGTCCTCGAATATGAAGCGGATGCTGCGCGACCGCGTGCTCGTGAAAAAGCTCGTCGGCATCGAGACGGCGGGCAGCCTGAACATACTTTTCTGCGACAAGACGGGGACGCTGACGTGCGGCGACTTCACGGTGACGCGCGTCATCACCGCGGACGGGGAATATTCCGCGCCGTCGCGGATGCGCGAGTCCGCGGGGCGCGTATACGGCATATATCTTGACTCCGCCGTCACGAATACGGAGGCGGAGCTCGGCAGGTCCGGAGGGCGGCGCGCCGCCCTCGGCGGGAACGCGACGGACCGGGCGATACTCTCGTCCGTCGCGGACGCGGCAGGCGGCGCGGGAGGCGGGCGCGTCCTGTTCCGCCGCCGCTTTGACAGCAAAAACAAGTATTCGCTCGCCGTTGCAGACGCGGCGGGGGGCGAGGTCACGTACATAAAGGGCGCGCCCGACCTGATACTGCCGCTCTGCACGATGTGCCACCGCGAGTCCGGGGACGAGGCGTTCTACTCAAAGCAGAAGATAACGGCGCGCTGCCGCGAGCTTTCGCGGCAGGGGGCGCGCGTCATAGCGCAGGCGACGTGCCGCGGACGGCGCGAGACGCCCGGCGAGGGGCTGACGTTTTTGTCGCTGACCGTGATAAGCGACGAGCCGAGACCGGAGGCGCGAGCCGCCGTCGCCGAGATACGCGGCGCGGGCATACAGTTTGTGATGATAACGGGCGACGGGGAGGAGACGGCGTCCGCGATAGCGGCGCGCGTCGGGATAACGGACAATGATGACGACCTTTGCATCTCGGGGCAGCAGCTCGGCGCCATGACGGACGAGGAGCTGAGGCGCGCGCTGCCGCGGCTGCGCGTCATATACCGCGCGCTCCCGAGCGACAAGGAGCGCCTTGTCCGCGTGTCCGGTGAGGCGGGGCTCGTCGTCGGCATGACGGGCGACGGCGTCAATGACGCGTCCGCGCTGCGCGCCGCGGACGTCGGCTTCGCGATGGGGAGCGGAACCGAGGTCGCGAAGGAGGCGGGCGACATCGTCATCCTCGACAACAACGTGAAGAGCATCGGGAAAGCCGTCCTCTACGGCAGGACGATATTTGACAGCATACGCAAATTCATCGTCTTCCAGCTCACGATGAACCTGTCCGCCGTCGGCGTCTCGATAATCGGACCGTTCATCGGGATAGAGGCGCCGGTCACGGTCATACAGATGCTGTGGGTGAACCTGATAATGGACACCCTCGGCGGGCTCGCGTTCGCGGGCGAGGCGCCGAGGCGCGACTATATGAAGGAGCCGCCGAAGCGGCGCGACGAAAAGATACTCTCCGGGCGCGAGCTGTCGCGCGTGCTCATCACGGGGATATATCAGATAGCGCTGTCGATATCGTTTCTGTCGCTGCCGTTTTTTAAGGAAAGGTTCGGATTTTACGACGATTACGACCGGTTCATAACGATATTTTTTGCGATGTTCGTCTTCTGCGGCATCTTCTGCGCGTTCAACTGCCGGACAACGCGGATAAATCTGGCGTCGTATCTCGGGCTGAACCCGGCGTTCATCTCGATAATGACGGCGACGTGCTGTGTGCAGCTTTTGATCGTATATTTCGGCGGCGAGGTGTTCCGCACGGTGCCGCTCTCCCCGCGCGACCTCGGCGCGGCGCTCGTCATCGCGTTCACCGTCATTCCGTTCGACATCATGAGAAAGATACTTTCCCGCAAAAAATGATATACCGCCCGCATCAAAGCCGGGCGGCAGAGATGCTATGATATTTTTCGCCCCGCCGGTCTCCCCGGCGGGGCGAAAAATTATACTTTCCTCTGTCCGAAATAATCTTCCCGTAAAATGCCGCGTTCAACGATGTCGACGCGTTCGCCCGTGCCGAGCAGCCGGTAAGCTTTTCTGCGCGTCCCCTCATATTTTAAGCCGCACTTCTCCATGACGCGGGACGAGCCGATATTTTCCGCGGCATGACTGCCGTTTATGCGATAGAAACCGACCTCCTCAAAGCAGTAGCGCAAAACCTCGGAAAGGGCTTCGGTCATAAGCCCTTGACCCCACCACGCCTTGCCCATGCAGTAGCCGATGCCGCCCGTCATCTGATATTCGTCGACGATACCCGCCTCAATATCGCCGATGAGAATATTCCCGGCTTTTAATACTATAGCCCAGTGATAGCAGTCTGACCGCCTGCACTCCTCCTCACGCATCTTCAAAAGCGCGCGGGTGACGGCGATATCGCCGTGCGGCGACCACGTCAGATATTTTGTCACGTCCGGGTCGTTCATCCAGTTGGCGAAGGCCTCCTCGGCGTCGCTTTCCTTCCAAGGACGAAGGAGCAGGCGCTTTGTTTCCAGTATTTTTGTACCTTTATTTTCCATAGTCATCACCCATGATATCGTGCTCACCGGTCCCCTTTACCGAAGCATGCGCGCAGAAGGGCGTATGTGAGATCGCACTTTTTGGCGCTTTTTTTGCGCAGGGTCGGCTCTTTGCCCATCACTTGCCTGAACGCTCGGTACGTTTTCTCCGGGATGAGCTCGTCCGCATTTCCGCGGCGCAGCATGTCCGCGAGGAGCTCATACGTCCCCGTCGGCTGCGGCATAAACTCAGGCACGCCGGTGACCGAGCCGAGCCAGAACGCAAATCCGAAATTGTACGGGCCGTTTATTATTGAGAGGAGCTTTTCCTCCGTCATCGGCGTCAGCGCCTGCCAGTTGTAGTTGAACGGACCGACAAAGCCCCCGCCGAATTCTGCGGGCTTTTTGAACGTGATGTATTCGTCGACGTTGCGCATCAGCTCATATCCGCGCGCAGACGCGCGCCGGACCGTATTGACGTTTTCTTCGGTCCGCCAGCTTTCGGTCGCGGCGAGCATCGCGATGTGGTTCGCCCCGGGAAAGCGCGCGTTTGGCTTATAAAATCGCTTGCCGTTTGCGCTTACGGAGAAATCGTCGATGGAATCATAATTCGCCGCCGCGGACATATGTTCGAGCGAGAGCTCGATCTGCTCCTTAATGAGCGGGCTGTCCTCGGGATAGCGCACCCATGAAAGTATCTGCGCCGTGACGGCGCGGTTGCCGCCTCTGCCGCCCTTGTCGAGCGCGTCGCCGCCGTGAAACCAGTTTTTGTGGTTTTGCGCGATTTCCGGCGTGACGAGCGCGCGGATCGCCTTTTTTATCGCGGGATGCTCTTTTTCGACGCCCGCGTTCAAAAGCTCGCCTATGAGGTGATCCATCCCGTCGTTTCCGTGCAGTTCGTGACCGAACCAGCCGTCGTCACACTGTGCGTCGAGTATCTTTTTTACGTTCGGCTGATCGAGAATCTTCTCTTCGAGCGACACCATTTCCGGCTTATCTACAGGCGTTTTTAAAAGATCCCTCAAAACGAGGTACCGTATGCTGTCGCAGGCTTTCTCAAGAAGAAAGTCTATTTCGTTGTCAAACCGTGTGTCTTTCATTTCACTCCTCCGTAGTGCAGTATCAGAAGTGCGCGGAACGTAACGTCTGAGGCGCGCCGCGCCGCCTTTTTCCAGTCGATTTCAAGCTGCCCGCCGCTGTACGTTCCCATGCCCCGCAGAGCCGCCTCGTCAAATGATGCGCGGCAGACGCCGCGCTCATCTACCGAGTCGCGGATGATATCGACTTCCCGCCGCAGCTTTGGAACGAGGTCGTACAGACCGCAGCGGCACATATATTCCGCAAGGTCGAGACGAACGCGGCGGACACCGTCCGCTTCCGTGCAAAGCTCCATTCCCTCCGTGAAGGCGCTGCAGCACCCGACAAGATGTCCGACGTCAACGCAGTAGGCGGGTACATATCCGGGCGGCTCTGCTCCCATAAGCTTGTTGAAAGCGGCCGCGAGCATCGCGATATTTTCCTCGCTGCGCCAGCTCTGTGTGTGCGCCAGAATGTCAAGGTGGTACCGGCAGGGCCACTTTTCATAGTCGTTGAAAACGTATGCGATCCCGTCCGGATTCACCCTTTCCGGGCGTTTTTTCCTTATTTTTACGATATCGGTCACCGAGCCTACCTCTGTGACCCTGCGAAACGAGTCAAGGGATTTCATTATTTCCCGCGAGATGTCGAATGAGTCCTCGTATCCCGCTCTCGCGACGCACGCCGCCTTGACGATGTCGGCCCCGTAGGCGGCATATTTGTCACGGTCATAGTTGTCCTCATTGTCGCCCATATATTCGTTTTCGGCGGTTTTGAAAGCGGATATGGCGTTTTTCAGTACGGGCGCATCGCGATACACGAGCTTTTCCCCGAGGTACTTTACGCCGACCTCCTGATTTTCATATTGCCCGGCGTCCCTGCTCGGTCCGTGAAATCCGTTTCCGAGCCATCCGTTCTCCTTTTGGCACGCGATGATGGATTTGATTATGGGCTCGTCGAGTATTTCCGCCTGCATCCTGTCCCGCTCGACCTGCGGAACGTCCCGGCGCAGCACCTCCGTCAAAACGCGGTATCTTATCGACGGATTTGCGTTTTCAAGAAGAAAATCCGCCATGCTCTCCGTTATGTTCGTCATTTTGTTCGTCCTCGTAGCCTTTAAAAAATCGGGACGCATGCCTCGGGCCCCGCGTTTTCAAGCAGAAAGTCTGTTGATTTTGACAAAGCGTTTGTCATGTCCGAGCCGTTTCCTTATATTTTATATTGATTTAGGGGGAACATTGCTGTCATATTAAAAGCATTTTATCATATAAACGTAAAAAAATCTACCGGAAATAATGATTTCGCTCCACCTACAGGCAACAAAATGCGGGCAGGAAATGCCGGCGATCAAAGCCGGCGGTCCTCGGAGATAATGCGCCTTACACCGACGGAGTACAGGCGGAAAAACAGGATCGCGAATAAAAGCCGGGCGGAGGTGACAAACTAAAACAAAAAAGACAATGGATGAGGTGGTAAAATGCCGCAAAAAGGCATAGTTACTCTGCCGAGACCGGTCTTTTTCGGGTCCGCGGCGTCGGTGGGCGGCGCGGAGGAGGAAAAGGGACCGCTCGGAATATACCTTGACGTGACGGACGTCGAGGAAGACGACAAATTCGGTACGGACTCGTGGGAGGCGGCGGAAGGCGAGATGCAGAAACGCGCGCTGACGACGGCGATCGCGAAGGCGGGGCTGACGGAACACGATATCGACGCCGTTTTCGCCGGTGACCTGCAAAATCAGTGCGTCGGCTCGAATTACGGGCTGCTCGACTTTGATATACCGTATTTCGGGCTGTACGGCGCATGCTCGACGTGCGCCGAGGCGCTTATTCTCGCCGCCTCGTACTGCTCCGGGCTCGGGATGGGACCGACTGCCGCCGTCGCCAGCTCTCACAACTGCGCGGCGGAGCGGCAGTTTCGCTTCCCGATCGAATACGGCGGTCAGCGCGCTCCCACCTCGCAGTGGACGGTGACGGGCGCGGGCGCGTTTCTGCTTTTGCCGGAGGGGGAGCCGGGGGCGCCGAAGATCACGGATTTTCTGCCCGGGCGCTCCATAGACCGCGGCATCAACGACCTTAACAACATGGGTGCCGCGATGGCGCCGGCGGCGATAGACACGCTGAAGCGATACCTTGACGAATCGGGCAGGAGCCCCGACAGCTTTGACCTCATTCTGACCGGCGATCTCGGCGCCGAGGGGACGCGCATTCTGCGCGACTTTATGGCATCGTCCGGATATGACATCTCAGGCGTCCACGAGGACTGCGGGCTTCTGATATATGATACCGAGGGGACGGACAAGCACGCCGGAGGTTCCGGGTGCGGGTGCAGCGCAACGGTGCTTTCGTCGGCGATACTGCCGCGCATGGGGATCCCCGAAAGGTGCAAAAGCGTGCCGGGTAAGCGGCTGCACGATATTTTGTTTATGGCGACGGGGGCGCTGATGAGCCCCGCGAGCGTATATCAGGGCAACAACATCCCCGGCATCTGCCACCTTGTTCATATCGTATCGGAGGGGAGCTGAGAATATGGATTTTCTTTCGATTCTTACGGAATATTTGATCGTGTTCGCCATCGGCGGTGCGCTCTGTGTCATCGCGCAGATACTGATAGACAAAACAAAGCTGACGCCCGCGCGCATACTCGTCGCGTACGTGACGGCGGGTGTCATCCTCGGCGCCGTCGGCGTGTACGAGCCGTTCGCCGAGTTTGCCGGAGCGGGCGCGACGACGCCGCTTTTGGGATTCGGCAATACTATCGCGAAAGGCGTCCGCGAGGAGGTCGACGGGCGCGGCTTGATCGGGGCGCTGACGGGCGGTCTCACTGCCGCCTCCGCCGGGATCGCGGCGGCGATGGTGTTCGGCTATCTCGCCGCCCTCGTCTTCAGCGGCAAACGGAAAAAGTGATTGGGAATAGAAATAATGCGGGAGGAAAGACTTTAAAAAAGTTTTCCTCCCGCACCCTTCTTTCAAAAGCTTTTACGGCTTTATATTTATCCCGTCAGTACGCGCTTTACGTAGAGAGCGTCGTTTTTTGTAAGCGCGTTTGTGACGACGAGGAGCAGCAGATATAAAGACGCGGACGCGGTCATCATCAGCGCCATTGAGGCGAATCCCTCGGCGCGGTAGAGGCGCGGTACGAAATTCGTGACAAAGCGGATCGCGGAGGCGGCGAGCGTCGAGGCGATGAGGGGGCGCAGGAGCCAGCCGAATATGTGCGGCGTCACGTCCGCGACGGCGAGCAGCCGCCAGATCGAGAGCGAGGCGTTGAACACTTCGCTTATGATGATGGTCGCCGCGTAGCCGGAGATGCCGAACCTCGGCACGAGCAGCCAGACGAGCGCGACGCTGAGCGCGGAGTCTATGATATTCACACGCATACAGAAGAGCTGCTCGCCGAGCCCCTTCAAAAGGTTGTCAACGGCGGTGTCGAGGTACATTATCGGAATGACGGGCGCGATCATGCGTATATAGCGCCCCGCCTCCTCGCTGCCGTACAGCGTCAGCCCGAGCTCGCGCGAAAAAGTCATCATCAGCCCCGAGACGCCGACGGCGAAGATAAGCGTCGCTCGGAAGACGGAGCCCGCGATGTGGCGTATGCGGTTTTTTTCGCCCCTTGCGCGGGAGAGGGACACCTCCGGCACGAGCAGCGAGGAAAACGGCCCCATTATCGCGTATGGGAACATGATTACGGGCATGACCATGCCGTGGAGCGTCCCGTATGAGGCGAGCGATTCCGAATAGCCGCAGCCGTGGAGGCGGAGCGCCTTCGGGATGAGGATATGCTCGACGGTCACGAGCCCGGAGCGCAGATACGACGAGAGCGCGACAGGGAGCGCAGCGCCCGTAAGGCTGCGCGCGGCTGCCGAGGCGGTGTCTGCGGAGAGCTCGGTTCTGCCCGTTTTTTCGTCGGACGCGGAAAAATCGGCGTGCCGCCTGCGGTCGGCTCGGTAGAGTGCGAACGAGACGATGAACGACGCCGCCTCCGCGACGGCACCGCCGCCGACAACGGCGATCAGAGAATATTCAAGTCCCGACGGCAGAAAAAGCGAAAGCCCAGCCGCCGTTATCATTATTTTGAGTACCTGACCGCAGAAGTCGGAGAGCGCGTTTTTGTAGACGCGGCGGCAGGCGTTGAAGTAGCCGGAGAGGGCGGAGGTCAGCGCCGTCGGCGCGAGCGTGAACGCGAGGAGGCGCAGGCACAGGACGGTGCGTCCGTCGCCGAGCAGCACGCCTCCGATATAATCGGCGCCGAAAAAGAGGACGGCGCCGCCGACCGTGCCGAAGAAGAGGCAGTAAAAGCACGCCGTGCGCATTACATAGCCGAGGCGGCGGGCTCTCTCTTCCGCGGGAGCGGTAAGGACGGTTTCCGCCGTCATCCTTGTGACGGCGAGCGAGATCCCGGACGTTGCGAACGTGACGGCGAAGCCGTATGCGGAGGAGACGAGGGTGAGCAGACCCATACCGTCCGCGCCGAGCCTGCCGGTAACATAGACGTTGAACGCCACAGATACGGCGCGCATCAGAAGCGCCGCCCCGGTCATCAGTATGGCGTTATAGAAATACTGCTTTACCGCGCGCATCCGCCGCCTCCGAGTGTTATATCTTCCATGTATTTATACGGCGGTTTTGGGGGAGATATGCGAAAGCATATGAAACTTTTTTCTGCTTTTCTGCTGCGCCGCTGATGAAGACAGAATTTTTTGCTCGCTTCGAAGCAGGCGGAAGTTTATGTGAAACTTATGTTTTTTTATAATCCTTTCATCAAATTCACGTGCCAAGCCGCACCCAGTGAAAAAAGCCTCCCAAGGGTTGAAAGGATTGTAAATCAAACGGGACGGTTTAAGCCTCTCCTCTACTCGCTTATACTTCTTTATATTCCTTGCTTCGAAGCTGGGGAAGTTCGTTAAGGATGGACCCTCCGAGGTCCCTCCTTAACAATCCACCCATGGCACAAGGGGGGATCCCCCCTTGTGAATCCCCCATAGGTGCGCCCTGTGAGATGCGGAGCGAGGCGTATGTTTATCGCTCCCCGGTTCGTGCGTCGACGCGAAACGTTCGTGCCGCGGCTGAACGCTGACGCGCCGACAGCGACCGCGCGGGAGCGCGCTGTGTGCCTACGTTCACGGGCGTACAGCGGCGCTTGGCGGTCGCGGAGCAAAATTGTCTCTTCGAAAGTGCGAACAGCGCTCTCTCTTTTTTCCTTTTGAACGCTGACGCGCCGACAGCTCCCGTGAGGGGGCGCGTTTTGTGCCTACGCGCTTGACCGAAGGTTGAAATATTACATGCAAGCGGTTAGAGATGAGGAAATCGTTCGCGGGCAAGCGATTGTGTGCAGGGGGTGCGTTGACAGGTGAGTAAAACAAATCGTTTTACAGACGCTGTCGGTCTGGCGTATAGGTGCGGGCATACGCCCGCACAGACGCTGTCAGCCGCGGCAGCGTTCAAAAGGATAATAAAAAAGTGCTGTTCGCACTTTCGAAGAGACGGTTTTGGGCGCAAAAAATAGAAGACGCTGTCGGTCCGGCGGATAGGTGCAGGCATACGCCTGCACGGGCGCTGTGGGCGCGTCAGCGTTCAGCCGCGGCACGAACGATTCGCGTCGAAGCACGAACCGGGGAGAGAGAAATATCAATTTCGCACCGCAGCTTGACGGGCGCACCCATGGGGAATTCACAAGGGGGGTATCCCCCCTTGTGCCATGGGTGGATTGTTAAGGAGGGACCTCGGGGGGTCCATCCTTAACGAACTTCTCCCGCTTTGAAGCAAGGAAAATAAAGAAGATCAAGATAAAGAAAGACAAAAGCCATGGATGGATTGTTACGTAATGGAGGCGTCTGCTGCCGCAGCCGCGCGGGGGTCCATCCTTAACGAACTTCCCCCTGCTTTGAAGCAAGGAATATAAAGAAATATCAAGCGTATAGGCGCAAAGCAAGTATATTTGCTTATGCTGTGCGCTGCAAAATCAGCGGGATTTGCAAAAAACATATCGTTGCCGGGGTGCCAAGGGGCGGGAAGCCCCTCATATATCGCACGAGAGGAGCTCCCGATACGTCTCCCGCCTAACGCCGAGGCGGTCGGCGCCGCCCCTCAGTATGACGACGGGCGGGCGGCAGACGCGGTTATAATTCGACGCCATCGAATAGTTGTACGCGCCGGTGACAAGCACTGCCAGAAGGTCCCCGCGCTCGGGACGGGCGATCATCATCCCCTCTCCAAGCAGGTCGCCGGACTCGCAGCACCTGCCGCCGACGGTGCATTCGAAGTCGGCGGGCGCGTCCGCGCGGTTCGCGAGCACAGCCGTATACCGCGACTGATAAAGCGTGTAGCGCGGATTATCCGTCATGCCGCCGTCAACGGATACGTAGCTGCGGAACCCGGGAATCTCCTTGACGCCGCCGACGGTGTAGACCGTCATCCCCGCGTCCGCGACGAGGCTGCGCCCCGGCTCGAGCAGAATGCGCGGCACCGCGACGCCGTGCTCCGCACAGGCGCGCTTTATGTGCTCCGCTATGATCTCTATGTTCTTTTCAATGCTTATTTCCGGGTCCTGCTCCGTGTACCGGACGCCGAAGCCGCCGCCGAGGTTGAGCGTGCCTGCCTCATAGCCGAGCGCGCGGCGAACATCGGCGATAAATCCGATCATTATGTCGGCGGCGTCCGCGAAGGGCTTCGTCTCGAATATTTGCGAGCCGATGTGACAGTGAAAGCCGCAGAGCTCGACATTTTGCCGGCACAGCGCCGCGCGCGTTATCGAAAGCGCCGCGCCTGTCTCTATCGCGGAGCCGAATTTCGAGTCAACGCGCCCGGTGCTGATCTTTGCGTGCGTGTGCGGGTCGATGCCGGGCGTTATGCGCAGCAGTATCTTCTGCTTTATGCCGAGTCTTCCCGCCTCCGCGTCCACGCGGTCGAGCTCCTCGGCGCCGTCGACGATGAAATATCCGACGCCGCTCTCCATCGCGAAGCGGATGTCGGCGTCGGTTTTGTTATTCCCGTGGAAATAAGCTCGCTCCGTCGGAAATTCCGCCGCGACCGCGGTCGCAAGCTCGCCGGGGGAGACGATGTCGGTCGACATGTCCTCGCTTTTCATTATCCTGTATATCTCGCAGAAACAGAGCGCCTTTGAGGCATAGAGCGGCTCCGAGCCCGAGGGAAGGTATTTTTCCATCGCCGCCTTATATTCGCGGCACCGGGCGCGGATGCGGTCCTCGTCTATGAGCAAGAGTGGCGTGCCGTATTTTTCCGCGAGCCGGACTGTGTCGACACCGGCGAAGCAGAGGTGCCCGCTCTCGCCGACAGTCACGTTTTCGTGAAGTATCGTCTTTGAAAGAGTTTCGGTCGTCATAAATTTACCTCAGAAAAATGTGCGCAGGCGCGCCGCCGCCTCATCTGTCGCCTCGTGCGAGCCGAATGCGGTCAGGCGGAAATAGCCCTCCCCGCACTTGCCGAACCCGGCGCCGGGCGTGCCGACGATGTTTGCCTCGGTGAGCAGCCTGTCAAAAAACTCCCACGAACTGTCGGTGCCGGTGCATTTCAGCCAGATATACGGCGAGGAGACGCCGCCCGTGAACGTGACGCCGCGCTCGCGCAGGACGGAGGCGAGCTTTGATGCGTTTTCCATATAATATTTCACGAGTCCGAGGCATTCCTCGCGCCCCCGATCGGACAGCGCCGCTTCCGCGCCGCGCTGCACGACGTACGGGACGCCGTTGAACTTCGTCGCCTGCCGCCTGCCCCACATTTCGCAGAGCGACATCCCGCCCGCCGTGAGCTCGGCGGGGACGACCGTCCACGAGCAGCGCGTTCCCGTAAATCCCGCGTCCTTTGAAAGGCTGCATATTTCAACGGCGCATCCGCGCGCGCCTTCAATTTCGTATATGGAGTGCGGGCAGCCGTCGCTTATGTACGCCTCATATGCGGCGTCAAAAATTATGAGCGAGCCCGTCCTGTTCGCAAAATCCACCCAAGCGGCGAGCATTTCGCGGTCATAGACCGCGCCGGTCGGATTGTTCGGCGAGCAGATGTAGATGATATACCCCTCGCCCTCGCCGCGAAGACCGTCCGGCATCGGAAGAAAGCCGTTTTCCTCCGTCGCGGGCAAAAACTCGACGCGGCGGCCCGCCATCAGGTTCGAATCGAGATAGACGGGGTATACCGGGTCGGGAATGAGCACCGTGTTGTCGCCGAACAGCTCCGTGATATTTCCGACGTCGCTCTTCGCGCCGTCCGAGACGAAGATCTCCGATGTGCCGAGCGCAACGCCGAATCGCGCGTAGCGGCGCTTTATCGCTTCGAGCAGAAAATCATATCCGAACTCGGGCGCGTACCCGCGGAATGTTGATTTTTCCGCCATTTCGGCGACGGCGGCAGACATTGCCGAGGTGACGGCAGGCGTCAGCGGCAGCGTCACGTCCCCGATGCCGAGGCGGATGATGCGCGCCTCCGGGTGCGCGGCGGTAAATTTCGCGACGCGCGACGCGATCTCGGAAAAAAGATAACTTTTTCCGACTGAGCGGTAGTTTTCATTTATTTTTATTTTCACAGTAGACCCCCAAAAAAGAAACTATATTTCGTAAACGCCTTCGTAGACCTTTACCGCCGGACCGGTCATCGTCACTGAGAAATCCCCGTCGACGGTGACGGCGAGCTCCCCGCCGACAAGGCGCACGGAAACGGGCGTGCCGGGGCGGCAGATGCCGAGCCGCACGGCGGCGGCGACAGAGGCGCACGCGCCGGTGCCGCAGGCGTATGTCTCGCCCGAGCCCCGCTCCCAGACGCGCATTTCAAGCGTTTTTTCGTCTATGACGCGGACAAATTCGGTGTTTACCCTCTCCGGGAACATCGTGTGATGCTCAAACAGCGGACCTATCGCGCACAAGTCGAGGGAGCCGACGTTGTCAACGAACGTGACGGCGTGCGGATTTCCCATCGAAACGCAGGTCAGCCGCCATTGCCTGCCATTTATGTCGATAGCGCCGTCAACGAATTCATCCGCGCCGCAGAGGACGGGGACGTCCGCGGCAGCAAACGAGGCGCGCCCCATTCCGACTTTGACGCTTGCGACCTTCCCGGTCTTTTCGTCGGGGAAGAGCGTGAGCGATTTTATGCCGCTCCGCGTCTCGACCGTGACGGAGGTGCTTTTTACGATGCCGTTGTCGTAGAGAAATTTGCCGACGCAGCGTATCGCGTTGCCGCACATCATGCCCTCGCTCCCGTCGAGGTTGAACATGCGCATTTTGGCGTCCGCGACGTCGGACCGACAGATGAGGACGAGCCCGTCCGCACCGACAGAGGTGTGGCGGGGTGACATTCTCGCCGAGAGCGCGCCGGGGTCGCAGGGTTCGCCGGAGAAGCAGTCGACGTATATATAGTCGTTGCCGCAGCCGTGCATCTTTGTAAAGTTTATTTTCATCCGGTTACAGGGTCTCCTTTATTCCGCTGCGACGTCATCCATTGAATACATCCCCGCCGGCTTCCCGACGAGGAAGGCGGCGGCGGTCAGCGCGCCCTCCGCAAACAGCGTTCTGCTCTCCGCCCGGTGCTTCAGCGTTATTATCTCGTTTCCGGACGAAATGATGACCTCATGCTCGCCGACGACGCCGCCGATGCGGAGCGAGTGTATGCCGATCTCATTTTTCGCGCGTTTTTTGTGCCCGGAGCGCCCGAAGACAAGCTCCGCGTCCGGGATCGAATCCCGGACGGCGCGCGCGAGCGTCAGCGCAGTGCCGCTCGGAGCGTCAAGCTTTCTGTCGTGATGCGTCTCGACGATCTCGACCTCGGCGTCCGGCATTATTGCGGCGGCAGCCCTTGCAAATCTGGCGAGCACGGCGATGCCGAGCGAGAAATTCGCCGAGAGAAAGACAGGTATTTTTTCGGACGCCGCCCTTATCTGCGACATCTCCTCCTCCGTCTGCCCCGTCGTCGCGATGACGAGCGGCAGCGAGCGCGCGACCGCGTATTCTGTCAGCGCCGCCGTACACGTGTGGTGCGAGAAGTCGACGATGACGTCCGCCTTGCCCGTGTATTCGTCGAGCGCGCCGAACAGCTTCGTGTCGCCGGCGTCGGCGGACGGGTCTATTCCGGCGGCGAGACGGACCCCCTGCCGCGCGCCGCTCTCGATCAGCTCGCGCACGGCAGAGCCCATTCTCCCGCAGGCTCCGTTCAGTATTATATCCATGCCGTCAGTCCTTCCTGCAAAAATTTTACTTTAATTCTATCCCCGCCTCGATCATGCGGCGGCGGAGGATCTCCCGCTTTTCAGGTTCCATGCGGCAGAGCGGACCGCGCAGCTCTGCTGAGCAGAAGCCCATCATTGCCATTGCTTCCTTCACGGGGATCGGATTGACGTCCGAGAAGAGCGCCTTTATGAGCGGGAGCAGGCGGAGCTGGAGCGCGGCGCTCTCGGCGACCCTGCCCGCGGCGAAGAGACGGCAGATCTCGCACGTCTCCTTCGGCAGGACGTTTGAGAGCACGGAGATGACTCCGACGGCGCCGAGCGCCATCAGGGGCGTTATCTGATCGTCGTTGCCGGAGTAGAGCGCGAGCCTGTCGCCGACGAGGGACGCCGTTTCGGCTATGGCGGAGATATTGCCGCACGCCTCCTTTATCCCGACGATGTTTTTGTGGTCGGCGAGGGCGGCGTACGTCTCGGGCGCGATGTTCATCCCCGTGCGGGACGGGACGTTATACAGTATCATCGGCTTGTCGACGCTGTCGCCTATCTCGGTATACAGATTTATGAGCCCGCGCTGGGAGGTCTTGTTGTAGTACGGCGTGACGACGAGCAGCGCGTCCGCGCCCGCCTCGCACGCCGCCCGGCAGAGATAGATTGCGTGGACGGTGTCGTTGCTGCCGGTCCCGGCGATGACGGGGACGCGCCCGGCGGCGCGCTTTACGGCGTATGCGATAGTGTCGATGTGCTCGCGGTCGACGAGAGTCGACGCCTCTCCCGTCGTCCCGCAGACTACGAGCGCGTCGACGCCGCTCTCTATCTGCCAGTCTATGATCCTTCCGAACGAATCATAATCGACGGCTCTGTCCGCAAACGGCGTTACGAGCGCCGTCGCTACTCCGGTGAATACGGTTTTTTTCATGGTTGTGGATCCTTTCCCTCACGGAAAACAGCGGCAGCCGGTACGGATCGTACCGGCTGCCGAAAATGTACGTGAATAATGTACGAAATCAGCGATCCCGATAGCTCTCCGTTTTAAAAACGACAGTCCGGGAGATGTTCTCGCCCCGGCCCAAGCTCCGCGCCTTCGCCCGACGCGTGCTTTCGGCACCGGCACCTTTCGCCCTCCCGACGGTCGACGACGACCCTTCGGGCAGGAGGGCTACTGTTTGCGCGGTGCGCCTCTACCTTTGAATTGCGTGTTTGTTTTTATGTTTTTCCCAGTATATCACACCGGCGTGCCGGTGTCAACGGTTTTTTTGCGACGCCGCGGAAATTGTCACACCGCGGCGGGCTCGAGCCCGTATGCGGCGGCGACCCTTGCGTACTCGTCCTGCGTGATCTTCAGTATGCTGCCGTGGCGCTTGATGGACTTGCCGAGGTCGTATTCGCCCCTCTCGAGCGTTTCGAACCGTCCGCTCTTAAGGTCGCGTGTGACGAGAGGCAGATAGCCGAGACCTTTTGCGAACTGATCGACCATCAGGCACCACGCGCCGTCGTGGCGCAGAAACGCGATCGGGCCCTCGACGCCGGGAAGGGATGCGAGCGCTTCGCTGTGTATCTCGGTGAACTCGCCTATGAGGTCGCGCCCGCAGTCCATGATGATGCGCTTTGTCGTCTCGTCCTTGGAGAAGCGGTAGAAGACGCCGTTTTCGTGTATCACCGTCGTGTCTATGACGTCGTCGCCCTTTTCGATGTAGAGCACGGGCTCCGAGAAGGTTTTGAAGTCACGCGTGTATGCGCGGTAGATCTTCTGCTTGCGGTGACCGCCGCCAATATCCATCTTTGACGCCCAGAAGACGAGGTACGCGTCGCGCTCGGAGTCATATGCCGCCTCCGGCGCCCAGACGCAGCCCGCGCCCTCGAGCGCGGTGTCGAAGAACCAGGGCTCGGACCACCTGACAAGGTCGTCGGACGTCCAGATGACCATTTTCCGACTGCCCTCGTTCTGAGCGACGCCCCAGCCCTTGCCGCTCGCGATGCGGAGGTCGGTGGCGATGATGTAGAATTTTCCGTCTATTTTCGAGCGGAGGATGAACGGGTCGCGGACGCCGCCCTCGCCTATCGTCGAGCGGAGCACGGGCTCCCCGCCGTTCTGATCCTCAAAGTGAAGTCCGTCGCGGCTGAGGGAAAAATATACCTGCTCGCCGTTCGGCGACTCTCCCGTAAAATGCACTAAAAGATAGCAGTTTTCTTCCATGGCTGAAATTGTCCTTTCGCAAAAATATGCGATCCTTTCACATCAAATGATACCATGAAGAGGAAAGAAAATCAACTCGAAAAGGCGATTTCGGGAAAATAATTTACACGGCGGAAGAGCTTGGGTAATTCTTTGTGACGTTTGCTGAAAATATTTTAAAAAAAGCTCAAAAAATCGTGGGGGGGGGGTACTTGCTTAAAGAGAAGACTTATGATATACTTTATATGCAAAAATTCAGGTGCTGTCGGCACACGCCGGCAGACCGGAACGAAGGACTTTTCATTATGAAGCTTTTCAAGGCAAAAAGGACAAAAGGAGTGCTCGCCGCCGTAATGTGCGCCGTCATGTGGCTCCAGTGCATGGGACCGCTGCCGGTGAGCGCCGAGGCACACGACCACGACCATGAGGCAGATGCTGCCGCCGCAGAGCCGGCGGTGACGGTCACGTTCGAAAAGGACGCGTACGAACACAGCGTTTATACGGACAGCTACATTTTCTGCTGCCAGCCGACGGTCACGGTCAAGGCGGTCACAGGGCACACCGTCAACTCCGTGACGGTCAACGACACCGAGATCAAGAATTACTCGGAGGGATTCAAGCTGCCGAAGGAATACTCGATCAAGCTCACCGTCATATACGACGATGCGGAGGAGCTGACGTACACGGTACATGTCGGGCATTTGCTCGGCGGGCGTCATGACGTCTCATATCCCGACAAAAGCTGTGTCAGCACGAATTCGGCGTACATATGCGCGCACTGCGGCGAGCCGTTCAATCTCGGCGAGTCCGGCAGCGCGAAGCACAATTTCGAAGATGTAAAGACCGTGAAGTCGTGCGACGGCAAGACTTACGAGGTCAAAAAATGCAGTGACTGCGGGCGCGTTTTTACGGAAGAAAAGACAGGCGAGCCCTCGACAGGCACGGCGGTAGAGCACGATTGGCACGAGGTCGTTATAGTAGCGGCGGAGGACGCCGACTGCAAGCATGACGGCGTTTCATACATGGAGTGCAGCAAGTGCAAAATGGTCACCGGGATGAAGATAACGTACGGGACGCACAAGCTCACAAACGTCGAGTATGTTAAGCCCACGTGCCAGTCCGGCGGGAAGACGTCGGGCACATGCTCCGTGTGCGGCAAAAAGGTAGAGTGGGAGGTCCCGAAGACGCAGCTTTCGCACAAGTGGGGCGAATGGAAGATCACAGAGCAGCCCACGTGCATCTCCAACGGCGAAAGGGAGCGGACATGTACCATTTGCGGCGCGAAGGAGACCGACACAATGCCGAAATCGGGACATAAGCCCGTCTATCCGAACGACTGCACAAAGGAGGACGTTGTGTGCAGCCTCTGCGGGGAGACGGTTTCGGAAAAGAAATCCGAACACTCGTATGTGTACGACGCCGACGGCATGACGAAGAAAACGCACACGAGGGTTTGCAGCAATGAAGGCTGCAAGGAGTCCGTCGTGGAAGAACACGATTTCTACCCGTACCAGGAGGCGCCGGGGAAGACTCCGGTCGAGAAATGCAGGTGCGGATATATACTCGAGCCGTGCGCGCATGAATATGTCTTCGAAAAGGGCAACGAAGACGCCGACGGGCACGAGATGAAGTGTACTACGTGCGGCACCGTGAAAAAGGTCGCGCACACAAAGCCGAAAAAGGGAACGGGGCTTGACTGCGAAGACGGCATCCGCTGCACGGTCTGCGAATACGAGATCGTAGCTCCGAAGGAGCACAGATTGGCATATGAGGTGCCGAGCCTCGCCGATTATCATATAGGATACTGCCTCGACTGCGACTATCGCGGCGAGGAGACAAAGTGTTCGCCGGTCGAGGGCTCTGACCGCACGGACTGCACGAAGGGCTTTTACTGCGTCTGCGGGAGATGGATGGCGCACGGCTATGACGGTCACAAGCTCGGCAAGCGCGGGTATGACGAGAACACGCACTGGCGCGAGTGCGAGAATCCCGGGTGCAAGCAAAGAGTGGACGAAGCGCCTCACACGTTCAAAGTGAACGGGGACTGCACAAAAGAGATTTGCACGGTCTGCGGTTACTCAAGGGACAACACAAAGGGACACAAGTGGGGTCCGACGAAAAACAAAGGCAACGGGGAACACTCGAGAATCTGCGAGAATTGCGGCAAAGAGGATGTGAGCGCCCATTCCTTCAGCAACTGGCTGAAGAACGACGAGAACACGCACGTCCGCCACTGTGTCTGCGGCGTCTCCGAGAAAGCTCCGCATGATTGGGGAGCGTGGACCGACGCGGGCGACGGCGTACACCACAAGAGCACGTGCAAAGACTGCGGTGAAGTCAAATACGGCGAGCACGCGTGGAGCGAGTGGAAAGATGCCGGTGGCGGCGAGCACACAAGGACGTGCAGCGTCTGCAACGGCAGCGAAAAGAATGAGCACACCTACGGCGCGTGGACAAAGACGAAGGACGGGCATAAGCGCACATGCACCGTCTGCGGCGCCGTCGATGAAGGCAAGCATACCTTCGGCAATTGGACCGATGCCGGCAGCGAGCACAAAAAGACGTGCA
>CANQMS010000017.1 GCA_947624995.1 uncultured Clostridia bacterium
CTGAGGCACATTGAGCAAGGTCATTTCAGGTTTATGGGTTACCTTCAACAACCTAAATACATTATACAAGGAGGCGGCTCTATGTACCCTTACGATATATTGCCCGGATTCGATTTTTACGCGCTGTTTTATATGTTGGCGCTGATCTCGGCGCTCTTGTGGCTGCGGGTCCTGTCCGATAGGCTCGGGATGAGCGCGCGCGTGTACAATCTGTCGCTGCTGTCCGCCGTCGCCGCGATCGCGGGCGGATATCTCGCGTCGATCCTGACGCAGTCGGTGTACGACTGGATAAAAACGGGGACGTTCCGCTTCGGCACGGGAATGACGTTTTACGGCGGACTGCTCGGCGGGATCTTGATCTTTGTGGCGGTGTACTTCACGGTCGGCAGGAGGATGTTCGGGCGCGGCGGCGACCACGTCAAAGGCGCGCCGCTGCTCGCGGATATTGCCGCCGCGTGCGTTTGCTTCGCCCACGCGACGGGGAGGATCGGGTGCCTGTTCGCCGGGTGCTGCCACGGCGCCGAAACGGACGCGTGGTACGGGATATATCATGTCAACCTCGGTTATCGCGCCACGCCGACGCAGCTCTTCGAGTCCGTGTTCCTCTATCTCTTGTTTTCCGTGATGCTCGCGCTGCTCCTGCACGGGAAGCGCGGCATATGCGCGCTTTATCTCTTCGCCTACGGCGTCTGGCGGTTCGCGATCGAATATCTCAGGACGGACGACAGGGGTGCCTCTTTCATACCGGGGCTCACGCCGTCACAGGTGTCGGCTGTGTTCTTTGCCGCCGCGGGCATAGCGATCTTTGCGTATCGCGCCGCCTCGCGCAAAAAGGCGGAGGATGCCGGGAGTGCCGGTGACGCCGGAGGCGCGGAAAGCGGAGAAATGAAATAATATGAAAAAGGATAAAAGGATCGACGCGTCCCGCGCGGGACTTGTGCTCGCGATATCGGGCGCCGTGCTGCTCGCGGTGCTGACCGCGTGCGGGGCGGCGTCCTTCGACGGCACGTCCGGCGCGCGCCTCACGGTGACGCGCGCGTGCGGCTCGGTCTCGTTTATCGGCATTATAATGTATTTCGGGTACTGCCCGCGCGCGCGGAAGGTGAGCGCGTGGGGCGCGGCATCAGCGGCGGCGGCGCTTGCGGTCGCCGTCAACAATATGCCGATACTGCCGCTGCTCTCGGGCGAGGCGCGCGTGACGGCGGGCGCGGCGGAGATCGCCGGATACGCGGTCGAGAGCTTTTTCGTCGGACTCTTCGAGGAGACCGCGTTCCGCGGGGTGCTGCTGCTCGCCGTCGCCGAACGGTTCGGGCGGACAAAAAAGGGGCTGTTCCTCTCCGCCGTCGTGACGTCGGCGGCGTTCGGCGCCTCGCATCTCTTCAACCTTTTGGGCGGCGCCGGCGTCGGCGCGACGCTGTTGCAGGTGTCGTATTCGTTTCTGATCGGCGGGATGTGCTCGCTCGTGCTGCTCTTGTCCGGGAGCCTCGCCGCGTGCGTCGTCATCCACGCCGTTTACGACTTCGGCGGCTATCTCGTGCCGAGGCTCGGAGAGGGCACGGTGTGGACCGTGCCGGAGGTTGCGCTGACGGCGGCGGTCGGCACGGCGGCGCTCGTGTTTTTCCTCGCCGCCGCGCGGAAGCTGTCCCCCGGGGACGTGGGGCATATGCTGAAGCGGGAAGAAAATGCGGAGCAGGGACCCGGCGGCTGCGGAGACGAAAGGGACGGCGGGAAAGGCGGAGAAAACCGATAAAAACCGCAGACGGCAAAACGGAGAAACGAAGAAAAGGAAATCGGCGAAAACGAAAATAAAATAGGGATAAAAATATTGACCGCGGGGAGCGGCTTCGGAAGAAGACGTCACCCGCGGATTTTTTTGTTCGCCTCCGGCGCGCGGCACGTTCGCTTCATCATAATATAAAGGAAGGCGCGCGCGGTCAAGGCGCGGGACAGTCACGGCACGGGAATCGAAAAAAGTTCATATATTGTTCATAAAATTCAAAAAAAGGCTTGACAAGATGCGGGGGGGGGTATAATAGGCACAAAGAAGGCAGAATGCTGCGGTGCAGAAGACTGCCTATTAAAAAATTTTCTTTGGAGGAAAAGAAATGAAAAAGATTCTTGCGATCATCATGGTAGTTGCCATGATGGCAGCAATGCTCCCGGCTGTTTTTGCCGAGGATGCAGCGCTTCCGACAAACGGTCTTGTAAAGCACTACACGTTTAATAACGGTGCCGAAACGGGACTGACTGTTGACGGTGACGCGACAAAGATTACTTACGAAGGCGGCAAAGCCGTTTTCGGCGGCGGAGCGGCTCTCGTGTCTGACGCTGATCTCACCGGTATGGGAGGTATCTCGGTCGTAACGACTTTCGGGTATCCTGTCGATATCACAACTTCCAACTGGGTATTCTGCGTTGACAGCGAAGCTACCTCGAAGTGGGGCAGCCAGTCCATGTTCGGATTCAACCTCAATAAGGATGCGTTCAAATCGTATGCTACGCCTACCCCTCCGGAAGGCAAGAACATCTGGTGCAACGGTCACTGGGACGGTTTTGCCAACGATACTACTCCTAAGGCAGAAGAGTACCTTAAGGCAAACCAGACTCATACGGTAGTTGTCACGCTCGGATATGAGGAAAACGGCGCTGACGGTACAGAAGCCGATGCTCCGAAGTCTGCGGGCTGGTTCCACGCACTCTATGTCGACGGAACGCTCGTTCATCACTGGAAGCTCCGCTGGGGCGATGATCCTGATGTTATCGACCTCAAGTCGGTTATAGGCGAAACACCGAAGCTCTACATCGGTATGTCGAACATTGATAACGACGGTGTCGGTCACGGCGAGTACAGCCAGAATATTTTCATTGACGATCTTGCTGTTTACAACCGCGCTTTGACGACCGAGGAAGCGCTTGCGGCAAGCAAGCTTGCTCCCGCAACGCCTCCGACAGGCGGCGACTCCGGCAGCACGGGCACAGGTTCCGGCACGGGCACAGGTTCCGGCACGGGCTCCGGCACGGGTACTGGCACGGGCTCCGGCACGGGCGCTCCGGCAACGGGCTTTGCTACGGTTGCGATAGCTCTCGCGGCTGTCGGCTCCGGCGCTTACATCGTCTCCAAGAAGAGACACTGAAAACTAAGCTGACCCTCCAAAAGGTCAAAATATCGGGAAGAAACGGTCCGCTTCTTCCCGGAGAAAGAGTCCCCGCTGCCACGGGGGCTCTTTTTTCGCGTTTCGCGCCGTCGGCTTTTTTTCGACCGACCGATAATGACGCAGCCGCGGCGCCGCCGGGCTTCGGACGCGGCGGTTTTCCCGACTGCGGCTGATCCCGGGACGCCGCTGCAGTGACTGTCGTGAAAATGTTGAAAAAAGTTCATACTTTGTTTACAAAATTCCGTCTTTCTGTTGACAAGGAGACGAAAGTGCGATATAATACGTTCAGGGTGTCGGCGGAAAAGCCGTTTGACACCGGAAAATTTAATATTTTTTCTTTTGGAGGGAAAAATGAGAAAGTTTCTCGCGCTCATCATGGTGGCAGCCATGGTGGCAAGCCTCTCAACCGTACTTTTTGCGGCTGACGAGAAGACGCCTGTCGTCCATTATACCTTCGATTCTCAGGGCTCCGACAAGGATCTCGTGATTAAGGGCAATGCAGAGGGCGTAAAGTATGAGAACGGCAAGATCACGCTCGGAGAAGGCGCTTGGATCGAGCCCAATTTGACCGTCAAGGGAATGAAGGCTATGACGTTCGGCTTCAGAGTCACGCTCACGTCTGACCTCGATTCTCAGAACTGGCTCTTCGATATTACATCTCAGGCTAAGCACAATGACGACGAAGCTTACTTCGGCGCGCTCATTTCCGGCAACGATGACAACATCCGCGGCGAGCTCAAGCGCAAGGGCGAGGTCTGGTGCGCGGGCTGGGGCGTTATCGCGAAGAAGCTCACGGAAGACGAGATGAAAGCCGGCAAGACCTATGATATCGTTTTAACGATCGAGGAGCTTGCAAATGACGACGGCACGGTCTCCGTATGGCAGACGCTCTATGTAAACGGCGCCGTAGCTCTTGACAATGACGGCAAGGAGCAGCACTGGGAATATCTCCCCGGCGACGGCAAGAAGTCGATCGCGGACGTTATCGGTGATAACCCTGTTCTCATGATCGGCAGAGCTAACTGGGGCGACAACGGCGAATTTGCAAAGAATCTTGCGTTCGACGAAGTAGTTATTTATGACAGCGTCCTTTCCGCAGACGAGGTCAAGGGACTCTTCCCGTCCTCTCCCGCAACGCCTCCGGCGGGCGGTGACTCCGGCAATACCGGGACAGGTTCCGGCACAGGTACAGGCACGGGCTCCGGCACGGGCTCCGGCACGACCGCTCCGGCTACGGGCTTTGCTACGGTTGCGATAGCGCTCGTCGCTGTCGGCTCCGGCGCTTACATCGTTTCTAAGAAGAGACATTGATTTCATTTAAATACTCCTTTCTGACGGCAGGGCGTTTCCGCGCGAGCGGGGGCGCCCTGCCGCCTTTTTGCCGAAAAACAGCGAAGGTGAGATAAAGCGGGGACAAAATAACGAAATCCCGTGGGAGCAAAGGAACGGGTGAAACAAAAAAATTCACATTTTGTTTACAAAAATCCGATCAAGTGTTGACAAGAAGGGAATATCGCGATATAATAAGTCAAACGGTATCCGCGGGAGGGATACCCGAGCGATACCGAAAATTAAATATTTTTTTCTTTTGGAGGGAAAAATGAGAAAGTTTCTCGCGCTCATCATGGTGGCAGCCATGATGGCAGCTCTTGCGGCGCCTGTCTTTGCCATGGACAAGGTAGACGCTATCACGGGCGACCTTACCGTTACGGGTTTCTTCAACGAGAAGACGAACGCGGTCGAGATCAAGAGCGGTGAAAGCTACACGATCAAGTTTAATGCGAAGACGACCGGAACCGAGAACTGGCACAACTACATTCTCGGCATTACCGGCGGCGTCGGCGATCCGTACCCCGGAGCTGACAAGGAGATCCTGATCCTCAGAGCCGATAACTGGGGTTGGGGCGGCAAGATGTCCGACTTCGTTGACAACTCCGAAGGCAACAACGGCAAGAATCAGGTCAAGTTCGAGTCGAACATCACCGACTGGACTGCATTCAAGAACGAGATGAAGACCGGGCTCGACGTTGAGATCGTTCTCACGAGAGACGGAGACACGATAAGCTACGACGCCAAGATAGGCACGTACACTTCGAAGTTCTCCGGTAAATCCGGCGTTGCTCTCCCCGAGAGCATTTACTTCTTCCTCACCGGCGAGAATGTCGTCCTGACCGGCATCTCCACGGCGAAGAATGTGCCTGCCGCCGGCGGTGACAATACCGACGGCACGACCGCTGCCGGTTCGTCCGACACGACGGGCAGCACGGGCGGCACAGGCTCCGGCTCCGGCACGGGCAGCACGACTTCCCCTGCTACGGGCTTTGCCACGGCGGCTATCGCGATCGTCGCGATCGGCTCCGGCGCTTACATCGTTTCCAAAAAGAGACATTGAGTTTTTTTCAAAGTTTCATAATACAATCTCCTTTTTTCTGGCGAAGAGGCGTTCCCGCGCGAGCGGGGGCGCCCCTTCGCTTTTTTCTTTGTTTTCTTTCGAAACGAAAATTACGAAAAAAATTCACGGTTTGTTCATAATTTTGCAAAAAGGTCTTGACAATATGCCGGGGGGGGGGTATAATTGCCTCAAAGATATATTATATATCTGTTCGAAAAATTTAATGGAGGAAGAAAATGAAGAAGTTACTTGCGATCATCATAGCAGCAATTATGGTGATCAGCCTCGTTCCGTTTGCCCTCGCCGAAGAAGCGCCCGCAGCGGAACCGGAAAGCAGCAGCCTTCTTGCTCACTACACGTTTGACGGTGAGAATTCAGACAAGGGTCTGACGAAGAAGGGCACAGGTGCCGCCACATACAAGGACGGCGTAGTGCGCATGGAAAAAGACGCATATTTTGTTTCCGACGTTGACCTTGCCGGTCTTAAGGAGATCACGATAGGCGTAAAGGTTGTTATGCCGAAGGAAATCAAAAACAATGACAATCTGCCGTACGGTTGGGTATACGGACTCACATCCAAGGGTTCCTATAATACCGACGGTCAGAATTTTGCGGCACTCGGAATTGCCGGCGATAAGGCGATAAGCTGGTTTGCGAACGGCGATCAGTGGGGCGGCGGAGCACATGCCGACTACAAATGGAAAGACGGCGATGTGACCGAAGGCAAGGTATTAGAGATTGTGGCTACATATAAGCCTGCTAAAAACGAAAAGGGCGAAGATGTATACATGAATACTCTGTACGTCAACGGAGAAAAGATTGAGGGATGGGAGACATCCGGTCCTCTCAGCGCTATAATTGGCGATACTCCTACTCTCATGGTCGGCAGAAATAACTGGGGCGGCGGCGAGTACATAACTCCCGATCTCGGCATAGATGAAATGGTCGTCTATGATCGCGCCATTAGTGATAAGATGGTCGTCTATGCGTTTGACACCGATGAGGTTTATGCGGCGGTTTATACGTTTGACGGTGAGAATTCAGACAAGGGTCTGACGAAGAAGGGCACAGGTGCCGCCACATACAAGGACGGCGTAGTGCGCATGGAAAAAGACGCATATTTTGTTTCCGACGTTGACCTTGCCGGTCTTAAGGAGATCACGATAGGCGTAAAGGTTGTTATGCCGAAGGAAATCAAAAACAATGACAATCTGCCGTACGGTTGGGTATACGGACTCACATCCAAGGGTTCCTATAATACCGACGGTCAGAATTTTGCGGCACTCGGAATTGCCGGCGATAAGGCGATAAGCTGGTTTGCGAACGGCGATCAGTGGGGCGGCGGAGCACATGCCGACTACAAATGGAAAGACGGCGATGTGACCGAAGGCAAGGTATTAGAGATTGTGGCTACATATAAGCCTGCTAAAAACGAAAAGGGCGAAGATGTATACATGAATACTCTGTACGTCAACGGAGAAAAGATTGAGGGATGGGAGACATCCGGTCCTCTCAGCGCTATAATTGGCGATACTCCTACTCTCATGGTCGGCAGAAATAACTGGGGCGGCGGCGAGTACATAACTCCCGGTCTCGGCATAGATAAAATGGTCGTTATGAATGTTGCAGTTTCTGATGACGATGCATCGTATGTATTCAAAGATGCTCCGCTCCCTGCAACGCCTCCGACGACGGACGATGATTCTTCCGATTCTTCTTCCAAGGTCGACGACGACACGACGAAGAAAGACGACGACACAACGAAGGCAGACGACGGCACGACGGGTTCTTCCGACACGACCGGCGCGTCCGGCTCCGGCTCCGGCACGGGCAGCAACCCGACCTCGCCGACGACGGGCTTTGTGACGTTCTTCGTCGCGGCTGCCGCTATCGGCTCCGGCGCGTACATCGTTTCGAAGAAGCGCAACGGCTGATAATCCGATAAACAGATCAAAAGCTGCCTCCGCGTGAGGAAAGCAGAAAGAAAAAACAGTCCCCCTCGGGGGGCTGTTTTTTCAGTCTCTCCCGAGCGGGGACCGTTTTCCCGGTTCGCCCCGAGCGGGGACCGCTTTTTTCGCTTCGCCCCGCGGGGGGCTGTTTTTTCGGTCTTTCCCGAGAGAGGGACTGTTTTCTTTCGGTTCGTCCGAGAGGGACCGTTTTTCTTCCGTTCTTTTTCCGCCCCGGCGCCGGCGCATCGCGGACCGGGACGCGAACCTCATAAAAACGGTGCGGGGCGAAGCTTTCCCAAAAAAGCTTCGCCCCGCAGGGTTCAGAATAGGTCAAGTCTTGAAAAGTCTTTCGCTCACGGGGCACAGATGGCGGCGAGAGCCGAACGGGTGCGTGCGGCGATCTCATCCCACGCCTTGTCGGCTATGAGCTTTTCCGTCGCCATGAACGATCCGCCGACGGCGAGCACGCATCCGAGCGACGTGTAGTCGCGCAGGTTGCGCATGTCGATCCCGCCGGTCGGAATAAACGCAACGTCCGGGAACGGAGCCGAGAGCGCCTTTACCGCAGCGGCACCGCCGAACGATGACGCCGGGAAAAACTTCACCGTCGAGAGCCCGAGCGCGAGCGCCGCCGTGATCTCCGTCGGCGTCACGCAGCCGGGAACGACGGGGACCGCCGCCTTCTGACAATAACGCACGACGTCCGCGTCAAGCCCGGGAGAGACGATAAAATCCGCTCCCGCCGAGACGGCTGCCTCCGCCTGAGCCACGGTCAGGACCGTGCCGGCGCCGACGAACATCCCCGGGCGCGAATTCTTCATCCGCGAGATGACCTCCGCGGCGCACCCGGTGCGGAACGTTACCTCCGCGACGGAAAGACCGCCCGTGATCAGCGCGTCCGCGAGCTGCTCCGAGCTGTCGGGGTCGCTGATCTTTATGACCGGGACGAGCTTTTTGTCGACAAGTGCCGAATAAAGTGAGTCGTTCGTTTTCACCATGACCTGCTTCCTTTATGAAATATAAACTACATATATTTTATACTATGCGATGATGATTTGTCAATAGGCGCCGCCGCCGTCACTTAAATTTCACAGCGCGGAGCGGATGCGGGCACATTCTTTAGAACATCTCCACAAAAAGGGAAAAAGTTTTTTACAAAAAAGACGCAAAAATGCGATTATTGATCATTTTGTTCACACAACCGTCACATAAGCGTTATATAATATCAGTTACAGTATCAAGACGATACAAATCGAGGAGGAAATTATGAAGAAATTTCTTTGCCTGCTGCTCATCATCGCGATGGTCGCAGTCCCGATGGTCGCTTGCGGACCCAAGGATGACGGTCCGGAAAAGCCTCTGGAAACGAGCGCGAACAGACCCGGCAGCGAAGGCATCGACAAACCGAATCTGCCCGACAAGAAATTCAACGGCGCGGATTTCAACATCCTGACCGAAAAAGCTGAGAAGTGGGGCTATTACCCGCTCGACATCGACGAGATCGACGAGAATGACGCGTATGCAAACGCCATCCACAACCGCAACGCGCTCGTTGAGGACCGCCTTGACATCAACATAGTCGGCAGCGAACAGCCCGGCGCGCCCGATGTTACGAAGCTGTTCCAGAATGATATTCAGGCGCAGTCCTTCGCGTATCACGCAGTGTTCAACACGGTGCAGGAGATGTTCACGGTCGTTGCCGCAGGTCTCTGCATGCCCTTTGACGAGCTGACGTACGTCAACCTCGACAACAACTACTGGAACCACGACTGCACGGAGCAGCTCACGCTCGGCGGAAGGTCCTATATCAATTCCGGCGATATCATGATCTCGGACAAAGAGGTCATCTGGGCTATGTACTTCATCAAGTCGCGCATCAAGGAGCAGAAGCTCGAGAGCCCCTACGACCTCGTAAACAACAACGAGTGGACGTGGGATAAGATGATGGAAATGGCTGACTCCGTCGATGAAGACGTCAACGGCGACGACACGATGACCATCAACAGCTCCGATATCTTCGGTCTCTGCACACACTGGGAAAACTACGCGGCATCCTGGGAATCCGCAGGTCTTAAGGCTGTCGAATTCGGCGAAGACGGTTCTCCTTACCTTGCATGGGGCGAGGAAGAATTCTACAACGTCCATTCCGACATCGTCGACCTGATGACGAACAAGGAAGTCGTCTCGGCAAGCGACATCGACTGGATCTCGAGCGCGATCACCAAGAACAAGACCCTGTTCGGCACGGAGGTCATGGCGTTCGTTCGTACATACCGCGAGAGCGAGAACGAATTCGGTATCGTTCCTTATCCGAAGTACAACTCGAACGTTCCGAGATTTAATTCGTATGTTGCACGTAACTCCGCCGGTGTTTCCGTCGGTTACGGTCATCCGGAGGCTGAGTATATAAGCATCGTTCTCGAGACGATGGCTTGGCTCGGCAAGTCCGATCTTACTCCCGAATACTACGACAAACAGCTCAAGGGCAGATACGCATCCGACTCTGAGTCCGCTTCGATGCTTGACATCATATTCGAGTATCGCTGCTACGACATCGGCGTCTTCGTTGATAAGTACGGCGCTGCCGGCACGGTCCTTTCTCAGGCTGATACCAGCATTTCAAGCATCTGGGCAAAACAGGGCGGTGCCCTCCAGAATGACCTTGACAAGCTGGTCAGCAAGCTGCTCAACCAGTAGCATAATATTCACATGCGCCTTTGCGGGACCGTTCGTTATTTGTGCCGCCTAATAAATGAACGGTCTGAATGCGGGAGGGACTTTTAACAGTCCCTCCCTCTTTTTTTGCGCTGATATGTCTTTGCTTTTGTTTTGACTTTCCCGTTCTTTTTCCTTTCCTTTCCCTTCTGTTCCTGTTCCTGTTCCTGTTCCATTTGCCTTGTCCGTTCCCGCCCGCGGCGGCAGGCTGATCCGAAAAAAGCGGAAGTGTGCGACGCGGGAGGCGGTTTTTAGGTGAGAGCGGTGCCTGCGGCGCATCATTTTTTTATTTTCGGCAAAAAAAGTTGTGTCGGGGTATTTATTTCTTCGCGGGAATGTGATACAATACTGTCTTGTTGAATTTGTAACAGGGGTATACTGTCTTGATAAGAGAGGATTTGAGAAATATCGCGATCATCGCGCACGTCGACCACGGAAAGACGACGCTCGTCGACGAGATGCTGAAGCAGTGCGGGGAGTACCACGAAAAGCAGCAGATCACGGAGCGCGTCATGGATTCGGGCGACCTTGAGCGCGAGCGCGGGATAACGATTCTGGCGAAGAACACGTCGGTCGTCTATAAAGATGTAAAAATAAATATCGTCGACACTCCCGGTCACGCCGATTTCGGCGGCGAGGTCGAGCGCATACTGAAAATGGTGAACGGCGTCCTTCTGCTCGTCGACGCCGCGGAGGGTCCGATGCCGCAGACGCGGTTCGTGCTCGGGCGCGCGATGGAGCTCGGGCACCGCGTCATCGTCGTCATCAATAAGATCGACCGTCCGGACGCTCGCCTCGGCGAGGTCGAGGACGAGATCCTCGAGCTCTTGCTCGAGCTGAACGCGTCGACGGAGCAGTTCGACTCGCCGATGATATACTGCTCGGGGCGCGACGGGACGGCGTCATTCTCGCCGGACGAGCCGGGCACCGACTTAAAGCCGCTGTTTGACACGATCCTGCAATATATGCCCGCCCCGGAGGGCGACCCGGACGGTCCCTTGCAGATGCTCATTTCGAACATCGACTACAACGATTATGTCGGCAGGATCGGCATCGGCAGGATCGAGCGCGGGACGATCCGCGTCGGGCAGGAGGTCGGCGTCGTCAATTTCCACGACCCGGACTCGATGTCGAAGAAGACGAACGTCGTTTCGCTCTATCAGTTCGACGGGCTGACGCGCGACCCGGTAAACGAAGCGAAGGTGGGCGACATCGTGTGCTTCTCCGGCGCGTCCGACATCACGATCGGCGACACGCTGACCGACCCGCTGACGCCGGAGCCGCTCGAGTTCGTAAAGATAAGCGAGCCGACGATCGAGATGACGTTCTCGGTCAACGACAGCCCGTTCGCGGGCAGGGAGGGCAAGTTCGTGACGTCGCGCCAGCTCCGCGCGCGCCTCTACCGCGAAACGCTGCGCGACGTGTCGCTCCGCGTTTCCGACGGCGAGACGACCGACTGCTTCTATGTCGCGGGCAGGGGTGAGATGCACCTTTCGATCCTCGTTGAGACGATGCGCCGCGAGGGCTACGAGCTCTGCTGCTCGATGCCGCGCGTCCTCTACCGCGAGATAGACGGCGTCCGCTGCGAGCCGATGGAGCGCGTCTCGATAGATGTCCCCGAGTCGAGCGTCGGCGTCGTCATTGAAAAGCTCGGCGCGCGCAAGGGCGAGCTGCTCGAGATGAATCTCACGGGCTCGCGCATGAAGATTGAATATATGATCCCGTCGCGGTGCCTGTTCGGTTACAGGAGCGAATTTTTGACGGACACGTGCGGCGAGGGCATTATAAATTCGCTGTTCGCGGGATATCAGCCGTACAAGGGCGACATCACGCTGCGCTACACGGGCTCGCTCGTCGCGTCCGAATCCGGCGAGGCGACGTCGTACGGGCTGTATAACGCGCAGGACCGCGGCGCGCTGTTCATCGGCGTCGGGACCGAGGTCTACGAGGGAATGATCGTCGGCGAGTGCCCGCGCATGGAGAATATCGCGGTCAACGTCTGCAAAAAGAAGCACCTCACCGCCATCCGTTCTACCGGCGCCGACGAGGCGCTCCGTTTGACGCCGCCGAAGATAATGTCGCTCGAACAGGCTATCGAGTTCATCGCGGACGACGAGCTCATCGAGGTCACCCCGAAGTCCCTCCGCCTCCGCAAACGCATCCTCAACACCGAGCTCCGCCTCAAGGACGAGGCTAAGAGAAGGGCTAAGTAAGTTTTTGGAGTTTATTCGCGGGGGAAAACTTTTCGAGAAAAGTTTTCCCCCGCGCCCCTTTTCAAAAGCTTTCCTTACTTTAATTTTTATAAGAATAAAAGGGCATTGAAGTGTTTTTCTCTTGACAACTTGTGATTATATAATGTATAATACCGTAAAGGCGTTGACGGGGAGGAGTAGGTCCCGGGACTGCATGACAGCGAGCCGACGGCGGTGGAAGGTCGGCGGGCAGAGTAAGGATCGAAGGTCGCCTCACGAGCCGCGTGCGTGAAATTTTTAGCGCACGCCGTATTCTGTGCGTTAAACGGATTTGAGCGGGCGCTTTTTGCGTCAACTCGGGTGGTACCGCGCGACCTCGCGCCCCGGGATATTTCGGGGCGCTTTTTATTTTTGTGAAAAGAAAGGAATTCGAAAATTATGCCTAGAGAACTTCCGAAAACTTACGACCCCTCCGATTTTGAGGGGCGTATATACGAGAACTGGTGCGAGCACGGTTATTTTAAGCCGTCCCGCGAGGGCGCGCCGACGTATACTATCGTCATCCCGCCGCCGAACATCACGGGGCAGCTCCACATGGGTCACGCGCTCGACAACACGCTCCAGGATATCCTCATCCGCTACAAGCGCATGAAGGGGTTCGATACGCTGTGGGTACCGGGTACGGACCACGCGTCCATCGCGACGGAGGCGAAGATCGTTGAGGCGATGCGCAAGGAGGGGCTCACGAAAGAGGATGTCGGCAGAGACGGCTTTCTCGAGCGCGCGTGGGCGTGGCGCGAGCAGTACGGGAACAGGATCGTTTCCCAGCTCAAAAAGCTCGGCTCATCCTGCGACTGGAGCCGCGAGAGATTCACGCTCGACGAGGGCTGCTCCGAGGCGGTCCGCGAGGTGTTCGTGCGCCTCTACGAAAAAGGGCTCATATACCGCGGAGAGCGCATCATAAACTGGTGCCCGCACTGCAAGACCTCCATCTCGAACGCAGAGGTCAACTACGAGGAACAGGAAAGCCATTTCTGGCACATCAAATATCCGCTTGTCGGCGGTGGCGGCTACGTCGAGGTGGCGACGACGCGCCCGGAGACGCTGCTCGGAGACACGGCGGTCGCGGTCAATCCCGAGGACGAGAGATACAAGCACCTGATAGGGCAGTACTGCGTTCTGCCGCTCGTCGGCAGGCGCATCCCGATCGTCGGGGACGAGCACGCCCAGCTCGACAAGGGGACCGGCTGCGTCAAGATAACGCCCGCGCACGACCCGAACGACTTCGAGGTCGGCAGGCGGCAGCATCTGCCGATGGAGGTCGTCCTGACCGAGGACGCGAGGATCACGGACAATTATCCGAAGTACGCCGGCATGGACAGATACGAGGCGCGGCGCGCGATCGTCGCCGACCTCGAGGCAGGCGGCTATCTCTGCGGCATCGAAGACTTGTCCCACGAGGTCGGGACGTGCTATCGCTGCGGCACGACGATCGAGCCGATGATAAGCTTACAGTGGTTCGTCAAAATGGAGCCGCTTGCGGGTCCCGCGATAGAGGCGGTCCGCGAGGGCAAGACGAGGTTCGTGCCGGAGCGGTTCGACAAAAATTATATGCACTGGATGGAGAACACGCAGGACTGGTGCATTTCGCGTCAGCTCTGGTGGGGGCACCGCATCCCGGCGTTTTACTGCGACGAGTGCGGAGAGACCGTCGTGACGAAGGAGACGCACGCCGTCTGCCCGAAGTGCGGGCGGGAGATGAGGCAGGACCCCGACACGCTCGACACGTGGTTCTCCTCGGCGCTCTGGCCGTTCTCAACGCTCGGCTGGCCGCACGACACGGCGGACCTCCGCCGGTTCTATCCGACGAACACGCTCGTCACCGGGTACGACATCATCACGTTCTGGGTGTCGAGGATGATATTCTCCGCGCTCGAATATACGGGGCAGGTCCCGTTCGACACGGTGCTGATACACGGTCTTGTTCGCGACGCGCAGGGACGCAAGATGTCAAAGTCGCTCGGCAACGGCATCGACCCGCTCGAAATAATCGACAAATACGGCGCGGACGCGCTGCGGTTCGCGCTCGCGACGGGCAATTCGCCCGGGAACGACATGCGGTTCTCGGACGAGAGGATCGAGGCGGCGCGCAATTTCGTGAACAAGCTGTGGAACGCGGCGAGATTTGCGCTTATGAACATTGATATCGACAGCGTTTCATATCCGGAGGCGGCGTCTCTCCCGGCGGAGGACAAGTGGATCCTGACAAGATACGAAAAGACGGTCGCGTCCGTGACGGCGGCGCTCGAAAAATACGAGCTCGGCATCGCGCTCTCGAACCTCTACGACTTCGTTTGGGATGTGTTCTGCGACTGGTATATCGAGCTCTCGAAGGCGTCCCTGTCGGAAAAGGGGACGGAGGCGAACAGGCGCACGCAGAACACGCTCGCGTTCGTGCTGGGCGGCACGCTGAAGCTTTTGCATCCTTTCCTTCCGTTCGTCACGGAGGAGATATTCATGTCGCTGCCGCACGCGGACGGAGATGCGGAGAGCATCATGGTCTCGCCGTTCCCGGAATATGACGAGGGGCTCGTGTTCGAGTCCGAATCGGAAAAGATGGACGCCGTGATCGAGGCGATCCGCGCGATCAGGACGCGCAGGGCGGAGATGAATGTCCCGCCGTCGCGCCGCGCGACGGTCGTGCTCGACGCGAAGTCGCCTGATGTGTTCGAGGGGACGGAGCCGTTCTTCCGTCGGCTCGCGTCGGCATCTGAGCTTGTCATCGCGGGCGGCGCGCCGGAGGGCGCCGTCGTCCGGCTCGTGACGGGCGCGGCAACGGTATATATGCCGCTCGGCGAGCTCGTCGACCTTGACGCGGAGCACGCAAGACTGAAAAAGGAGCTCGAAAAGAGCGAGGGCGAGATCAAGCGCCTTGAGGGCAAGCTCGCAAACGAGGGCTTCATCGCGAAGGCTCCTGCCGCCGTCGTCGAGGGCGAGCGCGCAAAGCTGCAAAAGGCGCGCGAGCTGAAGGCGTCAATCGAGGCGGCGATCGCGGAGCTGTGAAAAAGGCTTGAAAACGTCAGATTGTACAGCAAATTGCTCGGAAAATATCACCTTTTTGTGATTGACACAGCGTGCCTTTTGTGGTATAATCCTTTAGTCTGGACAACTTCCTTACCGCTGCGGAGTCCGACAATATCATGCGGCGGTCACAAGTCCATGAGGAGGTAAAACATGGAAAACATCAGAAACACCTATGAAGTGCTGTTCGCCCTCAGCCTGAAAAACGGCGAGGAAACGGCACAGGCGACGTCCGAAAGGCTCAAGGGTCTGATCGAGGCAAACGCCGAGATCGTCGCCGTCGACGTATGGGGCAAGCGCAGGCTCGCTTATCCCATCAATTATGAGAAAGAGGGCTATTACGTCCTCATCTATTTCCGCTCCGCGCCCGATTTCGTCGCTGAGCTGACACGTGTCCTCGGCATCACCGAAGACGCGCTCCGCTACATCGTCCTCTCCGTAGACGAGAAGAAGCAGACTATCAGCGTCAGAGGCAGCGCACCCGAGGTCGTTGCGGACGAAGATGAGGAAGAAGCCGCGGTTTCGGCTCCCAAGGAGGAGGCTGCCGCGGAAGAGGCTCCGGCAGAGGGGACCGCAGCGGAGGAGGCTCCCGCAGAGGAGGCTGCCGCTGAAGAGGCGCCGGCTGCCGAATAACGAAAGGGGCGGAAGAATTGGCTAACTTCAATTTTAACAAGGTCATACTCGGCGGCAGGCTCACAGCCGACCCCGAGCTTCGCATGACCGGGTCGAATGTGCCCGTTACTTCGTTTACGATCGCTGTCAACCGCCGTTATCAGTCGAGAAATGATGACGGTCAGCAGGGGCAGCAGGCGGATTTTATCGACTGCGTCGCGTGGCGCGAAAGAGCCGAGTTTATAACCCGTTATTTCAGGCGCGGAAGCTCCATTTGCGTTGAGGGCTCGCTTCAGAAGAGATCGTGGACCGACCAGCAGGGACAGAAGCGTTATTCCGTTGAGGTCGTAGTCGAGAATTCCCACTTTGTAGATGCAAAGGGCGAGGGCAGCTCCGCACCGTCGTCATACACGCCCGATTCATACGGCGCCCCGACATATACGGGCGGCGGTACATCCGCTCCGAAATTCGAGGAGATCTCGGACGACGACGATCTCCCGTTCTGAACGGGGACATTTTAGAAAGGAAAAAGGTTATATAACATGGATAACAACGAAAACATGGCTCCGAAGACCGAAGTCAAGGCTGCGGCAGAGCCCAAAACCGATAAGACCGACAAAACCGAAAGAACCGAAACGACCGAAAAGCGTCAGTACCGTCAGCCCCAGAAGAGGCGCAAGAAGGTCTGCGTTTTCTGCCAGGACAAGATCAGCTATATCGACTATAAGGACACGGCTCGCCTCCGCAAGTTCGTTTCTCCCGAGCGCTCTAAGCTCCTGCCCCGCAGAGTGACGGGCACGTGCGCAAAGCATCAGCGTCAGCTCACGCTCGCTATCAAGCGTTCGCGTCAGATGGCTCTCATGCCGTATATTTCCGACTGAACCGGTTCAAACGGGGGAAGGACGTTTTCCGTCCTTCCCCCGAATACGTTTTCGCGACATCCGCGGGAAAAAGGACAAAACACAATAATCAAAAAGGAGGGCGCCTGTGACGCTGCTCGACAGATTGAAAGAATATTCCGCCTCCGGCGCGCTTCCGATGCATATGCCGGGGCACAAGAGGAACACGGGCGCGTTTCCGTGGCTCTCATCTCTCGGCGGGGAGCTCGACATCACCGAGATAGACGGATTTGACGATCTGAACGACCCGCACGGCATATTTGCGGAGCTGGAAGCGCGGGCGGCGCGCGTTTTCGGCGCGGAGGAGAGCATCGTACTTGTGAACGGGAGCACGTCCGGCGTGCTCGCGGCGATAACGTCCGTGCTCGAGGGCGGCGGCGCGCTGCTTATGGCGCGAGGCTCGCACAGGTCCGTGTATCACGCGGCGGAGCTTTCGGGCGCGGAGGTGTACTATCTTGTGCCGGAGCTTGACGGCGAGCTCGGGATATGGCGCTCCGTGTCGCCGGAGAGCGTGGACGCGGCGCTGTCCGAGCATCCGGACGTGCGGCTTGTCGCCGTGACGAGCCCGACTTATGAAGGCGTCATCAGCGATGTGCGCGGGATCGCTGAGGTCTGCCACGCGCACGGCGTCCCGCTGTTTGTTGACGGGGCGCACGGCGCGCACCTCGGATTCGGCGGGTTCCCGGAGAGCGCCGCCTCCTGCGGCGCCGATATGGTCGCCGTGAGCCTGCACAAGACGCTGCCGTCGCTGACGCAGACCGCCGTTTTGCTCCTGAACGGCGACCGCATCGACAGGGGCGACGTGCGGCGGTGCGCGGCGATATTCGGGTCGAGCAGCCCTTCATACATCCTCTCCGCCTCCGTTGACGGCTGCGTCCGCTATATGGAGCGCGAGGGGGACGGTGCCGCCGGGCGCTGGCTTGAGGCGCTTGACGGTTTTTATCGCGCGGCGGCGGGGATGCGCAATATAAAGCTGCTCTCGGGCGGCGGATTTTTCGCGCGCGACGCGTCAAAAATCGTGATATCCGCCGCGGACCGCACTGGGGAGGAGCTCGCGCGGTACCTGCGCCGGGAGCACAAGATCGAGTTCGAGATGGGGGCGGGGAGGTATGCTGTCGCGATGACGGGCATCGGCGACACGGAATCGTCGCTGCGCCGCCTTTCGGAGGCGCTCAGGTGTACGGACCTCGCATTTGCATCATCCTCAGCGGATATAGCTGTTCCTGACCGATCCCCTACGTGCGCGGGATTTCGGCTGCCGGAGAGGCGGATGAGCATAAAGGGCGCCGTGACGGCGGAGGGGCGGTTATTCGACATTTCCGACGCGGTCGGAAAAATATCGGGCGAATACGTCTTCGCGTATCCGCCGGGCGTGCCGCTGCTCGTCCCGGGCGAGGTCATAGACGCGGACATCGCGGTCGCGATATCTCAGCCGGGGCTGCGCTCGACGCGCGGCGCGCTGCCGGGGAAAATATTTTGTGTCGCGGAATATTGACGGGCGTTTAAAATTGTTGTATAATATATCCGCATGAGTTTTCGGGAAAGGGGGATTTACGGAAAATGAAGCGTATCAAGACTATCGAGACCCGCGATCTCAAGAAGAGCGCTGCTGTGGGCGGCTGCGGCGAATGCCAGACCTCCTGCCAGTCGGCGTGCAAGACCTCCTGCGGTGTCGCAAACCAGAAGTGCGAGAACAAGGGGGCAGAGAGCCGCAAGGCGTAAGACCGATTGATACCGCCGGCGCCGGGCGCGGGCGGTATTTTTTTCGGTTCGTTTCAGAGACTCGGGGTGATTTGAATGATACATCAGTATAAGCTTAACGGATACAATATCGTGATAGACGTCTATTCCGGCTCCGTCCACGCGGTGGACGAGGTGGCGTATGACATGATCGCGATGTACAAAGACGGCACGCGCGAGGATGTGATCTCGGCGATGCTCGAAAAATACGCGGACCGGGACGGCGTTGACGAGGCGGAGCTCAACGAATGCTATGACGATATCGGAGAGCTCGAGGCCGCGGGCAAGCTGTTTTCGGAGGACGTCTACGGCGGCGTTGCCGAAATTGCCGCCGAGCACAGGCGCAGCTCCGGCGAGATAAAGGCGCTCTGCCTGCACGTGGCGCACACGTGCAACCTGAACTGTGAATACTGCTTTGCGAGCCAGGGGAAATATAACGGCGAGCGGGCGCTGATGTCATACGAGGTCGGAAAGCGGGCGCTCGATTTTCTGATCGAGAATTCGGGCAGCCGCCGAAACCTCGAGGTCGACTTCTTCGGCGGCGAGCCGCTGATGAACTGGGACGTCGTAAAAAAACTCGTCGCATACGCGCGCAGCATCGAGGGGGAGCACGGAAAAAACTTCCGCTTCACGCTGACGACGAACGGCGTGCTCGTCGACGACGAGGTGATAGAGTTCGCGAACCGCGAGATGAACAACGTCGTGATGTCGATAGACGGAAGACCCGAAGTCCACGACCGCTTCCGCCGCGATTATGCGGGGAACGGCAGCTTTGACCGGATCGTGCCCAAGTTTCAAAAGTTTGCCGAGGCGAGAGGCGACCGCGAATACTACGTTCGCGGCACATACACGCACTACAACACGGATTTTACGAACGATATATTCTATCTGAGGGACCTCGGATTTGACAGGCTGTCGATGGAGCCCGTCGTCTGTGCGCCGGGCGACCCGTGCGCGCTTACGGCGGAGGATCTCCCGGTGCTGTTCCGGCAGTATGAGATACTTGCGGAGGAAATGCTCCGGTGCGAGCGCGCCGGGAAGCCGTTCACGTTCTATCACTATATGATAGATCTCTCGCACGGTCCGTGCATATACAAGCGCATCGCCGGCTGCGGTTCGGGGACGGAATACCTCGCCGTGACGCCGTGGGGCGATCTCTATCCGTGCCATCAGTTCGTCGGGGACGAGAAATACCTGATGGGCAACGTGTGGGACGGCGTGACGAACACGGAGATGCGGGAGCGGTTCGGGCGGTGCAACGTATACGCGCGCCCCGGCTGCCGCGACTGCTGGGCAAAGCTGTACTGCTCGGGCGGCTGCGCCGCGAACGCGTATCACGCGACGGGGGATATCCTCGGTACATATGATTATGGCTGCGAGCTGTTCCGCAAGCGCATGGAGTGCGCGATCATGGCAAAGACGGCGAGATGCCTTGATGCGGAAGAAGAATAAAAAATCTGGGGAGGGACTTTTCCCTCCCTTTTTTGATGCAATTATGATGCAAACGCGATGTAATATTATGCTGGAGGTGATATGGTGACGCGCATACTCATAGCGGAGGATGAAAAACCGATAGCGGAGCTGATAAAGCTCGCGCTGACGAAGGAGGGTTACTTCTGCACCGCCGCGTACGACGGGGAGGAGGCGGCGGACCTCATTGAGCGGGAGAGCTTTGATCTCTGCCTGCTCGACATAATGCTGCCGAAGATAGACGGATATGAGCTCTTGCAATACGCCGCCTGCCTTGACTTGCCGGTCATATTTATCACGGCGAAGACAGGCGTTGAGGACCGCGTCCGCGGTCTGCGCGCGGGGGCGGAGGACTATATTTCAAAGCCGTTTGAGTGCTCGGAGCTTACGGCGCGCGTTGAGGCGGTGTTGCGCCGCCGCGGATCCGTGCCGGAGGTGATAAGGCTCGGAGACATCACGGTCGACAGGGACGCGCGCGTCGTTAAAAAGGGCGGGCGTGAGGTGACTCTGACGGCAAAGGAATTCGACCTACTCTTATATATGTACAAAAACAAGAACCGCGCCCTATACCGCCACCAGATATATGCAGGCGTCTGGGGCGGGGATATGCTCGGCGACAGCAGAACGGTCGATCTGCACATACAGCGGCTGAGAAAAAAGCTGTCGCTCGAAAAAACGCTCCTGTCCGTACACAAGATCGGATATAGACTCGAGGTGTACACGTGAGGCTTTTTTACAAAATATTTTTCACCGCGATGTTTATAAGCATTATAAGCGTCGCGGCGACCGGATATTTCATGATCGGGTCGGGATTCCGTGCGCAGCTCCGCGTTGAACTCGACGCGTGCCGCGACTATAACGATATCGTCTTTTTGTCCCTGTCGGACGAGCTCTGCGATATTGACCCGGGCACGCTGTCCGGGAGCGGGAATTATGATGAGGTCAAAAATGCCGTGTCGCGCCTTCTGCGCTCGATCAGCGTCAGCGGCGCGGACCGGAAAATATCGGTTTGCGTTATAGACGCGGAGCGCGGAACCGTTTTTTCGTCGCTCGATGCAGAGCATCTTTCGTATATCAGCGACAATTTCAGGCGGCGGATCGGGAAAATACCGGAGGACGCCGTCATCACGTATATCGAGGACGAAACTGCGCACACGGTCAGGCGCGCATGTTACATGGGCAGCACGTTTTATATCGAGACGGCGCGCGACTGTGCGCGCGTTTTCGAGGTCGAGCGCGAACAGCGGAAAGTGCTCGCGTTTGTCATGCTGGTGGCTTTTTTCCTATCCGGCATGGCGGCGTTTGCCGTCTCAAAGCTGCTGACGCGCCGCGTCGACGCGCTGACGGAGGCGACGCGCGCGATGTCCGGAGGAGACATGAAAAAGCGGGCGGAGATCGACGGCGGTGACGAGATCGCGGAGCTATCGCGCGATTTTAACCTCATGGCGTGCAGGCTCGAGGAAAAAATGGCGGAGCTGCAAGACGAGGCGGAAAGAAAAGAGCTTTTCGTCGGCGCGTTCGCGCACGAGATCAAAACGCCGCTCACCTCCGTCATCGGGTACGCGGACCTCATGAGGGGGCGCGAGCTCTCGCCGGACGAATACAGGCTCTCTGCCGAATATATTTTTTCGGAGGGGCGTCGGCTCGAGGTCCTGTCCATGCGGCTGCTCGAGCTCATAGTTCTGCGCCGCCGCTCGCTGCGTCCGACGCGGGTCGACGTTCGGGCACTGCTCGAGAGCACGCGGGCGCTCTTTATGCCGTCCCTTTCGGGGAAAAAAATAAGTTTTTGCTGCACGGCGGACAGCGCGCACGTCTACATGGAGGAAGAACTGTTGAAGACGGTGTTTCTGAATCTGTTTGACAACGCGAGAAAAGCCATCGACGGGGAGGGAGAGATACGCGTCCTCGGGCAGAGGCGGGAGAAATTTTATGAGGTTTTTGTCTGCGACACGGGGCGCGGCATGGAGGCGGACGAGCTTTCAAAGATAACTGAGGCGTTTTACATGATAGACAAGTCCCGCTCGCGGATGCAGGGCGGCGCGGGGCTCGGGCTGGCGATATGCAGCGAGATACTAAAGCTGCACGGATTTGATATTGCGTTCGAGAGCGCGGTCGGAGAGGGGACGAAGGTCACGGTGCGGATGAAGTACGGAGAGGAGGCGGGGATGTGAGAAAATTCGCGACGGTCACGGGGATGTTCGCGGCGCTCGCGGTCATCGCCGCGATGCCGTTTTTGCTGCTCGAATATGAGTTCCGCCGGTGCGTCATGGGCGAGGTGATATCGGTCGGCGCGGCGGCGTACAGCCGGGAGGAGACAGAGGTATACGGTCTGCGGGAGCGCATCGGCGCGCTCTTCGGGGGCGTGTGCGTCGATTCCGGGGTCGCCGGAGATGATGCGGAAAGGATCGTGAGCGCGGCGGAGAGGGAGGTGGCGCGCCTCTCGGCGCTCTCTGTGATGCCGACCCTGCCGAATTCCGCGCGCCTTCGGGCGGACGTGATCAAAAACACGTATATCGAAAAGGAGACGGGCAAAACGGTCAGCGTTTACGCGGTCGAGGCGCGGTATGCGGACTATGTCGTTTACGCGTATATCGACACGGACACCTCCGCGATATGCGACGTCACCGTATATTCGAGCGAGGATCTGATATACGCGTCAGGGATATCGGCGGACGGCTTTATAGCTTATCACGAATCTTTTTACTCCGCGCCGGGGAGCTTTTCGGGGTTTGAGGCGCACGCCGTCTATGAAAAGAGGCTGGCGAGCGTGTGCCTTTCCTCGGTCGGCGAGGGCGGGGAGCGGACCGTATACCGATTCCGCCGGTTCCCGATAAACGTCGAAACCGGGCAGACGGTGCGCTCTGAATGATGCAGAAAAGATACGTTTCTTTATAAAAAAAGAGGCATTTGTTTTGTACCATACGTGCAAAACAAATGCTTTTTCTTTTTCGGAGGAAATATGAAAAAAAGAAACGGAAGTGAAAGCTCACCATGGGTGCTTTTGCTCTTCTGCCTCTCGATGTGCGCCGTGCTCGCGGCGGTGATTTTCGCTGTCGGGAGGATGAAGACGGCGAATAAAGCGGATGCGGGCAGCGGTACGGAGGATTGGACAGAGGCGGAAACGGTCGGCAAGGATGTGACCGGCGACGAAACGCAGACAAGTGACACGTGCGCGGGCGAAGACGAGTTTTTGCTGCTCGTAAACAGGTATAATCCTTTGCCGGAGGGCTTCTCCGTCTCGCTCGCGGACATCGGGCGCGGACACAAGGTTGACGGGCGCATATACGGCGACACCGAGGCGATGCTGCGAGACATGAGGGAGGCGGGGCTGTCCCCGGTCGTCTGCTCGTCGTACAGGACGGAGGAAAAGCAGAAAAGTCTGTTTGAAGCGGAGGTCGGAGGCTATCTTGCGGATGGGTATTCGCGGGCGGAGGCGGAGGGTGCCGCCGCCGGATGGGTCGCCGCCCCCGGCACGAGCGAGCATCAGACGGGGCTCGCGCTCGATATCGTCGACGAAAGCTATCAGCTGCTCGACCGCGGGCAGGAGGCGACGCCGGTGCAGAGGTGGCTCTCGGAAAACGCATACAGATACGGGTTCATCCTCCGCTATCCGAACGGCAAAAGCGAGATCACCGGCGTCAACTATGAGCCGTGGCACTACAGGTACGTCGGTAAGGCGGCGGCGCGGGAGATATATGACTCGGGCGTCTGCCTTGAGGAATATTTGGGGTGCGTGAAATGAACTTTGAGGCAAACGACGGAAAGAGCGTCTTTATCAGGGCGGGCGGGCATACGTTCATACGCCACGCGATAAAGACGAGGTTCATCACCGAGGGGGACGAGCTCTCAGACGTGATAAGGGAATACGTCTCGGGCATTTACGAGGACGGCGACATCCTTTCCATGAGTGAAAAGATCGTCAGCATATGTCAGCACAGGCTGATAAAGCGGGAAGACGTAAAGGTCGGCGCGCTCGCCCGGTTCCTGTCGCGGTTCGCGGACAGGGACACCGCGCACGGGTGCGGTGTCGGATCGCCGATAAAGATGCAGTACGCGATCGACAAAAAGGGCGCGCCGCGCATAATATTCGCGTCCCTGCTCGGCGGGCTCTGCAAGCTCTTCGGCATTAAGGGAGTTTTCTATGCGGTAGCGGGCAGAGAGGTGAGCGGGCTTGACGGATTTTATGACGGCGTGTGGGAGGAATACAGGGACGTCGGAATCGAGCTGCCGCGCGACCCGGACGCGGTCTGCAACGGCATAAGGGACGCGCTCGGCATAAGCTGCATGATCGTGGATGCGAACGACCTCGGGCAGACGGTGCTCGGCAGATCGCGGGATATAAAATACAAAAACCGCGTGCTGCGGGAGATGATACGCGACAACCCGTCCGGGCAGGGGCGGCAGAGAACGCCGCTTATACTTATACGCCGCATCAAAAAGACGTAAAAGATGCCGCGCCTTTTCGTGAAAAGGCGCGGCGCGCATTTATTATTTCGTATTTGCTCAGCGCATGTATTCAACGGCGGCGGCGAGGCGGGAGAGACCGTCATTCAGCGTTTGGCGCGGGCAGGCGATGTTCATACGGATAAAGTCGGCGCCGTTTCCTCGGTACTGCGCCCCGTTTGAGACGAAAAGTCCCGTTTTTTCGCGGACGCGGTCCGCGAATTTTACCGAATCGAGACCGAACGCGGAGATATTGAGCCATAGCAGATACGTCGCGTTCGACGGGGTGAGCTTTATCATCGGCAGCTCGCGGCGGAGAAAATCGGCGGCTGCACGCTTGTTTTCGTAGACATATTCTCGCAGCTCGTCGAGCCATTCGCCGCCGCGCGTGAACGCCGCCACAGCCGCCGGGACCGCGAACGTGTTCGGCTCCGCGACCTCGTCCGTGTTGAGCCCGCGCCACATCTTGTGGCGCAGCTTCTCGTTCGGGACGATGACCGCGGCGGTCGCGAGACCCGCGAGGTTGAATGCCTTTGTCGGAGCAACGCACGTGACGCTGATGTCGCGGCACGTGTCCGAGACGGAGGCGAACGGAACGTATCCGCAGCCGGGGTCGGTGAGGTCGCAGTGTATCTCGTCCGAAATGACCGTGACGCCGTGAGCGCGGCACATCTCGCCGACGCGGGCGAGCTCGGCGCGGTTCCAGACCTTGCCCGTCGGGTTGTGCGGGTTGCAGAGTATCATCAGCGTTATCTGCGGGTCGGAGAGGGCTTCCTCGAGCGCGTCAAAGTCGCGGCGGTACTCGCCGTCCTCGTATATTAGCGGCGCGGTCTTGACGTATCGCCCGTTGTTCTCTATCGAATTATAAAACGTGTTGTAGACGGGCGTTTCGAGCAGCACCTTTTCCGCCGGGGTCGTAAGCTTGCGGACCGCGGTCGAGATCGCGGGGATGACTCCGGTGCAGAATATGAGCCATTCACGCGGGATATAGAGCATGTGGCGCGTGCCCCACCAATCGGAATACGCGTCGTACCACTCGTCCGGGATCGTGTTGTAGCCGAAGACGCCGTGCTCGGTGCGCGCTTTGATCGCCTCGATTATCTCGGGCGCCGTTTTGAAGTCCATGTCGGCGACCCACATCGGCAGCTCGCCGTCTTTGACGTCCCATTTGACGGAGGAGGTATCCCTGCGGTCTATAACTGTGTCAAAGTCGTATTTTTTCATTCCCGTGCCCCCGATGTTACGAAACCGCGCTTTCTGCGCGGCAGATGATCGCGGTTTTTGACGGGTCGACGCGGTCGGGCTCGATGATGAGCTCCTTTATCCTCTCCGCGCGTATCGTGCCTGCGGACGGGTTTATGACGCTGTCGACGGCGCCGGTGATCTCGGCGTCGACGGTCGAATATTCGAACGCGAGAGTTGTGTTTATGAGCTTGCAGTTCTTCATTACGAGGTTTTCGATGTAGCACATCCCCTGAAGGCTCTCGACCGTGCAGTCTATGAGGGTGAGGTTTTTCGCGTTCCAGCCGAGGTATTCGCCGGAAATGAAGCAGTTCTTCACGGTCACGTTCTCGCTGTTCCAGAATGCGTCCTTCGAGAGCAGGTGCGAGTCCTCGACCGTGACGTTCTTCGCCCCGTCAAACGAATAGTTCCCGTAGAGCGTCAGCCCGCGTACGGTCATGTCCGAGCAGTTCATGGCGAAGTAGTCGCCTTTCGCGACGACGTCCTCGACCGTGACATCCTCGCAGTTCCACAGCGTTTCGGCGGCGTCGGGGAACGAGACGCGGCGCAGCGTGAGCCCGCGGCAGCGGCGGAAGTTCTTCGGCGCCTCTATCGCGCAGTCCTCAACGGTTACGTTTTCGGTGTACCACACGCCGGCGCGCGCCATCGTGAACCATGTGCAGCGCTTTGCCGTGATGTTTTTCGTGTACCAGAGCGGATATTTCCAGCGAAACATGCTGCCGTAAAGCTCGATGTCCCGGCTCTCCTTCAGCGGGGATTCGCCCTCGTCAAATATCGTGTCGTATATTTTCAGCCCGCGCGAGCCGAAAAGCGGACGCTCTCCCGTGTAAAAACCGTCACGGATCTCGGTGTTTTCCATAATGCTGTATCTCCTTGCGTGCGTCCGGTACCTCCCGGATCATCGCACGGAAATATTCTACCACAAATATTCCGATATGGCAAATGTTATTTCCGCAAAGTATAACTGAGGGACGATTATGCCCGCTCCATACAGTGCCGAAAACGGCTAAGGCATGCGTTTAAGCGAAAAATGCCAAAGCTAGGCCAGTAAAATAAAAGCTTTTGAAAAAGGGGCGCGGGGGGAAAAAGACTTTTAGCACGTCTCTGACGTGCGAAAAGTTTTTCCCCCGCTTTTTTCTCTTATATTTGCTATCTCTTTCTACGACAGCGCCGCGTCCATCCACGCGTACCGCATGTCCATGAAGTTTTTGATATATGCGATATGCTCCTCCCAGCTTTTCCTGCCGAACACGGTCGAGCGCGCGAGCCCGATCCTTTTTGTAAGTACCTCCGACCAGACACCGAAGTTATATGGCACGGACGGGGAGAGCTCCTCTTGCTGCTGTTCTATTGAGGCGTCGAACACCTCGATCAGCGTCCCCTTCATCTCAGCCCATCTCGCGCGGACGCGGGACATGAATTTTTCGTCATTCGTCAGAAATTTCATCCAGTTGTCGTACATGTATTCGTGCGTGAAATCGACGGATGCCCAGCCGCGGAAGAGGGGAAGATCGCACATATGGTTGCCGAACGCCATGTCGTAGTCCCAGATCGGTCCGGCGCAGAGCTTGCCTCCGACGGGCTTATACATATAGAGGCTGCGGTAAAACGCACATTCTGTGCAGTTCGTAAGCTCGTTGACGATGAACCAGTCGACCCATGAGTCAACGTCTATGTATTCTTCGTACCCCTCGCCGCTGACGATCGCGTCCTCCGCCGCCTTGACGTAGTTGTACGCATACATATATTCGGCGCTGTGCCATGATTTGATCTCCGGTTCCTTGATGCACATGCTCTTTGCGTATTCTGTGCTGAAAAATCCCCAGACGTGGTTCCCGTCTGCCTCCCAGCCGAACTCGATAAGGAACCCCATATCCGTGATGTTCCCGCCGCCGTCATACACGGGCTCGCCGAGCGGGACGCGGTCGTCGTCATCCTCTATTTTTTCCGAAAGCATGTAGACCCCGGCATATTTTCCGTTGATGAAAAGATCGACGGAGCGGTACGCGGGGGTGTAGTAAAGGTGCTGCATCGCAGACGCCATGTCGGCGGCGATGATGTTGCGCATAAGGGACGGGTCCGTGTAGTTGCCGATGAGGCAGAAGTCACGGTCCGCGTTCATGCCGAGGAGCGGCGCCTTTTCGTCCAATTTTATGCGGTACGAGTGCTTCGGGAATGCGGTCCACGACGAGTTTCCGCGCCCGCGGACGCCGAGCGCGTACCTTTTGCCGTCGATCTCCATGTATCCGTGCTTGTATTCGAGCTTTGACACGATATCGCTGCCGTCGTCGGTATAGAGCGAGACGACGGGGATATTGAGCTGTGCTCGTCGGGCAGAGAGGCGGTACGTGCGCGTATCGCCGTTTTCGTCCTCGACGGTGATGCGCACGGGCGAGGACAGATCAAGAGACGCCGGAAGCTCGCACTTGCCGCCGGGAGCGCCGACGGAGACGTGCAGCTGCTTTATGTCCGCGTCCGAGACGGTGTGCGGGACATAGAGCGTGATAAGATTTCCGCTTATATCAAAGTACGAGCCGGGGTAAGGCTCCGTCCGCAACGCATCCGTATACAGTGCCGCAGATGCCGCCTTTGCCTTGCCTGTGCCGCCGAGCGTTTCGCCGTCCGCGGCAAATGCTGTCGTGGAGCCGTTATATGAGGCGACGTTCTGACTCTCTGCGACCTCGTACAAAAACGGGATGTCGCCGCCGGTGAATTCAAGACCGCAGCGCGGCGCGTCTATTTCGAACCGCGAGAGCGGCTCGTTGCATGAAACGGACACGGTCCCCGCGTCCGCCGTGGCGACGCGGATGCGTGTGCCGTCGTCTTCCCAGTTGACACTGCCGAGCATGATCAACGTGACGGGGCAGGAAAAAGCGACGTCTCCGTTTATCCCGACGCCGTCCGGGAGGATGACTATCGGCGTGACGCCGTGCAGACGGTAGTATTCGCCGAAGGTGTCCGCGTCGGCGAGCAGGCGCAGAGTATCTCCGTCCGTAATGGGGAAAACGGAGTCGTCCTCGACGCCGTCGAGCGTGTCCCCGAGCAAAGCGGATGGCGAGAGGCACGGGACCGTATAATCCCTTCGAGCAGGAGGCGTGCCGATATCGCGGCGGGCGAGCAGCGCCGCGACCGCCGAGACGAGCAGCAAAAGGGCAAACACGGCGGCGATCCCGGGCAACCGGCTGTGCCGCGCCGAACGCGGCAGCGCCGCGGTCGGCTCTTCGTCCGTTCTTTTTGACGCTTCTGCGTCTTCTGCTTTTTCGGCTTCTTCGGCTGCATTGCATTCATTGTCATCTTTGCATTCTTCGGCTTCTTTTATTTCTTCGGCTTCTTCGGCTTTTTCGGTCCTTTTGCTTTTTTTGCTCACTGCTCATCACCTCCCCGCTTTTAAAATTCATATACCGCGGCTATGAAAGCTTTTTATCCATCCATTCGTACCGCATCCGCAGAAAGTCGGCGATATAGTCGAGCTGACCGTCCCATGTCTTTATCCCGAGCATCGTTGATTTCGCCATTCCGACGGGATAAATGAGCGCGTTCTGCCACAGGCGGAAGTTGTATTCCGCCGACAGCGCGAGCTCGGTCCTGCCGTCCTCGAGCGAGGCGAGCGCCGTTTTCAAGAGACCGTCCTTTACCTCCGCCCATCTCTCGCGGACGCGGGACATGAATTTTTCGTCCTTCGTGAGATACGACATCCAGTTTTCGTACAGCTCGTCGCTGACAAAGTCGACGGACGCCCACCCGTTATAGTCCGGTATGTCGGAGAGGCTGTTGCCGAACGCCATGTCGTAGTCCCACACGGGTCCGGCGCAGAGCTTGCCGCCGACGGGCTTATACATATAAAGGCTGCGGAAAAACGCACATTCGGTGCAGTTCGTGAGCTCGTTGACGATAAACCAGTCGACCCACGAGTCGACGTCTATGTATTCTTCGTACCCCTCGCCGCTGACTATCGCCTGCTCCGCCGCCATGACGTAAAAATAGATGTAGTAGTATTCGGGGCTGAAAGCATATTCGATTTTCGGGTCCTTTATATACATGCGCAGCACGTGCTTCATGTCGAAGTAGTCCTTCGCCCAGACGTTTTCGCCTTCAAAATCCCAGCCGAACTCTATCAAAAATCCGAGATCGGTTATTTTTCCGTTTTCGTCGGTGACGCCTCTGCCGTCCTCGCCGTTGCCGAGCGGGACGCGGTCACTGTCGTCCTCGATTTTCTCTGTCAGAAGGTAACTGCCCGCGTACTCGCCGTTGATGAAGAGGTCGACGTGGCTGTAATGCGGCGTGTACTTAAGATTCGACATTGACGACGCCATGTCGAAGGCGATCCGGCACCGCAAAAGCGACGGGTCGGCGTAATTGCCGACGAGGCACCAGTCATGGTCGGATGCCATCCCGCATAGAGGGGCTTTCTCGTCGAGCTTTATGCGGTACGAGTGCTTCGGGAAGTATTTCCACGACGAGTTCCCGCGCCCCTTGATGTTCATCTCGTATTTTTTGCCGTCGAGGACGATATATCCGTGGGTGTATTCGAGTTTTGAGGTTATCCCGCCGCCGTCGTCGGTGTATACGGACATTATCGGGATGCCGAGGTTCCGCCGTTCGGCGCGGATGCGGTATGTGCGGCTGCCGCCGTTTGCGTCGGTGACGTCTATAAGCGCAGGGGAGGATAGGTCGAGGGCGTCCGGAAGCGTACATGTGCCGCCGGGCGAGTCAGTACCGACCGCAACGGAGAGACGCTTTATTTCCGCGTCCGACACGTCGTGCGGAACATAGAGCGTGATAAGGTTGCCGCGTATTTCGAACAGCGCGCCGTCGTTTTCGACCGTTTTTTCGCCGTCGCGGTAGAGCGTCACGGACGACGCCTTTGCGGTGCCGCGCCCTCCGAGCGTGTCGCCGTCCGCGGCGCCGGCGGTCGAGGTCCCGTTATACGAGGCGACGTTCTGAGTCTCGGCGACCTCGTACAAAAACGGAACGTCGCCGCCCTCAAAGAAAAGATCGCAGCCGGGCGCGTCTATTTCAAATCGGGAGAGCGGCTCGTCGCCCGAGACGGACACCGTGCCGGCATCATTTGTGTCAACGCGTATGCGCGTGCTGCCGTCCGCCCAGCCGACGGAGCCGAGCATGATGAATGTGACGGGGCAAGGGAAGGTGACTGTCTCGTCTACTGTGACGCCGTCCGGGAAAATGACTATCGGCGCCTCGCCGTGCGCGCGGTAGTATTCGCCGAACGCGTCCTCCCAGATGAGCAGCAGCAGCGTTTCCGCGTCCGTTATGCGGAAAACGGAGCTGCCGTCGGTGCTGCCGAGCGCGCCGTCCGAGGTGTCCATCGGGAGCGCGGGGACGCCTTCTTCATTTGTCGGGACTTCGGTCTCGGAGCCCATCCCACCGCCGGAACGCGCGCGGAAAAGGATCGCGCCCGCCAGCAGCACCGCGAACGCGGCAGACAGAGCGGCGATATATATCAAGGCTTTTTTCGTTCCCTGTTCCATATAATAGATCTCCGATCCGTTCCGGCGCGTTATAATTCAGGTATTATAATATATAATATATCTTACCACAAAACCATGCCGCAGTCCATAAAAAACTGTCAATAAATTCTACAAATATTCTTGATATGAGCACGGGCGTGTGATATACTTTGATTTGTGGCACAATATTTACGTCAAGGATATTTTACCGCAAGTCAAGTATAAAAGGTATGAAAGAAAAAACGGAAAAGATATCGGAAGAAAAGCCGCCGATGCGGGCGCGCGCGGCGGAATTTTTGCTGTTGACCGCGGCGACGGTGGCGCTCGCCTTCGGCATTTATGTTTTCAGGTTCCCGAACAACTTCACGTTCGGCGGGGTGACGGGCATCGCGCTTTTGCTCTCGAAGGTCACGGGTGTTCAGGCGGCGACGCTCGTCGTCATTCTGAATGCGGCGCTGCTCGTCGTTGCGTTCATAGTGCTCGGCAGAGATTTTGCCGCAAAGAGCGTTTACGTGACGGTGCTCTATTCGGCGCTCATGTATCTGTTCGAGTTTCTGCTCCCGATGGAGGCGCCGCTCACGGACGAGCCCGTCATAGAGCTGATATATGCGATAATGGTCCCGGCGACGGCGTCAGCGGTCATATTCCATTTTGACGCGTCGAGCGGCGGGACGGACATCATAGCGATGGTATTGCGGAAATATACGAGCGTCAATATCGGGACCGGACTCATAATCGCGGACGCCGTGACGGTGCTGTTTTCGTTCTTCGTCTTCGGCATAAAGACGGGGCTTTTCTCGCTCTGCGGCTTTCTTGCGAAATCGCTCGTTATAGACAACGTCATCGAGAGCATCAACATCTGCAAGTATTTCAATGTAGTATGCAGCGACCCCGATCCGATCTGCGAATATATATGCAACGTCCTGCACCGCGACGCGACTGTTTATGAGGCGATGGGCGCCTTCACGGGAAAAGAAAAGCGCGTCATCATGACGGTGATGACGCGCAGGCAGGCGATCTCTCTCCGCGGCTTCATAAAGAAGCAGGATCCGACCGCCTTTATTATGATAACGAATACGAGCGAGATAATCGGGAAGGGATTCCGCGCGTCCGTGTGACGGCGCGCCGCCTAATCCTCCTGCTTTTTCCGCCCGCCCGAGCCGAAATACAGCTCGCGGAACGAGAGCGCCGACATGCCCTCGTGGTATTTGAAGAACTTCTGAAAGCTCTTCGAATCGTCAAAGCCGCACTCCTCGGCGATGTCCTTTATCTTTTTGTCCGTCGAGAGCAAGAGCTCGCGGATCTTCTTGAGGCGCGCGGTGTCGATGTATGACTTGATCCCGGCGCTGTAATGGACCTTGAACATCCTTGTGATGTAGTCCTCGTTGTAGTTGAAGTGCTCAGCCACGTCGGAGACGCGGATCTGCCGCGTGCAGTTTTCGCCGATCCACTCGCAGATGGCGAACAGCTTTGCGTACGGCGCATCCTCGCTGACGGCGCCGGCGCGCGCAATTTCGTATAGGACGAGCTTCAGGGCGCACGTACAGGCATCGTCGTCATATTCCGGCGTGCGCGAATACATTATGAGATCGTCGAAAAGTCGGGACGTTCTGTCGACGTTCGGAGTGCTGTGGGTCGGCAGCGTCCCGAGCTCACCCTTGAAATGCGCCCAGTAAAATTTTGTTTCCTGAGTACATTCGCGGTAGCCGTACCTGCGGGTCGATGCCGGCAGGATGCAGGATTCGCCGGCACGGATAACGAAGCGCTCGAACCCAAGACCCATGTAGAGAGCGCCTGATGTGCAGAATATTAACTCGTGCGTTTCGGTGCTGCTCGAGGGGTGTGACCAGCCGACGGGCGCCGAGGTTCTTCCGGCGACCGCGTATTCTGCGCTGAAATTCATTCGCTGCCTCCAAAAAAAGTAGGTTTTTTGTACCTACCATATATTCTAACAAAAATTTTCGGCAATTGCAAGCCTTTTTTGACATTTTCCGCAAAGAAAAAAGATGTCATCCTGTCGCATTTTGGGAGCGGACACATAGGGCGCGGGCGGTTTTTTCGTGACGCATTAACCGTTCCGTCACACGGTCGTCACATAAAAGTGGTAATATTTTATATCCCGAAAATATACGACAGAGCAAATATAATTTTGAAGAAAAAAGCAGGAGGAAACTGGTTTGATCGAGGTACGCCATCTGACCAAAAAATACGGTAAGCACACCGCCGTGGAAGATATCAGCTTCACGGTCGAGCCCGGAAAGATATACGGCTTTCTCGGTCCGAACGGAGCGGGCAAGTCCACGACGATGAACATAATAACGGGCTGTCTTGCGCCGACGGAGGGCGAGGTGCTGATAGATGGGCACAGCGTCCTTGACGAGCCGATCGAGGCAAAGCGCGCGGTCGGGTATCTGCCCGAGGTGCCGCCGCTCTACCCGGAGATGACTCCGGAGGAATATCTCCGCTTCGTCGCGGAGGCGAAGGGCGTCCGCCGCGACATGATCGCGGAGGAGGTCGAAGGCGTCATGGCGAGCACGGGGATCACCGATATGCGCAGAAGGCTGATCCGCAGCCTTTCAAAGGGATATAAGCAGCGCGTAGGTATCGCGCAGGCAATGATCGGCGACCCGGACATCGTGATCCTCGACGAGCCGACGGAGGGGCTTGACCCGCAGCAGCGCGCGGAGATCCGCGATCTCATAGGAACGCTCGGAAAAGACAGGACTGTCATCCTGTCGAGCCACGTGCTATCCGAGGTCCAGGAGATCTGCGAAAACATCATCGTCATCTCGCACGGAAAGCTCGTCGCCGACGACACGGTCGAGAACATCAGCCGCTCGCTCCGCCAGGACATAACGATGACGCTGACGGTCATGGCGACGCCGGAGGAGGTCGAGAGCGTCATTTCCGGCATAGAGGGCGTCAAGTCGTTCTCTATCGTTTCGACAAACGGGTCGGAGACGTCCGCAAAGATAAAATACGGCTCCGAGCTTGATCTGCGCGAGACCGTCACGTTCGCATTTTCGGATATAAGGCGCGCCGTCGTTTCAATGGGGATCGAGGAGGAGTCGCTCGAGGATATCTTCCTGAAGCTCACGTCGGACGGCGCAGACGCTTCGCCCGACGGCGCCGGGACCGGCGGCGAAGATGCGGAAGATGCAGAAGATACAGAGGACGCAGAAGATGAAGAATATGACGAAGATGAGGACGGGGATCTGAAATACGATCCGGCGGACTACATCGGCGGCACGGACAGCGGACCCGGCGGGACCGGTACAGAAGATACCGAGGGAGCCGAAGAAATCGGGAAAACGGAAGAAAAAAACAGCGACGGCGGGGACTATAAGCCGCTGTTCGGCGGAAAGTGAGGCAGGGCTTGTTAGCTGTATATAAGAGAGAGATCAAATCGTATCTCACCGGCATTACCGGTTATGTAATGATGGCGGTGATCCTTGCGTTTGTGGGATTTTTCGTCACGTTCTCGAACGTGTACGGCGGCTCGCCGAAGTTCAACTATTCGCTGATCACGTCGGTGTCGTTCTTTGTTTTTCTCATAATCATACCGTTTATAACGATGCGTTCGTTCGCGGAGGAGCGCCGGTCGAAGACGGAGCAGCTGCTGCTCTCCCTTCCGATCACGACGCACAGGATAGTTCTGGCGAAGTACTTCGCCATGCTGACGCTCATCGCGATACCGACGCTCATAATCGGTCTGTACCCGCTGATCCTCTCGCTCTCTTCGGGAGCCGAAGGCGTCATTAACTTTGCCGTATCGTACAACAGCCTGTTCATGCTCTTTCTTTTGCTCGCGGTGATGACGGCGATAGGAATGTTCGCATCGAGCCTCGTCGAAAATCAGATAGTCGCGGCGCTTATTGCGGCGGGCGCGTTCTTCCTGATGTTTTTCATGAGCATGATCTCGTCCATGTTCCCGTCTGATCCGATCGTTTCGCTGATCGCGCTTGTTGTCTGCGCCGCGGCGCTCGGCGCCGTTGTCTACGGGATGACGAGGAGCAGCACGGCGGCGTGCGTTGTCACGGGCGGGCTCTCGCTGATACTGTTCGTGATGTATTTCGTTGACACGGCGATGTTTTGGGGGCTTTTCCCCTCGCTGCTCTCGTCTGTCGCGTTATTCGACGTCTACATGAACGGCGCATCTCTGCTCGGCGTGTTCGATATAGGCGAAATAATATATTATTTGACGTTCGCGGCAGTATTCGTGTTCATGACGGTCGAGTCCGTCGAGCGTCGCCGCTATAACTGACGGGAGGTGACGATGATGAAGGACAACGAAAAAAAGAACATAGAAAATGCGGACGAAAACGTCGGCACGGAAGCGGACATTACCGAAGAGCCGAAGACAGCGGGGGACGCGGAAGATATAGAAAATATAGAAAATAAAGAAGACGCAGAAGATACAAAATCCGCACAGGACGGAGACGAACCCGACGATACCTCAGAAAAGGTGAAAAAAGGCGGACGTATGCGCCGCATACGCATGGGCGGATACGGCGTTCTGCTCGTGATATTTGCCGTCGCGGCGGCAATCATACTGAATCTCATCGTCGACGCGATCCCGAAAAAATACACGCAGTTCGAGCTGACGGGTGAAGGTCTGCTCGACGTTTCCGACACGTCGAAGACGCTGCTATCGGAGCTTGACGACGATATAACCGTTTCCGTCGTCACGACGGAGGGCGGTAGGGACGCGCAGATCGCGGCGTTCCTCGAGAGATACGCGGCGTATTCCGACCGCATCAGCGTTGAGACGGTCGACCCGAACTCGAATCCGGACTTTGTCAACAGGTATAACGTCTCGACGATGAATTCGATCGTCGTGCGAAGTTGGCGCAGCGACCCCGAAACGGGGGGGAGGGCGGAATTCCGTTCACGGACGATAGACTATTACGACATATACGAGTTCTCGCAGGATGTGCAGAACGAGTATTACAGCAACTACAACTACATGATCTACGGCTATTCCATAGATGATGTCTATCAGCGCGACGTTTTCGACGCGGATAACGAGCTTTCCTCTGCGATAGATTATGTGACGACGGACGATCTGCCCGTTGCTTATGAGCTCACGGGTCACGGCGAGATCGACCTCCCCGAGCTGTTCACATCGTTTATCGACAGCAACAACATTGCGTTTGACAGCCTCGAGCTGCTCGCATCCGGGATCCCGGAGAACGCCGGGCTCATAATGATAAACAATCCGTCCCTCGACCTGTCGGAGAAAGAGCTCTCGCAGCTCACCGAATATATCGACGGCGGCGGAAAGGTGATGCTCATCACGGACGTGACCTCCTACGGCGCGGAGAAGACTCCGAATCTCGCCGCCCTCGCGAAGCACTGCGGCATGATCAGTGAAGACGGCGTCATCCTCGAGCCCGAGGGAGGCGACAGGTACAGCGGCAGCCGCTTCAACCTCGTTCTGAAGCTCAACTCACTCGACATAACGAATCTCGTCTCGACGAACCCGACGGCGGTCTCGATCTATATGCCGCGCGCCCACGCGATCACGGCGGACAGTGATTACAGCGGTCCGATGAGATTCGAGTCGATCGCGGACACATCCGAAAATGCGTATATCATAGGCGCATCCGAGGAGGAGAGGGAACGCGCCGACGGCGACCCGACGGGAAAATACTCCGTCGCAGCGATATCGCGTGACAGTGCGACGGGGTCTGCGTTCGTGTGGTTCTCATCCTCGTATATAAACACCGAGGAGGCGTATCTCACGACGAACGGGCGCAACTCGAACGTGTTCGCGGCAACGATCATGACAGTGTGCGAAAAGCCGACGATCGTTTCGATCGCAGGCACGCAGACGAACTCGAACGCAAGGCTCACCCTTACCGATGCGGCTGCAAACACGCTGACTGCGGTGATCCAGTACGCGATCCCGCTCTCTGTCCTGATCGTCGGGATCGCGGTCTGGCTCGTGCGCAAGCTGCGGTAAGCGGGAGCCGGCAGGAGGAAACGCATGAATTCAAAGAAGCGCAGGGAAAGAAAGCAGCTTATCACCGTCATCGTCGTCTTCGCGGTTCTGCTCGCACTGCTCGCAGTCTATTTTGTCATACGCAACACGACGGCAGGCGAGGGCAGCGAAACGGGAGACAACGGAGCCGACGTCGGTCAGAGCGGGACATTCCAGATAATCGACGAGGATTATCTCGAGGTGACGGCGATCAAATATAAATACGAGGGCGAGGAACTGGATCTGCGCCTTAAAGACAGGCGCTGGGTCCTCGAGGACGACCCGAAGTTCCCGGTCGAGCAGGCGACCGTCATAGAGATGGCGCAGGCGATATCGGATTACGGCGGATTTGCCGAGATCGTGTATGACGAATCGCGCAGATCTGCATACGGCATCGACGACCCGAAGCTCGACGTTTCGGTGACGTATTCGGAAGACGGCAAGGACCGCACGCGCAGATTCATCATGGGCGCGCAGAACAAAACGACCGGGTACTACTACTTCTATGAGGAAGGCAGCTCGGAGATATACGCGGTCAACGATTCGATCATGCCGTATTTCAGCTTCCTTAAGGCGGATCTTCTCGCGGAGACGGTGCCGCCGACGCCGCAGTCAAAGGATATACTCGCGCTCACCGTCGAGTATGACGGCGGCAAATTCGAGTTTGACGCGGAAAAGGACGGCGCAGTCAGCGGTGATGAAGAGGACGATCCCGTGAATCTCATAATGTCCTCGATGCCCAAGACGGCAAACCTCCAGTACCCGGACCTCGCCGCATACGGCGTCGATGAGGACGGGCTCTCGGAATACGGGCTCGATGAGCCGTCGCTGCGGATCGTTTTGAAATACAAGGAGTATTCGACGGTCCCGACGGGCGAGGACGGGAGCTCTTCGGCACAGATCTCAAAGGATGTAGAATACGTGTTCCTGTTCGGCAGCCTTGTGACCGAAGGGGAAGGCGATGACGCGCGGGAGCTCGTCTACGTTGCGGAGGAAGGCTCCGGGACCGTGTACAAGGTCAGCGCCGATAAATTTAACGGAATATATTCTGCTGCATCCGGCGCCCCCGCGGCGCCGGACAGCGGAGAGGAGACCGGTTGAAATGCAGGACGGAAGAGTAAACAAAAAGAAAAGGGACATCAAAGACAAGATCCGCATAGCGCTGCTCGTAATCTTTTCGGCACTGTTTTTGTTCAGCCTGATCATGCTCATATATCAGGGGCTTGAATACAAGCGCGCGAGAGAGCAAAACGAAGAGGCGCGCGAGCTTGTCGGGCTGCCGGACATGAACAGCATAGGCAAGGATAATGTTGCCCCCGGAACGTCTCAGAACATCCCGTCACAGACGCCGGGCGGCAGCGCGGACACCGGCATCGGCGACGGACAGTCGGGGACTGTGACCGATCAGACGCAGACCGGAGAGGACGATCCGCCCGCATACGTCGACCCGTATGAGGAGGCGCTTCTCAGCGGCGACCTTGGCAAAGTGCAGGCGCTGAACAGCGACGTTATCGGCTGGATATACGTTACCGGCACGGGTATAAGTTACCCGATCATTTATTATAAGGACAACGACTACTATCTGCGCCGGAGCTGGATGGGGACGTACAGCATTGCCGGGACGATCTTCATGGAGTGCATGTGCAGCCCCGACTTCAGCAACTTCAACACGATCATATACGGGCACCGCATGAACGACAGCACGATGTTCGGCGACCTCAAGTTCTACACGACGAAGGAGTACCGCGACGCGCACCCGAACGTCTATATAATGACGAACAATGGCGTCGAAGTCTACGAGATATACGCGGCTTACGAGGTCAGCACGAGCGGGATGACGTACCGCGTGACGTTCCTCGACGATGAAGATAAGCAGGAATTTATTGATTTCACGCTCAAAAATTCGGTGTTCAACACCGGCATCGTCCCGACGGTCGACGACCAGATCATAACGCTCTCGACCTGCCCGGCATACGGGTTTGCGACGCGCTGGGTCGTTCAGGCAGTGAAGCGCGGATAAAACCTTTCAGTGCCGATAAAGGTGAAAAGATGAGCTACATCGAGGTTAACTATCCCGAGGAAAAGCCGGAATTTTACCGGATGCTGAAGGAGCAGCTCCGCATATACACATGCGGCGAGCCGGACATGACGGCGGCGCTCGCGAACTTCTCGTCCGTGCTCGCGCAGGCGTTCGACCGCGTGAACTGGGTCGGGTTCTACATAGTTTCGGGCGGTGAGCTCGTGCTCGGTCCGTTTCAGGGGAGACCCGCCGTTTGCAGGATAGGTTACGGGCGCGGCGTCTGCGGGACGGCGTGGAAAAGGGGAGAGGCGATAGTCGTTGACGAGGTTGAATGCTTCGAGGGACACATCGCATGTGACTGCAACACGCACTCCGAGCTCGTCATCCCGATAAAATCGCCGGAAGGCGGTGTCTGGGGCGTGCTCGACATGGATTCCGTCGTCCCCGCGTACTTCACGGACGCGGACAGGGACGGGCTGACTGACGCCGTCGGCATGATAGAAGAAAGACTTAATGTGACCGCGTGACGCATCACGGGGACCGCTCTGCGCGGTCCCCTTTTTTTGCGAAAAAACGGCAAAAAATCACCCCGGTGTGCTTTACAAATCGGTCGCTGTGTGGTATTATGATATCGGTGAATTTTTAAGTCGGTACCGTGATGCCGGCAAGATCGACCGAATATATCCTGCCGCGTCCGCGCGCCGTGAATAGTTTCGTCTGATCCTGCCGGGTGCAGGATCTTCTTTTTTGAGGTGTGCTATGGGTGTAAAGGCTGAGCTCATGGATGAAGGTGCCGTTCTGCGTTCGGTCCGGAGGATAACGCACGAGATCATCGAGCGCAACGGCGGGACGGACGGGCTTTTGCTTCTCGGCATAAAGCGGCGCGGAGTGCCGCTTTCCCGCATGATCGCCGATAACATAATGAGCTTTGAGGGCGTCCGGGTCCCGGTCGGGTATATCGACGTCACGCGCTACCGCGACGACCTTCATGACGCGCCGATCCTCCCCGACGGGGGCGAGACGTTTATACCGGAGGGTCCCGACGGAAAAAGAGTCGTGCTCGTGGACGACGTCATGTACACCGGGCGCACGGTGCGCGCCGCCATCGAGTGCGTGTTCGCGCACGGAAGACCGGACAGGATAATGCTCGCCGTGCTCATCGACCGCGGTCACCGCGAGCTGCCGCTGCGCCCGGATTTTGTCGGCAGAAATGTCCCGACCTCGCGCTCGGAGAGAATTGACGTGCGTGTTCCGGAGATCGACGGGGAGCTGCGCGTTCTGCTCTCGGAGCTCTGATATCAGGTAATGACCCCGCGCGGGTGATTATAAATGAAAAATCGAAAGGAAAAATCAAAATGAAACTCGTCTACGGTGTAAAGGACAGACCGAAGTTCGGACAGCTCATTGTGTTCTCGCTCCAGCAGCTTCTGGCGATCATGGCGGCGACGATAGCGGTCCCGCGCATCGTCGGGAACGGAATGTCCGCTTCCGCCGCGCTCTTCGGAGCGGGCGTCGGTACGATCGTGTACCTGCTCTTCACAAAATTCAAGAGCCCCGTATTCCTCGGCTCGTCGTTCGCCTTCATCGGCTCGATGTCGGCGGCGTTCGCGGGCGGCGTCTCGGTGTCTCTCGGGTATCTTGGGCTGATACTCGGCGCGCTCTTCGCGGGGCTTGTGTACGTCGTGATAGCGCTTGTCGTCAAATTCGCGGGCGTCGCATGGATAAACAAGCTCATGCCCGCCTCCGTCATAGGACCGACGGTCGCGATAATCGGTCTGTCGCTCTCGGGCAACGCCATCGGTGACTTGCAGTCGGGCTCTGTGCTGGACAGCAACGGCGACCCGACCGCCTCCGTTTACCTCTGCATACTCTGCGGTCTCGTAACGCTCGCCGTGACGATGATATGCTCCGTCTACGGCAAAAAGATGCTGAAGATGATACCGTTCATCATCGGCATCGTCGCCGGGTACGCCGTCGCGGCGATCTTCACCGTTATCGGCATATACGATGGGAACACGGCGCTGCAGATCATTGATTTTTCGAAATTTTCCTCGATGCAGTGGTACCCCGACTTCACGTTTCTCGGCATTTTCCGCGAGCCGTTCGACTTCGGCAAGGTCGGCTCTATCGGCTCGTATATCGCGACTGTCGCGGTCGCATATATCCCCGTGGCGTTCGTCGTCTTTGCGGAGCACATCGCGGACCACAAGAACCTCTCAACGATAATCGAGCAAGACCTGCTCGAGGATCCGGGTCTTCACAGGACGCTGCTCGGCGACGGCGTCGGTTCCATCGCGGGCGCCGTTTTCGGCGGCTGCCCGAACACGACGTACGGTGAATCCGTCGGCTGCGTCGCGATCAGCGGAAACGCGTCCGTCGCAACGATACTCGGCACCGCGGTCATGGCTATACTTATCTCGTTCGTCGCACCGTTTTCGACGTTCTTGGCGACGATACCGTCCTGCGTGATGGGCGGCGTCTGCATCTCGCTCTACGGCTTCATCGCCGTTTCAGGTCTGAAAATGGTACAGAAGGTCGACCTCGAGGATAACCGCAACCTGTTCACGGTCGCCGTCATCCTCATCTCCGGCATCGGCGGACTCGAAATAACGATAGGCGCCGTGACGATAACGAAGGTCGCCTGCGCGCTCATCCTCGGCATACTGACGAATTCTCTGCTCGGCGGCGGCAGACTGCTGACGGACCCCGCGCCCGAAAAGATACTGCACCACAGAAAGAGAAGAAAATAATTTGCCAGGCTGCCGGGTCCGGGACAGGCGACTGTCCCGGACCGCGCTTGTTTCGGCACAAATGCGGCGGATAATAATAAATCCCCTGTCGCGGCGCTTATCCCCGCGATCTTGATACGGGAAAACGGACGGCTTTGGTAAAATGCGGTCCCTCGACATGATACGTGCGACGAGGGATTATAAAAAGACTCTCAAAACGAAGTGAATGACTTTTTGGTTAAGCAGGAGCTTTACAAAAATATGACGTACGATGAGCTTGTCTCGCTCCCTGACGGGGAGCTTATAACGGCGGTCTTTGACCGCGTGGATGGAAAGCTTGACGGCGCGGACTTTGAAGAAGGCTCCTCGGCGCTGACATCGCTTTTGTCTGAGCCGGAACGCGTGTTATACACCGTTTTTTTGCTCGAGGTGGAGGTGAACAACGGCGGACTGTGCCAGTTCTTCATCAATTCGAGCCGCGCGGCGGCGCCGTTCGTGAGCGATAGCCTTGACTTGATAGGCGCGCATGAATTCAGGGCGCTTTACGACGGATTCATCAAAAAATACGGGATCGACGATAGCGATCTGTCGTCGTTCGATTCACCGACGGCTGAGGCATTTTCGGCACAGTACGACCGTTACCCGTTCGACGAATTCGACGGTGAGTTTTACGCCCTCGGCTCGCTCGACGGGCGTCTCGCCGCTTACGTGAGGGAGCATATCGAAAGCTTCTGAATAATTTCCGCGCCGCGCGTCAACATATTGAAATTGCGGCGGAGCGGTGGTAAAATATAAAAAACCGGACGCCTCGACGGGGCTGTGCGGCGTTTGAAAAAAGGAGAATTACATGATTTCAAGAGAACTTTGCGAGCGGGTCCTGCGCCGTGCCGTATCGACGGGCGCGGACTACGCGGAAATATTCGCGGAGCACACGACGGATCACGCAATACGGATGATCTCAAACAAGGTAGACAGCGTCGCGGACGCCGTCATTGCCGGGGCGAGCGTGCGCGTTTTCCGCGGGCTGCGCTCCGTTACGGCGACGACAACGGACACCTCCGAGGCGGGGCTGATGCGCTGCGCCTCGCGCGCGGCAGACGCGCTCGGCGAGGGGAATGCGGCGGTCGAGATAAACCTCCGCGAGCGCATCTTCGGCGACATACATCCGGTGAAGATCGTCCCCTCCACGGTGCCGAACAGGCAGAAGGCGGACGTGCTCAAGTCCGCGTACTTCGCGGCGCGTGAGTACGACGAGAGCATAGTTCAGGCGACGGGGACGCTGCTCGACGTCGACCACAACATACTGATAGCGACGAGCGAGGGGCTCTACGCCGAGGACCGCCAGATCAGGACGAGGCTGTCGATAAGCGCCGTGTCCGACAGGGGGCAGGGAACTCAGACCGGCTCGTGCAACCCCGGACGCAGAATGGGGATGGAGGTCTTCGACTCGGTCATCGACCCGGTCGCAACGGGCAGGACCGCGGCGGAGCAGGCGTTCACGATGGCGGGCGCCGGGTACTGCAAGGCGGGCGTTATGCCGGTCGCTATTGGGAACGGATTCGGCGGCGTCATCTTCCACGAGGCGTGCGGGCACTCGCTCGAGGCGTCCGCGGTCGCATACGGGCTCTCCCAGTTCGCGGGCAAGCTCGGGACGCAGATCGCGAACCCGAAGGTCACGGCTGTTGACGACGGGACGATACCGAACGCGTGGGGCTCGATCAACATAGACGACGAGGGCACCCCGGCGCAGAAAAACGTGCTCATCGAAAACGGCATACTCAAGACATACATGATAGACAAATATAACGGGCGCAGGATGGGAATGGCGTCCACGGGCAGCGCGCGGCGGCAGAGCTACGCGTACACGACGACATCGCGCATGACGAACACGTATATCGCCGAGGGGACGGACGACAATGACGAGATCATCGCCTCCATCGAATACGGGCTCTATGCAAAATCCATGGGCGGCGGCTCCGTCAACCCGGCGACGGGCGAATTCAACTTCGCCGTGAACGAGGGGTACATGGTCCGCGGCGGCAAAATATGCGAGCCGGTCCGCGGCGCGAGCCTCGTCGGAAAGGGCTCGGAGGTCATAATGAACATCGACATGGTCGGCAGGAATCTCGACCTCGGTCAGGGTATGTGCGGCGCGTCGAGCGGCTCCATCCCGACAAACGTCGGTCAGCCGCTGATCCGCGTTTCGTCGATAACGGTCGGCGGAAGATGAAGGCATGAAGATACGGCAAGGAGGAAACGATAACGAATGAACATGGAATACAGTGCATTTAAGGAAGCCGTGATCTCGGAGGCGAAAAGGCGCGGCATCAGCGAGTATGAGCTCTACTACAACTCCGGCGAGGACGTCAGCGTCGACACCTTCAGACATGAGATAAACGAATTTTCAAGCTCCGTTGACGGCGGCGTTTCATTCCGCTGCGTCGTCGGCGGCAGGATGGGATATGCCTCGACGGAGGAGCTGTCGGAGGCGGAGGCGGTCGGCATCGTCGGCAGGGCAGTCGACAATGCGGGCATCCTCGAAAACGATGAGCGCGAATACCTCGCGCCGGGCGGGCTCGAGTACGAACCGCTCGATCTTGTCCCATATGCGCTCCCGACGACGGAGGAGCTCATAAAAACGGCGCTCGACGGCGACCGCGCCATCTACGCGGCGGACCCCGCCGTCATCGACGGCGCGAGCGCGTCCGCGTCCTGCGGCACCGTGAAGATCGCGATATGCAATTCGAACGGGCTCGATGTTTCTTACGAGAACAGCGTCGCGGTGTTCTTTGCCGCGTCCGTCGTTTCTAACGGGAGCGAGATGTCGGACGCTTACGAGGTGAAGGTCGGCAGCTTTGACAAGCTCGACGTTGACGAACTTGCGAAGAAGGCGACCGAAAAGGCGCTCTCGATGCTCGACGCGGACGTCGCGCCGACCGGCTCTTACCCGGTCGTGTTCGCGCCGGAGGCGGTTTCGAGCCTGCTCTCGACGTTCTCGGGCATATTCTCCGCCGAGAACGCGCAGAAGGGACTCTCAAAGCTCGGCGGGCGCGAGGGCGAGGCGATCGCCTCCCCGCTCGTTACGCTCGTTGACGACCCGCGCCACCCGGAGTCCGCGATGCCGATAAATTTTGACGGCGAGGGCTGCCCCACGCACAAAAAAAGCGTCATCGAGGCGGGCGTTTTCAAAACGCTGCTGTATAATCTCAAGACAGCTGCCGTCGCCGGAGTCGAAACGACCGGAAACGCGGCGCGTTCGTACAATTCCACGGTCGGGATAAGACCGTTCTCGATGTATATCGCACCCGGGGACAAGACAGAGGAGGAGATCGTCCGCGGCGTCGGCGAGGGCGTGTACATTACCTCCCTCGGCGGGCTGCACGCCGGCGCAAACGTCATCTCCGGCGACTTCTCGCTCCAGAGCTCCGGATATATGATCGAGGGCGGCGAGAAGGGGCGCGCCGTCAAATCGTTCACCGTCGCGGGGAATTTCTATACGCTTCTGCAAAATATCACCGCCGTCGGTGATGAGCTCGAGCTCCGCTCGCACGGCATGACGTCATTCTCGTCCCCGTGCCTCCGCGTCGACGGTCTGACCGTCGCGGGGAAGTGACATTGGAATAATAATTTCCGGGGGGAGGCGCCTTTTAGGAAAGGCGCCTCCCCCGGACCCCCTCTGCCAAAACTTTTTATGATATTTATAACAATGAAAAAGACCGCGGGAGCGCGGTCATTTTTCATGTTGAGATGTGTGGCAGCATGAGGGATACTTGCGAATGAAAAAAGTGCGCAGCCGAGGCTGCGCACCGAAAAACGCACAGCCCAATTTGCTACCACACAAAGTTCTACGCAGACTTTTTTGCCTTTGACAAAATTCACAATGCGAAAAACAAGGACCGATGCGTTTTTACCGAATTATGGTAAAAATCATCGCAAATTCTGTCAAAAAAAAATCTATTATTAACTTTGTGTGGTGATATGATTATATCACAGCGCAGCACCTGCGTCAAGCAGATTTTAGTCAAAAGAACGTGTGAAATATGCCGCACGGCGCGCGGCAGTTTCAATTTTTTGATATTGACAAGCGCGGGCGGCTGAGATATAATATTCTCGACCTGACAATAGGGGCGCGGATGCTGTCCCCGAGGGAAAGGCAGAGAGACATATACTATTTCTTTGCCGCGTCCGGATTGTCCGGACGGGGCAATTTTTTTCGGAGGGAAAAATGGAAACAAGAGTCGCTATCATCGGCATCATCGTTGAGGACAAAGGCTCCGTCGGCGCGCTCAACGAGCTTTTGCACGAGTACGGGGATATCATCATCGGCAGGATGGGGCTGCCGTACCGCGAAAAGAAAATCAATATAATAAGCCTTGCGGTCGACGCGCCGCAGGACGTGATCTCGGCGCTCTCCGGCAAGATCGGCAGCCTGCCGGGCGTCAGCGCGAAGACGGCGTATTCAAACGTCACCTCTAATGGATAAAGGTATTCTTGAGACTGTCGAAAAGCTCTGCCGGGAACACTCGCTCTCTCACGGGGAATACAAGTTGCTGATAGAGGGGTATTCACCGGAGCTCGCGGCATACGCCGCGGCGCGCGCCGTCACGGTGAGGCGCGGGATATACGGCAACGCCGTCTATGTCCGGGGGCTCATCGAGATATCGAACTTTTGCAAAAACGACTGCCTCTACTGCGGCATCCGCAGAGGGAACAAAAACGCGGAGCGGTACAGGCTCACGGAGGAGGATATCCTCGAATGTGCCGACGAGGGGTACGGGCTCGGGTTCCGCACGTTCGTGCTCCAAGGGGGCGAGGATGCGTACTATACGGACGCGGTGCTCTGCCGCATCATATCCGGGATAAAGTCGCGCCACCCGGACTGCGCCGTCACGCTCTCGCTCGGCGAGCGGGGGCGAGAGAGCTACCGCGTTTTGCGCGAGGCGGGCGCGGACCGGTATCTGCTGCGGCACGAAACGGCGGACGCGGAGCACTATGCGCGCCTGCACCCGCCGGAAATGTCGTTTGAGAACAGGATCTCGTGTCTATATACGCTGCGGGAGCTCGGGTATCAGGTCGGCTGCGGATTCATGGTCGGCAGTCCGTACCAGACGGCGGACAACCTCGCCTCCGACCTATGCTTCATCGAGAAGTTCAAGCCGGAGATGTGCGGCATCGGTCCGTTTATCCCGCACCACGAGACGCCTTTCTGCGATCATCCCGCGGGGACGCTCGAGCTGACCTGCTTTTTGCTCTCGATCATACGGCTGATACATCCGCCCGTGCTGCTCCCGGCGACGACGGCGCTCGGAACGATAGACCCCCGCGGACGCGAGCGCGGCATTCTGTCCGGGGCAAACGTCGTCATGCCGAATCTCTCGCCCGTGTCGGTCCGGAAAAAATACGAGCTCTACGACAACAAGATATGCACGGGCGAGGAATCCGCCCAGTGCCGCGGGTGCCTTGACGCCCGCATGGAATCGGTTGGGTATAAGATCGTCGTCGACAGGGGCGACGCGCCCGGGTTTTGTGAAAAATAAGATGAAAAAATCAGGAAAGGAGTTTGGGGGAATACATTTTTAAAGCTCCCCCGAAAAAGAAATGGCAAAATACGATCCGAAATCGCTGAAGGCGGAGGAATTCATAAACGACGCCGAGATCAGGGAAACGCTTGAATACGCAGAGGCGAACAAAAACAACGTCGCGCTCATAGATGAGATCCTCGAGAAGGCGCGCCCGAAAAAGCGCGGGAACGGATTTGTCTCCGCCGGGCTCTCCCACAGGGACGCGGCGGTCCTTCTGCTCTGCGACATACCCGAGAAGGTCGAGGAGATATACAGGATCGCGGAGGAGATCAAGCTCGCGTACTACGGCAACCGCATCGTGATGTTCGCGCCGCTCTATCTCTCCAACTACTGCGTGAACGGCTGCGTTTACTGCCCGTACCACATGAAGAACAAGCACATCCCGCGCCGCAAGCTGACGCAGGACGAGGTGCGCGCGGAAGTCATCGCGCTCCAGGACATGGGGCACAAGCGGCTCGCCATCGAGGCGGGCGAGGACCCGGTCAACAATCCGATAGAGTACATACTCGAGTGCATCAACACGATATATTCGATCAAGCACAAGAACGGCGCGATCCGCCGCGTCAACGTCAATATCGCGGCGACGACGGTCGAGAATTACCGCAAGCTCAAGGAGGCGGGGATCGGCACCTACATCCTGTTCCAGGAGACATACCACAAGGAGAGCTACCTCAAGCTGCACCCGACCGGACCTAAGCACAACTACGACTACCACACGGAGGCGATGGACCGCGCGATGGAGGGCGGCATCGACGACGTCGGGCTCGGCGTCCTCTTCGGGCTCGAGCTCTACAAGTACGAGTTCGTCGGGCTCATCATGCACGCCGAGCACCTCGAGGCGGTCCACGGCGTCGGTCCGCACACCATCAGCGTCCCGCGCATCAAGCACGCGGACGACATCGACCCCTCCGCGTTCGACAATTCGATCTCGGACGAAATATTTGAGAAGATAACGGCGTGCATCCGCCTCGCCGTCCCGTACACGGGGATGATAATCTCGACGCGCGAAACGGAGGCGGTCCGCTCAAAGCTGCTGCGCCTCGGCATCTCGCAGGTCAGCGGCGGCTCGCGCACGTCTGTCGGCGGATATACGGAGGAGGAGCGCCCGCACGATACGGAGCAGTTCGACGTCTCCGACCAGAGAACGCTCGACGAGGTCGTCCGCTGGCTGATGGAAAACGGGCACATCCCGTCATTCTGCACGGCGTGCTACCGCGAGGGGAGGACGGGCGACCGCTTCATGTCGCTCTGCAAGTCCGGGCAGATACTGAACTGCTGTCATCCGAACGCGCTCATGACGCTGACGGAATATCTCGTTGACTACGCGTCCCCCGAGACAAAGAAGATCGGGTTCGAGCTTGTGAAGAACGAGCTTGAAAGAATACCGAACGAGAAGACGCGCTCGATAGCGAAGCAGCACGTCGGGGAGATAATGAACGACGGCAAGCGCGATTTCAGATTCTGACTATTGAGAGGCGAATATGGGACTTAACGAAACTGTCGCCGCGGAGCGGCCGCACATCTCGTTTTTCGGCGTCCGCAACGCGGGCAAATCAAGTGTCGTCAACGCGGTGACCGGGCAGGACCTTGCCGTCGTCTCCAATATCCGGGGGACGACGACGGACCCGGTGAAAAAGACGATGGAGCTTTTGCCGCTCGGTCCCGTCGTCATCGTCGATACCCCCGGCATCGACGACGAGGGCGAGCTTGGCGGGGAGAGAGTAAAAAAGGCGAAACAGGCGCTCGGGTATACGGACATCGCTGTCCTCGTCGTCGACGCGGACAGGGGCATGACGGAATATGACCGGGACCTTATCGGAGAATTCGAGTCGAGGCGCGTGC
>CANQMS010000018.1 GCA_947624995.1 uncultured Clostridia bacterium
CAAAATCCTCGTCGCCTACTTCTCGTGGTCGGGAAACGGGCAGCAGATGGCGCGGTGGATCGCGGAGGAAACGGGCGGCGAGCTGTTCCGCATCGTCCCGGAGGAATCCTACGGCGAGGATTACGGAGCTTGTGCCGACCGTGCGAAGAACGAGCTCGACAACGAGATACGCCCGGCGCTTTCCTCGCATATTGACGCCGACGTCATGGCGCAGTACGACACGATCTATCTCGGCTTCCCCATCTGGTGGTATGATCTGCCGACGCCGGTCTGGACCTTCCTCGAAGAATACGATCTTTCCGGCAAAACGATCATTCCGTTCTTCTCTCATAACGGCAGCTCCAGCGGGGCGAACAGTTTGAATCGGTTGAGCGAGCTTGCAAAAGGCGCGACGGTGCTTGCGGACAAGGTGCTTTCGATCCCCGGCTCCTCCGTAGCAAATTCCGAAAAAGAAGTCAAAGAATGGGCAGCAAGTTTCTGAGATAGTCCGCGAATGGTACGGAGAGGGTTGATATACTGCGCGGTTCTGACCTCCGGTTATAAGTTCTAACCTCCGGTTATAAGTTCTAACCTCCGGTTATAAGTTCTAACCTCCGGTTATAACTGATGAACGTATAGAGACTTGTGGGGCGCTGTGCGGTCGGTTTATAATAAAATAAAGGGGAACAATTCGTTTTTTAAAAGGAGACAGAGAAATGAAAAGGTTTATCGCACTGTTTTTGGCGATTACGGCGATAGTTTGTTTTTCTTCGTGCAGCGGAGGTTCCGGCGGCGCGCAGGAGACGCACGTCTCTCACAACACCGCCGATACGACGGCGGAGCCGTCAACGGACAGTCCGTCGACGAATACTCCGAACACTGACGCCAATACGGACGCCGCAGCGTCGGAAGGAGATGAGACATCCGGCGGAGACCCGACGGCGGAATCCTCGGTCGTGTACATGACGACGGATATCTCGCCTGAGGGCATTATGAAGGTTTATGAAGCGCTCGGAGTCGAGCTCTCCGGCGACAATATCGCAGTCAAGCTTTCGACAGGCGAACCGCCTGCCAGCAACTACCTTGACCCCGACCTGATCCGCGATATCGTCGAAAAGGTCAACGGCACCATCGTTGAGTGCAACACCGCCTACGGCGGCTCACGCTCCGAGACCGCGATGCACTATCAGGTGGCGGAGGATCACGGCTTTACCGATCTTGGTCGCGGCTTTGTCATAATGGACGAGGACGGCTCGATGTCGCTTCCCGTGAACGGCGGCAATCAGCTTAAAGAAAATCTTGTCGGCGCACACTTCGGCGACTTTGACGGGTTCCTTGTGCTCTCGCACTTCAAGGGTCACGCAATGGCAGGCTTCGGCGGAGCTATCAAGAATATCTCTATCGGTATCGGCTCGAAAGAGGGCAAATGCCTAATCCATACGGCGGGCAAAAGCCACACGAGCCCTTGGGGCGGCAATCAGGATGCTTTCCTTGAATCCATGGCGGATGCCGGAAAATCGGTCGTTGACGCGCTTGACGGCAACATCCTATTTATCAGCGTGATGAACAGGCTGTCCATTGACTGTGACTGCAACGGACGTCCTGCCGAGCCGGATATCCACGATATCGGCATACTCGCCTCCACCGACCCTGTGGCGCTCGACCAGGCTTGCGTTGACCTGATATATAAGGCGGAGGGCAACGAGAGCTTTGTCCGCCGCATGGAAGGACAGCACGCGGAGCATGTGCTTGAAGCGGGTGAGAAGATCGGCCTCGGAAACCGCGCGTATACGCTCGTTTCGGTAGACTGAACGAAACCCCGAAATATAATCAAATTTGCGAGAGGAGGTGACCGGCTTTGGAAGAGATTGCGGAAGTCATAGAGCGGGAATTTGTCTATGTGTGGTACTACTTTACCGTACAGCTGCGGCAGATCGCTCTCTATTACGTCCTCGGTATCGTCCTCGGCTCGGTCATCTCCGTCTTCATCAAGGATAAGATCCACGGGCTTTTCCGCAGCATGGGCGATAAAAAGCTCGGCGTCCTCGGCATCATTCCGGCGAGCATACTCGGGATCGCCTCGCCGCTCTGCATGTACGGGACGATCCCGCTTGCGGCGTCGTTTTCAAAAAGCGGCATCCGCGACGACTGGCTTGCGGCTTTTATGATGAGCTCCATTCTCCTGAATCCGCAGCTCATCATTTACAGCACGGCGCTCGGTCCCGCGGCTCTGACGGTGAGGATCGTCTCATGCTTTATCTGCGGCTGCGTCGCGGGTATTCTGATCCGCGTGTTTTATAAAAACAAGCCGTTTTTCGATTTTACGGGCTTTGACGGGCCGCACAACCACGACACGGATCCGAACCCGTTCCTGCGGCTCGTCAAGAACATCGGCAGAAATATCAAGGCGACGGGACTTTGGTTCCTCGTGGGCGTGCTCTTGTCGGCGCTGTTTCAGCGGTATGTTCCCGCGGACAAATTCGCGGCGCTCTTCGGCGAGGCAAACGAGGGCTTCGGCGTTCTGATGGCGGCGACTATCGGCGTTCCGCTCTATGCCTGCGGCGGCGGGACGATCCCTCTGATCCGCGAATGGCTCTACTCGGGGATGAGTATGGGGAGTGCTTCGGCGTTCATGCTCACGGGACCGTCGACGAAGATCACAAACCTCGGTGCGCTCAAAATAGTGCTCGGCGTGAAGCGGTTTTTGCTTTATCTTGCATTTGTAATGCTGTTCTCGTTCGCAACGGGAATGGTTGTCAATCTCATTCTGTAAAAAGAAAGGAATGCTTATCATGAAAAAGATTTTTGCAATTTTGTTGTGCGCTGCGACGGTAGTTTCACTTGCGGCTTGTTCCGGTCAAAATGAACAGAGCAGCTCCGGTTCCGGCAGTTCCACCGAGGAAAGCACACCGACGGAAAACAACAGAGAACCGGCAGAGCAGCCCGGCGAACCGTTAGGAACGTCATCAGCCGAAACATCTTCCGACACGCCGGACGTAAAACCTGTCGGCGGGAAGACACTCGTTGTTTACTACTCCGCCACAAACAATACCGAGGCGATCGCGGGATATATCGCAAACGCCACGGGCGCGGACCTGTTTGAGCTTGTCCCGACGGAGCCTTACACCTCCGACGACCTTGACTGGACAGACAGGAACAGCCGCGTATCCCGCGAGCATGACGACGAATCCCTGCGCGTCGTCGAACTTGAAAAATCCGTTCCCGACAACTGGGACGAATACGACACGGTGTTCATTGGTTATCCCATTTGGTGGGGCATCGCCGCATGGCCGACCGACACATTCGTAAAGGCCAACGATTTCACGGGCAAAACGGTCATTCCGTTCTGCACATCCTCCTCGTCCGGGCTCGGTCAGAGCGGAGAACTGCTGCGCGACGAAGCCGGAACGGGCGATTGGCTTGAGGGTCAGCGGTTCCAGTCGAGAGAGAGCGAGGACACGGTCAAGGAGTGGGTCGCGAGCTTGGGGCTATAATCGGTTCCGGCACCACTTACAATATTGACGCCGGGACCGAAACGTATCGCGGCTTTGTGATCGAAAACGTATATCATTCCCAAAACGACGGGGATATCCACTACAACGTCTATATTCCCGAAAGCTATGACGGCAGCCGTCCGTATGCGCTGTTCTTCACGCTTCCGGGCTATGAGGGGCTCTATTTTCAGGGCGTTGCGCGGAATTTGGAGGCGGAAGCGTTCGGCTTTGAGGCGCAGAATTATAACGATGAAATGATAGTCGTCGCCCCGCAGCTTTCCGACTGGCGGGAAACCTCCGCAAATCAGACGATAGCTCTGCTCGAATATTTTCTTGACACATATAATATCGACCGAGACAAAGTCTACGCCAACGGATATTCCGGCGGCGGAGAAACCATGTCCCTTGTGATGGGAAAGCGCCCTGAACTGTTCACAGCGTATCTGCACTGTTCCTCTCAGTGGGACGGCGACCTTGAAGTTTTGGCGGAAAGCCGCACGCCGGTGTATCTTGTCATCGGCGAGGACGACGAATATTACGGCTCCGAGCCGACCAAGCGCGCATATAACGAACTGCACGCTCTCTATGCCACACAGGGTCTTTCGGAGGACGAAATTTCACAGCTGCTTGTGCTGGACGTTAAAGACGACAGTTATTTTCGGGACAGAGGTATTACAAGTCAGCACGGAGGCGGTGGGCTCTTCGCCTACGACGAGGAAATCATGGGCTGGCTGTTCGGAAAGTAAACGGGAGATTATCATGGATAGACCGACTGTAATATGCCATATGTTAATGTCGCTCGACGGCAAGATCGACGGGTCGTTTTTCTACGCGCCGGAAACGGCTCCCGCTCTCTGCAAATACGGCGAGGTACGGAAGCTTTACGACTGCAAAGCTGTGATTTACGGAACGACCACGATGGCGGAGGGATATGCCGACGGGTTTGTGTCCGAGCTTCCGGAAACGAAATCGACTTTTCCCCGCGAAGATTATCTCGGGGACAGCGACGTGAAAAACTATATCGTGTCGCTCGACGGGGTGGGCGTTCTTCAGTGGCACGGAAAGTACCTTGAAAAGAAGGGCCGCCCGAAGGCGCACATAATCGAGGTGTTGACGGAAAAGGTGCCCGACAGCTATCTGTCATATCTGCGCGGTTTTGATATTTCCTATATCTTTGCCGGGAAGGAAACGATCGACTGCGCCCTGCTCCTGCGGAAATTAAAGGCGCTTTTTTGTATCGACCGTGTCATGCTTGCCGGAGGCGGCGTGACAAATCAGGCGTTCGCCGCGGCGGGGCTGATAGACGAACTCAGCATCGTTTTAGCGCCCACGGCTGACGGCGACAGCGGATGTGCGTCTCTCTTTGAAACGGGCGGATTTTCCCCCGCCGTGCCCACCGCATATTCGCTTAAAGCGGTGGAGAAAATCGAAAACGATACGCTTTGGCTTCGTTATACGGCAAAATAACCTTCCCTCACACCTTGACCTCCCGCCACTTTTTACATTATAATATCTGTATCAATCGGACGTGATTCAATTGCAAAATACACCTGTATATTGCGGCTGCTCGGATAAGAGGGGATTAAAACATGGACAATATCGAACGCAAAAAGCGGGGATTGCCGTATCGCTATGACGATCCCGAGCTGCTCGGCGATCAGCATATTTACCAAAATAAGATGACAGAATATAATCGCACCTTGCCTACGGAGTGTGAGCTTCGGCAAAAGCTTCTGCGTGAAGTTTTCGCGGAGGTCGGAGAAGACTGTACGGTCGAAACGCCGCTCAACGCAAATTGGGGCTGCAAACACGTTCACTTGGGAAAAGGCATTTATATCAATTCAAACGTTACGTTTGTGGACGACGAGCATATCTTTATAGGCGATTACTCTATGATCTCCCCGAATGTGGTCTTTACGACCTCCGGGCATCCAATTTTGCCCGTTTTGCGTGAGCATCACTATGTTTACAATCTCCCCATCCATATCGGGAGAAATGTCTGGATAGGCTCGGGCTGTCAGATCATGCCGGGCATCACCGTCGGCGATAATTCCGTTATCGGGGCAGGCAGCGTCGTGACGCACGATATCCCCGCGAATACCGTTGCATACGGTGTTCCCTGCAAAGTTATCCGTGAGATCGGTGAGAAAGACAGAGAGTTTTACTATAAAGACAGAAAGCTCGATGTTTGGGAATGACTTTTAAAATGACCCTGGATCATATACACGCCCGCATTTTAGCTTGCGGGCGGGTATTTTTTGAGTTCTAACCTGCGGTCATAACTGCTGAACCAACCGAGACTTCCACCCGCCGGCAAAAGGGGCTAAAATATAATTACAAACAAACCCATAGAGGAGATTTAAAAGCATGGAATACATCACACTCAACAACGGAATAAAAATGTCTATGGCGGGGATCGGCGTCTTTATGATGTCCCCGGCAGAGGCGGAGGCATCGGTCGAGAGCGCACTCCGTAGCGGAGTTCGCCTGATCGACACGGCAAACGGCTACATGAACGAGAGCGGCACGGGACGCGGCATCAAAAAGAGCGGCGTCAAGAGAAAGGAAATTTTCCTTGTCACAAAGCTTTGGCCTACGGTCTATGAAAAGGAAACGGCGGTAGATGAGACACTCGCCCGCCTCGGCACGGACTACATCGACCTTTTGTTCCTGCATCAGCCCACCGCCAACTGGCGCGAGGGCTATCGGAACATAGAAAAGGCGGTCAAGGCCGGCAAGGTGAAGGCAATCGGACTTTCAAACTTCCCCGATGAACTTCTGCGGGAGGTCGTCGACACGATGGAGCTGAAGCCGCAGGTCGTTCAGGTTGAGGCGCACCCGTACTACCCGCAGACCGAACTGAAACAGATCCTTGCCGAGACGAACATGGGCCTTATGGCATGGTATCCGCTCGGTCACGGCGACAGGAGCTTGCGTGAAGAGGCGGTATTCACGGAGCTTGCGAAAAAGTACGGAAAGACGAACGCACAGATCATCCTGCGCTGGCACATTCAGAGCGGAAACGTGGTGATCCCCGGCTCCAAGAATCCCGACCACATCCGCGATAATTTCGATATCTTTGACTTCGCCCTCTCAGATGAGGATATGGCGGAGATCGCAAAGGTAAACAAGAACAAGCGGTATTACACGGCGACGCCGGAAATGATCGCGGCATATGCAAAAATGGAGCTTGGGCTTGATCTTTGATCCGAAATCAAAACCGACGGGAGGGAGTTTATCATGGAATATACAATTCTCAATAACGGTGTAAAAATGCCCATGGAGGGCTTCGGCGTCTTTCAGGTGCAGGACCCGAAGGTGTGCGAGCAGGCGGTTTTGGACGCTGTCAGCGTCGGGTATCGGCTGATCGACACGGCGGCATCCTACGGAAACGAGGAAGCGGTCGGAGAAGCGATTCGGAAAAGCGGCGCCTGCCGGGACGATCTGTTCATCACCACAAAGCTGTGGGTATCCGATTCGAGTTACGAGGGCGCAAAGAAAACGTTTGAAAGCTCCTTGCAAAAGCTGGGGCTTGAGTATCTCGACCTCTATCTTCTTCATCAGCCGATGGGAGACTACTACGGTGCGTGGCGTGCGCTCGAAGAACTCTACAAAGACGGGCGCATCCGCGCCATCGGCGTGTGCAACTTCTACCCACATGTACTGGCCGATTTCTGCGAGACAGTGGAGATCCTGCCGATGGTGAATCAGGTGGAGCTGCATCCTTTCTTCCAGCAGCCGAACGCGATCTCCCTGATGAAAGAATACGAGGTGCAGCCGGAGGCGTGGGGCCCGTTTGCTGAAGGACGTCACGGGATCTTCACACATCCGATTCTGACCGAGATCGGCGCAAAGTACGGCAAGAGCGCGGCGCAGGTCGCGCTTCGCTGGAACGTGCAGCGCGGCGTTGCCGTGATCCCGAAATCGACCCACAGAAACCGCATGGAGCAGAATTTCGACATCTGGAATTTCAGCCTCACGGACGAGGAAATGGCGGCCATCGCGCCGCTTGACATAGGTCACAGCGAGATAGTTGACCATTTCAACCCGAACTTTGTTCGTGCGCTTCACGGACGCTTCGGCAGATAAGGAGAAACAGGATGAACAGCTTCACATACCGTTATCCCGTAACGGTCTATTTTGGAGAAAAAGCGGCGGAAAAGAGCTTGCCCGCGGAGCTTTCAAAGGTCGGCAAAAACGTAATGCTCGCCTACGGCGGCGGTTCCGTCAAAAAGAACGGAATTTACGACGAACTGATGGGGCTTCTCACCGCCGCCGGGAAGAACGTCACGGAATTTTCCGGCATCATGTCAAACCCCACCTACCGAAAAGTGCAGGAGGGCGCAAAGTTAGCCCGCGAGAATGAGATAGATTTCATTTTAGCCGTGGGCGGCGGCAGCGTTATCGACTGCTGCAAGGTTATCTCGGCACAGGCAAAAACCGACGCTGATCTGTGGGAGCTCGAGACCGTGCAGCACAAAAATCCCACCGAATTTATCCCGATGGGCGCGGTCGTGACGGCCTTCGGCACCGGCTCGGAGATGAACAACGGCGCGGTCATTACAAATGATGAAAAGAAGGTCAAAGGCGCATTGTGGGGCGCGTTTTACGATTTTGCCATCCTCGACCCTGCCTATACCATGACAATGCCTATGGGTCAGGTTATCTCCGGCGCTTTTGACGCACTTTCCCACTGCATGGAAACATATATGGGCGCGCCGAGAGAAACGAATCTCTCCGACGAGATCAATGAAGCCTGCCAGAAAAATATCATCCGCAATCTGAGGGCAACGCTCGAAAATCCGCAGGACATAAAGGTTCGGAGCGAGCTTGTATGGGCGGCGGCGATGGGCGAAAACGGTATCTTAAAAATCGGCAAGGTCACGGATTTTCAGGCGCATATGCTCGAGCATCAGTTAGGCGCATACACAAATTGCAACCACGGGCAGGGGCTGGCGGTCATTCATCCTGTTCTCTACCGCCATATGCTTCCCGAAGCCGTGCCGCAGTTTGCGAGGCTCGCCGTGAATGTGTGGGGTGTCGATCCTGCCGGAAAGACGGAATTTGAGCTGGCAAACGCTTTTATTGATGCTCTTGCGTCGTTCATCAAAGAAGTCGGTCTGCCGACAACATTTGCGGGAATGGGCATTCCGGCCGATACGGACTACAAGTCGGTCGCGGACAGCACTGTTTTAACGGCTGGCTGCTGCAAAAGATTCACGAAAGAAGAACTGTTAGCGGTTCTGAAGGAATGCAGATAAGGAGGAATAGATATGGCAAAGAAACAAACGGCGGGACGGGACATACTCGGTACTCTCGCTCCCAAATTTGCGGAACTGAATGACGACGTACTGTTCGGAGAGGTGTGGTCGCGGGAAGATAAACTCTCGCCCAGAGACAGAAGCATGGTCACCATTGCGGCGTTGTTCTCGGCGGGTCTTTATCCGCAGCTCAAGAGTCATCTCGCTTTGGGTAAGGAACACGGCGTTACGAAGACGGAGGCGGTGGAGATCGTCACCCAGCTTGCCTTTTACTGCGGCTGGCCGAAAGCGTGGAGCGCATTTCCGCTGATTGCGGAAGTCTACGGCGAAGATGAGGGCGCACCGGCAAAGGATCTTTCCGTTTTCCCCGTGGGCGGCAAAAATGATGCGTTCGCGCAGTATTTCATCGGGCAGAGCTACCTTGCTCCCATTTCTACCACGCAGGTGCCGGTGTTCAACGTGACCTTTGAACCGGGCTGCCGCAACAACTGGCACATCCACACAGCGAGGCGCGGCGGAGGACAGATGCTGATCTGCGTTGCCGGTCGCGGCTGGTATCAGGAGGAAGGGAATGAGGCGCAGGAGCTTCACCCCGGAGACGTGGTGAACATCCCGGAGGGCATCAAGCACTGGCACGGCGCGGCGAAGAACTGCTGGTTCCAGCACCTTGCCGTTGAAGTGCCCGGTGAGGACGGAAAAACAGAATGGTGCGAAGAGGTGACGGACGACGTTTACTGCCGGCTGCCGTAACGACCGACGATGAAACCGAAGCAGATCCTGAAAATTATAACCGATGTTTTCATGACCGCGGTGCTGCTTCTCCTAATGGCGTACTCTCTTATAGGCGAGGCGGCGCATGAATGGCTCGGCGTCGGTATTTTCCTGCTGTTTGTTCTGCATCATATCCTGAACATAAAATGGTACGGGAATCTCTTTCGGGGGAAGTACCCGCCGATCCGCGTGTTCGGGACGGTGCTGACGGTGCTCGTGCTTCTTTCTATGGCAGGCTCCATGATCAGCGGTATTCTGCTGTCCCGTTATGTGTTCCGGCTTGATGTCCACAGATTCAGCGCCGCCCTCCGGACGGTCCACATGCTCTCGGCGTACTGGGGATTTATGTTTATGTCTCTGCACCTCGGCCTTCACTGGGGCGGGATCATGGGCATGGCAAGAAAACTCACAAAGAAGCCCTCGAAGTTTCGGACATGGACGCTCCGCGGTATGGCGGCCTTAGTTGCCGCGTATGGAGCGTATGCGTTTGTGAAACGGGACTTTGGAAATTATATGTTACTGCGGTACCACTTCGTTTTCTTTGATCTTGAGGAACCGGTTTGGCTGTTCCTGATCGACTATATCGCCGTCATGGGGCTGTTCGTCTGCGCCGGGTATTATTTGGCCGCAGTATTGCGAAAAAATAAGGTGAAATAACCGTTTGTTCACATCTCAACCCGTCCGTGATGCCGTTCAGCCTTGACGTATCTTTCCTCACATAGTACATCTCCGTGATTTGTGACGTACTGCCGCTTTTTCGTTTCAAAGAATTCCGTACATAAAAAGGAGATTTGAAATGAAGGCGAAAAGGACGACAAAAACGAATAAAAAACCAGGATGCTTTTTCGGTCTTCCCATAAAGGCCGATTCAGTGCAAAAAAATACACCGGACTCTATGGCCCGGTGTATTTCAGAGCATTTTACTCGATTGCCTTGAATGCTTCGTCAAGAGCTGCGATCAGATCCTTTACATTTTCCGTTCCGATGGACAAACGGATCGTATTCGGCTTGATGCCTTGATCCAGCAGCTCGTCTTCGGTAAGCTGCGAATGGGTCGTGCTTGCGGGATGTATCACCAAAGACTTTACGTCGGCAACATTTGCAAGCAGAGAGAAGATCGCGAGATTGTCAATGAACTTTTTCGCTGTTGCAGCATCCCCCTTGACGTCAAAAGTAAAGATGGATCCGGCCCCGTTCGGGAAGTATTTCCGATACAGCTTGTGGCTCGGCTCGCTTTCGAGAGAGGGATGATGCACCGCTTCCACCTGCGGATGACGGTTCAGATACTCCACGATCTTCAGTGCGTTTTCGACGTGACGCTCTACACGCAGAGAGAGGGTTTCAAGGCCTTGCAGGAACAGAAACGCATGGAAAGGTGAGAGTGTCGAGCCCGTATCGCGAAGCAAAATTGCGCGGATATAGGTGACAAAGGCGGCGGGACCGACCGCATCCGCAAAGGAAATGCCATGATAACTGGGATTTGCCTCAGAGATCCACGGATATTTGCCGGAAGCCTTCCAGTCAAAATGCCCGCTGTCCACGATAACGCCGCCGATGGCGGTTCCGTGACCGCCGATAAACTTTGTCGCGGAGTGAACGACGATATCCGCGCCGTATTCGATGGGGCGAATGAGATAGGGGGTAGCAAAGGTGGAGTCGATAACCAGCGGAATACCGTGCTTGTGAGCCACGGCGGCAACCGCTTCAATATCGATGATATTCGAGTTGGGATTGCCGAGAGTTTCAATGAAGATAGCCTTCGTGTTTTCTTTGATGGCCGCTTCAAATGCGCCGTCCTCGTCGGGGTCGACAAATGTCGTGGTGATGCCGGATGACAGCGGGAGCGTGTGCGCCAGCAGATTGTAGGTGCCGCCGTAAATGGTCTTGGAGGCAACGATATGTTCGCCGCTTCTTGCCAGCGCGCTGATGGTATAGTTGATTGCCGCCGCACCCGAAGCGGTTGCCAGCGCCGCGACGCCGCCTTCCAGCGATGCGATCCGCTGCTCAAAAATGTCCTGTGTCGGATTGGTCAGTCTGCCGTAGATATTGCCCGCATCTCTCAGGCCGAACCTGTCTGCCGCGTGCTGTGAATTGTGAAATACATATGAGGTTGATGCATAGATCGGTACTGCTCTCGCGTCGGTTGCAGGATCAGCGTGCTCCTGACCGATATGTAACTGTCTGGTTTCAAAGCTCCAGTTCTTAGGATCATGAATGTTTGCCATTGTATTATACCTCCTGCGGCAATGCCGCTTCGATTTTTATTTTAACTTTAACGCGGTTGGTGGTTGGAATTGACAGAGAATTTATCCGCACATTCGATCAAGGCTCAGCAGCACGGAAAACGAAGTGCAGGAAATATTCCTCCGGCAGAATTCTTTTCTCACTGTTTTCGCCTCCTTTTTTGTTTGCAATGTAATTATAACTCGGCGCCGGCCTCCTGTCTAATACGGAAAGTCAATGCCGAGTTATAGTTCAAGCCTATATGTATGATACGGTATTATTTGATCTGCAAATACTTTTTCGTTTCCTCTATATACTTTTGCCCGATATTGCTCAGCAAAATGTTCTTTCTTGTAATGTATCCTATATCCATCACGCTGTTTTCTCGGGCGGAATCGGCTTCAAACGGCACGGCAACATAATCGTCGCCGTTTAGTTCCTCGCAGATAATACCGGAGCAAAGGGTATATCCGTTCAGTCCGATCATCAGATTTAACATCGTCGCCCGGTCGTTTGCTTTAATTGTGCGAAGATATTCGCTTGTGCTCAGAATTTCCTCCGCAAAATAGAACGAACTGGTATCCCCCTGCTCAAAAGAAAGGCAGGGGTAATCAGAAAGCTCCTCAAACCGAATGGAGCTCTTTTTTGAAAGCGGATGACCTGACCATAAATAAACATAAGCTTGGCAGTTGATCAAATGATGAAATTCAAGTCCCGCGGTACGCAACAGCTTATTGATCGCAGCACGGTTAAAATCGCTGAGATATAAAATTCCGATCTCGCTTTTCATAGACGCGACATCGTTTATAACATCCTTTGTTTTCGTTTCCCTAATGGCGAATTCATAGAAAGAGGTATCAAATGATTTTACCAGCTCCACAAATGCTTTTACCGCAAAAGAATAGTGCTGCGTTGAGACGCCGAATTTCTTTTTCAGGCTTTTCGGATCCTTATATTTCTCAATGAGATCTTCGTACTGACTGTAGATCTGCTTTGCGTATTGCAAAAACTCTATTCCGTCGGCTGTCAGCGTAACGCCCCGACCGCTGCGATTGAAGATCGTAATTCCGAGCTCTCTTTCAAGCTCTTGCATAGAGCCGGTGAGCGAAGGCTGAGCAATATATAAAATTTCGGCCGCCTTGTTTAATGAGCCGATTTCGGCGATCGTAATAGCATAACGGATTTGCTGCAGTGTCATGGCGGATTCTCTTTCAATTTCTTACTTTACTGATAGGCTTTATATACACGGTATAGCATAAAATCGCTTCAAAGTCAATGCGGACGCAGGAAATAAAGGTTTCACAACATTCCCCTTGAAAACCTATTAAATATATGTTATTATTAGGTATACGCTGATACGATGATGATGAGGAGTCTTTCTGTATGAAAATATCAACAAAAGGCCGTTATGCGCTTCGGATGCTTCTTGATCTTGCCGAGCACCGGGAAGAAGGGTATATTGCGTTAAAAGACATCGCCAAGCGTCAGGACATTTCAAAGAAATATCTTGAACAAATCGTCCCCATCTTAAACAAATCAGACCTTTTGCGTACAAACCGCGGGAACCAAGGCGGATATATGCTCGTGAAAGATCCCAGTCGGTATACGGTAGGCGAGATCCTGCGGCTGACAGAGGGGGATCTTGCCCCGGTAGCGTGTGTCGGAAAAAATCCCGAAGAATGCAAACGCAGCGCCGACTGTCCGACACTTCCCGTGTGGCAGGGATTCTACAAGGTGATAAACGAATATTTTGACGGAATTACCTTGCAGGATATTATCGACCAACAAAATGCGAGAGACATTGACAACTATATGATCTGATAAAAGAACTCCGCCGTATTTCGTGCATGGCACAAAAGCGGCGGAGTTCTCTTTAATTTGCTTACTCCGCAAACATAGGCGTGGAGAGATACCTCTCGCCGGTGTCGGGAAGAAGAGCTACGATCAGCTTACCTTTGTTCTCCGGCCGAAGCGCAAGCTGCGTCGCCGCGTAAACCGCGGCACCCGAAGAAATACCGACCAAAAGACCTTCCTTCCGTGCCAGGGTGCGTCCCGTTTCGAAGGCGTCCTCGTTCTCCACGGCGATGATCTCATCATAGACGGCAGTGTTCAGCGTATCCGGCACGAAACCGGCGCCGATTCCCTGGATCTTATGCGGCCCGGCTGTCCCTTTGGAAAGGACGGGAGAGCCTGCCGGTTCCACGGCAACAACCTTTACATCCGGATTTTTGGACTTGAGATATTCACCGACACCCGTCACCGTTCCGCCGGTACCTACGCCCGCAACAAAGATATCAACTTTTCCGTCGGTATCTTCCCAAATTTCAGGTCCGGTGGTCTTTCTGTGGATATCAGGGTTTGCGGGATTCGTAAACTGGCTGGGAATAAAGCTGTGCGGTGTTGCCTCCGCCAGCTCCTGCGCTTTGGCGATTGCGCCTTTCATTCCCTTGGCCCCTTCTGTCAGCACAAGCTCTGCGCCGTAGGCTTTGAGGAGATTCCGCCGCTCGATACTCATGGTTTCAGGCATAGTGAGAATGATTTTATATCCTCTTGCCGCCGCAACGGCTGAAAGTCCGATGCCGGTATTGCCGCTGGTAGGCTCGATAATGACCGAGTCAGGCTTCAGCAGACCCTTTGCTTCCGCGTCGTCGATCATAGCCTTAGCAATCCTGTCCTTGACGCTGCCGGCTGGGTTGAAGTATTCCAGCTTGCCGTAAACGGTCGCGTCGAGGTTCTTTTCCCGAATATAGTTCGTCAGCTTCAAAAGTGGCGTTCCGCCGATCAGATCGGTAATTTTGTCATAAGTTTTCATACTTGTTCGCTCCTTATAATAAATTCATATGAGTTTTAGAATATTTTCTGTTCAGATAAGCGGCAACATCGTCGGTATTTGATTATTATTGTCATAGAACTTCACTCCGCATTGCTAATTAAACCTATCGGCTATATAGGTATTATATGACCCCGCTCGCCTTTTGTCAAGACCTATTCGTAAAATCCTGTATTTTATCTGTTTTTCGGACCGTCCTATTGACAAAACGGGAGCAGCTGCGTATAATAACTCATTAAGCAGATAGGTTTTATATGCATGACAATTCAAATTAGGAAGGAAACCCGATATGGCAAAGGAAATTACAAGAGACGAAGCGTGGGAGCTTTTGTGCGTGTGGAATAAAGAACCGTTTCACCTGAGGCACGCCGTTACGGTAGAGGGCGTGATGCGGTATTTTGCGAAGGAACTCGGATACGCCGGGGAGGAAGATTTTTGGGGGATCGTTGGTCTGCTGCATGATCTTGATTTTGAAAAATTTCCAAACGAGCATTGCGTGAAGGAGCAGGAGATTTTGCGTGACTTCGGCGCGGACGAACGGCTGATCCATGCGGTCGCCAGTCACGGCTATTCGCTTACGGTCGATATTCAGCCGGAGCACGAGATGGAAAAGGTTTTATATGCTGTGGACGAATTGACGGGTTTGATCGGAGCGGTAGCGATCATGCGGCCGTCTAAAAGCGTGTCGGATCTGGAACTGAAATCCGTCAAGAAAAAATATAAAAACCTGAACTTTGCGGCAGGCTGCTCCCGTGAGGTGATCGAACGGGGTGCCCAAATGCTTGGATGGGATTTGGACGATTTGATCAACCGCACCATTCTCGCCATGCGAAGCTGTGAGGCGGATTATGAACGGTTTTGACCCCGATATGTGCGGCGAATGAACGATACAGTAAAAAACCTCATGCAAAAAAGGAGTTTTACTTATGGAAAACAACAGATTTGAACTGAACAAGAATTTGGCGCAGATGCTCAAGGGCGGCGTTATTATGGACGTTACCACGCCCGAACAGGCAAAAATTGCCGAAGCTGCCGGCGCCTGCGCCGTGATGGCTTTGGAACGCATTCCGGCCGACATCCGTGCGGCGGGCGGCGTGTCACGAATGAGCGCCCCGGAGCAGATAGGCACTGTGCTTTGCAGAGACGTGCGCGTGCATCGGTATTTCCTTAATAGACAGTATAAAGGAAAGAGGCCGCGTGATATGGGCAAGCCAAATAAGGAAGTAATTATGTAAGGGATACGGTGCGGAGCCGGAATGGCGCTGCGCCGTATCTTTTTCCGTTAGGCTACGAATTTGAAGCTCTGCGGGTTTTCCCGAATTTCTTCCATCATAGCCCGGATTTCTTTTTCGGTGGGAATATCGATCATTCCCGCCGCTGTGAAGTAGATATCCACCTTGACGTGACAGTGACCGTCATACTTGTCGTTGTTGTGAATTTCAATGCGCTCGATCAGCGAGTTGACAAGGGTAGGCGTAAGCTCTTTGACATCGGTGATCTCCCGCAGAGTACGGAGTATCAGCCGCAAATCCACCGCTTTCTGTTCGGCGTTCTGCAAGGTCTTCTGACCTTCGGCAACCTCCGCTGTCAGCGTTTTCTGTTCCTGCTCGTATTTTCGGAGCATCGTTGCAAACCGTTCGTCGGAGAGAAGACCGGAGGCGTTCTGCTCGAATACCCGTTCAATCAGCCGGTCGATTTCCCTGATCCGCTTTGTTCCATTATCCACCGCCTGCTGAAGCCTTTTGTATTCCTTCTGCCGCATAGCGTTGTTCTTCTTTGCCAGCATATACAGAAACACCGGCTCATAGCAGCGTACAAAGTCCGCAAGATTGCTGACAGCCTCCAATACGATTCGCTCCAGCACCACATCCCGGATATAGTGGATTTGGCATTTTCCTCTGCCGGATTTGTAATTAGAACATCGCCAAAACTCCTGATTGCGTTTCAGGCTTTTTGCGGCGCAGAAATGCAGCTTGGCACCGCAGTCGGGGCAGTAGACTAAGCCGGAAAAGAGACTTGCCCTGCCGGTCTTGGTAGGTCTGCGGCGGTTTTCCCGAAGCTCCTGCACCCGAAGCCACTGTTCTTCCGAGATAATCGGCTCCTGCATATCGGGGATGATCTGATGCTCCTCTTTCGGCTTGTAGATCGTTTTATGCACCTTGTAGCTGACGGTGGTGGTCTTGAAGTTGACCGCACAACCGGTGTACTGCCGGTTTTCAAGAATACCTACAATCGTTTTCTGCTCCCACGCATAGGGATTTTGGTACTCTTTCCGTGCGTGTGTTCTGCCTACGGATTCATAATAGGCGCTTGGGATCAGCACCTGCTCTTTCTCAAGCTGCCGTGCGATTTGGGACGGACCACGCCCCGCAAGGCAGAGCGCATAAATCCGTTTTACCACCTCTGCGGCGGGTTCGTCTACGACCCATTGCTTCGGGTCGCTCTCCGACTTCTTGTATCCAAACGGTACGGTTGGGGATACCCGTTCGCCGTGTTCCGCTTTCGACTGCCATACCGCACGGATTTTCTTGGAGGTCTGCGCCGCATACCACTCGTTGAAAATATTGTAAAACGGCAGCATTTCCATTCCGTCGCCGGTACTGCTGTTCACATTCTCCTGTATGGAGATAAAGGTAATGCCGAGAGAGGGGTAAACGATCTGCGTAAGTCTCCCGGCTTCCACCTGCTCACGCCCGAACCTGCTGAGGTCTTTTACAATGATCCGGCATATCTTGCCTTCCTCAGCCATTCGCTGCATCTGCTGAAATCCGCTTCTTTCAAAGCTTGTGCCGGAAATTCCATCATCCACGAAGAACATCGTGTTCCCGTATCCACATTTTTTGCAGTAGTCCTGTAAAATCTGCTTTTGATTCGTAATGGAGTTTGACTCGTCGGCGTCGGCTTTCACATCGTCTACGGATAAGCGGCAGTAAAGCGCTGTAATTTTTTCTTCGGTTTGCCCGTTTGTTTTGTTTGCTGTTGTCATTTTGAAAATTCTCCTTTCCGACAACCGGGCATTGCAAAGGCATTATCATTTTACAATACCCGACTGTCTTTTTCCAATGTGTGAAATCAGATCAGCTTTTCCGAGAGGATCAGCCGTTTGAATTGCTCCAGTACGCTTTCCTTACCCGTTGTGCTGAAATGGGTGCGGACGTCATAAGCGGTGCCGCCGATTTTCAGAGAAAACTCGTCCTCGCCACGAAAGCACACCAATTCTCCGCTTTCAATGTTGACGTCGGGGCAGGATCGAAGTACAATATCATTGAGATTGTTTTCCTCTATGGGCTTCGGCGGCAGCATCCAAATGACATTCGGATTCACTGTAAAACCGTCTTTTGTTCTCATATTCTTTCACCTCACCTTTCGTCACGGCTTCTCTGCCGGATGAGAAATTTGCGGTAATGCTCGCAGGCTTTGAGAACGAAATCCTCCGCCTGTTTCGGGTTGGCGTTGGGAACAAACTGCCGGATGCGCTCCATCGGCAGCTTGAACATCTCCCGCTGGTTCGCTTTTTCCTCCGTCATAATGCCACGGAGGACAGGCGGCGAAAGCAGTCCCTCCCGGTCTGCCTTGTGCAGCCGGAACGCCTGCGAATAGGACGGGGTGCAGTCGTTTATCTCGCACTGTTCCAAAACCTCCCGCTGTATCGTCTCATCCAGATAGGAAAGCTCCACGCCAACGGACAGAGCCATCTTGCCCTCGTCCATTTTGTCGAGGAATTCGGGGATCAGGTGGGTTAGACGGATATATCGCTTAATGGTATCTTTGCTTGTACCGACATCTTCCGCTATCTGTTCAGTTGCCAACTTCGGTGCAATTTGCACCGAAGTTAAATCTGACCTAAACCCTCTGTGATTTAATGCCTCCGCTTTCATCTTGTACGCAAACGCCTTTTCGGAGGGTAGGATATGCTCCCGGTGCAGATTGCTATCCACAAGGAGGATGGCGGCGGCTTCCCGGTCGATGGCATAAATCAAGGCAGGAACCGTTTCCAGCCCTGCCTTCTTCGCCGCATACAGCCTGCGGTGTCCCGATATGACCTCATAGTGATCCGGCTGTCCGTCCTTTGGCCGAACGAGCAGCGGAGAGAGGATTCCGTTTTGTCGGATACTTTCCGTCAAGCTCTCCATTTCCTCGTTGTCCTGCACCTTGTACGGATGCCCCTCAAAAGGGTGTAATTGCTCCAAAGATATATTAGTTTTTGTATTCTTCATCGTTCATGACCTCGTTCTTTCTTTATCATTAAGTTGTTGTGTTTCAATTCGATCTGCCGTTCAGCGTCAAGAAGCTCCTTGATTCTCGGAATATGCTCCTCAATGCGCTTGGCAATTTTTAATTCCTTGCGTAAAGGCGTGATCTGCCTTGTGAGTTCCTTTGCCTGTTCCTTCAGCGCCGCACCTTCCTCCGGCGATTGTACCCGCCGCAGCTTCAGGCGCAGGGCGTAGCGTTTTTTCTCCAGTTCGGCGATCCGGGCAGACATACTTTCCTGAAACGACAAAAGCTCCTTTGGCGACCGGATGTTGTTGTCGCAAAGGAGCCAGTATTCTTCCAGATATTGATCTAATTTCCGTACTTCCGCCCGCATCATTGGGGAAAGCGGACGGTTTGGCTGCTGCTCGACGTTATTGCCGGTACAGAGTTTTAAGAGTTCTATGAATAGCTGAAACAGCAGCGTCACCGTGTCCATCCGCTGCGCCTTTCGGAATTCATATTCAAAGGACAACAGAGGTTTTCGTTTCCATATGGGATATACAATCGCATACAGCTCCGGTTTGCGCTGGTTTTCAAGCAGTTTTTCCCGTATACGCTCTCTGGAATACTGCTCTCCGAGACTGTCGATGCGGACGGCTCTCTCCCAGCCGTCGGCGGTTACAGACGGATGCTCATAGCGGAAATCCCGTTCCAAGCGATAACCGAGAGATTTCAGATAGTATTCAAGGCTCTTGTAGCTGGAACACTTTGAGAGCGCTTCATCCATATCTTTTTGCAGTTGTCCCCGGTGGGTGAGTTTACCGGACTTTTCAGCCCAGTACGCTCTTTTATTTCTGTAAAAGTGCGTGAACGGGATGACGGATTTCCCATGTTCTCTGCATACGGCGTCGGAGATTTCCCGCAGCTCGATGTGGTCACGGATATGGTTTTCAAACTTCCTGCCGGTCTTGAAGGACACCGAATTGACCACAAAATGATTATGAAGATGATCTGTGTTCAGATGGGTGGTGACAACGACCTCAAAGTTTTCGCCCCACATCCGCCGTGCGGTTTCCACGCCGATTTTGTGTGCTTCCTCCGGCGTGACCTCGCCCGACGCAAAGCTCTGATACCCGTGATACGCCACATTGCCGCCGAGCTTGCCGTATCGCCGCTTGGTCGCCATCATGCAGCGGTACGCTCTCTGCTTCGGGCAGTTGATCCCCGATACATACATTGTCCGGTCGGTCTTCTGATCGTTCTCCACATACCGCAGCGCCGCCCACAAATCTTCGTCTAAAAACCTTTTGTCGGTGGTCTTATCGGGATTCTCGGCGTAGTCGATGACCTCCTTCAATCGGGATTTGACCGGCCAGAAGCCTGTGCTTGCCATTCCGCCACCTCCCGCACGATTTCCTTTCTGCTCTGCTTCGGCGTATCTATGAATTCCGCATAAATCTCGTCAAACAGCGCCATCGCCGCTGCTTCGGTTTCGGGAGAAAGTTCCCGGTTCAGAAGCTCGCACAGTTTGTCGTAGAAATCAAAAAAGGCGTCGGGCTGCACCGCTTTCGGTGCATAGCCCAGCGCCCTTTTTACAACATATTCACTCATCGGCAGTCCGCACGTTTTGGCTATATGCCGGATGGCTTCTTTTTCTTTCGGATTCACCCGTATTTCCATTCGGGACAGTTTTTCTTTTGGGTTTCTGTTCATAAAATCATCCTTTCTTAGCGGGGTATTAGGGGCGGATGCCCCTAAAGGGGAACAGGCGGCGCTTCCGCTGCCTGTTCTTTGGGAACTTGCCGTACAAGTTCCCTGCTTGCTACGGTGTAAGACGAACACCGCAGGTGAATTTCTCCCATCCTCTGCGGCTTGCACCGTAGGGGAGCGTTCTCTGTGTTTTGCTATTCGGTGCATTGCGCCACTTTGGCACGGTTTTTGCGTTGGGAGCGTCTGTTTGAGCCAAAAATCGCTGTCTTGGCTCAGCCGAACATTTCTAAATCTGCAAGGACATTTTTGGCGTTCTCCGCTTTCTGTTCTTCGGTTAGTTCTGCCGTAACCGCTACTGCGGTAGGAGGCTCAGAAACCACCGCCACCGTCTGCACTTCCTCACGAAAAATCTGCCGTATGCTTTCAAGCAAGGTTTCGTTATCAGCGTTTTCCTTATTCATATAGGCAATAACGGCGTCTCTACGATAAACTTATTACGGGATTTGTTTAAGTTTTGCAGATATTCAGCGGCTTTCCTTTCGTCCGGCACATCGGCGTGGAATCTTACATTGATACGGTAATCACTCATACTGCCGCACCCGATTTCAACTGAAGCTCCGCCATATACTCATAGCCCTTTGCGGCGGCACAGACGTCATCCACAAACTTCACCCTGTCGGCGTTGAACCGATAGAAGTTCTTGACAAGGCATCCGCCTCCGCCTGTGATATACAACATCATCGTGTTTTCGTCATAGCCGTGTTCCCGCAGCCTGCGGAAAATATCCCGCACATATTCGGCGGCAACGCTCTTGATGATTTTCAAATCGGCGGGCGCTATATTTGCCGTGCCCGTAATCAGCACTTCCTCGATGATGGCGTCGTTGATTTCTCGACGGGTTTTCTGCATAAACAGCTCCCGCACGGCGAGGGTGCATTGATAGGTTCCGAATTTCTCGGTGAACATCTTACCCGCCTGCGGTCTGCCGTTTATCATATACAAAACATTCATTGTTCCGTTGCCGATGTCTGCGATCAGATTGACGCCGTTCATCGTTGACGCAAAGCTTGCTATGGCGGCGTATCCCTGCGGATAGATGCGGACGCCCTCCACCGTAATGTGGTAATCCTTCTTCTGATAAGTGAAGCAGACTTCCTTGTTTTTACCGAGATAAGCGGCAAAATCCTTTTTCTGTCCGCTTGTCCAAGTCAGCGGCAGCCCAGCGGCAAGGATCACTTTTGCGTCGTTCAGTTTTTCCCGCCGCAGTTCTTTGGCTATGGCGGCGAGGGTGAGGATATAGTAATCCTCATCCCGGATTTTATCCGGCAGGAACTCCTTGTGTCCTTCGCCGATCAGATAATACTTGCCGTCGTAAACAAGCATATCGCCTGTAAACAGCGGCTCGGCGTCGTAAGCAAGGACGCCGGTGGGGAAACAGCAGTTTGCCGTTTTCATATTGCCGTATCCGTGGTCGATCCCGATGATTTTTGTGTTGTTGATGGTTTTCATAATGTTTTCCTTCTTTCTCCCCGTCTTTCCGGGGCGTCGATTACAGGTTGTTTTGTCGCAGGATTTCTTCGTACAGTTCTTTGTCGGCGGGTAATACTGCCTTTTTGAAATAGTTGCAGTAGATTCCGTAAATGGAAATGAGCTGCACACAACGATGGCTTTCGCCGTCGTCCAGCAGCAGACAGCTTCCGTCTCCGTCGCAGTTGGCGCACAGCCTTTGGACAAGGCGGTGAACAGCGGCGGACTGCTTCGGCGTTACTTTCCAAACCATTTGTCTTCCCTCCTTTCCTTTTTCGGGCAGCAAAAAAGCCGCCGGTTTCCCGACGGCACAGCCCTGCATATTTGTGAGGTTTTTGATCCCTCTACTATATAGAATGTGGAAAAATGCGAAAATCAAATGGAATAGCGCAACAGCACGAAACGGAAAACCGCAACACGGCTTATCCCTTGATTTTCCGCCATTTTTATGGTAGAATGAGAAACAAGAGAGCAGAAGAAACTGGAACGGTGAAAAATCTTTTTCAAATCTTCTGCAAAGAGGGAGGCAAGCCTATGAATCCGTTTCTTACGGCGGAATACCGGGACGGCAGGGTACGGATTGGAGAGAAAACCTATGCGGCGGGCGCTTACGCCGTCCATCTGCTGAATCAGTATTACAAAAACGATACCGCCGCAAGGCTCAGCGTGTTCAAGATATATGGCTGGGATGTGGCAAATCAGCTTTCATGCGGATACATTGCCGAGCAGGATTTCTTCGGTGCGGGAAAGGAGATCCGGTTGATCCTTGATACGCTCCCCGATCTCAAACCTTTCGATCTGCTGGATATTCCCGCCGAGCAAAACAGAATTGCCGGACTGTTCTCACAGGACAGCTTTTCGCTGCTCACGGATTGCTTCCGCCGCCGTTCCGCAGTGGAAAGCCGACCGCAAAACGAGTTAGATGTAGGCGTTCTTCCCTCGGAATATGACAAGGGTATTTTCCAAAGCGCAGCAGAACGGATAGCGGAAATATCGGATACCCTTTCGTTCTACAACGCCGTTTCCGACGATATGCAAAGCGCATTTGACAAACTGAAAGCATTTGTATCCCGCTTGGATGAAGTTTCCCGCTTTGATGAGGCGCATCTTCTCCCGATTGCGCTGGAGATATTCAACGCGGCTCCTTTTCCCGTCCGAACGGAATATGTGCCGCAGCAGAAGAACGCCAAAAGCTCTGTCTCCGTAGTCGCACGGAAGCTGTACTTTGACCGTTATTACAGCTTTGTCATAACGGATTTCTTTGAGGGACTGCATTACGGGCATTATCCGAGACGGTGCGGAATTTGCAAAAACTATTTCCTGATGACCTCCGCCCGCCGCCAGCAGTATTGCAATGGGATCGCTCCCTATGAAGTCCGTGGCAAAAGGCTCACCTGCCGGAAGTACGCCGCCAGCGTTCACCGCAAGGAGCTTGCCGCCGCCGATCCGGTCATCGACCTCTACAATCGCCGCTGCGCCGCCATCCGTGTGGAAAAAGGCAGGCAGACGATCACACCGGAGTTTGCCAAGGCGGCGCAGACGCTGGCGAAGGAATACAAGCTGCGTGCCAAGCAGGACGCTGCGTATGCCAAAAAACAGTATGCCGCAAACATGAGCCGGGAACGGCTCTATGCCGAAACAGACAAGCGGATGAAATGAACCGCGTTTTCCCCGAAAGGAGGTGGAGGCCGTGGAGGAGTGGGAAAATCCATTTACGATGTACCGTGTCACCCCGGCTCCGCCGAGGGAAAGAGATTTGCAGAGATATATCGACCGATACCTTGCCGAAAAAGACAAGAAATACTTCGATTGGTTTCTTCATTATTATGAGCGCACCATCAACGAAAAGGTTACGGAGATCGTGCGAAACTATTCGATGGCAGAGCATTTTCCCGACGTCAAGCAGGCGTATGCTATGGGAATGTGGTCTGCGCTGCAAGCATACGACCCAAAGCGCGGCCTTCCTTTTATCGTATATATGAAACGCACCGCCATGCGGGCGGTACACGATTACCTGCGGACTGCAAAAGCGCAGTTTTCCATACCGAACGTTGACGAATACCGTCTTTTACGGAAAGTCATGCGGCTGTACGCCGAACAGGGAAACAAATACGACGAAGATACGCTTCGGCTCATAGCCGGACAGGAGGGCATATCCGAAAAGACTGTCCGGGAGGTGATACTGGCCGGGCTGCGGAACACGCAGTTCGTGGAATATTACCGGACATATGCCGATGAGGACAGCGAGGAAACACGGGAAGAAATTGCCAGCGACAGCACCTCCGAAACGGAAACGCTGTTCTTCCGGCTCGAACGGGCGGAAGCGGTCATGGCGGCGTTTGAGAGTCTCGACTACCGGGAACGGGCGGTCGTTTCGGCGCACCTCGGATTCTGTATGGAGTGCTATTCCACCGAATATATGGATGAAAACGATTTGGATGAGAACGGGAAGCCGGTACGCAAGGAACGAAAACCGGTTCCGTTCATCGACATTGCCATCGACCACGGATTATCCTCCCCCGATACGGCGGACAAGATTTACCGCAGAGCCTTGCGGAAGATGAAAGGGAATTTGGATAAACGGGGACCCCATTAGGCGTAAAAACGAAAAAAGCCCCGTCCGAAACGCAGAAAAACTGCAAATCGGGCGGGGCTTTGCCATGCCTGAAAATCCACACATTCGATAATTGCTCTGTATTTGCCTAAAATGGGTGTGTCCATATTTTTCATGCTTTTCGGGTAAAATACAGATACAATTTATCCGGAGGTCAAAACGAAATGGAAAGGAAAATCACAAACGAAGTCATGAAGCGTTTCAGAGATTATCTGCGAAGGGAGGAAAAAAGCAAAAATACCGTGGAAAAGTATATGCGGGACACGCTGGCCTTCGCCGTATGGCTGGACGGGGCGGAGGTCACAAAAGACACGGCGGTGGACTTCAAGCAGCAGCTTGTGGATATAGGCTACGCCGTGCGGAGCGTCAATTCCATACTGGCAAGCCTGAACAGCCTGTTTACCTTCCTCGGCTGGACGGAGTGCAAGGTGAAAGCGTTAAAGCTCCAGCGGCAGGTTTACTGTCCCGAAGAAAAGGAACTGACCAAAGCCGAGTATGAGCGCCTGTGCCGGACGGCGCAGAAAAAGCACAACGAAAGGCTCTACCTCATCCTACAAACCCTCTGCGGTACGGGCATTCGGGTGAGCGAACTGCGATTTATCACGGTGGAAGCGGTCAAAAAGGGAGAAGCGACCGTGAACTGCAAGGGCAAAACCCGGACGGTGTTTCTCGTAAAATCTCTGCAAAAGAAACTGCTCCGCTATATCGCAGAGCAGAAAATCGAAACCGGCGCGGTTTTCGTCACTCGCACGGGCAAGCCGATGAACCGCACGAATATCTGGCGGGAGATGAAAGCGCTTTGCAAGGAAGCGAACGTCAACCCCGATAAGGTGTTCCCGCACAATCTGCGCCACCTGTTCGCCAGAGTGTTTTACGGGATCGAGAAGGATATCGCCAAGCTGGCGGACATCCTCGGCCACAGCAGTATCGACACCACACGCATTTATATCGTCTCCACCGGCACGGAACACCGCCGTAGAATGGAGAAAATGCGGCTGATCATATAAAAAACGCCGCCGAATTAACGGCAGCAACATAATCCGTATTATGTTGCAGAAATGGGAAAAGGGTATAACTATCCCCTCCCGCAACCGTACATAGTTTAGCACATTTTTTGAGACTTGTCAATATGCAAAACTCGAAAAAGCATGAAAAGTAGAAAAAATTTTTTAAAATGGACATGAGAAATAAGCCTCTCTCGTCCTTCATTTTTTTGAAATGGAGGGAGGCTTGGTTTTCTGCGCCCATTTTACCTTGTAAAACGCCTGTTTTCTTGAATCAGACGCTGACCGCCGATTTTCCGCAGGCACTTTTGCCCTGCGCTTTGCAACATAATACGGATTATGTCGCTTTTGGCGGCAGCACAGGAAGGAGGGGCTTCTATCCATTGGAATCGGAACGAATAACGAACGAAACCAGCGCTGATTTTCGGCGCAGAGAACCTGCCCACAATCGGAAATCGAGTTTTCTCAGTATCTCCAACATCATCGGAATCATTCTCTGCGTCCTGATGCTTCCCGGATTTTTGATCTCCATGACGCTGTTTATCAGTTCTCTGATTCACCCGGACGTCCCGCCAAGCTGTTTTGGCTACACGCCGCTGATGGTACAGTCGGGCAGTATGTCTCCTCTATTTGACGAGGACGACCTTGTGCTGGTTCAGAACGGTGCAAGCGATACGGTTTACGCAGTAGGCGATATCATCTGCTTTCACAGCGGAGACGCCTATGTGACGCACCGGATCAAGGAAATCACAACGGACGAGAATGGGAACACCGTTTATACCACGCAGGGCGACGCCAACAACACGCCGGACAAAGATACGGTGCGCCCGGATCAAATCCTCGGCGTTTACAAAACGCATTTTAAGGGGATGGGCAAAGCGCTTCTGTTTATCCAAACGCCAGTCGGCATGATTGTCTGCGTAATGCTGCCGATCTTCCTTGTATTCCTGCTTTTCACCGTCCCGCCCCGGATTGCGGCTCGCAAAAAGCGGAAACACATGACCGCCCGCCGTATTCCGGGAGATTTCTCGGATGGAAACGGGATGGGCAGCGCCCCGGAAGGGCGCAATGAAATTCGGTAATAACCGGGTCGGCCACACGGCTTCGGGGATTACATATATCAAAAAATTTACAGGAGGTCTTACAAATGACTAAGACAAAGAACAATCGTTTTCTCAAAGTCGCCGGTCTGATGCTGGGCGTCACCATGCTCGCCACCTGTGTTCTCTCTGGGACTATGGCAAAGTACACCTCTTCTCAGAGCGATGTAAGCGCCAAGGCTTCTGTCGCAAAGTGGAGCATTCAGGGTACAGGCGATAAAGAACTCGGTGAGCTTGCACTGGATGAACTCAACTTCAATATTTATGATACCAATGGCACCACTCCTTTTACGGAGGACCATGTCGTCGATGGCAAGATTGCTCCCGGTACTTGGGGTTATACCACCATTGAGCTTTCGAACAAAGGTGATGTTGACGCCGACATCGTGGCAACTATCGATAAAGGCACCCTTCCTACTGGCATGAAGTTGACCGTACTTACGGAGGAGCCGGGAACTGGCGCTGCTCTCACTATTGAGGAAGAAAAAACGACAGTTACTGCGTCTGGCGTTAAAGCCACAGACGGCACTGCCAAGATCGTGATCGCCTATGTATGGGAATTCGGCGATACTACGAATGATGTCAACGATATGACCTTTGGCAAGACAGGTGCTGACCTCACGTTGGGTACGCTGGATATCACTGCAAATCAGGTAGACTAATTCTCTCAACCGTAAGCAGACGGCCTCAGACTTGCCGCCTGTGGTTGACCCAACTATGGACGGACAGCCTTAGATGTGGCGCTGGGGCTGTCTGCTATGGTTGAACCAATGCATTTAAACCTTTAACGGTACGGCTTGCTGTGCGAAGCAGCCGGCAGGCCGTATCCTTAAGGGCTTAAATCAAGCAATCAAGGAAACGAGGTATGCAGTATGGAAATATGTGAAAGTACAGAACGCAGAAACCGTCCCTTCTTTTCCTGCCTTGCCGCCTCCCTGTCGATCCTGCTGGGGCTGAGCGTGTTTCTCGCCTCTCCCCATGTGGGTACGGCAAAAGCCGACCCGGCTTCCGGGGACGAGGCGTTTTTGATCGTGCAGGATTCGGACGGGAAACGCTGGACGGAGCTTGACGGGCTGAATGTGTTTGCAAACACGCAGTTCGCCGGGAAGTCCATCGTTGCTCCCGGCAGCGAGGGCAATTACTCCTTCACCGTGGAGAACAATGCCAACTTCCCGCTGAAATATGAGATTGGCTTCGGGGAGGAAAATGAGGACGGCGTTCCGCTGGAGTTCCGGCTGAAAAGCGAGGACGGGTATCTCACCGAGGACTGGACGAGTGCGCCCGAACTTGCTGAAATTGAGGAAGAACTTGCCATTGACTCGAAAGCCGGATACACGCTGGAATGGCGCTGGATATTCAACGGCGATGACGAGCATGACACGGCGCTGGGCAGAAAAGCCGCCGAAACAGAGGTGCCGTATGTTCTGAAAGTAAGCTACGCCGCCGAACAGAACGGCGAGGCAGTCAACCCGCCGCAACCGGGAAAACCGGATTCTCCGCAGACCGGCGACGATAGCAATCTGCCGCTTTGGATCGCCCTGTTGATCTGCTCCGGCACGGCGCTGCTTCTCACGACGGTTTTGCGGCGCAGAGACGAAAATGAGGCGGAATAAGGCGGCGGCAAGGTTTGGCCGGGTGGCTTCGGCTGTACTGGCAACGCTGTTTCTCCTGATTGCGGCTTTGCTTTGTTACACGGCGGTCGCACGGGCGGCGGGAAATCCCCTGCCCACGGTTTTCGGCTGGGGCAACGCCGTGGTGCTGTCCGGCAGTATGGAGCCGGAACTTCCGGTAGGTTCGCTGCTTTTGATCCACCGGGAGGAAAGCTATGAAGTCGGGGAGATCGTCACCTATGAAGATGAAAACGGGAGTCTTGTCACCCATCGGCTTGCGTCTTTGGCAAACGGAGAAGCAGTCACGAAGGGCGACGCAAACAACACGGAGGACACCCCGTTCCCCGTATCGCAGATTTATGGAAAAGTACGGGCTGTGCTGCCCGGCGTCGGCAGCACGATCCTTTGGCTGAAGACGCCGCCGGGCATCTGCACGGTTCTGCTGATCGGCGCAGTCCTGCTCTTTGTTCCGGGAACGATCATTAGAAAGGTGGGCAAAACGCATGACAGATCATAACGACAGACCGATGATCCTGCTGCCGGAGCCGGACACGGTACAGCCGGTTCTTGGGCGGAACTATCGGGCAAAGCATTTGAAAAAGCGCAGAGGGAGGAAACTGTTCCAGCTGGGCGTATCCTGCCTGTCCATGCTGGTAATTACGGCTCTGCTGTCAGTGGGCGGCACATTTTCGAAATATACCTCACAGTCGCCAAGTCTTACGATCCCTTCGCTTAAGGCGGCAGAATTTCATCCCAATGTTAGTTATATTACGGACGAGGTAAAAAATGCGGAGAATAAAGCAGGATATGGGCTGAAGGATACCGATGTCGTAGTAGCCGCTTTTACTGTTAGTTCCGCTGTGGATGGAAAAATCTCAGAAGTAAGTTTGAACTGCAATGTGATTTTACAGTTACAGGGAAAAGTGAATGCGCAGATTAATCCTGACGATAACTATCAAGTTCTTCCAGAGGATCGTGAAAAGCTTAACGCCCTCGATCACTTGAAAGTGAAACTGCTATGCAATGTAAATGGCGAATATCAGGAAATTAGTAATACTGCACCCTCACCTATGGCTCTTATTCCGGTCGTTCAAATTAAAAATTTAAATGGTGTTTGGGATTTTGCTCTAAATAACGATTTTCAAACTGAGAAAGAGGTAACCTGCATCATTGCGATTGACACCTCAGAGTTTACATACAGCGGAGAAGAGACATTTACTTTCAGCAAGCCAGATGGAATGATAAGTGATGAAAATCTTGTTGTGACTGTCTCTCAGTCCGAAGGTAGCAACTAAAGGAGGGGGTCGTATGAGAAAGTTATTGAACTTTAGAAAAAGTTCGTGCGTAATTATTACATTGCTTATAGTTATCACGTTATTGATCCCAGTCAGTATAACAACATCAAAATATACTCAACGATTTCCTTGCCCAGACGGACCTATTTCTGTAACAATTTCTAAGAGCCCATCTGGAGATGATAAGGAGAGACTTGACGGCCCCGGTATCGTTGAGGAAACGCCGAACACAGTCTATCAGGTGCAGCCCGGCGATACGCTTTCCGCTATTGCAGAAAAGTTCCACACGACCGTGGAGGCACTGGCTGCGTACAATCAGTTGGATAACGCCGATGCGATACAGGCCGGTATCATCCTGCGCATCCCTCCCGCAGGTTATGTTATTCCTGAGACAGATGCAGATGAAACAGATGAAACGAGTTCTTCGGAACCGGCGAGCGAAACCGATACGACCGAAACGACATCGCCTTCCGAGACTCCGAATTCCTCAGAGCCGGATATTTCCTCTGATTCTTCCTCCGAGTCGACGCCGGAAAGCGAGTCGAGTACGGAGGCCGTTGAAACATCAGGTTCGGCTGAATCCGAATCGTCTGACGGCGATGTTTCAGCGGAAGAAGTAACGAATGACGGGACGGAGTGAACAAAGGAAATTGGGAGTAGTACTCTTTATTTTAGGCTTGACAGTAGGCGGAGCGATTTCGTTCTTCCTTGCTGCGGCATTATCGGCACGGCGTGTTTCGCAGTATGAAGTGATCACGGCAAAGCTGCGCCAACAGAATAAAAGACTTGTGGATTCTCTGCCGGAGGAAACCCTGAAAAACATCAGCGGAGCTGACCACTGTGTATGCTGCGGCGATCTGGTTCCCGAAGGCAATATGGTTTGTCTCAACTGTCTGCGGGAAAAGATGTGATCCGAGCCTTACCCAATCAGCTTTTACCTCCTTTTGCGGTTCTCACTTTGGAGAGGAAGTGGGAACCGCCCTTTTATATTAACACTGGGCATAAAGAAATCGAAAACGAAGAACGGCATCCCCAATTATGTTGAAATGGGAATGCCGTTCTTTTTATCTGTAAATCAGTTCCTCGTTGACGATCTCCGTCGCTCTGTTTCGGATGTTGTTCATCCGCCCGACCCACGCCATCTGATCTTTGGCTTTGAGTTCTTCCGTCACGCTCTCACGCTCCGCCATTTGTTTTACCAGCCGAGAGAACATTTCCTCCGCCTGCCGGTCGATGTCTGCAAGATAGCTGTTCAGTTTGCAGGCGGTGAGCAAGTTGTAGTACAAGATGCGGTGGTGTTCTTTCAGATACCGCTTGTGTCGCTGCCCCCAAATGCCTATGGGTTGATTCTCCACGGCGGGTACGGTCAGGCAAGGCAGCAGGTAATCGCCTTGCCGTTCGTATTTCCCGCCCATTTGTTCAAATAAGCTCTTTTCCATTACGAAACCTCCTTGTAATTCACCTTGAATTTCTTGATCGGCGCATTGGCAAGCTTTATGAGAATATCATCCACGGCGTCCGTGTATCTACCTTCTGCAATCAGCTTATTTCGAAGATTGTTCAGACTGTCAATGACGATTCTCCGTTCTTGCTCGTCCAATGCTATGTAGTATTTTGGCTCCCGCATTTCGTCTGCCCTCCTTTGCCCCTATTGTAGCAAAGAGATTTCCATTAGACGAATGTGCGGATTGAATATTTAGCGTAAAGAAAGGCAGCGCAGAAAGCGTTTTCGCTCTCTGCACTGCCTCTCGCCTTTGCTAATGCCGATCCGGTTGATTTAACTGTTGGTTTCCGATTACATCCTTATCTGGCGTTAGCATACGCCCGTCATTTTAACTGAAAGAAACAAAAAAGGAACAGGTATATGAAGATTTTGATCAAAGATACGACACGAAAAGAGCGGGAAGAAATCATTCGCAGCTCTCTTGAATGCGGCGGAGGCGGCTGTGAAAACTGTTCCTCCTGCTGTCTCGGCGGCGGGGATCCCTATAAAATGTACCGGGACTACATCGACGGAAAAAAGGAGCTCTCCGAGATCAACGCGGAATACCGTGCAAATTATCTGCACGGTTAAAACAACCGGAAATTCAGGGTTGAAAGATAGTATGTTGAACCAATTTTCAAGAACAGAACTATTATTTGGGAAAGAGGCGATGGAAAGGCTGACAGCCTCCCGTGTTGCCATATTCGGAATCGGCGGCGTCGGCGGATATACCGTGGAGGCACTTGTTCGCTCCGGAATTGGTGCAATCGACCTGATTGATGACGATAAGGTATGCCTGACAAATCTGAACAGGCAGCTCCACGCAACCAGAAAAACCGTTGGGCTATACAAAGCGGACGTGGCGGCCGAAAGGATTTACGAAATCAATCCCGACGTCAAGGTTACGATCCATAAAACCTTTTACACTCCCGAAACGGCGACTAAATTCGATTTTTCCGAATATGACTACATAGTAGATGCAATCGATACCGTAACGGGAAAAATTGCGCTCGCGGTCAACGCGGACAGCACGGGAACTCCAATAATAAGTTCCATGGGCGCGGGAAACAAACTCGATCCGACAGCCTTTGAGGTAGCGGATATTTACAGCACTTCCGTTTGCCCTCTTGCCAAAGTCATGCGATACGAACTGCGGCGTCGCGGAATCAAGAAACTAAAAGTCGTTTATTCCAAGGAGCCTCCTCTGACACCGATTGACGATATGGCGATCAGCTGCCGTGCACACTGCATCTGCCCGCCCGGAACTGCAAGAAAATGCACACAGCGCCGGCAGGTTCCCGGCAGCAACGCTTTTGTTCCCTCAGTGGTCGGTTTGATCATTGCGGGAGAGGTAATAAAAGATCTAGCGAAGAAAAAATAACGATTTGCTAAGCAGAAAGGAAGATTTTCATGGATATCATTGAAACAAAAATGGCACCCGCAGCAATCGGCCCGTATTCCCAGGGGATTTCGTTCGGTGATTTCATTTACACCTCCGGGCAAATTCCGCTTGTGCCGGAAACCGGTGCCCTGATAGACGGCGACATCACCCGGCAAACCGAGCAGGCGATTCGTAATTTGACCGCCTGCCGTAATTCTTTTCGGGTGGGAGGTTCACTTCACACGGCATCATGAAATGTGCCGCCTGTCAGCCAAAGGGCGCAGTTACCCCTTGGCGGAGGCGGCATTTTTTCGTCTATTCTTTGCTCAACTTGTAAAAAAGATAGGGTTTATAGTCTTGACATCTCAAAAAAGAGGGAGTATAATATTCATATCAATAGCGCGAGATTAAATCTTACAAAATCAAACCGAGGCAATGATACGAACATCTACGATTTCAAGATCAAAGCAAAGGACGGAAACGATGTGGCGCTTTCCGATTACAAAGGGAAAGTTCTTCTCATCGTGAATACGGCGACCGGGTGCGGATTTACACCGCAGTATGACGAGCTTCAAGACCTGTACGAGCTTCATCAGAAGGATGGGCTGGAGATCCTCGATTTCCCCTGCAATCAGTTTGGGGAGCAGGCGCCGGGCAGCGACGAGGAGATTCACAACTTCTGCACTGGACGGTTCGGGATCACGTTCCCGCAGTTCGCAAAGATCGACGTAAACGGCGAAAACGCGATCCCGCTCTTCAAATATCTGACGGGGAACACCACCTTTGCCGGGTTCTCAGGCCCGATGGGGCTGATTCTGAAGCCGATCGTGAAGAAGATGGACAGCGACTATAAAAACAACGGCAATATCAAGTGGAACTTCACGAAGTTTCTTATCGACCGAAACGGCGAGATCGCCGCACGCTTTGAGCCGACCGAATCGCTTGACAAGGTAAAGGCGAAGGTCGAGGAGATATTATAAAGTCGAACATTAAGATCGGGGGTAATTTAAAATGAAAATCGCAGTACGTTACTATTCAAGAGGCGGCAACACGAAAAAGATCGCGGAGGCGATCGCGAAGGCCGTCGGCGTCGAGGCAATAACGGTGTCGGAGCCGCTGACCGAAGATGTGGATATCCTGTTCCTCGGCAGCGCGCCTTACGCTTTCGATGTGGACGACGAAGTAAAAAAATTCATCAGCGGCATCCATGTATCCGTGGGCAAAGTCGTGAACTTCAGCACATCCGCCGCCGTCAAATCCACCCGCAAGTATGTGGAAAAGCTGCTTGCGGATAAGAAAATTCCTGTTTCGAAAGAAGAATTTTCCTGTCGGGGCGCTTTTGCAATGCTTCATAAAGGCAGACCGAATGAGGCCGACCAAAAGGCAGCCGCGGATTTTGCAAGAGGGATCATATCATAAGGAAGGGCAGAAGTTATGACAATTCCGTTTGACCCGCTGAAACTCGAAAACCAAATATGTTTTCCACTCTATGCTTGTGCGAAAGAAATTGTGAAAGCATATAAGCCGTACCTCGACGAACTCGACCTGACCTATACGCAGTATATCACGATGATGGTGATGTGGGAGCATAAGGAACTGAGGGTGAAGGAGGTCGGCCAATTCCTGTATCTTGATTCCAGCACGCTGACGCCCCTGCTCAAACGCTTAGAGGAAAAGGGATATGTGGCGCGCCGCCGCTCGACCGAGGATGAACGCGACTTGATCGTTTCCATAACCGACACGGGAACTGCCCTGCGAGAAAAGGCACTCTCCGTGCCGCAGCGTCTCGCCGCCTGTGTTGATCTGGAGCCGGAAAAAGCGCAGATTTTATACGGGATTTTATATGAGCTGCTCGGCAAGCTGGGCGAGAGAAACAATGGATGATGAACAATATCCGCAACCGAGCCGCAGAGGTCGTTTACAACGACTTGATTTACAACTGACACCCGACCATATAGGAAAATGCCGCTGTCGACCGATGGCGGCTCTTCCTTTAATACAATAAGACCTACGAAACAATCCATTTGCTTGATGAAATCAATGCTGCGGGCTGATACGAAAATAATTCCCTAATATGATATCATTTAGTACCAATCATGTTTTTCGTGTCTGTCAAGTCCGTTGATTTGCTGCATTTCCTCATCCGTGAGTTCAAATCCAAATAGGTCAAGGTTTTCCCGGATGTGGTCGGGATTGCTCGAACCGGGTATGACCACCACGCCCTTTTGCAGATTCCACCGCAAAATCACCTGTGCCGAGGTAACATCGTGCGCTTCGGCAATCTCAGAAATGACGCTGTCGCCGAGCAATTCCGAGGTGTGTCCTCTGCCGCCGAAGGGATACCACCCCTGCACGACGATTCCGAGATTTTGAATATACGGAATTACATCGTTTTCCTGATAGTACGGGTGGATCTCATTCTGCACCAGCGCCGGGGTAATGTTCACCTGCGGCAGAAATTCTTCTAATTCCTCCACATACCAATTTGAAAGTCCAATGGAATGGATTTTACCGTCTTCTACGAATTTTTCCATAGCAAGGTATGCTTTCACATCGTTTTCGCCGGGGTGATGAAGCAGCATCATGTCGATATAGCCGATGTCCAGTTTGTCAAGCGCATTCTGAATCGCCTTTTCGGGGTTCGCAAACTGCTCGCTGGGATAGATTTTCGTAATGACGAATATTTCCTCTCTTGGCACGTCGGAATCCCGAACCGCCCGCCCGACTGCCGCCTCGTTGCCGTACATATATGCCGTGTCGATAAGCCGCCCGCCGGATTCGAGCAGAGCCGTAACCGATTTGTAGCATTCTTCATCGGAAAGGCTGTAGGTTCCCATTCCCATGATTGGCATTTCATAACCGCTGTTCAACAGTACGGTTTTCTTTTCAAAATCAAATTTGCCGATCTCGGCGGAAGCAGGTGCTTCATTTGGCTTTATGTTGTTTTCATCAAGCCAGCGTTCGATTTCCTCTTTGGAAGTCCCGGCGGCAAACCTTTTTCCATCCAGCCAGTTTGCGCCCGTGACAAGGGAGTGAAGATTGTTTGCGCTGGAACCGATTCCACTTGAATGTGAAGTGCAGAACGGCAGAATCGTCTTGCCGGAAAAGTCATAGCTTTCAAGGAAAGTATAGATGATTTTCGGTGCCTGCCCGTGCCAAATGGGATAGCCGATCAGTACGGTATCGTACTGACTCATATCCTTGACGGAGCCGGATATTGCCGGACGTACAGAAGGGTCGTTCTGCTCTTTGTCCGCACGACCGCCCGTGTAATAGGTCAAATCTTCATCCGTGTAGGGGTCTTGCGGTACAATTTCGTAAATATCGGCATTCAGAATGTCGGCGGCATATTCCGCAAGGGACTTTGTGGTGCCAGTTGCAGAGAAATAAGCCACTAAAATCTTGCTCAAGACCTCACCTTTATTTTCTTCTGTATTATTTTTCTCCGATTCCTTCTCTTGGTTGGAAATAGGCGCTGTGCTTTTGTCACTTGCAGCATCACTGCTTGAATTCGCCTTTTGTTCCTCATTTCCGCCGCAAGCGGAACAGCATAAAATCATCGCCAATATGAGGACCACCGAGATCAGCCGCTTCACCTTCACCCCTCCGTTTCTGTTCGCTTGATCTTCTTACTTCAAATATTCCGTGAAAAACTGCGTGAGCTTATCAAACGGAATGGCACCCTTCCCGCCGCCGTCATAGAGGTCGGTGTGAACGGCATCCGGGATAATCAGCAGTTCCTTGTTTGACGTGTACTTGCTGTTCCTTATCATATTGGCGTATGCGTCCTTTGAAAAATAGCAGGAGTGCGCCTTTTCACCGTGCATGATTAAACGGCGCTTCTGATCTCATTGCTGTATTTGAGAATGGGCTGATTGAGGAAGGACTCGCAGCCAATCACGCTCCAGCCGCCGTTGGAGTTGAGACTGCGGGAGTGGTAACCGCGTTCAGTCTTGTAGTAATCGTAATAATCCTTTACGAAGAACGGTGCGTCCTTTACGAAGAACGGTGCGTCCTCCGGCAGCGGATCGACGACACCGCCGCCGAGGGTATATTCTCCCGCCTTCAAATCCGCAAGTCTCTGTTCGCACATCGCCGCCCGCTTCTGATACCGGGCTTCTTCGCTGTCCTCGGCGTCAAAATAGCCATTGGCGTTCACCCTCGTCATATCGTACATCGTGGAGGCGACGGTCGCTTTTACTCTCGTATCCAGCGCCGCCGTATTCAGCGCCATGCCGCCCCAGCCGCAGATACCGATGATGCCGATTCGGTCAGGATCAACATTCTCATGCAGCGACAGGAAATCCACCGCCGCCATAAAATCTTCGGTGTTGATGTCAGGCGATGCCATGTAACGGACATTGCCGCCGCTTTCACCGGTAAAAGAGGGATCAAAGGCAATCGTCAGAAATCCACGCTCCGCCATGGTCTGGGCGTACAACCCAGCCGCTTGCTCCTTGACCGCTCCGAAGGGACCACAAACGGCAATCGCCGGGAGCTTACCTTCCACATTTTTCGGCGCATACAAATCTGCCGCCAGCGTGATGCCGTAGCGGTTCACGAAGGTGACCTTGCTGTGGTCTACCTTTTCGCTTTTTGGAAATGTTTTGTCCCATTCCGCCGTCAGTTTCAGTTCTTCTTTTTTCATAATGTTTCGTCCTTTCGTTATTTTATTGATCGTTTTTCGGTTTGCCGTATCAGGTGATCCATAAGGTCGACCCGCTTTTGGCTTTCGTGCATCCGGTCAAGCAGACCGCAGCGGCATTGCTTGAGGAATCTTGTCAGTTCGCCAAGGCTGCCCGCCTGCAATATGCGCTCGGCCTTCTCGATTTCCTCCGCCGTGCATCCCGCGTCTGCCATCCCCGTGAGCAGATTTTCCGTTTGTTCGCTCATCATCTCATCCCTTCCGAGTCCGACTTTTTTCTGACATATACAGTATAGCACGTTGACATATCCCTCGCTAATGGTTATAATGAATATCGTGATATTCTTTTTGCGAATATCAAAGAGGAGTCAATATGGAAATTCGTACTTTGCGGTATTTCCTCGCCATTGCGAGAGAAGAAAACATGACCAAGGCGGCGGAGATTCTGCACGTTACACAGCCCACGCTGTCCAAAACACTGCGAGCGTTGGAGGATGAACTTGGGAAAAAGCTGTTTACACGGCACAGCTTCAGCATTTCACTGACCGAGGAAGGAATGCTCCTTCGTGACCGGGCGGAAAGCCTTGTTACCATGGCGGACAAGATCGAAAAGGAATTCCTGTCGCTGGACGACATCACCGGCGGCGAGCTTTATTTGGGGCTGGCGGAATCTTACCAAATCTGCTATCTTGCAAGGGAGATCCGCAAACTGAAAACCGTATATCCGGGGCTGAATTATCACATTACCAGCGGGGACACCGAGCAAGTCACCGAAAAACTGGATCGCGGACTTTTGGATTTTGCCGTCGTGTGCGATACGCCGGACGCCCGGAAATATGAGTATCTTCCATTTCCGGAGGCAGATATTTGGGGTGTGGTTATGCCATGTGACGCTCCGCTTGCGAAGAAAAAAGCCGTCACTGTGGACGACCTTGTCGGGCTGCCGCTATTTTCTTCGGAGCAGGGGTGGGAAAACGACATCGCAAAGTGGTGCGGCGAACGCATTCACGACCTGCATTTGGAGGGGTCTTTCCGACTGGCGTATAATGCGTCGGTTTTCGTAAAAGAGGGACTCGGCTATCAGCTTACCTTTGCCGGGCTTGTCAATGTCGCCCCGGAGAGCGGGCTTGTCTTCCGCCCGCTCACGCCGAGGCTTGAAACAAAGCTCTTTCTCATCTGGAATAAGTATCAGACATTCACACCCATTGCCGATCGGTTCCTCGCCGGGGTCAAAACGAGCTTTGGGGAACACAATATGAAACAGCCTTAAGCCAACCATATTCTAAAAATAAAATTCGGGGGTTACCCTTATGAACATACTCATAATTGACGCGCAGGGCGGCGGAATCGGACGGCAGCTCGTGTTGTCTGTTAAACAAGCGTTGCCGGACGTCGAAATACTGGCTGTCGGAACCAATGCGGCGGCAACTGCTGCAAGTTAAAGACCGGTGCTTCTTCCGCCGCAACCGGCGAAAACGCAGCCGTCTGTGTGGGAAAGGCGGACATTATCGTCGGACCCATCGGGATCGTCATAGCGAATTACGTGCTCGGAGAAATTACGCCGAAAATGGCTCTTGCCGTGGCGCAGAGCGGTGCGTGTACTGATCCCGTTCAGCCATTGCGACAATATCATCCTGGGAGCGGAAAAGGCTAACACAACAGAGCTGATTCAAAAAGCTGTTACAGAAGTGCAAAAACCATGCGGGGCATCTTGAAAAGTGTTGCATAGGTGCGCTATAATTTTGTTGGTTCAGCAGAAGCTGACCGTCGGCACAGAAGTGCTTTGCAGATTTCCTTTTTGAACGGCGTACTCTGAAGGTATGCGTTTTCTCTGAAGAGAGACAACGTATGCCTTTTTTGTTTGGCATACGAATCATCAAAAATTTGTGATTCATGAGGATAAAACAATGGCATGTTTTCTTGTTCCGGCGGCTGAAGCCGTCGTTACCACGATTGCAGCAAAGGTGATGAAATCCAAAGAGAAGGGGATCCCGAAACCGTAAAAGTACATTTTGACGGTGCGGAGCTTCACGCAGAATACTTTGAAATCAGGCAGGGTGTTCCCGAGGTCATTTACGGCGCGGGCAAAACGCCGGAACAGATCGTCGGCATTATGGGCGCTATGCTGAAGAACGGACAAGATCGGATATTGATCACGCGGCTTTCAAAGGAGGCTGCCGATACCGTCTCAAAAACCTATTCTCTCACCTATCGGGAAGATGCGCGGCTCGGATATTACGGCTCCATTCCGAATCCCGACGGAATCGGAACGGTTGTAGTCGCCACAGGAGGCACAAGCGATATTCCCGTTGCGGAAGAGGCCGCGCTCACGGCGGAGTTTTTCGGGAACAGGGTGGTCCGCCTTTTTGACGTCGACGTTGCGGGACTTCACAGGCTGCTCGCACATAAGGAAGAAATCATGAGCGCCGGTGTGATTATCGCCGTCGCCGGAATGGAGGGGGCACTCGCCAGTGTGATCGGCGGGCTTGCCGATTGTCCTGTGATCTCCGTTCCGACCAGCGTAGGATATGGGGCGGCATTCGGCGGGTTATCCGCCTTGCTGTCAATGCTCAATTCCTGTGCCAGCGGCGTGTCTGTCGTCAATATTGATAACGGCCTCGGCGCAGGGTATCTTGCAAATATGATAAACCATATGGAGGCAAAAAAATCGTAACTTCTCAAAGTAAACGCAACCAACTGAACATGGTTGCAATAACTATGAAAAACGGGTGCACTTAATATAGG
>CANQMS010000019.1 GCA_947624995.1 uncultured Clostridia bacterium
ACGATGTTCGCAGCGCCTGCGCGAGCGCGGCGGAGGTCACCCTTTCTGTGCGGACCGTCGAGGATCATCTGGTCGCCCGTGTAGGCGTGGATCGTCGACATGATGCCGCTCTGTATCGGCGCGTACTTGTTGAGCGCGTCAGCCATGGGAGCGAGGCAGTTCGTCGTGCAGGAAGCGGCGGAAATGATGTTGTCTTCCTTCGTGAGCGTCTTCTCGTTTACGCTGTAAACGATCGTCGGCAGATCGTTGCCCGCGGGAGCGGAGATAACGACCTTCTTGGCGCCTGCGTCGATGTGAGCCTGGGACTTCGCCTTAGAGGTGTAGAAGCCGGTACACTCGAGAACGACGTCAACGCCGAGCTCGCCCCACGGAAGATCCGCGGCGTTCTTTTCGCTGTATATCGTGATCTTTGTGCCGTCTACGACGATGCAGCCCTCGCCCGCTTCAACAGTGTGGGTGTGTTCGCCGATCTTGCCGCAGTAGCCGCCCTGAGCGGTATCGTACTTGAGCAGATGCGCGAGCATCGCGGGATCGGTCAGATCGTTGATTGCCACTACCTCATAGCCGGGAGCGCCGAACATCTGACGGAACGCGAGACGGCCGATTCTGCCAAATCCGTTAATTGCAACTTTTACTGACATGGTTTTTTGTCCTCCGTATAAATATGTTTTTTGTTTTTCATGTCTGCCATCGTATATTGTATCTCAATTTCGCGAAAAAAACAAGGGGGTCGGAAAGATTTAGCGCGCCTTTTTCCAAATATTTATGCGCGGGGAGCGTTCTATCCCGTGCTATACGACCGAGACGGCGTCGCCGAGGCACATTGAATAGACGAGCGCCTCCTTCGGCGGCTCGCCGAAGATGCGCGTGAGCGCCGCTTTATAATACGAAAGCTGGCGCGCGTGCCTGCCGCGCAGAGCCGCCTCTGCCGCCTCGCGGTGCGAAAGCTCGTACGGCGAGAGCCGATCCGTCTTATAATCGAGCAGCACGATGCCGCCGTCCTCCTCGCGGAAAAAGCAGTCTATAACGCCCTGAACGAGCAGCGTCTCGTCCCTGTACGATTCCCTGTCCTCCGCGTTTTCCGTAAACTCGGCGGCAGGCAGGCGCACGTTGAACCTGCGCTCGCGGTAGACCTCGCGCGACGCCTTTATGCGCGCGTACACATCCGACCGGAAGAACGCCTCGACCTCCCGGAACCTGATCCGCGCAAGGTCCTCTTTTTTGATATATCCGCGAGACAGAAGGCGCTCCCCCTCAGCGACGGCGTCACGCTCCGCAGACGGAAAATCGCAGAACTGCATAAATATATGCGTCGCCGTTCCCGCGAGCGCGGACTCGCTCGGCTCCTCCGCCGACGGCGCCGAGACGAGCTCGACCGAGTCCGTGTCGAGGATGCCGGGCTCGAGCCTTGAAACGGACAGCTTTGCGGGCAGCGCTCCGAGCCGCTCGAACGGGTATCTGTACGAAAAGCGCTCCCTTATCTTTTCGCGGTACGCCTCGACCGCCTCGCGGCTGATCTCTGGCTCATTTTCTTCTGTTTCTTCTTCCCCTTTTGTCGTCTCTCTCGCGTCTTCGGCGAGCGCCTCCGGGATCGCTCCTTCCGCGGGCGATTTTATTTCGACCGTATACGGGCAGCCGTCGCCGGCGGCGAAAAGCGCCGTCAGCATCCACTCGATATAGGTCTTTTTCTTCGTCGCCGTATACGCCGAGAACAGCCCCGCCTCGAGCCGCGCCTCCGCGACCGTTTTCTCCGGGTCGCCGACGCCCGCCGTCACATACAGGCGCTCCTTCGCGCGCGTCAGGGCGACGTACAGCACCCTCATCTCCTCGGCGACACCCTCGCGCAGTATCGTTTCCGCGACGCCGACGCGCGGCAGCGTGTCCGTCACTATTACGGACTTTCCCTCCTCGTCGGCGCGCAGCCTCATCGCGACGCCGGCGCGGCGGCTGTAAAGCACGGATGGCTTCGCGTCCTCCTCATTGCGCCGGGAGCCGCAGCCCGCAAGGATCACGACGGGGAATTCAAGCCCCTTTGATTTGTGTACCGTCAAAAGCTTTACGGCGTCGGGCAGCCCCTCGGACGGCGCGGGGCTTTCCGCGCCGCGCTCGATCAGGCTGTCGACAAACGAAACGAACCTATGCAGCCCGCGGAACCCGTCACGCTCAAATGAGCGCGCGTACTCGTAGAGCGTGTGTATGTTCCCGGCGGCAAATTCCGGCGGTCTTTCGCCGCCCCTGTTGCCGTCCGCCCACAAAAGCGCCTCGATCCCCGTCTCGCGGTACAGCATCGCGATGACCTCGTCCGCCGTCATCGTCCTTGACGATTCCCGCCACCGGTCTATGACGGAACACGCGCCGCGGCATTTTCCGGCAAGCTCGCCGTCGCCGTCCGCGGCGTCCCGCAAAACGCGCCACAGCGGGCGCCTGTCGCCCGATTTGATCGCCGTCAGCTCGTCGAGCGTAAATCCGAACACGGGGGAGCGGAGCGCGCCCGCCGTATATATGTCGTAGAGCGGATTGTCGCAGACGTGCAGGAGCGAGAGGATAAGCAGGATCTCGGGGCTGTCAAAAAAATTGTCACTCGCGCCGTTCTCGGACGTTATGCCGCGCCGCCGCAGCGCATCCGCTATCTTTTCCGCCCGATCCTTCGCCGAGCGCATCAGTATCGCGATGTCGGACGCACGCGTCCCGCGCGCGATCTCCGCCGCCGCAAGGTCCGCGACCTCCTCCGCCTCGCGGTCCGTGTCCGTGAGGATCACCCTAACGGGCTCCGGCGCGTGTTCTTCTTTTTTGCCGTGCCGCAGCGCGTCCTCTTCGCCGTAGCTGACGCTGCCGAACGGCAGAAGCATACCCGAGACCGCGTTCGTGAACTTCACAATCGGTTCGTCGCAGCGGAAGTTGTCCGACATGTATATCGCGCCGAGCCTGCGCCTGTACCCGTCAAACAGCGTCGGGTCCGAGCCGCGGAAGCCGTATATAGACTGCTTCACGTCGCCGACCATAAATCTGTTTTTGCGCGACAGCGCCTGAAAGATCATGTCCTGCGTCTCGTTCACGTCCTGATATTCGTCTATGTATATCTCGTCGTACTGCCCGGCGATCTCGGACGCGATCCCGGGGTCGCGGAGCAGCTCCGCCGTCATGTGTTCGAGGTCCGCGTAGTCGAGCAGGCACCGGCGCCGCTTCTCCTCCGTGAAAACGCGGTCAAACTCCGTGAGCACGCGGACGATTCCGCGGCAGACGGACACGGTTTTTGAGACAGAGCGCGCGAGGACCTCGTCCGGGACGGAGAAAAAGCTCTCCCGCAGCTTTGTCACGAACGCTCCCGCTTCCTTCCTCTTTTTCACGTAGAACTCTATTTCCTCGGGCTTCTCCTTTTCGCCCTTGCCGAGGCGCGGCGGCGCGTACGCGCCGAGCGCCTCCGCGACCGCTTTATAGTCGCCGGAGCCGAGCGCGTCCTTTATCCTTCTGAGCCCCGCGAGCGTGCCCTCGAACCCTTCGCGATACGCGGACGCGTATTTTTCGTATTTCGATATCGTAAGGCAGCCCTCTTCTGCCGCGCGGACGTAATATTCTATCCCCTCTTCCGCCGTTTTCCTTATTCCCGCGCCGTATGACGACGTGAGAAAACCGTCGGCGCCCGCCGCCTCGAGCCTGTCCGCCGCATCTGCGATCATATTGTACCTGCGCGGCAGGCACGAGGTCTTCACGTACAGAGAGCCGAGCGTCTTCTCCATCTCGGAGCCGTCGCGCCCGCCTGCAATGTGGTCCGCGAGCATGACGATGTCGTCCGCGGGCGTGCCCTCTCCGCTGTCGGAGGCGTAAAACCCGTCTACGGTCCTCTTCATGCAGTCCTCGCGCAAAAGCCTCATCTCCGGCTCGTCCGCGACCCTGACGCGCGGCGGCAGACCGAGCTGCCCGAAATACCGCTTCACGACGGACGTGCAGAATCCGTCTATCGTCCTGATGTCCGCGCTCTCGATCCTCGAGAGCTGGCGTCGAAGCCGTATGTCCGCCGTGTCCTCGGCGGACGCCTGCCTTATCGCGTCCGTTATCTTCTTTTTCATGTCGGCTGCCGACGCCTTTGAAAAGGTCACGACGAGCATACGCGTTATGTCGCCGCCCGCCCTGATGCGCCTTATTATGCGCTCCGTCAGCGCCGTCGTCTTCCCGGAGCCCGCGGCTGCCGAGACGAGCACGTCGCCGCCCTCCGCTCCTATCGCGCGGAGCTGCGATTCTGTCCACTTTGGCATATCCCGCTCACCTCCCCTTCTTTTTCGCGCTGCGGCAGACGGACTTCGCGGCGCAGTATTCGCACGGATCGACGCCTCCGTGCGGGGTCGGCTCCGCATCCGCAAGACCGGAGCGCAGCTCGGAGGAGATCCTCCCGACCGTGCGGCACAGCTCGCCGTACATGCGGTCAAAGCCTCCCCCGTCCGTGAGGCTTTTCACCGAATCCGCGTCGGGCGACCCGTCCTTTTTCAGCCTGACGGGGATGAATTCCCCCGACATCTCCGGGTCCTGCGCGCGCAGGACCGCCTCGTCCGCGAGCAGTATGCCCTGCCGCGCGAGCTTATCCGTCTCCCTGTACGTCTCGCCGCTCCCGACGCCGACCTTTATGTCGTCCGGGCGGACCTTTACATACAAGAACCCTGCGGGGACTATCCGGTCCCCCTCCTCGCCGCCGATATCCGCCGCGTTCGCCTCGGAGACGAACGTGTACAAATACAGCGGGAGCTGTATGTTGTGCCCCTCCGCAATGTCGTCCGGCGAGAACGTGTGGTTGCCCGACTTATAGTCGATCACGCGGACATACAGATTGCCCTCTCCGTCGCGGTACGTGTCGATCCTGTCCGCGATGCCGCGCAGATACGCGCTCCTCCCGCCGCCGAGCGGTATCTCGAGCGGCGGCATCGTACCCTCTCCGAGCCCGAACGGGACCTCGAACAGCACGGGGCGGAATTTGCTCGCCGCGAACTCCTGCCTGAACGAGCGCAAAAACAGCAGCACCGACCGGCGAAGGCGGCGGAAAAGATCTCTGACGCGCGCCGTCTCCTCGTCGCGCGGGCATGCGGCGGCGATATATTCCGCGATCGCCCCGTCGGCTGCCGCCTCGAGCTCCTCCTCCGTCACGTCTTCCCTTGTGACGATGCCGGATGAAAACATCTTTTCGAGCAGCTCGTGTACGAACGTGCCGATGTCGGTATATCCTATCGCGGCGCGCCCGCGCTCGCGCAGACCGAGAATGTGCTTACAATAGAACCCGAACCGGCAGGACACAAAGTCCTCGAGCCTCGACTGGGAAAAATATATGTCCCCGCCGAACAGCTTCTCCGCCGTTTTGTCGGACACGGTCACGTGCGGCGACGATATCGGCACCGAGAGCCCCGCGAGCGTGCGCTTCATGTCCCCGTCGTCCGCGGTCTCAAGGATCACCGCCTCGCGCAGAGCCGCGTCCTCGATGCGCGTGAACTGCGAGACAGCGCCGGACCGCGAAAAGATCCCCTCGATGCCGAGAACGCCGCGGTGCTTTTTCGTTTTGAGAGCCGGGTACAGCTCCGATATGCGCCCGATGACGGACGGGACCCCGTCCGCGGATGTTCTGTATGTAAATATGAGCTTTTCCTCCGCGTCCGAGGCGCAGCGGATGAAGTTATAAAGCTCCATCGCGGCGCGGTAGCCGTCGTCCTCGCCGACGCGAACGCCCGCGCCCTCGAGCGCGCACCGCTCAGCCTCGGAGAAAAATCCGCCCCCGCCGCCCGCGGGCAGCTCGCCGTCCGCGACGCCGAGCATTATGACGAGCTTATGCCCGGAGCCGCGCATCCCGATCGTGTCCGAGATCTCGACCTCGTCCGTGCGCCCCGGTATCGTCCCGACCGAGAGCGTCCTTATCGCGAGATCGAGGCAGGATATGTATTCGTCCGCCGTCATCGCGCCGTCCGGAGAAGAGAGCTCCACCGCGGACAGCGCGCCTTCGACGATGTCGGCGAGCTGGGCGCGCACGGCGTCCGTCTTTTCCGTTATCCGTGACAAAAATTCGCGCACCGCCGCCGTCTTTGCCGCGGCGTCCGTATCGGCGCCGAATGACTCCGAAAGCTTCAAAAGCGGTCCCGTTACCGTGCGGCGCGCGCCGTTTACATCGGCGAGCATACGCTCGCCCTCCTCCGTCCATGTCGCCGTATATCCGTCCGGGTTCATGCTCCAGACGCCGCCGTCCGGGTCGCGGAAGCGCCGCCCCCCGAGGTTCCACGTCGTCATGTAGAGCAGAAGCTCGTCCTCCTCGTCGACCGTCAGCCCCGAAAGCCCCGTTTTGATGTACGCGGCGATATCGTCGCGCCGCCAACCGCCGGAAATGACGCGGAGCGCCGCCGTCAGCGCCGCCGCCTCCGGCATTTTCTCCACCCGGACGCGGTCCGACATATGGTACGGGATCGCGTAGTCGTCAAACATACTGTCGATGATCCCGCGGTAGCTCTCGACGGAGCCGGTGCAGACGGCGATGTCGCGGTACCTCATCCCGCCGCGGACCGCCGACGCGATCTCTATCGCGGCTGCCTCAGCCTCGCCGCGCCTGCTCTCCGCCTCGATGACGGCTATCCCCTCTGGCGCCGCGTCGGAGATGCTGCCGCACGTGTCAAATAAAGACTCGGCGAGCGTCCCGATGACGTCCTCGCGCCGCCCGTCAGCGACCGTGACCGAGAAGGGTACCCTCTCCGCCTCAGCCGCCGCGCGCAGCCTGTCACGCGTTTTTTCGATGCCGTCAAACTCCGGGCGTCGCCCGATCTGCCTCGCGTCGCCCGGAATGGCGAAAACTATCCTGCACGCGTCCGCCTGCTTCGCGGCGACGCGTATCATCGCGTTCTGCTGCGCCGTAAAGCCCGAGAACGCAAACAGAATGACCTCGCTTCCGGCGAAAAAGCCGCCGTCCCGGGCGCGGTCGACGGCGTACGTGAGAGCCGATATCCGGTCGCTGTAGCTGTCGGTAAGCAGCCGGTCATACGTCTCGTAAATATTGGCGATGTCGATGTATTTGCCGACGCCTGCGGCAGCCCCGTCCGCAGACAGCCTGACCGCCGCCCGCATCAGGTCCTCTGGGGCGACCATGCTCTGCTTGAGCTCGCCGACGGCGTCGAGTATTACGTCGACGCCGTCCGGCGTCAGCCGGTCGTATACCAAAAGATCTTTGCGGCAGGCGGAGATCGCGCGCCACATCGTCACAGCCTCCGCGGCGCGGTCGGCGTAGTCGTATATCACGCCGCCCTCGCGGCGGAATATGTTGTCCGCGAGCCTGCCGAAGCTCACGATATCGTAATAAAGCTGCGCCGAAGGCGGTGCCTCCCTTGACAGCGCGTCCTCGACCGTGACCGCCATCTGATCCGGGATGACGATCCAGACGTGTTTTTTCTCAGCCGCGGAGTCCGTGACGGCGCGGGCGAGATATGAAAGCCCCCGCTCTATGCCGGGAATGTAGCAGAGCTCCATCGAAAAGCCCCCTTTATACCGTTATTTTACCGAATTCAGAACGCGCGCCGCCTCGTCGCGCGCGGCGGCGTTCGTCGCTAAAACGGACGTCGGGCGGCGGGCATCTATGTCCCCGCCGTCAAGGCGTGTCAGTATGCCGCCCGCCTCCTTTATTATGACCTCCGCCGCGGCAAAGTCCCACGGCGAGAGCTTCATTTCAAAATAGACGTCGTATCTGCCCGCCGCGACGTAGCAGATATCGAGCGCAGCCGAGCCCTCTCTGCGCACCTCGCGGCACGAGAGAAAGAGCGCCTTCGCGCGCGCAAATGTCGCGTCCGCGTACTGCCGCTCATACGGCGTCGTTCCGAACGCCGCGAGCGCGTCCGGCAGCGCGCGCGCCGAGACGTGTATCTTCGCGGTCGCGCCTCGCTTACGCATATACGCGCCTTCCCCCGCGTACGCGTGGAACATTTCGTCCAGAAACGGGTTGTATACGCAGCCGAAAACGGGAGTCCCGCCGACCGCGACCGCAACGCAGACGGCGGAATGCGAGAGCCCGTGGATGAAATTCGTTGTCCCGTCTATCGGATCGACGATGAACGCGACCTCGCCGTCCGCGACCTCGTCCGAGGTGTCCCCTTCCTCAACGATGAACCGCGCCGAGGGTATCACGGCGCGCAGCCTTTCGGTCAGCACGCGCTGCGTCTCTATGTCCCACTCGGTCGCGAAATTTGCGTCCCCGGGCTTGACCTTCATGTGCGACTCGATGTCGTGCGCGGACAAAAGCCCGCGCCCCGCGTCCGTGACGGCGGCGATTATTTCTTCTCTTTTTTCAGCTTCCAATATCATTGTCCTTTTCCTCCCGAAGGTGCAGATTCCGCCTGACGACCTCCTCGCCGCGCCATGAATACGCGCGCCTGCCGAAATCCCCGGTGCCGACGAGATCCGAAAGCGTGTCCCCGTCAAGCGTCTTTATAAGTTTTTCCTTGAAATACCGCAGCGGCGTTTCGAGCGTGCCCGCCGCCCTCGCCGCCTTCGTGTACGGGCAGACGAGCCCGCAGATGTCGCATCCCCAGACATATTCGGCGCCCGCGACGGTGTCGCCGTCGCCGTCCGACAGCTTCTTTTTCTGTGTCACCGCCGAAAGGCACCGCTCGCGGTCGATGCGCCCGCCGCCGAGGATCGCGTGTCCCGGGCACGCGCGTATACATTCGCCGCAGCCGCGGCAGCGCCCCGGCTCATAGCTCCCGCGCGGCGGGACGCCGATGAGCGGCTCCCATGCCCCGGCGTCCGCGTCCGTATAGATACCGCCGATAAATACGAAAGACGAGTATTTTTCGGAGATCAGAAGTCCGTTTTCGCCCATGACGCCGAGCCCCGCCTTCGCCGCAGCTTTGACCTCGCGTATCGGCGAGCGGTCTGCAAATCCGGCGAATTTCGCGCCGGGCAAAAGACCTTCGAGGCGCGGCACAATATCTTCGAAGAGCGCGGCGCAGTAAAGGTGATAGTCCTCCGCGACCGCGTACATAGAGACGTTGCCGCCCTCTCCCCCCGCCGTATAATACGGCAGCAGGAAAAGCAGCGCGCTCCCGCTCACAGCCGATATACCCGCCCGCCCGAGCAGGTACGGCTTTGACACCGTACATTCGGAGAGCGGTATCGGCGCGAACGCCTCGATGCCGTACAGCGACACAAGATCGAGCATACAGCGGGCGTTCACAGTATTGCTATCCCCTCTCCCGCAAGCTCTGCGGTCCTCTCGCCCTCAGGCGTCCTGACCGTGACGGTGCCGGGGTCTTTACCGTTGTTTATTATGACAAGCTTGCCGGAGCTCGGATAGTACGCGCATTCGAAATCCGCGCTGTCCGTCGTGTAGACGTCCGCGAGGTCTTCTCTGTGCGCCGCCCAAAGTATCGCGCGGTAGAGCATTCGCGCGTTCTCCGCCCCGTATGTAAAGCCGGAGAAGTATACGCCGCGCCCGCGCCCGAATTCATTCGCCGCCGCGACTATGCCGTCGCCGCCGTCGGCGAACACCTCCGTCCCCGCGCCGAGCGCGTACACGCCCGGAGTGTGGTTGTGAAAGTGCGGCTCTGCCTCCCCGCCGAGGATGAAGTGCGGTTTTTTCTCATATTTATATTTCTCAAAGCATACGGTCTTTCCAATCTCTCTGTCTACGCCGATAATATCCGCCATGCGGAAGTGGCGGAAGCCTCCCCTCCGCGCGGACGGCTCGCCGACGCCGATGACGCCGCCTCCCCGCGCCGCGAATTCCGTTATCGCCGCGAGCAGCCTGCCGTCATCCCACGCGCCGCCTCCGGACCACGCGTCGCCCTCTCTTCCTGCGTTGATGACGACGTCGACATCGTCCGGCACACCGTGCTCAGCTATATCACGGAGCGATATTGCTCTGACCGAGAACGGCTGACCCGCGAGCGCTTCGTAGATGTGGTTGAGCGGCAGCTCGGGGTGCTCGTGCATGTGTCCCGAGCAATTCCACGTCCGGAGCGGTCCCCACGACTGGATCGCCGCGACGCGGATCCCCGTTTCCCATGGGGCGCCCGCCTCGTGCAGACTGCGCAGCGTGCGGAACTCGTCCGCGATCTTTTCGATCTCGTCGTGAAACGCGGGGAACGGCTCCGTCAGCGACAGATAGCCGCCGAGCCCGATCCTGTCTATCTTCACGCGCAGAAGCGCGCGCCTCACGCAAGCCCAGTAGCGGCGCGCGTCCGCCTCCGGATGCCCGCCCGGCGCAAATGTAGGCTCGCCGCGCAGCCCCGTCGGGAACAGGTACGGGTGCAGGCGGAGCTCGTGCGTCCCGACCTTTGCCCCGGCGCATAGCCGCGCCTCGAACGCGTTGAACACGCATTTTATGAGCCCGTCAAAGCCGAACTCTTCGAAGTGCTCGCCCCACGGCTCAACGCCTATCCACGTGTCGTCGTAGAACACGTATGCGAGCTTTCCGTAGCTGTGGACGAGATCGACGCACTTCCGCCCGAACTCGCGGACGAATTTGCCCGTAAACTCCATCCAGTCGCGGTATTTTTCGGTCGGCGGGTTGTGGGTCGCGTTGTGGCGCCCGTTGTTTATGAAATCCTCCGCCGTCATGCGGTAGCCGTATTCTTTTTCAAATTCGCGCAGCGCCGCCGGGCTGACGCTGAAATCGTAGCTGCCCCAGTCCGTGTATACCGTGCGCTGCCTCTCGTCCGCGCCCCAGATCCATGTAAAATTATAGAACATCGACGTGAATCTGACAACGCGCGTTGCCGGGTGCGAGCGGCACCACCCGTCCAGATACGAGAGCAGGACCTCTTGCACCTCGGGATACCTCGGGTCGACCGCCATGAGATGCTCCCTGTCGCCCCAGCCGTTCGTTATATGGTTGTACATTGATATCTCTTCCCATATCCGGCACGCAAGAAAGCTGACCGTGTAGAAGTGATACGGCACGGTGCCGTTTACGGTGACTGTCTCGGCGGAGGGATCCCATTCCCAGTCCCCGGGCGGAACGAGCGTCCCTGCCGTCCTGTCGCGGACCTCCCAGAATTCCTTCACCGGGTCGTCGGGACATACCGTTATCTGCGGGCGGAAATATTTTTCGAGCGGACGGATCACGAGCGTGCCGCCCTCCGCCATTACGGGATCGCTCGAAAGGAAGTTGCGCCCGAGCATATTCATGTGCTCCTTTGCCCATCCGTTTACGGATCGGACCATGCATATCGTCGAATATATCGGTATGCCCGACGAAAGTATCTCGTCAGAGAGGACCGTCCCGTCGCTGTCGCGTATACAGTCGGCGCCCCATTTTTCGGCAAGCTCAAGCGTCAGTTTTTCATATCCCGCCTCACCGGGAAGCGTAAATCCGCCCTTTTTCATTATTATGTCCCTCGCTCCTTTTTTCTTTGATTTTATCATGTCGGCGTCCGCTTTTCAAGAGCGATATGCTCTCTTTTCGCGAAAACTCAGCCAAGCCGGGCAAAACGTGCGGGAAACCGATCGCGTCCTTGCGGAAATGTACCGTTACAGCCGCAAATTTCAAAATGAACCATGAATACGGAAAACAAAATATTTTCCGAGGCGGGAAGTCGGCACGCTTCAACCGGGCGGGCGAGGTAAAATTACGGCACAAGACGGCAGCCGGAGCAGGCAAACCCAAAAAACCAAAAAACAGAGGAAACACAAAATGCAGTCACTCAATATCGAAGAGGTGTGCGGCAGACGCACCGTGATAGACATCCCAACGGAAAACATAGTCCCGAACCCGCGGCAGCCCCGCCGCGACTTTGACGTCGAACGTCTGCGCGCCCTGCGCGACAGCATCGCAAGATACGGCATCCTTCAGCCGATCTCGGTCCGGCGCGGCAGCTCCGGGCTTTACGAGATCGTCGCCGGCGAGCGCCGGTACCGCGCCGCGTGTGACGCGGGTTTTCTCTGCGTCCCCGCCATCGTTATAGATACGGACGAGGAGGAGTCCGCCGAGCTGGCAATAATTGAGAATCTTCAGCGGCAGGATCTGAACATTTTCGAGCAGGCGAGTGCAATCTCTTCCTTAATTAATATATACCACATGACTCAGGACGAAGCCGCCGAGAAGCTGTCCGTCAGCCAGTCCTACGTTGCGAACAAGCTGCGCCTGCTCCGGTTTACGGATGAGGAGCGCTCCCTGATCCTTGACAGCTCCCTCACCGAGCGGCACGCTCGCGCTCTCTTGCGTATTCGCGACGAAAAGGAGCGGCTCGCCGCGCTCCGTCATGTCATAAACTACGCGCTGAACGTCGCCTCGACAGAGCGCTACGTCGAATCCCTCTGTGTAAAAGCGGCACCCAAGCCGCGCCACCGCTTTGCCATCAAGAATCTGCGCCTGTTCTATAACTCCGTCGAGCACGCCGCCGACCTCATACGCGGTTCCGGCGTCCCGGTCGTCATCGCCCGCGACGAATCCTCCTCCGAGCACGTTACGATAACGATAACGATCGGCAATAAGGACGGCACGGGAAATGTTTCACGTGAAACACCGTAATTGTGTTTCACGTGAAACATTCCGCAAAAAGGGACACTTTTTTTGAAAAGTGTCCCTTTGTCATTGACACGTATATGCCGTGTGGTGTATAATAACAAAAACACGTCCGCAAAGCGCGGCATCGTTTCAACATCGTCGGGGGTGCGCCGTATGGCATACACAATCACATTCGCAAATCAGAAGGGCGGCGTCGGTAAAACTACGTCTGCCGTCAATTCCGCGGCGTGCATTGCCTGCCGCGGAAAGCGCGTTTTGCTCGTCGATATGGACCCTCAGGGCAACACGACGAGCGGAATAGGTATCGCAAAGCGCGACCTGAAGCATACTATGTATGAGGTCCTTCTCGGTCAATGCCCCGCCGCGGACGCAATATTGCACACGAAGCACGAAAATCTCGACGTGATCCCGGCAAATATCAACCTTGCGGCAGCCGAATTTGACCTCGTGGATATGCCGGAGCGCCAGTTCCATTTCAAAAAAGCGCTCGCGCCCGTCATTGATTCTTACGACATCGTTATCGTCGACTGCCCGCCGTCGCTCGGAATACTTACGATCAATTCGCTTGCAGCCTCCAACGGCGTTATAATCCCGATGCAGTGCGAGTTTTTCGCGCTCGAAGGGCTCTCCCAGCTCATGCTTACGATAAGGAAGATCAAGCAGCTCTACAATCGGCAGCTTGAGATAACAGGCATACTTCTTACAATGTATAATCCGCGCCTGAATCTCACGACTCAGATCGTAGGGGAGCTCAAGAAATTTTACGCGGACAAGCTCTTCCGCACGCCGATCCCGAGAAACGTCAAGCTGAGCGAGGCGCCGAGCTTCGGCGAACCGATCATATATCACGACAAAAACTCAAAGGGCGCACAGTGCTACTTCGAGGTCGCCGACGAGATACTTTCCCGCGTATGAGCGGCATCATATATTCAGTGAGGATTTAGAATGGCAAGAAAAGAACCGGCGCTCGGGCGCGGGCTCGACGCGGTATTTGCGGACAACGCCGTCGGCGGCGAGCTGCTTCTTGACGGCGACCGCGTGCTTCATCTCCGCATATCGGCGGTCGAGCCGCGGACGGACCAGCCGCGCAAGCACTTTGACGAGGATTCTCTGCGCCAGCTCGCGGACTCCGTGTCCGCACTCGGAGTCCTCCAGCCGATACTCGTGACGGCTGCGGACTCCGGCAGATACAGCATAATCGCAGGCGAACGGCGGTGGAGAGCCGCAAAAATGGCGGGGCTCACCGAGATCCCCGCGATCGTTCTGAGCTCGGACGAGCTGACGACGGCAGAGATCTCGCTCGTTGAAAACGTCCAGCGCGAAAACCTCAACGCGTATGACGAGGCGGAGGCATATAAGGCGCTCGTCAACCGCTTCGGTCTCACGCAGGAGGAGCTGTCCTCCCGCGTCGGCAAATCGAGGTCCTACATCGCAAACAGCATGAGGCTCCTCGATCTTCCGGATTCGGTGGTCCCGTTTTTGCGCGACGGCGAGATAACCGCCGGACACGCAAGGGCGCTCCTGTCCCTCTCCGACCCGATGGACATCCCGATCCTTGCGGAAAAAATAATCGCCGAGGGGATGTCCGTCCGCGCCGCGGAAGCGGCGGCAAAGAAAATGAACCGCAAGCTCCCGAAGCAGGAGAAGGTATCATTCTCCGACGATGTCGACTACGTCCGGATCCTCGAGGACCGCGCACGGGGATCTCTTGGCAGACCGGTCACGATCAAAGCGTCCGGGCGGCAGAAATACGTCGCCATCGGATATGAAGACAACGAAGACCTTGAATCCCTTCTCCGCCTTCTGTGCGGAGAAACGGAAGAGATATAATTTAAGGAGACAACTATCATGCTCGATATCAGATTCGTAAGAGACAACCCCGACATCGTAAAGGATAATATAAAAAAGAAGTTCCAGGACGAAAAGCTGCCGCTCGTTGACGAGGTCATCGCGCTTGACGCGGACCGCCGCGCCTATATCGGCGAGACCGAAAGCCTGCGCGCCGAGCGCAACCGCATCTCGAAGGAGATCGGCAAGCTCATGGCGCAGGGAAAGCGCGACGAGGCGGAGGAGACGAAGAAAAAGGTCGCCGAATTCGCCGAAAGGCTCGCGGAAGTCGAAAAACTCATGGCGGAGACGGACGAAAAGGTAACGTCGATTCTTATGCGCTTGCCTAACATCATAGACAGCTCCGTCCCGATAGGAAAGGATGACAGTGAGAACGTCGAGGTCGAACGGTTCGGCGAGCCTGCCGTCCCCGACTTTGAGATCCCGTACCACACGGATATAATGGAATCGTTCGGCGGCATCGACCTTGACGCCGCGCACAGGGTCGCCGGAAACGGCTTTTACTACTTCATGGGCGATATCGCGAGGCTGCACTCCTCGGTCCTTTCGTATGCGCGCGACTTCATGATCGGAAAGGGCTTCACGTACTGCATCCCGCCCTTCATGATCCGAGGAAGAGTCGCCTCTGGCGTCATGAGCTTTTCCGAGATGGACGCGATGATGTACAAGATCGAGGGCGAGGATTTATACCTGATAGGAACGAGCGAGCACTCGATGATAGGGCGATTCATCGACCAGATGATAAACGAGGGCGAGCTGCCGTACACTCTAACGAGCTATTCGCCTTGCTTCCGCAAGGAAAAGGGCGCGCACGGGCTCGAAGAGCGCGGCGTTTACCGCATACACCAGTTCGAAAAGCAGGAGATGATCGTCATCTGCCGCCCCGAGGAATCAATGGACTGGTACAACAGGATGTGGAAATATTCGGTCGAGCTGTTCCGCTCGATGGACATCCCGGTCCGCCAGCTCGAGTGCTGCTCGGGCGACCTTGCCGACCTGAAGGTGAAGTCGTGCGACATCGAGGCATGGAGCCCGAGGCAGAAGAAATATTTCGAGGTCTGCTCCTGCTCGAACCTCGGAGACGCGCAGGCAAGGCGGCTCAAGATCCGCGTCAAGGGCGCGGACGGGAAGACATATCTGCCGCACACGCTGAACAACACCGTCGCGGCGCCGCCGAGAATGCTGATAGCGCTGCTTGAAAACAACCTTCAGGCAGACGGCAGCGTCCGCATCCCGGAGCCGCTCCGCCCGTACATGGGATGCGACGTTATCGTCCCGAAAAAATAAGAGAGGAGCTGCGAAGGACGTATGCACTACAATAATTTCGAGCTTTATAATCCCTTCATATCGCTTGACCTGATCGTGTGGGCGCTCTTCGCAGGCTGCGTGGTCGCGTCGCTCATGGCGATATACAACAAGCGGATCATCGGCGGATTCGTCAAGGCGGTGCTGAAAAACGAAAGCCTCTCGCCCGAAACGGCGAAGACCGTTACAGAGCTCGGTTTCGGCAGCGACTGGATCATCAAAAACGCTCTGCGGACAGACACCGTTCTGCGCCGCTTCATCGTCCGGATAGACAAAGCAGCGGACGGAGGTGAGGCGCCTATAGCCGAGGAAGACACTAAAGACGCGAAAGGTGCGAAAAAAAAGGAGCGTCAGCCGAAGCATGACGTCATCGACTTCACGACCGCGCGGTTCTATATCCCGGAGGAGCTGAAGTACAAGGCCGAGGTGCGTTACGCGAGCCGCGGGACGGACCTTATCACCTTCGTCATAGCCGTCGTCGTGCTCATCGCCGCCGCGCTCGCGGCTATATACTTTATCCCGGATCTGATACAGCTGATAGATAATCTGATCACTCAGATCAACACAAGCTTTTAGTTTTTGGTTCTTAAGGAGAAAATGCAGGAAATGGAAAAAAAGTCCGTCATTCCGAAGCCGCTGCTCATACTCATCATAATCGTTGCCGCCGCGGCGCTCACCGTCGGTATTGTCATACTTGTCATGTACGCGTTCGGCGTAAGATATCTGACAGTCCCGGTCGACCCCGACAATAAGGACACGGAGTACAACAAATTTTTCGGCGTCGTTGACCGGGACGGGGATCTTTACCGCGGCAGGATCATATACGCGGACGGACTGACCGCGTCCGTCGACGGAGACACGGGCACGGTCACATACAGCAACGGTGATACATATGACGGTTCGCTCACCGACCTTCAGCGCGACGGTTACGGTACGCTGCACTATGCGAACGGCGACGTTTACGAAGGCGAATTCGAAGACGGCGTGCTGACAGGGCACGGGAAATACGTTTACAGCAACGGCGACACTTACGAGGGCGATTTTCTCGACGGACAGAAGCACGGGAACGGAACGTATACGTGGGCGGACGGCAGCGTTTATGTGGGCGGCTTCGATCACGACAAAAAGAACGGCGAGGGCAAGTATTCGTGGGCGGACGGCAGCGTTTACGAGGGCGAATACAAGCTCGACATAAAGGACGGCAAGGGCAAATATATATACGCGAACGGCGACGTCTACGAGGGTGATTTCAAGGCGGACATACGCTCCGGCAAGGGCACATACACGTGGGCGAACGGAGAATCGTACACCGGAGATTTCGCGAACAACACGCCGAACGGCGAGGGAACGTATACATGGACGACGGGCAGAACGTACACGGGTCATTTCGTCAACGGTGAGATCGTTAGAACGGACGAAGGCGCCAACGACACCGGCGACACCGACAATACAGGCGACACTGACAGCACCGGCAACGCCGATTAAAAAACCGAAAAAAGCTCCCCCCGAGGCAAACAGCCTCCGTGGGAGCTTTTTTATGCCGCAAAAACCTCAGTGTCCGAACCCATACATCCATAAAAAGTTTTGAAGGAGGGGGACCGGGGGAGGTGCCTTTCCTAAAAGGCACCTCCCCCGGTCATCAAAACTCCCCTCTCCCATCACTTCCCGACGCAGAATTTAGAGAAAATCTCGGAGATCACGTTGTCGGCGACCTCTCTTCCGTCGAGGCGGGACAGGGCGGAGAGGGCGGAGGCGAGCTCCGCCTCGGCGATATCGACGGGGAGTCCGGCTTCGAGCGCGCCGACGGCGGAGTCGAGCGCTTCCCTTGATGCCGCCGCCTCCGAATACTGCCTCGCACTGAGAAGGACGGCGTCTCTGCCGAGGCGGAGCGTCCCGTCCGTAAATTCGTTATTGATGATGCTGACGATATCGTCAAATCCGCGCCGCAGCGAGAGCGCGCAGCGCGTCGGGACGGCGCCGCACTTAACGGCAAGCGCCTCATATTCCCCGGCGTATACGGAGCCGGGCAGATCGGTCTTGTTTATGACGGCGAGCTTCACCGCAGACACTGCCGAAAGCAGCTCCGCATCCTCATCCGTCGGGGGGGTCGAGGAGTCGAGCACGACGAGGAGCAGCTCGGCAGACGATATTTTACCGCGCGCACGGGAGACGCCTATTGCTTCTATTTTGTCCGAGGCGTCGCGAATGCCGGCAGTGTCGGACAGTCTGAGAAGCACGCTTCCCGCCGATACGTCGGCGGTCAGCGTGTCGCGCGTCGTACCGGGGATATCGGTGACGATTGCATCATCGCCGCCGGTGAAAAGATTGTACAGCGTGCTCTTCCCCGCGTTCGGGCGACCGCATATGACGGTCTCGACCCCGACGGAGACGGCGCGCCCCGTCCTGTACGTCGATGTCAGCGCGCCGACGCGCTCGGAGAGCGCGCGGCACTCGGACAAAAGCTCGCCTTCGTCGATGTCGGAGAGATCCTCCTCCGGGTAGTCGATGCGGACGGCAATGCGCGCGAGCAGCTCGGTCAGCGCGCGGCAGAGAGTCTCCGTCTCCTCCGACACAGCGTCGCGCGCGCCCGGGGAAGTGAGCGCAAGCTGCGCGCGCGTCTTCGCGTGCAGCAGCTCTCCCGTCGCCTCGGCATCGGACAGCGTGAGCTTCCCGTTCAGAAACGCGCGGCGCGTGAACTCTCCCGCCTCCGCCTGGCGCGCGCCAGCGGCAAGCACGGCGGCGAGCACCTCCGCGGAGATGAGAACGCCGCCGTGGCACGTGATCTCGACCGTATCCTCACCCGTGAACGAGTGCGGCGCGCGAAAGACCGTCGCTATCCCGTCATCGACGGCAACACCGCCGCGCATCACGCGCCCGTAACACGCGCGCGATGCGGGAATGTCTGAAAGCAGAGCCCCGGACGCGGGGAAAAAAACGCGCGCGGCGCATGATATCGCGTCCGCGCCCGTTATCCTTATGAGCGCCACCCCGCCGACGCCCGGAGGCGTCGATATCGCGGCTATTGTGTCGGTGTATATCATGATTTTTTTCCGGGGGACGGCTTTGAAAAGCCTTCCCCCGGACCCCCTTGGTAAACTTTTTATTAATAATTATATTTTGAAAACTTTTGAAAGAGGGGTGCGGGGAGAGGACTTTTCGGCGTGTCTGTGACACGCTCTAAAGTCCTCTCCCCGCGTCTGACCATTATTACTCTTCCTCTTCCTTTTCGCCGCGGTCAAGGGTTATGACGATGCGGCGCTCGGTGTCGACGCCGATGGAATGCGTCGTGACGCCGTCTATGTTCTGGACCTCGGAGTGAATGATACGGCGCTCGTACGGATTCATCGGTTCGAGCGTGACGGAGCGCTTGTACTTGAGCACTCTTGCGGACATGCGGCGCGCGAGGGCGCGGAGCGTTTCGGCACGCTTCTCGCGGTAGCCCTCGACGTCGACGATGACGCGGCGCTTCGAATCCTCGCCCTTGCTCCTCGCGTTCGCAAGGCTCGCAAGATACTGGAGCGCGTCAAGAGTTTCCCCGTGGTGACCGATAAGAATGCCGACGCCCTCTCCGTCAACGGAGAGCTTCAGCTCGCCCTCCTCGCCGTCAGACGAGGTAACGCTCGCCTCAAGTCCGAGAGATTTGACGAGGGACGAGATCATCCCAAGAGCGGGATTTTCTTCGGGGATCGTGTAGGTGACCTTGATCACTGCGGGCGATGAGCCCATTCCGAAAAGTCCCTTCTTCGGAAACTCGATTATGTCATATTCCATGTCCTCGCTCTCGACGCCGATCTCGGTCTTCGCGTTCGCGAGCGCTTCGTCGATGGTTTTTCCCGTAACGGTTATTTCCTTTTTCATTTTGAGAACATACCTTTCTTTCGTATCATTTTGAGTCCTTGTCCTCGCCCGTCGGAGCCTTTTTGTCCTCCTTGAGCGGCGCCGCCTCTATCGGCGAGACGGTCTTTTTGCCTCCGTCCGTGACGGCGGGAGGCGCCGGCGCGTCATCGTCATCGTCAAAGTCGATCCTGTGCAGGGATCTCGGCTTCGGACGGTTCGGATCGCGCTCCGCCTTTGATTTTTTCGTCTTTCCGAGGTATTCGCGCTCCGCTTCCTTCAGCTCCTCCTCGGTGAATTTCGGCGTAGGATAGAGCTTTGAGAGCAGGACCTGCTGCAGGAACGCAAGCACGTTTCGGTACATCCAGTAGATGCCGATGGCGGACGGAACGATGAACGCGAAGTACGTACACATGACGGGGCTCATCAGCTCCATTATCTTTACGGACATCTGCGTCTGCTTGTCACCCGTCGCCGGCTGCGGCTGATACGTAAATTTGCGCGTCAGCTTCATGGAGCCGTACATGATGACGAACGTCAGGATCGGAATGAGCAGATAAATGCTCCAGATGTTGGAGGACGGCTGGACCGACAGGTCGAACGCTCCGCCGAACATACGGAAGTTCGGCATCCCGTCGATGATGTCCTGCGTGACGTGCTCGCCGAGCCCGCCGACCGCCGCGGCACCGTGCTCCCTCATGAACGAAACGGCGCCGATCTGTTCATATCCCGGAGACGCCGCACCGATACCGTTGATCAGTCTTGTGAGAGACGCTATAATGTTTGCCGGCATCCTCGTTATATACTTGAGGGGCTCGCGCACGACGGCGAACAGAGCGAAGATAATCGGGAGCTGGATCAGAAGCGGCAAGCACCCGCTCGCAGGGTTGAAATTTTCCTGCTGATAGAGCGCCATTATCTCGTCGTTCATCTTTTTCTGGGTCACGGCATCCGACCTGCCCGCGTACTTCTTGCGGATCGCGTTTTCCTTCGGGCGAAGGGATGCCTGCCTGTTCATGTTCTTCTGCTGCTTTATGCCGAGCGGGAGAAGGATGAGCTGCATGACGAGCGCAAACAGCAAAAGCGCCGCCGCATAATTATGCGTTATGATGTAGCATATCCGGATTATGAATCCCATCGGAACGAGCAGGATATCAAAGATGCCGAAGCCCGAGCTGTCAGCGGGGTCGTATGTGTCGAACACAGCTTGCATGACATTGTCGCTCACAAGCTCGCCCGAGGCGCAAAATGACGAAATGCTCTCGCCCTTGTCGTCGATCTCTACCTCGTACGTGATCCCGGACGGAAGCCCCTCCGCCGCGGCGATTCCGTTATCCGCAAGCTCAAACGTCGAGACGCCGTTTTCGAATTTCATCGTGACGACGCTTTCGTTGTCGGTATTTGCGGGGAATTCGCCGTTCACGCTCTTATCGGACAGCGTCACCGTGAACGTGTACTTGCTGTTCGACGCGGTCGCGGCTGTCTTTTTGACTATGAGCGACGCTTTGCCCGTAGCTTTATCCGCTGCGTCCGTGCCGCCCTCTTCCGTTTCGTAAGAAGTCGTTTCCTCCGCGAACGCCGGCAGCGCCATCGTTAAAACGAGGGCAGCCGCCGTCAGGATAATGAGGATGAGCCTTGACGCGTATGACACATTTGGAAATTTTCTTTTTCTTTTCTTTTCCATAGGATGATTTTTCCCGGTCATTTACGATTATGTCCGCGCGGTCGACCGATGCCGCGCGGTACGGGGACATAACTCCCCGTGCTGTCTTTATTTGCCGCTGTGCCTTTTTCTTTTCGGTACGGGATCGTATCCCCCGCGGGAAAACGGATTGCACCGCAATATCCGCCATAATGACATTGCCGACCCGATAAATAGACCCCACTCCGTCAGTGCTTCGACCGCGTACTGCGAGCACGTCGGCACGAACCGGCAGCTCGGGTTCCTTTTATACGGTGAAACGTATTTCTGATACAGCCGTATGAGAAACAGAAGCGGCGCTGATAAGATCGGAGTCCGCATCAGAAGGTCACGCCGAGATAAGAGAGCGCTTTTGAGAGCTCGGGTGAAATGTCCGTAGACTTTGCGGTCACGGCGCTGTCCCTCGCGACGATTATAACGTCAAATCCGGGGACTGCGCTCTTTGATCCGAGCGCCTCGCGCCAAGCGGCGCGCAGAATGCGGCGTACCCTGCTCCTCACAACGGCTCCTCCTCTCTTTTTCGTCACCGTCAGACCGAGACGGCACGGGTCCTCGGGACCGGTTCTGAGAGCGTATACGACGATGTATTTTCCTGCGAATTTTTTTCCCTTTTTATATGCGCGCAAAAACGATCTGTTTTCGCATACCGAGACGATCTTCATAAAGCTTCCGTCAGTGTTTTTGATTTTACTCGTTTTCCTTCTAAAACCGAAAACCCTCCGAATGTCGTGACGATCCGTCCGGCATCGGCGGGTTTACATAGCGAAGGTGTCTTCCAATCAATAGGAGAGACGGGCTCTGCCCTTATCGCGTCTTCTCTTCAGTACCTTGCGTCCGTTTGCGGTCTTCATTCTCTTCATGAAACCGTGCTCCTTCTGTCTCTGGAGCTTCTTCGGCTGATAAGTCCTCTTCATTCTGCTCTACCTCCTTTTCTTCTGTGGATGCGGAAGCTTTTATAGTTTTTCCATAATCGGCATAGCACGCCTATTATTATATACATAAAAAATTTTGATTGTCAAGTGCCTTTTATAAATTTCAGGTCAATGTTGTCGGGTTTTTGGCATGTTTGAGCGTAAAATCACGCTTTAATCCGGAACATACGCGTTAAATCGCAAACATATATATAAAAATCCGCTCCCGCTATTGTAAAATTAAATGATATATGATATAATAATGATAAGTACCATCTTCAAAAAATGACAGCTCCAAACAGCGGGAAACAGTATGAAAAACGACGAAAGCATAAAAGAAATATGGCAGGCGGTAAAGCTCGGTCTGAAGGACGCTTTTCCGGCGTTCGCGTACGACCTGTGGGTCCCGTCGCTCGAGCTTTCGTCGATCGACGAGAGCCGCGCGGTCCTATCATGCCGCAGCGCGACAAAATATAAAATAATCAAAAACAGGCACATAGACACGATCTCGCACGTTTTCGGCGAGGTCCTCGGTTATCCCGTCGCCGTCGACATAATCCTTGATGAAGAAGAGGATAAAGAGGAAGAAAAAAAGCCCGAGCCGGAGCGCGAGCGCGCGCGCGAATATGTCCGCAGAGACGGGAACATGGATTCAGGTACGGACAATTACGTATTTCATAAGGAATATACGTTCGACAATTTTATCGTCGGCGGTTCGAACAAATTTGCGCACGCGGCATGCACCGCCGTCGCGAACAATCCCGGAGAAGTATACAACCCGCTTTTCATATACGGGCAGAGCGGGCTCGGGAAAACTCACCTGATGTACGCGGTCGCAAACGAGGTGCGCAGACAGGACCCGAAAAAGAAAATAATCTACGTGACGTGCGAAGAGTTCACGAATGAGCTGATCGAAGCGCTTGCGAAGAAAAACCCGATGGTAAACTCGGCGTTCCGCGAAAAATACAGGCAGGCGGACGTGCTTCTCATAGACGACGTGCAGTTCATAGGCGGAAAAGAATCCATGCAGGAGGAATTCTTTCACACGTTCAACGAGCTTTACGACAACCACAAGCAGATAATATTGACGTCGGACAGACCGCCGAAGGAGATAAATCTACTCGTCGAGAGGCTGCGCTTCCGGTTTGAGGTCGGACTGCTCGCCGACATTCAGCCGCCGGACATGGAGCTGCGCTCGGCGATCATCATGAAAAAAGCGGAAACGGCGGGACTTTCTCTCTCTCCGGAGGTCGTGAGATATCTATCCGATAAGCTGAAGAGCAATATCAGGCAGATCGAGGGCTCTCTGAAGCGGCTCGGCGCCATTAGCTTCCTGTCCGGTGAGGAGATAACGCCGGAGATGGCGGCAAGGTGTCTTTCGGACATAGTTTCCGAGGAACTGCCGCTGTCCGTAAAGATCTCACGGGTGATGGAAGCCGTTTCGGACAAATACGGGATCGAAGAGTCCGACATAAGGAGCAAAAAGCGGACGAGCGACATCACGTGGGCGCGGCACGTCGCCGTTTACATCCTGAGAAAAAAGACGGATATGTCGCTTCAGGATATCGGCACGGAGCTGAAGCGCGACCACTCGACTATACTGCACTCGTACAATACGATTGAGCGCGAAATAAGCACGAACCCGCCGTTTGCAGCCGAAATCAACGAGCTTCTGAACGAAATAGATATTTGACATTCGCATATTATCCACAATCTGTGGAAAACGTTGTGGATAAGTCGCGTTACACAAATGAAAAACTTCACTTTTTTCCGTCTTTCTTCTTTGCAGACGGAAAAATGAAACTCTTTATACAGCAGAGCCTCAAGCTGTTGATAACTGCGAATAGCATAAAAAGAGCGCATTTCCGAATATAATTTACATAATTTTCCTCTTCACCGTTCAACAGCATTCCAACAGCTTTTCAACAGGAAAAATTTCTTTCCGACGGTCAAAAAATACAGGTGATGAAAGGACTTTCCGTGTTTTCCGAAAAATCTACCGACCTACTGCTGCGACTACTGCTATAAATAAAGTAATATATACTTATATATCCGCGCATCAGACAAAAAATATCTTTCAACACTCTTTCCGAAAGCGATCCAAAGAAGGCAGATCAAACATATATAAAAGGAGGAGCGGGACACCCCGCAAACAAAAAAATGAAGCTTGTCTTTGAAAAAACACCGCTTATAGCGGCAGTTACCCCGGCGATGAACGCCACCTCGAACAAAAATACGCTCACGGCGATAGACGGACTTTTATTTGACGCCGACGGCGGAGAATGCATCATAACGGCGTATGACAATGAAAAGGGCATCCGCACCTCGGTCGAGGCAGAGGTAAAGGAATCCGGCAGCTATATCATAAACGCACAGAAATTCTATTCGATAATAAAGACGATGCCGGACGAAGAGATCACGGTCACCGTAAACGACAAGATGAACGTAAAGATAGAGAGCGGCAGGAGCAGCTTTGAGCTGCATGCGCTGCCGGGCTCCGATTTTCCGTCCCTGCCGACGCTTTCGGGTGAGCGCAGCTTTGACGTTCCGCAGCATATAATGAAAAAATTCGTGTCGCAGACAGCTTTCGCCGTCGCGCAGAAGGATCAGCGCCCCATTTTTACCGGCGCGCACTTCAGGGTCACAAAGGACGGCATGACAGTCGTTTCATGCGACGGAAACAGGCTCGCAAAATGCACGACAGCCTGCGATATTGCCAACAGGCAGGGAGACGATGAAGAAATAAAATTCAACGTACCGGGAAAAACGCTCTCCGAGCTCGGAAAAATGCTTTCGGACACCGAGGATCCCGTGACAGTCGCACTGACGAGAAAGCACGTCATCTTCACTGTCGGCGGCATTGTATTTTTCTCGCGTCTGATCGAAGGAGAATATATAGATTACAACCGCATAATACCGAGCTCACAGAAGATATCCGTCGAGATAAACCGCGCGGCGCTTTCCGCATCCCTTGAGAGAGCATCTCTTATGATAGAGGAGAAATCCGGTGGCGGCAGGGGATATGTCACGTGCAATTTCACCGGCGACCGTCTCGCGATAACGGCGGACAGCATCTCCGGTTCGTTCTACGACGAGATACCGACCGGGAAGGAAGGCGAAGACATAAGGATCGGCTTCAACTGCCGTTTCCTGCTCGACGCCGTGAGGGCGGCGGACGCCGAAACCGTAAAGATCGCGCTTTCTACGCCGCTGATGGGCGTTGCGATAACGGATGCGGACGAAAGACCGGAGGACGAAGGAGACTTTTTGTTCTTCGTCATGCCGGTGAGAATGAAGGACTGACACTTTGATCTGTAAGCGGATCGAATATACCGACTTTCGGAATATAGAAAAGGAAGCCCTCGATCTCTCGCCGGAAACGACGATACTGTACGGAAAAAACGCGCAGGGAAAAACGAATATGCTCGAGGGAATATACCTTTTCGCCCAAGGAAAGAGCCACAGAGCGGGAAAGGATTCCGAGCTTGTCAGGTTCGGCGCCGGGCGCGCGGAGCTTTCGATGAAATACGTTTCCGGCGGCAGGGAAAACACGCTCTCGCTCGTCATCGAGGACGGAAAGCGAAAGCTGCCGTACAAAAACGGGATAAAGTTAGACAGGCTCTCCGAAATGATAGGAAACTTCAGGGCGGTGCTTTTCTCGCCGGAGCATCTGGCGATAGTTAAATCGGGACCGTCCGAGAGGCGCGCGTTTCTGGACGTCGCGATCTCGCAGCTCAGACCCGTATATATGAGGACGCTTCAGAGATACAACACCGTACTGCTTCAGCGAAACTCTCTTTTAAAAAGCATGAAGCAGGGAGCGTCCCCGTCTTTGACGGCATCGCTTGAGGCATGGTCGGAGCAGCTCGCCGAATATGCGGCGAGGATCGCCGTCGTAAGGGCGGGATATGCAGAAAAGCTCTCGGGAATAACGTCGGAGCTTTACTCCGACATGACCGGAAGCAGAGAGACTGTCTCCGTTTCATATCACGGGACATCGAGGATCGGCGGCGACTACGGAGACGAGGCAAGGATCCGCACGATATATAAAAAGCAGCTTACGGAAAATGTCGAACGGGAGGTCCTCGCGGGGTCGACACAGTACGGCATACATAAGGACGACTTCGATATAATGCTGAACGGCAGGGAGGCAAAATTTTTTGCGTCTCAGGGTCAGCAGCGGAGCATTGTTCTGACGCTGAAGCTCGCGGAGGGAGAATATTCAAAGCTCGAGACGGGCGAATATCCCGTCTTTCTCCTTGATGATATTCTTTCCGAGCTTGACCCGGCAAGGCGCTCGTACGTCATATCGGGGATAAAGGAAAGACAGGTCGTGATCACCTCGTGCGATACCTCCGTGAAGAGAAGGATAAAGGGCGGGCTTTCATACTATATCAAAGCCGGCTCGGCAGCGCGGGTGAACAGAGATTAAAGCGCGGCAGGCGCTGAAAAAAAGAGAAAAAATGTACGTACACACCGGAAACGGAAGATTGATGAGGGCTGAGACCGTCGTCGGCGTATTCGATATGGATACGGCGACGACTGAGGCTGTGACAAAGGATTTTCTTTCATCGGCACAGCGTGACGGCAGGCTGATAGTGACAACGTACGAGCTCCCGAAAAGCTTTATTCTGACGGTGGACGACATGGTCACGCTCTCGCAGCTCTCGACCTCGTCGCTCGCGGGGAGGATATCGTCCGGGGACTTAACGCCGCAGACGGCGGACAATACGGGCAGAAAAGAGATTTCAGAAAATAAATCAACATAAAAGACAGAAAAATAAAGGTTCATACACTTACGGGAAGGTTTAGACATCCAATGTCCGAGGAAAAGAAAAATATCGAAAATGAGGAAGCGGCACCCGCGATAGGCGCTGCGGGCGTTTACACCGAAGAACAGATACAGGTCCTCGAAGGACTTGAGGCGGTAAGAAAGCGCCCCGGAATGTACATCGGGACGACGTCGTCAAGGGGGTTTCACCATCTTGTTAACGAGATAGTGGACAACTCGATAGACGAGGCGCTCGCGGGCGCGTGCGACACGATAACGGTGACGCTGTACCCGGATGGGAGCGTGTCCGTGCGCGACAACGGGCGCGGCGTTCCGGCGGGGATCCATCATAAAATGGGCATCCCGACGCTTGAGGTCGTGTTTACGATACTGCACGCCGGCGGGAAATTCGGCGGCGAAGGATATAAGATCGCGGGCGGTCTGCACGGTGTCGGCGCGTCCGTCGTGAATGCGCTGTCCGAGTGGATGGAGGTCGAGAACCGCGTCGGCGGGAAGGTGTATACGGAGCGGTTCGAGCGCGGGCACGTCGCAAGACCGTTTTCATGCGTGGGCGACACGGATGAGGACGATCACGGGCTTTTCGTCCGTTTTAAGCCGGATCCCGACATATTTGAGGAGACCGTCTTTGACTGGGACATCATTTTAACGCGCATACGCGAGCAGTCTTTTCTGAACGCGGGGCTTGCGATTGTCTTGCGCGACGAGAGAGGCGACGAGGTCCGGGAGGAAAGATGCTGCTACGAGGGCGGCATAAAGAGCTTTGTCGAATACCTTGACACCGACCGCAGCGTCGACCCGATACACGAGGACGTCATATACATGAGCGACGAGAAGCCGGACAGGAACATGTCGGCAGAGATCGCGATGAGATATAACGACAGCCTCAACGAGATGATAATCACGTTCGCAAACAACATGACGACGATCGAGGGCGGCACGCACGAGACAGGCTTCAAGACGGCGCTGACGCGCGCGTTCAACGACTACGCGCGCAGAATGAAGATACTGAAGGATTCGGATAAGAATCTCGCCGGCGAGGACGTCCGCGAGGGTATCACGGCGATCATATCCGTCAAGCTCGTGGACGCGCAGTTTGAGAGCCAGACGAAGGCAAAGCTCGGAAACTCCGAGGTCAGGACTTTCGTCGACAGTCTTGTTTACAAAAAGCTCTCCGAATATCTCGAAGAAAATCCCACGACGGCGAAGACTATCCTCGACAAGGCGCTGACGGCGGCGCGTGCGAGAGAGGCGGCGAGAAAGGCGCGCGAGACGGTGCGCAAATCGTTCCTTGAGGGCTCGTCTCTGCCGGGCAAGCTTGCCGACTGCCACGAAAAAAACAGGGACGTGACGGAACTGTTCCTCGTCGAGGGAGATTCCGCAGGCGGAAGCGCGAAATCGGCGAGAAAATCGCTCTACCAGGCGATCCTTCCTCTGCGCGGCAAGGTTCTGAATGTTGAGCGCAGCCGCCTTGACAAGGTGTACGGGAACGTATCAATAATCCCGATAATACAGGCGCTCGGCTGCGGCATCGGCGACGAGTTCGATATAAACAAGCTGCGCTACGGCAAGATCATCATAATGGCGGATGCAGATGTCGACGGCTCGCACATCCGAATCCTGCTTTTGACGTTCTTCTTCCGCCACATGCGGAAGCTGATCGAGGAAGGGCATGTCTATTTCGCTCATCCTCCGCTCTATAAGATCTCGCGCGGCAAAAAAGTCAGGTACGCGTACTCGGACGAGGAGCGCGACGCAATGATAGCGGAGCTCGGCGAAAACAGCGACGTCTCCCGATACAAAGGTCTCGGCGAAATGAGCGCTCAGCTTTTGTGGGAAACGACGATGGACCCCGAAACGCGCACGATCCTCCGCGTTTCGATAGAGGATGCCGTTGCCTGCGACAAGATCTTCTCCGTCTTAATGGGCGATAAGGTCGAGCCGCGCCGCGAATTCATCGAGGCCAACGCCAAGTACGCCGACGCGGACATGCTGGATATCTGATGGGGCTCTGCCCCAAGCCCCGCTTAGGGAAACTTTTGAAAAAGTTTCCCTAAGAACCCTTCAAAACTTTTTATGAAGGGTCATATAGAAGAAACAGCAAAAGACAAAACAGTCAATAAAAGTTTTTGAAAGAGTCTGAGGAAACTTTTTTCAAAAAGTTTCCTCAGGAAAAAAACAATGAGAAAGAACGACAACGAGAGAACGGAATTTCCGGATCAGAAGATAATAGAGATCGGGATGCACGAGGAAGTGAAAAAATCGTTCCTTGCATACTCGATGAGCGTTATAACGAGCAGGGCTTTGCCGGACGTCCGCGACGGGCTTAAGCCGGTACAGCGGCGCATACTTTACGCGATGTGGGAAGACCGCATGACGTATGACAAGCCGACGCAGAAATCGGCGACCGTCGTCGGTGACGTCCTCGGGCGTTACCATCCGCACGGAGACTCGTCCGTCTATCTCGCGATGGTGCGCATGGCGCAGACGTTTTCGTACCGCTATCCGCTCGTCTTCGGCGACGGAAACTTCGGTTCCGTAGACGGCGACCCGCCGGCTGCGTACCGTTACACAGAGGCGAAGCTCGAGCGCATATCGGACGAGATGATGGCGGACATCGAAAAGGATGTCGTCGATTTTCGCCCGAACTTTTCGAACACGAGAAAGGAGCCTGTCGTTCTTCCGGCGCGCTTCCCGAATCTGCTCGTCAACGGCAGCATGGGCATCGCCGTCGGAATGGCGACGAATATACCGACGCACAACCTGCGAGAGGTCATAGACGGTACGCTCTACATGATGGATCATCCGGATGCGACCGTCTTTGAGCTGATGCAGTTCATAAAAGGTCCCGATTTCCCGACGCGCGCGCTCATATACGGCACGGCGGGCATACTTGAGGCATACTCGACGGGGCGCGGACACATCAACGTCCGCTCGCGCGCCGAGATAGACGAAGAAGATCACAGGATATACGTCACCGAGATCCCCTACGGCGTAAACAAGAGCGAGCTTGTAAAGAGCATCGCCGACCTGCACAAGGAGAAGAGGATCGACGGCATCACGGACCTGCGCGACGAATCGGGACGCGACGGCATGAAGATCGTGATCGAGTACCGCCGCGACATAAACCCGCAGGTGCTCCTGAATCAGCTGTTCCGATACACGCAGCTTCAGAGCACGTGCGCCGTGAACATGGTCGCCCTCGTCGGCGGGGAGCCGAAGACGTGTACGCTTTCGGACATCCTGCGGGAGTACATACTCCATCAGGAAACGGTCGTCACGCGCAGGCTGAACTATGACCTCGAACGCGCAAAGCGCGAGGCTCACATATACGAAGGCTACAAGATCGCGATCGACAACATCGACGAGGTGATCGAGACGATCAAATCGTCGGCGTCGATACCGGACGCGAGGGTGAACCTCTGCGAGCGGTTCGGGCTGACGGAAATACAGGCTCAGGCAATCGTTGAAATGACGCTCGGCAGGCTCTCCGGTCTCGAACGGCAGAAGATCGAGGACCGACTTGCGAAGCTCTACGAGGAGATCGAGTGGATCGAGGGCATCCTTGCGGACGAGGGCAAGCTCAAAGCGCTCATAAAGGAAGAAATGACCGCGATCCGCGACAAATACGGCGACGACAGAATGACCGAAATCGTCCCGGTCGAGGACGAGATCATGGCGGAGGATCTGATCGACCGCCACAGCGCGATCATCACGATATCGCACGCGGGCTACATCAAGCGCCAGCGCACGGACACGTACACGGCTCAGAGGCGCGGCGGCAAGGGCATTATCGCCGCGACGACGAAGGAGGAGGACTACATCGAACGCGTCATCTCCGTCGGCAGCCACAGCGACCTATTGATGTTCACCGCCAGCGGGAAAGTATATACGAAGCGCGCGTACCTGATACCGGAATCGGGCAGAACGTCGCGAGGAACGAATATCGCAAACGTGATCGAGCTCGAACAGGGAGATTCCGTGACGGCGTTCGTCGCCGTCGACGGCTACGAAGACGGCAAATACCTAACGATGGTAACAAAGCTCGGGACCGTCAAGCGCACACCGCTCTCGGAATTCGAGTATCAGCGCCGCGGCGGAAAGCGCGCGATAACGCTTGACCCGGGAGATGAGCTCATATACGTCGGCTGCACGGACGGCGAGCGCGACCTCATGATCGCGTCCGTCTCGGGCAGGGCGGTGAGATTCCGTGAGAGCTCCGTACCGTGCCACGGCAGGAGCGCAAGAGGCGTCCGCGGCATCAGGCTGCGCGATGGCGAGAAAGTCGTCGGCGTCACGTCCGTCGAGGAGGGAAAGACGCTGCTCACTATTACGGAAAACGGATTCGGCAAGAAGACGGAGTTCTCGCTGTTTGACGCGAAGAACCGCGGCGGTCTCGGTGTGTTCTGCCACAACGTGACGGCGAAGACGGGAGGTCTTGTCGGCATCGCGTCTGTTTCCGAGGACGACGACATAATGCTCATCACCGACAGCGGCATAATGATACGCACGCCGTCATCGGATATAAGCACATACGGCCGCACGGCATCCGGCGTCATCGTGATGAGGACGCAGGACTCGAAGGTCGCGAATTTCGCCGTCGTCGCCAAAGACGGGAATGAAGGCGAGGAAGATGCCGAAAGCGAGGCAGGCGAAGGAGAGGAGCCGGCAGAAGAATGAAGAGGTTTGCCGCATTTTTAGCCGCGGTGTTGCTGACAGTGTCCCTTTTCGGCTGCGCGGAGGGGCTGCCCGACGATGAGGCGGCTGCCGTCGTCGCGGACCTTGTTGAAAAGTCGCTCGAATTCAACGTCATTTATTTCGGAGAGGGTATGCCGGCGGAGGCTGACGGCGATGAAGACTACGTCGGTTACTATTCCGGCGTGACGGATGACGCCCCGTACATAACGGAGGCGGAGCTGCGGGAGGCGACGCTCGGCGTCTTTACCGAAAAATATTCATCTGTCCTTTTTTCAACGTTTCTGTCCGGCATCAGCGACACGGATTCCGGCGGCGTCGTGTACGCGCGATATGTCGAAAACGAGGACAGGCTGACGAAAAAGACGAATTACGAGCCGCTCGTCACGTCTATCCGCACTTATGACCTTGAAAACATCACAATTACGAAGTCGACGCCTGACGAAATAAAAGCGACGCTTTCGTCGTATATCGACGGGAAAAAGGATGTAGACGTCGAGGTCACGGTCAAGCTTGAAGAGAGGCAGACCGAGGGGACGGGCGAGGGCGGCGTCACCTCCGTCTGGAGACTTGACAGCCCGACATATTGAGGCTGCCGCGCCGGCACCGCATTTATTTAAAAAAATTACCGAAAAAAGAAAAAAAGACTTGATTATATTCGCTTCGTCTGTTACAATATAGAAAACAGAAAACAAACATTTGTTCGGTCGCTGACCGCGGAACGGAGAAAAAAGAAGAAATGGCAAAATCAAAGAAAACAACGACAGTAAAGGCTGCTCCCGCAGACGACAAGCAGAAGGCGCTCGCGGCGGCGCTCTCACAGATAACGAAGGATTACGGGAGCGGCGCGATAATGAAGCTCGGCGAGACGCAGAACATGAACGTAAGCGCGTCCCCGTCCGGGTCGCTGACGCTCGACCTCGCGCTCGGCATCGGCGGATATCCCAAGGGAAGGATAATAGAGATATACGGTCCCGAGTCCTCGGGCAAAACGACGCTCGCGCTCCACGCGATCGCGGAGGTGCAGAAGGCGGGCGGCGAGGCGGCGTTCATAGACGCGGAGCACGCGCTCGACCCCGTATACGCGGCGGCGCTCGGCGTGAACATTGATTCGCTGCTCGTTTCCCAGCCGGACAGCGGCGACCAGGCGCTCTCGATAACGGAGGCGCTCGTCCTCTCCGGAGCGATAGACATCGTCGTTATAGACTCGGTCGCGGCGCTCGTTCCGCAGCAGGAGCTTGAAGGCGATATGGGCAGCGTGACGGTCGGGCTGCAGGCGCGCCTCATGTCGCAGGCGCTGCGCAAGCTGTCCGGCTCGATATCAAAGACGAACTGCATCGTCATATTTATCAACCAGCTCCGTGAAAAGATAAACGTCATGTACGGCAACCCCGAAACAACGACTGGCGGGCGCGCGCTCAAGTTCTACGCGTCCGTGCGGCTCGACGTCCGCAAGACGGAGACGCTGAAGAGCGGCTCGGACGTCTACGGCAGCAGGACAAGGGTCAAGGTGGTGAAGAATAAGGTCGCGCCGCCGTTCAGAACGGCGGAGTTCGATATGCTCTACGGCAAGGGGATCTCAAAGTCGAGCGAGATCATCGACCTCGGAGTGGACGCCGGAATAATCGCGAAGAGCGGCTCGTGGTTCTCGTACAACGGGAACAGGCTCGCGCAGGGGCGCGACGCCGTCCGCAAGCTGCTCGAGGAGGATCCTGCTCTTTCGGACGAGCTCGAGGCGAAGATAAAGGAAAAATTCCTCTCCGAAAACGAGGGCGACGGGGACGGTGAACAGCTCGATCCGGACGAGCTCGACGACGAGCTCGACATCAGGCTGCTCGATATCGACGGTATAAACGGTGAGGATATTTGAGCGCCGTCATAAAGGAACTGAAAAAAAGCGAGCTGCCGTTTGCTTATGAGCTAACGCTCGCGGACACGCTGACCGGAGCGGAGCTTCCGCTCCGGGTACTGCGCTTTTATGCGGAAGAGCACGGATTTTCCGTCGGCACGGAAATTGACGACGGAGCGGTCGAGGACGCCGTGGACGCGTCGCGCGTCTGCGAATGTGCGGCTGCGGGTGCCGGGCTGCTCGCATACACGGACAATTCGATCCGCGGTCTTTCGCGCAAGCTATGCTCGCGCGGGTATGAGCGAGATGTCGCGGACGAGGCGGCGCGCGCGCTTTCAAGACTCGGATATATAAAGGAAGACGCGCAGATCGAGCGGCGCGGGCGAGCCCTCGCGGAGCGGAAGCTGCGCGGAAGGCGCCGCGTCATATCCGACCTCTGCGCGCTCGGCTATGACATAGACGCGATCAGGGCGTGGGACGCCGAGTGCTCTGTTGACTACGCGGAAATATGCGCGCGGGCGATAGAGAAGCGCGGCGGGCTTCCGTCGCGCGAAGACGGCGACCGAGAAGGCTATGAGGCGGAAAAGCGGCGCCTACTCTCGTATCTTTACCGCCAGGGCTTTTCCGGCGAGGATATACGGGCTGCGGCAGCGCTTTTAAAGGGAAAAAGGTAGCGCCGTATATTTTTCGGCGCTGCGAATTTAACATGAAGGGGGAGCCCGGGGTCAAACCGGGATTCATGATATGTCGGTAAAGATCGGGTTCGTTTCGCTCGGATGTGCGAAAAACCTTATGGATACGGAGGTCATGCTGAAGCTTCTGACCGATGCCGGATACGAGATCACGCCCGAGGACACGGAGGCGGATATTATAGTTATCAACACATGTGCATTTCTTGAGGAAGCGCGCCGCGAGGCGATAGACAATATCCTTGACGTCGCATGGCTGAAGGAAAACCGCTCCCTGCGCGGCATCGTCGTTACCGGCTGTCTGCCGGAGCGGTACCGCGACGAAATAATGAAGGAAATGCCGGAGATCGACGCCGCGCTCGGCGTCGGCTCCGTACACAATATCGTAAACGCCGTCCGCGCCGTCGAAAGAGGGGAAAAATACGAGAGCTACGGCGACCGGGACGAGGCGCCGCTCGGCGGCGACCGCGTCGTGACGACGGAGGCATACGCGTACATCAAGATCGCGGAGGGCTGCGACAATCACTGCACGTACTGCGCGATCCCGTCCATAAGGGGGCGTCACCGCTCGCGAACGATGGAGGACATAATCGCGGAGGCGAAGTCCGTCGAATCTCTCGGCGTCGGCGAGCTGATACTCGTCGCTCAGGACACGACGAGGTACGGGATCGACATTTACGGCGAATATAAGCTGCCGGAGCTTCTGCACAGGCTCGCGAAGGAAACGAAGATCCCGTGGCTGCGGATCATGTACTGCTACCCCGACAAGATAACGGACGAGCTGATAGAAGAGCTGCGGAATAACGACCGCGTCGTAAAATACATAGATCTGCCGATACAGCACGTCTCTGAGAATGTACTGCGGCGCATGAACCGCCACGGCGGCGAGGAGGCTGTCCGTGACGCCGTGAAGAGGCTGCGCGAGGGCGTCCCCGGCATTACGATACGCACGACGGCGATAGTCGGCTTCCCGGGGGAGACGGAGGAGGAGTTCTGCGAGCTCTGCGAATTTATAAAGGAGGCGAAGTTCGATCGGTTCGGCGCTTTCACGTATTCGCGAGAGGAAGGGACTCCGGCATACGACTTCCCGGATCAGATCGACGAGCAGGTAAAGCAGGACCGCTATGACAGGATCATGGCGCTCCAGCTCCCGATAACGGCGGGAAAGAACAGAAAAAAGCTCGGTAAAACGATAGATGTGATATACGAGGGCTACGATTATGTTTCGGAATCCTGCTTCGGCAGGAGCGCGGCGGACGCGCCCGACATAGACGGCAAGGTATATTTCGCGTGCCCTGAAAAAATGCGCCCGCGCGAGGGTGAGATCGTCCGGGTCCGCGTAACGGACACGCTCGATTATGATCTGACGGGTGAGCTCGTCGGAGGAAAAGGAAAGAAAAGATGAACCTACCCAATAAATTAACTGTTCTTCGGGTGCTGCTCGTCCCCGTATTCGTGCTTGTTATGACGCTCGGGCTGCCGTTCCCGGCGTCGAATATCGCGGCGGCAGCCGTCTTCTTCGTCACGGCGCTGACGGATATGCTCGACGGCAAGATCGCTCGCAAATACGACCTTGTGACCGACTTCGGAAAGCTGATGGACCCGGTCGCGGACAAATTCATGGTGTTCTCCGCAATGATAGTAATGACGGCGAGCGAGAGCTTTTCGTATATGCGCACGGTTATGCTCTGGGCGACGCTGATCGTCATATTCCGCGAGCTCGGCGTGACGTCGCTCCGCATGGTCGTCTCCGGCAAGGCGTCCGCAACGACGCTGGCGGCAAACATGCTCGGAAAAATAAAGACCGTCTCGCAGGTCACCTTTATAATGATCGCGCTGCTCGAGCCGGTCATCCTCGGCGATCTTCTCGGTCATGCCTTTACATACGTGTCGCTCGCGTTCATGGTCGTGATGACGGTGTGGAGCGGGATAAACTATGTCGTCGGTTACTCAAAATACCTCACCTTCAAATAATTTATCGAAATTCGATAAATAACGCTTGACAAACGACAACAAATGTGATATACTGTCCTCAAATCAAGAGAAGAAAAGAGGGTATTGTCTATCATGAAACAATCAACACTGGCGAGATGGCTCCGGATCATTCTTGTCGGCGTCCTTATCTGCGGGCTGACGGTGTACTTTTTTATCGTTCCCGCGATGGGACACGATCTCATAATGACGGCGCCGGAGCTTAAGTCATGGTATATGCCGTGGCTGATGTTTATATTCGGGACGTCGCTCCCGTGCGCCGCGGGATTCGTCTTTGCGTGGCTGATAACGGTGAATATAGGGCGCGACAGATCGTTTTCCGCGGAGAACTCGCGGTATCTGAAGTATATCGCGATACTTGCGGCGGTCGACGCGGCGTATTTCTTTATCGGGAACGTGATATTCCTCAGTTTGAACATGAGCCACCCGGGTGTTATGATCCTTTCGCTGATGATAGTGTTTGCGGCGGCAGCCGTGGCCGTCGCGGCGGCGGCGCTCTCGCACCTTGTGTATAAAGCGGCTCTCCTTCAGGAGGAGAGCGACCTGACGATATGAACAGGCTCGGAAAGGACGGTCCATCCGATGGAAGATACTGAAAACATGGAATGCGATACGAACGATACGGGCGAAATAATTTTCAATATAGACGTGATGCTCGCCAAGCGAAAGATGAGCGTGACCGAGCTCGCCGACCGCGTCGGAATAACGCTGACGAATATGTCGATACTGAAAACCGGCAAAGCGAAGGCGATAAGGGTCTCGACGCTGCGAAAGCTGTGCAAGGTCCTCAACTGCCAGCCCGGAGATCTGCTCGAATACAGGGAAACGGAAGAAAAATAAAACAGAGCCGGGAGAAAGCTTTTGCGCCGAAAAGCTTTTTCCCGGCTGTTTTTTGGCGGCGAGGTCACTTTACCGCCGAAAAAAGCAAACGGTTCAGTTTTTGATTATCTGCGAATATCTCCGCGGGTAGGCGGCTGGGGTCGGGGCGGTCTTTTTTATTATGACTATCGTACGCGAAAGCGTTTCGGCGCAGTCCGTGAGCGTCCGTTCGTCGGTGCGCTCGTGAGAAAGGGAGAGGCGGCGCATGATAGGTCCCGCGTCCGAGAGCTCGCGGGACGTCGTTTCGGGTTCGCCCTTCATCAATAAAAGCGAGCCGCCCATTTTGATGAATCCGGCGGCGAGCTCGGCGAGCACGGGGACGCGCGAGACGGCGCGCGCCGTGACTATGTCAAACGTTTCACGGAATGCGGTGTCATGAGCGAGCTCTTCGGCGCGCGCGGCGTGTGCTGTGAGATTGCGGAGCGAAAGGAGCCTTGCGGCGGCGGATATGAACGATACCTTCTTTGCAGTTGCGTCAAGCGCCGCAACAGTAACATCCGGGCGGCAGACGGCGAGCGGAACGGCGGGAAATCCGGCGCCGCTGCCGATATCGAGCACGCGCGCACCCTCGGGGACGTATGAAACGAGCGTCATCGAATCGCAGAGATGGCGGAGCATCACGGCGCGCTCTTCACGGATGGCGGTAAGGTTGTATTTTTCATTTTCCGCGAGCAGAAAATCGGCGAACGTACACAGCCTTTCCGCCTCCGCCGCCCCGCACGGGAGCAAATTTTCACGGCACATTTCAACAAATAGCGCTGTATTCAAAATAAACCTCCATTCAATAAAAAATAAATATTCCAGCGAATATCAATAAAAAGTTTTTGAAGGGGGTCCGGGGGGAACCTTTCCTAAAAGGTTCCCCCCGGAAAACTCACCTCCCCAAATAAATCAAGAGCACGGACACGTCCGCGGGGGTGACGCCGTCGAGGCGGGATGCCTCGCCGACGGAAAGGGGGCGGCGGGCGGTGAGCTTTTCGACGGCTTCGCGCGAAAGACCGCCGATTTTCGAAAAATCGGTACCCTGTGGGATGAGCGTCGTCTCGTGCGCGTGGGCGCGGCGGACGGCAGCCTCCTGCTTTTTGATGTACCCCTCATATTTGACCGCCGTTTCGGCGGTGCGGATGACGGCGGGCGAGAGCGCGGGGCGCTCCCGGTCAAGGGGCGCGAGCGCGGCGTAGTCAAGCTCGGGGCGGCGAAGCAGCTCGGAGAGTGACGCGCCCGAGCGGAGCGGCGCCGAGGCGTGCGATGCGAGAAATGCGTTTGTTTCGTCGTCCGACGGGACGAAAGTCCCCCCGAGGCGGCGGATCTCCCCGTCTATATCGCTCATTTTGTGAAGGTAAGCCTGCCACCTGTCGTCCGGGATAAGACCCGCCGCGCGGGCGAGCCCGGTCAGGCGTGCGTCCGCGTTGTCCTGCCGCATATAGAGGCGGTATTCGGAGCGCGAAGTCATTATC
>CANQMS010000020.1 GCA_947624995.1 uncultured Clostridia bacterium
TTCAAAGCAATTTGGGATATTATAGACCGTATAGGCATGGATCATCGCGCGGATATCGATATTTTAGCGACAGTTTTCCTCAGAATAGCTTATATGATCGGCTATCAGCACAATGATAAAGAATACACTCGTGAAATCATAGATGTTAGAACTGATCATGTACTCTCATCAGAAAGATTGCCATTTGTTTGGAATTCATTACACATTGACGAGGATGTTATAGAAACGCTAAACGATCGTTTCGGGGCGTATAACGGAATATCTTTGGAGGGCTTTTTTTACTATAATGATCTACTTGCTCAGAATGAGGATTGTAAGTATCATTATTTACAAGGGGACAAATGGAATATAACAGCTGGCCGTATCAATAATTGCTTGTCTCATCTTACTGTTATTTCCCATATTAGGGGCCATATTGGAATATCGAAACTTATAGATAGTTTTCAACGTTCAGGTGTGGCTCCGTTGCCGCAAGCTCGTTTTCATGAGGCGTGTGGAAACCTAATACAACGAGAGCGCACAAGATGAAACATCCCAAATCTTACGATTCTACTCCGGAAACCCGGAAAAGGATGTCACACGTAAAATTGAAGGGTGGCAAAGCTGAAACATCATTAGCAAAGGCGTTATGGCATCGTGGATATCGGTATCGCAAAAATTACAACCGCCTGCCAGGTTCTCCCGACATAGCTATCCTAAAATATCATATCGCAGTCTTTGTCGATGGTGAGTTTTGGCATGGAAAGGACTGGGGAACTCGACGGGATAGATTGCAGCGAAATCGCGAATATTGGATAGAAAAAATCGAAGAAAACATGGTACGTGATCTTTGCAACGATCAGATGCTCGTTCAGTCAGGGTGGATACCCATCCACTTTTGGGAAAAGGAGGTCATCAAAAACTTGTCTGAGTGTATAGATGAGATCGAGGAAACTATCATTTCGCAGCTGATAGATAACGTGGACTATTCGGATTCAATCATTTGGTAAATAATCATCACTGTCAACCAAATAGGAGATGTTTTTATGGAAAAGATCAGGACAGTGGAACTCTTCGCAGGTGTAGGCGGTTTTCGCTTAGGGTTAGAAGCATCATCTGATAACTTTAAGGTAATATGGGCAAATCAATGGGAACCATCTATGCAAGAACAGTATGCATTTGACTGCTATATTGCCCATTTTGGCGAAAGCGAACAGCATGTATGCCAGGATATTGCGACGGTCAAATCGAATGTACCTGATCATGATTTACTTGTGGGCGGTTTCCCTTGCCAGGATTATTCCATCATGAAGAAAAATGCAGCAGGAATAGAAGGTTCAAAAGGTGTTCTCTGGTGGCAAATAGACGATATCCTCAGAGAAAAACGGCCAAAATACGCACTGCTGGAAAATGTAGACAGAATAATTCGATCCCCGGCAAAACAACAGGGGCGTGATTTCTCGATCATCCTGCGATGCCTATACGAAAAGGGATATGCTGTGGAATGGCGTATCGTCAATGCGGCTGACTATGGATATGCGCAACGTCGTCGCAGAACATTTATCATAGCATATCATAACCAGTCTCAACGTTTTCGTGATTTAGCCGAAGGTGTTTGTACCAAGGGGTTAAAACACATGCACCAGTATATTATGGCACAAGCGGTGCTTGCAGAGGCATTTCCAATAGCATCTCACAGCCGAACTTTTACTGAAAGTTGGATCGATGAAATAGCATACCCTGATATACCTGATGTGACTACTCAGCAAAAAGTAAGTTTATATAATGCAGGTCTAATGATGAATGGACGGATCTATTCTGTCGATGTGCATCCACAGCGCAAAGTTCCTATACCGCTACGTGATATTCTGGAAAAAGGATATGTTGATGAGCAATACTTCCTTCGCAGCGAGGATATGCCTCGCTGGTCATATTTAAAAGGGGCAAAGCATGAACGTCGAAAAAGAAGAGACGGCAGTGAATATTGGTTTTCAGAAGGTTCCGTACAATTTCCAGAACCGATGGATAAGCCGTCCCGAACGATACTCACATCCGAAACGCAGGTCGGACGAACATCCCATGTTGTTGTAGATCAAATGACCGGGCGGTTGCGCACTTTAACACCTGTGGAGTGCGAACGATTGAATGGATTTCCGGATGGATGGACGGATACTGGTATGCCGGAGAAAATGCGATATTTTTGCATGGGGAATGCCCTTGTGGTACCTTTGGTGACACATATCGGCGAAATATTACATGGAGATTTTACCAGTATGTGAACCATCGCTGATACAAAATATTAAGGTTGAATCATAGTGCTTGAAAATATATATTTGAAGTTAGAAATAACATATTAAGCGCAATAATATATTTAGAAGAACAGAAATATTATGCACATGCAGATTTATTAAGGGCCCAGGTTAAAGAATAATATAAGCAAACAGGCTTAGAAGCGAGGTGAATGGGAGCCTGTCCTCAGACATTCGCTGAACCTTAAAGCACTTAACGAGCCTAAAGAAACGATCACGATCCATATCGCGGACGAGCTTGATTAAAACACCATAAATATTTGGCGTGCGGTAGCTGCCGTTTCACTGGAATCGACGGATACCCATAAAAGGTAGACGGTGTTGTCATCATGCCGTTTACGAACGAAGAACTGCTCAAATTCCTCAATCAGGACCTGTATTATAAAAAATAGTCAGCTCTGTCAAAGCGTCGTTCGCCAAGATACCGCAGATAACCGATGTCAAGTGGCACGAGGAGATCATGGAGGATATTTTTGGAGAGTAACGGAGATACGGAGGGACAAAGCAATAAAAGGAGTAACTTATGATAAAGCCAAGTGATTTTTTGGACGCTTTTGACAAGACTGTGGATATCATAAATCTTTGGACCGATTTTCGTAGGCAGGAAATTATCGACGAGATTTTATGGCTTGACCAAAATTACGAAAATATCGACGCTCTGCGTGGGTATATTCTTAACCGCGTTGACTTTAAAAACAAACTGGCAAATATTGATTACGCGCGGAAAGTGCTTGAATATTCCGATGCGAAGATACAGCAATTAGCCGAGCTTAGGGCAAATTTCTTGCACGCGGAGCTTCGAAATTTTCAGAGCGAGAAGATAGAAAATAAGCCACTTAAGATAATTGTTCATGAGCTGAAAGCGCAGGGGAGATAGAAAGGAGTAGGATACATATGGTGAAAATATGTAAAGTAGTTTATTTTGATGAGGAATCAGTCACGGATTATGTTCAGATAGCTGCAGGTGGAGCGCTGGAGAACACCACCGAATTACTCAAATCGAGAAATGCAGATGAAGAACAAAGTGGAAAGGTATCCGGTAAAGTTGGAATAAGCGGAATATTTAAAGCATTGATAGGCTTGGAAGCCGGAGCCTCCGGGGAAGTATCAGCGGGCTTATCATTTAACAGCAGCAAAATGGTAAAAAATATAGTTAAGAATACTATATTAACAGATTTCCTGAAAATAGTGGACGAGACAAGCTCAAACAAGGGCTCATCTAAGCTTCCAAAAGGGGCAATTAAGCAATTTAAAGGGTACAGAATCTCAGCTAAAGAAAATTCGCTGTCATATATCGTAATGGTATCTCCGTTTTTGGGTATGTTTAAAAACGGAAGCTCCATTCCTGCGGGAGAATTCAGTATTGCCATTGATAAGTTGGACGCTGCGTTAAGGCACGCAAAGGGTTATTATGAATTTGTAGGTACAAAAGGGAAGAGCCGTGTTATTCTGCGATTTAATATCAACTCTTTTCGCAACGGTTACACAATCAGCGATCTCTTAAAGATGGATTTAACTGTTTATGCGATAAAAGTCGGAAAAACATCGCTTGATAACTTAAATGTAAATAACGAGTTGGGAATGGATATATCGGTAATTCTTAAAGATAATCCATCGTATGAAACTACTAAAGAGGCAGATGACAGTCAGCCTGCCAGTTCAGTATTAGATGTTTATGATGTTTTACTTGCAGGGGTAGAAGCAGATGACTAACAGAATAATCATATTTTACGGATCGAAAAAGGATTTTGAGGTTTTAGTGGCAAGCGAGATTCGTGAAGGCGAAAATACCATTCCTTTTATGGAATTGATTCAGCATTATAACGCACGGCTTCGACCTAACGAATCAGGTGTTCGCGAAGCGGCTTTAAGTAAAAATATTGAGGTAGATAACTGTATTGTCAGAGCTGATGATTACGGTTCTGTGTTGGAACACGTTTTGTCGAATTTTGTTACAATAGTAACACTAAACCATGAAGTTGGTACTCTTTTTGTCCATAATCCTCCAAGAAAAGTAAAGGAGTCTTTAGAAACCGTATACAGCGAAGAAATAGAGTATCGATATTCGGATTATGGAAAACTATCAAGAGATAAGCTTAAGGATATATATCGAAACCTAAACTCGGAAATATTGGGGCAAAGCAAGTGCAAGAAACAAATTATCAGCGGAATGTACAGACTTATAGCCAAGTCAAATGACAAGCCGATAGTTTTAATGCTGTATGGTCCGTCAGGCGTCGGTAAAACGGAAAGTGCTAAAAGTATAAGCAGAACAATGGGAGGGAAACTCTTAAGGATACAGTTTTCCATGATGCAATCCAATGAGGCGTATAATTATATCTTTGGTGCAGAGCATTCCAAAAATAGTTTTGCAAGGGACATGATGTCGCGGGAGGCGAATGTAATTTTAATTGATGAATTCGATAAGGTAAACCCAATTTTATATAACGCGTTTTACGAGTTGTTTGACGAAGGACGATTTGTTGACACCACCTATGACGTTGACTTAAAGCAAACTATTTTTCTTCTTACCTGTAATTTCAAAAGTGAGGAGGAAATAAAGAAAGCGCTTGGACCGGCAATGTTTTCTCGTATTGGGTGTTGCATAGAATACGATGAATTGACAAAGGATCAAAAGCAAACGATTGTAGAAAATTGGTATAAATCATTACTTGATAAGATTGAGCAAGACGAGCAGGAGATTATTAAAGACACAGATATATTGCAGTGGTTTATTTCTAATGCAGAGCGGTACGATAACATTAGAATATTAAAATCTAAAATGGAAAATGCTGTTTTTGATAAACTTGCAGAGACTTTTGTCATTGAGTGATGTGATAACAGCTTTTCAAATTCTAAAGCCTACAGGTTTAACCAATTTAACAAGGTGTACCAATGAAACAACTTATCATAATGAAAAATTGATAGATGTAACTTGGGGGGCAAGAGCTTATGGATGAAATAGTGAAATGCGTGGAACTTTTTCAGAACAATATCAACAGTATTTTGCTGAAGTAGAAAACAAATGGCAGGCCGAAGAAAAGATTTTAGCCGATGAACATCCAAGATAAATACAAACTCCAATTATACAGAATTAGCTTAATTTGATAGACCAAAAATTTTCTCACTGTCGGTTAGTGTGTCGGCAGTGAGGACACTTTTTATGCTTCGATATCAATTGTGATCTTCAGATTTAGGGACAGTTCTCTTTTTTTTCGGTATTTAATTTTCTTTTATAAATTTCCGCATTCTAGGCACAACCGCAAGTATTCATACGACTCCTACTTTATGGACTGGGCAATTCTTTCTGCTTGCCGTAATCTGGACGGCTACCCATATCAACGTATGATTCAAATGAATTATACAAACTTATTAAGGGCCTTATTGCAATTTTCTCCAAGGGCAGTTCTGAATGCAAAAAAGCTGAGTCGCCGGCATTAGATACACAAACTCAAGATGAATATTATGATGACGAATTGCCTTTTTGATTTTAATGAGTGCCAATATTCTCTGCCACCACGCTGCAATCGCCGTTTTTGCACCAATTCCGCCGACCTTCCACAGTGACAGGTCGCACAAATCAATAACGAAAAACGCACTGAAATCGACTGATTTCAGTGCGTTTTTCACAGGGGCAGGAGGATTCGAACCCGCGACCCACGGTTTTGGAGACCGGTACTCTACCAGCTGAGCTATACCCCTATGTAGCCCCCTTTTGGGAGCCATACCGCATTATAACACACCGACTTGCGTTTTGCAATACTTTTTTTCATTCTTTTTTCCGTAATTTTGCACGGAGTCCAGCCGTTTTATACGGATTTTTCGGTTTTTTATCTCCCCCGGGCAAAAATTTGCAAAACACATGTGCATTTGCGCCGTTTTTATGGTATACTGAATGAAACGGACCCGGCGCGCCGCGCCCGACAAGATCAGGCTCGGGCGTTTGCTTTCCGGGATCTTGTCAAACAGACGCGCCGCGGTATATAATATCGTGTAACAAAAGGAATGTCGGGGGCTCTCGCCCCCGACACGTTCGGGTCTTGCTTGCTCTTGCGGTTACTCGCTGATATTATCCACTCCGGCATTTGCCGCGTCATTCTGCGCCGCTTCGACCGCCCTGTGATACGCTTCCATCACCTTCGTCTCGATCTCCTCTCGGAAATCCGAAACGATCGGATGGCAGACGTCACGGCTTGTCCCGTCAGGATTTTTCCTTGACGGCATTACGATGAAATTCCTACCCGAGGCGCTGATGACCTTGATGTCGTGGACGGCAAACGCACCGTCAAAAGTGACTGACGCAATTGCCTTCATCGGACCGTCTTCAAACAGCTTCCGAATCCTTACGTCTGTGACTGTCATGCTCTTCCTCCCCCTGCCGCATATATACGACTTGAATTTTTATATCTATATCGTTTATAGTATACACCGTTGCATGAAGCGGCATAAACGGGGAAGAAATGGACGGGGGCTGCGCCTCAATCAGGAACGTTAAACACACTCTTTTTTGTGTGTTCAAACACATTATACACCCTTTTTCGCCCGAAAGTGTGAATCATTTTTGGCTTTTGTGTGAATAATTTGTGTCTTTTTAGCTTGTCTTTCGACTTACGAAAGAAAATTGGCGTCAATTTTACATAGTTGTTAATATTTTATGTGAAAATATATACTTAGCAGACAAAGCGTTAATTTACTTAATTTTTTCATCGGAAGGAGCGATTTTTATTATATGAACACCATGAACACCCGTTACGGAAAAGACAAAATATCCGAGCTTCTCAAGGATGCGAAAAAGCTCTTTTTCGTAGGCATCGGCGGCATAAATATGAGCTCGCTCGCCGCAATATCCGCCTCTCGCGGGTACGAGGTCATGGGCTCGGACAAGTCTTCCTCACCCGTCACGGACGACCTCGCCTCGCACGGGATAAAAATATACCACACCCACGCCGCGGAAAACGTTGAGAGCGCCGACGCGCTCATATATACCGTTTCCGTGCCGACGGACAATCCCGAATACGTCCGCGCGGGCGAGCTCGGGATCCCGCGTATCTCGCGCGCCGACTTTCTCGGCTGGCTCATGAGCCGCGACCGAGTCCGCATGGGCGTTTCCGGCATGCACGGCAAGAGCACCGCGACGGGGATGTGCGCCTCGATACTGCTCGCCGCGGACAGCAACCCGACGATCTCGTCCGGCGCCGTTATACGCGAGCTCGGCTGCACATACCGCGCCGGAGGCGACGACTTTTTCCTCTTTGAAGCGTGCGAATACAAGGATTCGTTCCTCTCCTTTTACCCCACGCACGCGGCGATACTCAACATCGACATGGACCACCCGGACTACTTCCGCGACCTCGAACAGGTGAAAAGCTCGTTTTCACGCTACCTTTCGCTTATCGGGGATGTCGCCGTCGTCAACTGGAGCGACAAAAACGTCCGCGAGGTCGCCGCGGGGCACGAGGAAAAGCTCGTCCGCTTCGGCACGTCGCTCGATGAAGACGCGCGTTCGCGCGGCGAATATGACGTATTTGCCGACGGGATAAAGCTCACCCCGCACGGCTCCGATTTTTCGCTTCATCTCAAAAACGGCGGGACGCTTAACATATCGCTTGCCGAAGCCGGCATTCACAACGTCCGCGACGCTGCGGCTGCGGCGGCGCTCACGCTCTCCGCGGGGATCAGACCGGAGCACGTCGAGGCGGGGCTCTCCTCATTCAGAGGCGCCGTCCGCCGCATGGAGCTGATCGGGAAAACGCGGTCCGGCGCCGACGTATATCTTGATTACGCTCACCATCCGACGGAGATAACGGCGACTCTCACGACCGCGCGGATGCTCGGCGGCAGGCTCGAGGTCATCTTCCAGCCGCACACATACACGCGGACAAAATCGCTGTTTGACGAGTTCGCGCGCGCGCTTTCGATACCGGACGAGGTCGTCATCGCGGACATCTTCGCCGCACGCGAGGAGGACATATACGGCGTAAGCTCGCGTATGCTCGCCGACGCCGTGAACGCCTCGGGCGGCGCGGCTGTCTACTCCGGAGATATCCCGGGAGAGGATGAATTCGAGCGCGTCGGCAGATTCGCCGCCGACAGGGTCGGCAAAGGCGACACGCTCATCATCATGGGCGCCGGAAGCATCGACCGCGCGGCGAAATATACGTCGGTGCGGTGACTCTGCGGCAAGAAACGCGCAAAACTGCAAAAATCGGTGCGAAATTTATGTTGACAACGGGTGCCCCGTCTGTTATAATATATACTGTTCCGATGCTGCTATGGCTCAGTCGGTAGAGCACATCCTTGGTAAGGATGAGGTCATCAGTTCGATTCTGATTAGCAGCTGCAACAAATCCCCTGAAACGTCAAGTTCCGGGGGATTTTGTTTTTGATGTGGATCCGGATGATCAGCGATCACGCACCCGCATCACACCGGCGCGGCAGTTTTCTCCCGAAACGATTGATTTTCGCCTGATTCTGTGTTACACTGTTACACGGAAATACAGCCGCTCGGAGCGCGAGCGAAAGGCAGCACTATGACAGAAAGTAATACGGTAAATCCGACCGTTACGATAACGAAGGAAGAGCACAAGGCGCTGAAACAGGCAGCGCTCGACAAGGATATAAAGGTATCGGCACTTCTCCGGGAATGGCTGCGGGAATATCCGGCAAAGGAGACGGCGCGGGATGGCAAATAAAAATTCAAATCTCGGCGCGGCGAAAAGCGCGAAAAAGGACGAATTTTACACACAGCTCACGGACATTGAAAAGGAGCTGCGCCATTATAAACAGCATTTCAGGGATAAAACGGTGCTTTGCAACTGCGACGATCCGTTCGAGAGCAATTTCTTCAAATATTTCGTTCTCAATTTCAACCGCTTGGGACTAAAAAAGCTGATCGCGACGTGCTATACAGGCTCGCCGATTGCGAACAGGCAGCTCTCGATATTCGACGTTCTCGGCGTATCGGAAAAGACTGAGGACAAGCCGTACAAAGCGGTCGTAACGACGGTGTACGACAAGACCGGCGACGGCGGAGTCGATATGTTTGACGTGGCGGAGCTGTTCAGAACGGGCGAAAACACTCTGACGGAGCTTTTGGGCGATGGCGATTTCCGCTCGCCGGAATGTCTCGCTCTAATGGATGAAGCCGACATCGTAGTCACTAATCCGCCGTTTTCGCTGTTCCGTGAATACGTGGCGACGCTTATGGAGCATGAAAAGAAGTTTATTATAATCGGAAATCAAAATGCGATTCACTATAAAGAAATTTTTCCTTTGCTGAGAGGCAATAAATTATGGTTAGGGTATGGCTTTTCAGGTAATGTTGGCTTTTTTGAAAGTCCGTATGAAGATAGGGCGGTATCTTCTCAGCATAAAGAAGGGATGATACGGGTTTCGGGAGTAATGTGGTTCACAAATCTTGATATAAAAAAACGTCACGAAGAAATGATTCTCGTTCGGCGCTATACGCCAGAAGAATATCCCGAGTATGTAAATTATAATGCAATCGAAGTCGCCAAAACATCTGATATTCCTTATGATTATTCAGGCGAAATGGGCGTACCAATTACCTTTATGGATAAATATAACCCAGATCAATTTGAAATTATAGGGATAAGTTCATCTATTGCAAATCCAATGAAACAATATGCCAAGTTGGGAACATATCAGGCCGGTGGACCTAATTTTTATACAACAAGGTTAAATGAAAGCGATATAACGAGAGGATATTTATATCACAGAGAATACGATCGCATAGTTATCCGCAACAAACATCCAGAAGCGCCGAAGGAGGAAAAATAAAATGAAAATTGAACAGTTGAAAGTCACAGTCGGTGAAGTCTGCGAGGGTTACTTCAATGACGCCGAAGAGGGCGTTGTCGGCTATAACGGACTGCTCGATATCCGCCCGAGATATCAGCGCGAATTCGTCTACAAGGACGCGCAAAGAGACGAGGTCATCCGCACGGTGCTGAAAGGTCTGCCGCTCAACGTCATTTATTGGTGCCGCGTGAAAAAGGACGACGGCACAGACGGATACGAAGTGCTTGACGGTCAGCAGCGCACGGTTTCCCTCTGCGAATACGTTGACGGCTCGTTTTCCGTCGACGACAAGTATTTCTACAATCTGCCGTCCGACATAAAAAAGCAGATACTCGATTATCCGCTGTTCGTCTATGTCTGCGACGGCACGGACAGCGAAAAGCTCGACTGGTTCCGCATAATCAATATCGCCGGAGAACAGCTTACGGATCAGGAGCTTCGGAACGCTGTTTATGCCGGAAGTTGGACGTCAGACGCAAAGCGGTATTTTTCCAAGACGGGCTGCGCCGCCGGTATCCTCGCGGGCGACTATCTGAAAGGCGCGTCGATAAGGCAGGAATATCTCGAAACGGCTATTCTTTGGGCGGCGAGCGCCGAGGGCAAGACTATCGAGGCGTACATGGCGGAACATCAGAACGACCCGAGCGCCGTGCAGCTCTGGAATTATTTCCGCTCCGTCATTGACTGGGTAGAGGCGATCTTCCCGAAGAAACGCCGCGAAATGAAGGGCTTGCCGTGGGGTCTGTTCTACAATCAGCACGGCAAGCGCACAGACCTTGATCCGAAAAAGCTGGAAGCCGAAATTCAGCGGCTTATGGGCGACGAGGACGTGACAAAGAAATCGGGTATTTACGAATATCTTCTGACAGGCGAGGAAAAGAAACTGTCGATCCGCGCCTTTGACCGCCGCGACGCTCTCGCTGCATACGAAGAACAGGGACACAAGTGCGCGATCTGCGGCAAAACGTTCGAATTTGAAGAGATGCACGCCGACCACATCACTCCGTGGAGCCGCGGCGGCAAAACGACGCCGGATAACTGTCAGATGCTGTGCCGCGACTGCAATTTGAAAAAGGGCGCACAGTAAAGAAGAACAGTAAAATATCCGGCGGATCACTACGTTTCACAAAGTCCAAAATCTACATCCGGCAAAGTTTTACCCCCGCCGAAGCGTCAATCGCTTCGGCGGGGGTAAGTTTTTGTATTATGCCGAAATTATACGGCGCGTGCATAATCTGACGCATCCGCGCAGGCGTCGTCAAGGCGCGCGAGCAGCGAGCTTCCGCTGTATATGGTGTATCCGTCGAGCTCGTCGCCGTCAAATACCTGCACAGTGGTATTTCCTTTAACGCGGCGAAGCTCGATCGGTATAGGATTGACGCACAGGACCGATATTGCGTCTGCACGGGTGTGCAAAGCGCCGTTTTCTTCTCCGCCGGTCACCTCGACCTCTTCCGCGCTCCCGTTTGCCGCCTTGTAAAAATGAGGTATTTTAAGCGACGGATCGGTCTTTGCCATACCGCTTATAAACGGGTTCATGTTTACGAGCGTCATTCCCGCGTTTGACGCGGTGGTGTAGTGCTTTATGTCCGAAAAAGTGTATGTGTCCTTGTAGCGCAGGCAGGTGAAGAACTTGACAGCGTATTTTTCGGTCGGGGTCGTTATCAGAAGATCATCCCCTTCAGCGGGGCGGAATATCGAACGGTAACAGGACGACAGCCTCTCCATCTTATATTTCCGCCGGCGGCACATTTTCTTCAGCGAGTGCATCAGCCCAAGGCGCTTGAAAAACGCTCTGATGTATTTGTACGATTTTACGACAAGCAAAACTACGGTCACAGCGGCGATTATTACTGCTGCAAGCGTGAGCCAGCTTTCTACTGTTCTTAACATGGGATTCTCCTTTCCCGATACGGCGGACATGCCGTCCGCCCGTAGAATTTTTATACCGCACAGCGGTCCGGGACCGCGCGGCGCTTATGTTTGACCGACACGGTCTTAAAACGGAAACCGTATCGGATCCCCGCAAAGGCGAGAGCAAAATGGCTGACAAAATCGAATGCGCGCAAAGGCGACAGCAGTCGCGCACGGTTTAATCACGGAAATTGGCAATTAGTTCATATGACGCTCCTTTCTGTCGCGCCGAATTCAATTTCTTTGGTTTGTCTTGTACGTTGATATAAGAATATTACAAAATCATATGATTGTCAATAGGGATTTTGTGAATTTTTTTGCATTTTGGAAATAAAAAATGCGGGACCCGACCGTGGAATGCACCGCAAAATTTACATCTGTCAGGATTTTGTCCTTGCCGGAAGACATGTCAAAGCCCCGAGGAAGAAGCATTTGTGCGTCCTCCCCGGGGCTTTTTCACTGCATATTCTTTGCGCGCTTTTTCTTTTTAAAGCACGTATGATGAGATCGCCTGACCTATCTCGATTATGTCGGAGGTGCCGGTAAAATCAAACGTCACCCTGCCGACGCCGGGAAAATAAAGCTGGAGCTCGCTGTCATAGCCGAGCGTGCCCGCCGTCTCGACGGAGAACACGACGATCTTTCTGTACGGCAGGGACGTGAAGTCCGTTTTCGTACCGGTGACGCCCTGCCTGTTGACGGCGATTATGCGCTTGTCCGTAAAAATGACGCAGTCCCGGACCGCCGTATAGCTGCCGATCACTTCCTCGTCATCGACAAGCAGGTCCTCAACCTCGCGAAGGCGCACGTTGTTGTCGCGGCGCAGTTTTATGACTTTTCCGTTTTCAAAATCTATCATTTTCTTTTCCCCTTGCCTCCCGTGCCTTTTTATTGATTGTACCAGTTTTCGCGCCGGTTGTCAATAACCGGCGGTCGGGGACGGGAATGAAGGAAAATTTTCGGGGGGTGACTTTTGCAAAAGTCACCCCCCGAGCCCCTCTTCAAAAACTTTTATTATGTGTGGTTTCCGTGAGGGATGAGCGCGATTATCAGCACTATCACGGCGACGGCGATCAGCATGGCAATGATGATCCCGACGGTCGCGGTATTATCCGTATCCGTGACGCCGAGAACCTGCGCGTCCTCGGTCGTGTCCACGTATTCGTTGGCGCCGCCGCTGTCGGCGCCGTTGCTGTCGGCGGCACTGCTGTCGGAGGCGCTGCCGCCGCCGTTAGCGGACGGCGAATTGTAGTTGTCGCCGAGCCTGCCTTCATAGGCGCCGCCGCCCGGCGTCCCTTCAAACGGCTGAGCGTAGAATTCCGCGGCGAGGAGCGTCGGCAAAAAAGCGGATATAATAAGCGCGGTCAGCACAGCCGACGCCATGCGGGCAGCGCGAATAAGACGAACAAAAAAATCTGCCTTCATTTCAGAGGTATTGTATTGTCCTTTCCGAAAAAATATAGTATACTGTCTTTGTAAGCAGCTATGGATATAACGGGGCGGGCTAAATGCCGCCCGGTAATATACATATACGTATTTATTTTGCTTTTTCTCTTCGGAAAAGATACGCGCCGCGAGTCTGCGGCGCGAAGGGAACTATTTGCATTTATGGATGAAAAAAGATTCCGCAAAAATGACGGCGGCTTTGTATGCGCGAACTGCGGCGCGCACGTCGAGCCGCTCGGGTATTCGTCGCGCAACCACTGCCCGCGCTGTCTCTGCTCGCTTCACGTTGACGTGAATCCCGGCGACCGCGCCGCCGGCTGCGGCGGCATAATGCGCCCGGTCAAGGTCGAACCGGACGCGCGGCGGGGATACATCATCACGCACCGCTGCGAGCGGTGCGGACATGAGAGCCGCTGCCGCGCGGCGCATGAGGCGCCCGTCCAGCCGGACGACATCGACCTTTTGATCGCGCTGACGCGCGCGGAGTGACCGCTCCCTATCATTTTCCTTCGTCGATATTCAGATCCCGGAGCGCCTCGGGCGGTATCTTCCCGTGGACGCGCTCGTAGTATGCTATATTCTGCCGCAGAAGGTAGATGAAGTGATTGTTCGGCGTCCTGTGCTCCGCATTTGAGATATAGTATAGCTTACGCAAAAGCTCCTCTCCGAGCTTTACCGTGAATTCTCTGTCGTTTTTCATATTTTCTCCCCGTTCTCCCCGTTTTCGGATGTTATATATAATTTTACCGCAAATCGCGCCGCGTGTAAACCCGGGCGAGCGGATTTTCACATAAGGAAGGAAGAAAGCAATGAATGAAAACGTCGTAAACGCCGTTATCGAGATCCCGTTCGGTTCCAGAAACAAATACGAGCTTGACGAAAAAACGGGGCGCATCCACCTTGACCGCGTGCTGTACTCCGCCATGTCATACCCCGCCGAATACGGCATAATCGAGCACACGATAGCGCCGGACGGCGACCCGCTCGACATCCTCGTCATCGGCACGGAGCGCACGTTCCCCGGCTGCATCGTACCGGCGCGCGTGCTCGGCTACCTTAATATGAACGACAACGGGAAGACGGACTACAAGCTCATCTCCGTCGTCGACTGTGACCCGCGGTACAGCCAGGTACACGAGCTCTCCGACCTCTCGGAGTTCATCCTGCGCGAGATCGAGAACTTTTTCCAGAATTATAAAGTGCTCGAGGGCGGGACCGTCATCGTCGGTCACTACCACCGCCGCGAGCGCGCGATCCAGATAATAAAGGAATGCCGCGAGCGCTACGACAACTCCGTGCTCGAGGTGGAGGAATAAAGCAAAATTAAAACAGCGCGGGGGCGGTCTTTTCTCCGAAAGCCGCCCCCGCGCCGTTTTTACGCATCGAAATACTCGATCATGTCGGGGTCATGGCGATAATATGTCAACTCGTCACCGCAGTTTGAAACCGTGATGCGGTCGTCGGTGAATCTCAGCACGCGCTCAAATTTACTGTCGCCCGAAAAATCAATGCCGTTTTCAAAGCTCGGCAGCCGCAGCGGCGGCAGCTCGTCGTTCAGTCTCGAAAAGGACTCGGCGAATTTGTCGCTGTTGTCGTCCCAGTTCCGGATCCTGTACTGCTGCCTTCCAGTACAGCTGCCGAGCTCTATCGGAACGACCTCGACAAATCCGCAGTAAATATTTTCGTGGTTCCACGGCACCATATGGAAAAAATGATCCACCCCGCCGACGTATACCGTTGCAAAGATGATCCCCTCCCGGCAGTAGTATCTTGTCCCGCGCCGCCACGACGAAAGGCACGTCCTGAACCCCGCCTCGCTCACGGTCGGCAGGACCGCCTTGCCGCGGCTGACAAAAAATGTTTCCTTGCGCTGCATCCCGTCGAGCACCGAGCGGTCAAAACTCTCCCCGAGCGCCTCCGACAGGGACGAGTTCGCCTCGACCCTCCCGCCGTCGTCCGAATACGCGTACAGCGCGCGCTTTTTGCCGACGTCAAAGCTGACGATACCGCGCAGCCGCTTGTTTTTCTCAAATCCGACGTAAAGGCGCGACGTGAGGATATTCCCGTCCGCGTCCTGTTCATACGTTATCGCGACCCTCTCCGTTTCGACGGCGACGAGGTCGCGCTTTTTGTATACGCCGCACGCAAAGCGGTCAAATTCGCTGTCAAACGTCGATATCCCGTCCGATATGATCGAATCCGTCGTGACGCCGAACATGCGCGCCATCGCGACGATTTTGGACAGCTCCGGCACGGCGAGTCCGAGCTCCCATTTTGACACGGTCTGCCGGGTCGTGTCGAATCTCTCGCCGAATTCCTCCTGTGAAAGCCCCGCCTGCGCGCGGAGCTCAAGTATGCGGTTCCCAAGCGTCATATATTGTATCTTCCTTTTCTTATTCCTGCCGCGTCATGTATTATGATACGATATTTCAGCGCCCTTGTCTACCACCGATAAATGGAACTTTGTCGCGCATCAGTTGACAGACCTTAAAAACCGCTTTACACGGGCTTTGAAACAGAACGGTCCCGGGTGATTTTCGTGCAGTCTTACGTCCGTTGTTTGTATTATACATCTGCGCCGAGAATAGATCCTCCCCGTGTTTTTCAACTTACGGTTGCGCTGCCGGTCTTTTGCTTTATGAACGCTATCATCCTGTTATATGCATCTTTTGCAATTTCATCTGCTCTTTCATTTGCCACAAAGCAATGTGGCATCCGGATATTCGCCTCAGCGAGTGGATCTATGAGTTCGTGTTCTACGCCGGCATCTTCAAGCGCTGTGTCCATTTCACGCATATCAACATAATATTCACTTCCCAAGAGAACCGACGGGATATAATCTTCCGTGATCCACATCGTATTGTTGTACTTCTTGATCTCTTCCTTACTCAGAAAAATAGAACCTTTTACATAATTCCCGACCAGAATCTTTGTTCCGATTGAAAATTTATCATAAGCTAACGGCGCGTCGTCAATGACTAACGCTTTCACCTGTTCCGATCTCAAAGACGGATCTATGCCAAGCATCGCCGCATATTCGGGATTCGTTATCGCGCTTCCGATCTGACTTGTGATGATTGCCCCCGCGGAAGAACCCATAATAACGATCTGATCCATATCCAGATGGTATTCTTCCGCATGATCCATTAGAAACAGAAAAGCCTCATTAGCCTGTATGACCGGAGTCGGAAAGTGGTATTCAGGTACTAATGCATAGTCGATATTCACAAGGTTGAATCCCTCTCTGCAAATATCGTCGAGCAGCGCGGTTGCGTCTGTCTCTGCCAAAGGATCGCCGTCACACTTACTGCCGCCGAAAAAACCGCCTCCGTGAAAATAAATTATAGTCGATCGCCGCACGTCAACATTCCCGTCGGGATAAGTTATGTCCAAAAAGCTGTTCGGATAATTATCCGAATAACGTATCTCTGTTATAATAAACTGTCCGTTGTCCTTTGTTGTCTGCACAGAATCATGCAAAGGTTCATACAAATTTTTCGTATTGACAATTCCTTGTGACGCATTTTGAATTGCTCCTACAATGATCTGCGTATGCGTCATAAGCAGGAAAAATATCCCGATCGCAAGAACAACGATCACGATAAGCGCGATCAGCAGTCCCTTGGGAAGCCTGTGTTTCTTATTTACCTTCACCGTATTCATTTATTTTTCTCCACATCCGTCCAATTTGAATTATTAAGAATTTCCGCATCGTCCCCTGCGAATACCTTGGCGGCTTCTTCGTCGCCCGTCAGTTGATAGAGCATCCATGCGGTCATATAGCCGTCGCTGCGGGCAAGCATATCTTCATGTTCCGCTCCCGCCGCTCTTCCACGGACTTTGAAATAATCGTCGGAGATCAGATCGTAGTTTTCAATCAACGAAGACAGCGGCGCAACTCCGGCATATTCTTTGCTCGGGTCCTCGGCTCCGTTATCATCGGATTTTCCAGTTCCAGCCGCCATAAAATACGGAATATGTACTTTCGACACTTCGTAATACCACCCCATATTCCCCGCGAGTAATGGGTATGCAGCGCTTCCCGTAAACATCGCTTTGTAAACATTTCCGTTCTCATATTCAGTCACAGCGGCTATCGCGCCCGCGCCCCCCTGTGAGAAGCCCACAATGCCGATATTTTGGGCGTCAAGCTTGCCGTAGAGGATATGATCCTCCGGCAGACGGATCACATAGTCAAGTGTGATCGAAGTCGTCTCCCCCGTGCCTGTTTGAGGGTCTTCGTTTCCGACGACCACAAAACCCCACGAGGCAAGGCGTCCAAACCACGCCTCATATTTATAAGCCGGCGTCCCGCTGGCATTGACGGCGATAATAACCGGGTATTGCTTATCCGCCGTTTCAAGTTCGACAGGATACCAGAAACGGTATTTTTGGATCGCCGTGTTTTCCGACGGAAAATCTTTGTTAGTTACTTCATACGGACCGAGCTGAGAAAACTTCTGCTCCAACGGAGCGGAGGATATAAAATCCTTGTAATAATCAGGCTCTACCGAGGATTTTTTCGAGTCACTCAGCCCTTTGAATATGAGAACTGCCGCTGCAATAATAATCACTAATAGGACAGCTCCAAGTATTTTTATCATTTTTTTCATATGCACCTCCTTGACAATGCGTTGATGCAAGTGTATCATATAATCGTCGATGAAACAAGTGTTTCGTTGAAAATGATACAGCTTGCGGAGGTTTGTATCGGCTCATGAACATGAACAACAAGCAAAAGAATACATACGTAAAGCGCCAAATTACAAACGCCCTGTTAGAGCTTTTGAAAGAGAAATCTATCGCTGATATCTCGATAACCGAACTGACGCAAAAAGCGCAGATCGGCAGAGTTTCATTTTACCGTAATTTTCAAACAAAAGAGGATATTCTGCGGGAGGAATCCGATCGGCTCATTAAAGAATGGGGAACGCTCTACGAAACGAATCCCGAATCCGCGCCGGAAACGCTTTTCCCATCCTTGTTTGATTTTTACAGGGAACACAAAGAGTTTTACACCATTCTTTATCAAGCAGGAATGACCTCGATTATGCAGGAAACGATTCTTAACGCTATTCAAATAACCCCTGAAATGGCAAACATTGAGGCATATATGAAATCGTTTTGGGCATATGGAATATATGGCTGGATGGTTGAATGGATAAAACGAGGAATGCCGGAGTCCGGCAGAGAACTGCTCCGTTTTTTCACCATTGCAAAAAGATAATAAAACATGAGTTTTGAATAGTGTATTCGTGTGCTTTTAAGCAGTAAGTCTTTCCAAAAGATTTGCTGCTTTTTTGTTTCTACGGTTGCCGGAATCGTCCAGCCGGTGTTTTTTGCGAACGGGATCAGATGATACATATGTTTGCAGCATTTGCCTTTGCGAGGCGCACGATTTAAGAAAACCTTAAACTTTGTACACTTGAATCTTAAAAATCGCGCCGGTATAATCAAAACCGTAAAACAAACGGAGGTAATGCCGACATGAAAAAACTGTTGATCCCCGCGGCATTGCTGCTCGTCGGCGGGATAACGCCGTTTCTCATCTACTTCTCCCGCGGTGCCTGTATACGCGGCGCGGAGCGCAAGGGCGGGACGGACGAGCTTTGCATCATCTGCGGGATGCCCGGGCAGAAAGACGCCGCCGTCGGGACGCTGCGACGTGAGAAATTTCCCCGGGGGAGCGAAGTCTCGGCGGTATTGCGGGTTCAATACCGCGACGGCAACCGCTTTATCTGGGCGGAAGAAAAGTCCGTGGCACTTGATGACGAGCTTGCCGTCACATCCATCCGCGCGCACAACATCATGTACGCCGAGCTTACGGTTACGGTCACCGGTGACGACGGCAGCGTCGAAACATATACGTTTGAAGAAAGGCGGGCGGCGTGAATTATGTTGAGGCTCGTTTTCTGCGCGCTCGGCAACTCGGTGCGCAGCAAAAAATTTCTCACCGCCGTCATTTTTTCGGCGGTCGCGGCGATGCTCTTCTGCGTCAACGTCACGGTCGGCTACGGTGAGAACAGATATCACTCGATGAAGAACGGCAACAACTATACTGCCCTGACTGTCTCGGACCTTGACGGGAACGCCGCCGGCACGGACATGATCCCGTATCTCCGTGAAAAGCTGTCGCTCGATATCGGCGCGGCGCTCTACGTCACGGGACTTGAGGACGGGTCGCTGCCCTCGCCGCGTCCGAATCGCAGACGGCGTGATCGTGTAGGGGAGCATGTTTTATTCGGGAGAAGGAGCTTTCGGGAAAGCTCCTTCTCCCGGACCCTTATCCGCAAAGCTTTTCATACCGAATAAGGCGTCCGATGCGGGCGCTTTTTCTTTTGTTTGTACTTGTTCAATAAGAACTTTTCCTTCTTCGAGCGGGAGTTTCAGCGTTTATAATCTTGACACCCGGCGCAGGGGAGAATATAATCTATAAATATGAAGAAACGCGCGGCGGAGGTGGCGAGCTATTTTTATTCTTCTGTTTATATTCTGGATAATTCTTTCCGGCAAAATAACGCTTGAGATCGCGCTGTTCGGTCTTGTCTCATCGGCGGCGGTGTGGCTGTTTCTCTGCCGTCTCCTCGGCTGGGACCCGCGCCGCGAGCTCCGGTTTTACCGCCTTATTCCGCATATGCTTGCCTACGGCGCCGTGCTGATTGTCGAAATAATCAAGTCAAACCTTGCCGTTCTGCCCTATACTGTCGGCGAGCGCCGCCCGGAAGGGGTGACCGTCGAATTCGATTCGCCGCTCACCTCACCGACCGCGAACGCGGTCCTTGCAAACTCGATAACGATGACGCCCGGGACTATCACCGTCGCCGTCGACGGCAGCCGCCTCACCGTTCACTGTCTCGCCCCCGCATTTGCGGAGGGGCTCGGGAGCTCCGTTTTTGTGCGGCGGCTTTTGAAAATGGAAAAAATACTGAAGGGGGAAAAATCATGACGCCCGATCTCGCATACGGATATCTTTTCCGCACGGTGCTGCTCTTTTTGTGCCTTTACGCGCTCTTCGGCATCGTCCGCGCCGTGCGCGGTCCCGAGCTCTGTGACCGGGTCCTCGGCGTCAACATGGTCGGCTCCGCCGTCATCGCCGCGATACTCACGCTGACTGCCGTGCTCGGCGAGGGCTATCTTGCCGACGTCGCCGTCGTTTACGCCGCCGTAAATTTCGTTTCCGTCGTTATCCTCAACAGGGTATACGTCGGTGGGCGCGGAGGCAGAAAATGAAAGACTGGATCTGCTTTTTCATAAGCGCTTTTTTCGCCGTGATCGGCATGACAGCGTTCCTGTTCGCCGCCGTCGGCGTTTTCCGCTTTGATCACGTGCTTTACCGTATGCACGCCTCCGCCCTCGCCGACACTGTCGGCGTCGCGTGCCTGACGCTCGCCGCCGTCGTCTACATCGGCGCGAACTTCGTCTCGCTCAAGGAGCTTGCCGTGCTTTTGCTGATGACGCTCTCGTCTCCCGTCAGCACACATCTGCTCGCGGAGATAGAGTACACGATGGGGAACTGCAAAAAGGAATCGCGCCGCATCGACGGTTTGGGAGGTGATGAAAAATGACGCCCGAGCTCACCGAAGCTATCAAAATATCGCTGCTCGTGCTGCTCATCGTCGCCGCGGTCGCCGCAAGCGTGATGAAAAAGCTCGTCCCGGCGCTCATCGTCTTCACCTCGTTCTCCCTAATTATGGCGCTCGTCTGGATCCTGCTCGAATCCCCCGACCTCGCGATAACGGAGGCTGCCGTCGGCGCCGGCGTTTCCGGCGTGCTCTTCTATATGGCGCTGCGGCGCATGGAGCAGATGAAGCGGAGCTTCATCGAAAAGGACGGCGCGGACGGTGACGGAAACGACGATGACGATAAACCCGACGAAACCGACGGGGGCGGTGAAAACGATGAAGATCAGAGATAACATCAAAAAGTGGCTCGCCTATGACTACGACCTCGACGCGGCGCCGGTGATGCCCGACCCGGTCGAGCCGGACGTGGAGGCGCCGGACATCTCGTTCTGGCGCAGCCTGCGCCGCCGCGGCGCGCACCGCGCCCTCTACTACGTCGCCGCCGTCATATGCAGCATCATATTGGCGTCGACTTTGATCCTGACCGTCTCCGGTATGCCGCGCTACGGCGAGGACGCCGAATTCATGGACACCGTGACATACGAATATCTCGCGCACGGCATGGAATACACCGGCGCCGTCAACATAGTCTCGGGCATAATCCTCGAGTACCGCGCGTTTGACACGCTCGGGGAATCGTTTGTCCTGTTCTGCGCCGTCACCTGCGTGCTCGTTCTGCTCCGGATCGACGACGGCAAAGACGACGTCTCGCTCCCGTGCCACGATCTGACGGGCGACGTTATCCTCTCCCGCACGATGCGCGCGCTCATTCCGTTCATATTTATTTTCGGCATATACGTGCTCCTCAACGGGCACCTCTCCCCCGGCGGCGGATTTTCCGGAGGCGCCGTCCTCGGCGCGGGCATAATCCTGCTCTCCTCCGCATACGGTGAGAAAACCTCCGGCAAATTCGTCACCGAGCGCACGTTCCGGATCGTGACGACGTCCGCGCTGCTCTTTTACTGCGTCGGCAAGAGCTACACGTTTTACACGGGCGCGAACGGGCTTCACTCCTTTATCGGGAACGGCACCCCGGGCAACATCCTCTCCGCCGGGCTGATCCTCCCGCTCAACGTCGCGGTCGGACTCGTCGTCGCGTGTACGATGTACGGCATATACCGGATGTTCAAGGAAAGGCGGTTCTGACTTTATGGGAAACCTTATCTATAACTACGAGGAAGCGGTCGCGCTGATCCTCTTTTCGGTCGGATTTGTGACGCTGCTTTTCCACCGCAACATGATACGCAAGCTGATCGGCATGAACATCATGGACTCGGGCATATATCTGTTCCTCGCCTCGATGGGATATATCTATGACCGCCGCGCCCCCATTGTCGAGGGCGGCGACACAAATCCGGTCAACTATATAAACCCCGTCCCGGCATCTCTCGTTCTGACGGGGATCGTCGTCTCCGTCTCCGTCACCGCCGTCATGCTCTCCCTCGCGGTTCGCCTCTATGAGCGGTACCACACACTGAATCTCGATGAGATCTACGCTATGTCGAGGCGGAGGTCGGAGCACAGATGAGCTTTATCGAAAATCTCCCGTTCCTCTCCGTCGTCGTGTTCCTGTTCGCCGCCGTCGTCTGCTCCGTGCTGAAGCCGCGCGCGGCGCGCGCGTTCACCGCGGCGGTCGAAGCGCTCGTCGTCGTCTTCTCCGCGCTGACGCTCTTTTACACATACACGGTCGGCGAGCCGTTCCGCTACAACATGGGGCACTTCGACGCGCCGTGGAGCAACCAGCTCCGCGCCGGCGTCCTTGACGCGCTCGCGGCGCTCGCGTTCTCGTCCGTGCTACTGCTCTCCCACATCGGCGGCATACGCTATGCGAAGATCGACATCGAGCAGAAAAAGCAGAACTCGTACTGCACGCTGCTGAACCTGATCGGCGCGGCGCTCATGGCGCTCTCCTACACGAACGACCTCTTCACCGGGTACGTCTTCCTCGAGATATTGACGCTTTCCTCCTGCGGGATCCTCGTGATCCGCCGCCAGGGACGCACGACGCTCGCCGCCGCGCGCTATATGGTCATAAATCTGCTCGGCTCCGGTCTTTTCCTGCTCGGCGTCACGCTCTTTTACGGCACGACCGGGCACCTTCTGATGGAATATATCAAGGTCGGCGTCGAAAACCTCGACGCCACGGGCGAATACTCGATCCCGCTGACGGTCACGATCGGTCTTGTCTCGGCGGGACTCGCGATCAAATCGGGGTTGTTCCCGTTCCACACCTGGATGCCGGACACATACGGGACAGCGACCCCGACCTCTTCTGCGATCCTGTCCGGCATCGTCTCAAAGGGCTACATCTTCCTGCTCATAAAGATCATGTACCGCGTCGTCGGCACGGGGACCGCAGCAATGACGGCGGCGTGCCACATCCTCTACGTATTCGGCATGATCGGCATTGTGATGGGTTCGTTCTGGGCGATCAAATCGAAGTATCTGAACCGCATGATAGCGTATTCGTCGGCGGCGCAGATCGGATATATTTTCGTCGGCATCGGGCTCGGCGGGGACGCCGGGTTCCGCGCCGCGATATTCCAGGTGCTCGCGCACGCGTTCACAAAGCCGCTGCTCTTCATAGCGGGCGCGCGCCTTTCGGAGGCGTCCGGCGACAGTCAGGCGTTCTCCGCCCTCCAGGGCTCCGCGCACCGAAGCCGCGCCGCCGGCGCGGCGTTCGCCATAGGCGCGATGTCGATGGTCGGCATACCGACGCTCGCCGGGTTCTCGACAAAGCTGTATTTCGCGATAGCCGCCGTCGAGCACGGCACGCTCGTCGACCTCGCGACGCTCGCGGTCCTCGCGGTCAGCACGCTCTTAAACGCGCTCTATTTCATCCGCACCGTCATTCGAATATATACGCCGTCGCCGGCTCCTGAGCCGCTGCCGACGTTTGAGCCGTCGCCGGATAAACACGACCCCGGGCTCGCCGCGGCTGTGGGATTCGCCGCCGGGATCCTTTTCCTCGGCATTTTCCCCGGGACCGTCTCGTCCCTGATCCTTACCGGGCTTTCGATGTTCGGTTAAGGGGCGCAAATAGCACAAAAGCTCTTACAAAAAAGGAGTGTCACAAACCGAAATGATGATCGTCTCTTTTCTCCTGCCCGTTATCGCCGGCGCGCTCTTGCCGCTCCTGCGCCCCGGTGAGGTGCTGCGCCGCGTATATGTTACGGCGGCAGCCGCGGTTTCCGGCGCGCTTGCGGCAGCCGCGGCGTTCTCGGGCAGCTCCTGCACGGTTTTATCTCTCGCCGAGGGGCTCGATATAAGCTACGCCGCGGACTCGCTCTCCGCCGTTTTTGCCGTGCTTTTCTCCGTCTGCTGGCTGCTTGTCTCGATATACGCGCCGACATACATAAAGCACGAGGGGCACGACGACAGGTTTTTCGCGTTCTTTCTTCTCACGCTCGGCGCGATGCTGTCCCTCTCATTCTCCGCAAATATTTTAACTCTCTACCTCTCCTTTGAGCTTGTGACGCTGCTGTCCTTCCCGCTCGTGCTGCACTCGGGGACAAAGGATGCCGTCGCGGCGTCGATGAAATATCTCTTTTATTCCGTCGCAGGTGCGCTTCTTGCGCTGTTCGGCATGATATTTATCTATTCGTATACTGACGCGGGCGCGTTTTTGCCCGGAGGGACTCTCACGGAGGCGGGGCGCTATCTGCCGCTCGCCGTCTTCCTCTGCATAATCGGATTCGGCACGAAGGCAGGCATGTACCCTATGCACGGATGGCTGCCGTCCGCGCACCCGGTCGCACCTGCCCCCGCCTCGGCGCTGCTCTCCGGCGTTATCGCGAAAGCGGGCGTCCTCGCCGTCATCCGCGTCGTCTTTTACACCGTCGGCGCGGACGCGGTGCGCGGAACTTGGGTCGCTGTCACATGGATGGCGCTCGCGGCGGTCACGGTCCTCATGGGTTCGATGATGGCGTACCGCGAGGGCGTCCTCAAAAAGCGCCTCGCATACTCGACCGTCAGCAACATCTCCTACATCATGCTCGGGCTCTCGACGCTGACGGCGACGGGCGAGCTCGGCGGGCTCCTTCATCTCATCGCGCACGCGCTCGCCAAAAACGCGCTGTTCCTCGCCGCGGGCGCCATTATATATAAAACGGGCAAAACCGAGGTCTCCGAGCTCTCCGGCATCGGACGCCGTATGCCCGTGACGCTCGGCGCCTTCACCGTCGCCTCCCTCTCCCTCATCGGCATACCGCCGCTCCTCGGCTTCACTTCAAAATGGTATCTCGCCTCGTCCGGCATCGGACTCGGCGGTGCGGCCGCCGTCATCGTTCCGGCGGTGCTCATAATTTCGGCGCTCCTGACCGCCGGGTATCTCTTGCCGATAGTTATCGACGGCTATTTTCCGAAGAACGGCGTAAAGGTAGAGAAAAGGTGCGAGGCGCCCGTCTCGATGACGCTGCCGACCGTGATCTTTGCCGCGCTCTCGCTCATCCTCGGCATCCTCGGCAAGCCTCTCTCCGACTTTTTAGCCGGTATCATATAAAGCCATGAACGTGTATTTTCTTCTTTTGCCGATACTGATACCGCTCGCGGGCGGCGCGCTTGTCTGGATGTTCAGGATAAAGGCATCGGTGCGAAACGCCTTTGTCGAGTCTGTCATCGTCCTGAACGCCGCCGCCTCGTGGCTCCTGATACTCAACCGCCCCGAGGGAACGCTGCATCTCTTCTCGTTCGGGGACGCGCTGCCGATACGGCTGCACCTTGACGGGCTCGGCTCGTTCTTCCTCGGGATGGCGTCCGTTTTGTGGATATTCGTCGCGATCTATGCGTTTTCGTATATGAAGGACGAGGAGCACACCCACATGTTCTTCACGTTCTTCACCCTCTCCCTCGCGGCGACGGACGGTATCGCGCTCGCGGGGAACCTCATCTCCCTCTATCTCTTTTACGAAATGCTCACTATTGTCACGATCCCGCTCGTCATGCATGGCTGCGGAAAGCGCGACGTCCACGCGGGCTATGTCTACGCCGCGTATCAGATAGGCGGCGCGGCGTTCGCCTTCGTCGGGATCGTATACCTCGTTACCAAGACGGGCGGCGGCGACTTTGCGCTCGGCGGCTTCGTCACAGCCGATTCCGGCGACCGCTTTATGCTCGAGGCGATATATTTCGTCATGCTGCTCGGCTTCGGCGTCAAGGCGTGCCTTTTCCCGCTCCACCGCTGGCTGCCGACCGCCTCCGTCGCGCCGACCCCCGTGACGGCGCTGCTGCACGCCGCCGCCGTCGTCAAGGCGGGCATATTCGCCATAATGCGGCTCTCGTACTTCACCTTTGATCCCGCATTTATCGCGGGGACCGCCGTCGGAAAGACCGCGTTTCTGCTCGCGTGCTTTACCGCCGTATACGCCGCCGTCATCGCCGTCCGCGAGCATCACTTCAAGCGCCGCCTCGCGTATTCGACGGTCAGCAACCTTTCCTACATCCTGATCGGCGTGCTCACGTATACGGAGGCGGGGCTTGCCGCGGGGCTCTGCCACATGGTCTTCCACGCGATAATAAAGATGAACGCGTTCCTCGCGTGCGGCGCGTTCATGAAGCGGACGGGGCGCGCCGAGCTCTCCGACCTCTACGGCGTCGGCTATAAAATGCCCGTCACGTTCGCCTGCTACACCGTCTCGGCGCTCGCACTCACCGGCATACCGCCGCTCACGGGATTTATCTCAAAGTGGCAGCTTCTGTCGTCGTCCGCCTCCGCCGCGGGCGCCTCGCCGATCTGTCTCGTAGGCACGGCGGCGCTGATAATAAGCTCGCTTTTGGCGGCGATATATATGCTCACCCCGGCGGTGCGCGCGTTTTTCCCGCCGAACGGCAAGGAAACAGTTCCGGCTGCCGAGGCGCCGCTCGGAATGACCGCGCCGATGGTGATATTCGCCGCCGCAAACGTAATTTTCGGCATTTTCTCCGGACCGGTACTCGCCGTCTGCGCGAATATCGCCGCCGGGCTGTTTTAAGGAGGGGATATGAACGCTGTGCTGTTGATGCTTGTCGCCCTCCCCGCCGCGTCGGCGCCGATCCTGTATTTCGTCTCAAAGCGCACAAAGGCGGGCTTTCCGCTCCTCTCCGTCCTGACCGCCGCCGAGCTCGCTTTATCCGCCGCGCTTTTCTTCGGCAAAGGCTCCGCCTCTTTTCTCGGCGTCACGCTCGCCGCGGACGGGTTCCATTCGCTTTACGCCGCCGTGACCGCGTTCGCGTTCTTCGTCTCGGCGCTGTTCTCGGTCGAATATTTCAGCCATTACGAGAACCACGCCCGCTACATCTTCTTTTTTCTTCTGACGCTTTCGGCGACAGAGGGCGTCTTCCTCTCCGCGGATCTCTTAACAACGTTTATCTTCTTTGAGATAGTCTCGTTCTGTTCGTTTGTATGGGTGCTCCACGACGAGAGCGAGGCTGCCGTTTCGGCGGCGAAGACGTATCTCGCCGTCGCCGTCCTCGGCGGAATGCTCCTGCTCGCGGGGCTGCTGTTCCTCTACAGTACGGCGGGGACGCTTTCCATCACTGCGCTTTCGCCGGAGGCAGAGGTACCGTTCTACGTTGGGATCCTGCTGCTCTTCGGCTTCGCCGCGAAAGCGGGCATGTTCCCGCTCCACATCTGGCTGCCGAAGGCGCACCCGGTCGCGCCCGCGCCCGCCTCCGCGCTGCTCTCCGGCATCCTCACAAAGGTCGGCGTCTACGGCATTATCGTCACGACCGTGCGCCTCTATTCCGGCAGCGTCCGCTGGGGCGCGATGCTGCTCGTCTTCGGCGTCATCACGCTCCTGCTCGGCGCCGTGCTCGCGCTCCTGTCCGTTGACCTGAAGCGGACGCTCGCCTGCTCGTCGATGTCGCAGATAGGCTTTATCCTGACCGGCATCGCCTCCGCCGCCGTCCTCGGCGAGCACGCATCGCTCGCCGCCGCAGGCGTCGTGCTCTATATGCTGAACCATTCGTTCATGAAGCTGATACTGTTCTCCGTCTCCGGCGTCGTCCACATGAACCTCCACAAGCTCGACCTCAACGATATACGCGGCTGGGGGCGCGGACGTCCTCTGCTCGCGGTGCTGTTTTTGTGGGGCGGGCTCGGGCTTGCCGGTTTCCCGCTGACGGGCGGCTATATCGCCAAAACGCTGATACACGAGGCGATAGTCGAGTCCGCGGAGCTTCTTCCCCTCGCGCACGCGGCGGAGTGGCTGTTCCTCTTCGGCGGCGGCTGCACGCTTGCATACATGATAAAGCTCTTTGTCGTCATCTTCGTCGAGCGTCCGGACGGGGAAATTAAAAAAACGCGCTCGATGAGCGCGCTGTCGGCAGCATCACTTATTATAGCGGCTCTCCCGACCGCCGTGACCGGGATCCCCGCCGTATCGCGCGCCATAGCCGAGCGCGGCATGGCGTTTGCGGGAGGTGAGGGCTGGCACGAGGTCAGCTTTTTCAGCATCGGGTCGCTGTCGGGCGCGGCAATAACCGTGACGATAGGGCTCCTACTATACTTTTTCTTCGTCCGCACTGCGACGCGGCGCGGCGGCAGATACGTCAACCTGCTGCCCGCGTGGGCAGACCTCGAGCGCTCCGTCTATATCCCCGTCATTCACGGGGTCACCGCCGCCGGCGGCGCCTTGCTGCGTCTGTTCGGCGAAAACGTCATAACGGCGCGCCTCTGCCACGTATGCTTCCGCGCGTTCGAGATAGTATGTCACGCCGCGGCAGACTTTGTGGACGCCGCCGTATACGTCCTGCGGCGCACCGTCTTCCGCCGTACGGCGTCGTTTGAAAAGCGCCGCCGCACGCATCCGCTCGTTGACGCCGTCTACCGCGAGCGCGCGACGGACAATTTTTCGTATTCGCTGATCGTCACCGTCATCGGCGTTTGCGTGATACTGCTGTTTCTGCTTATAGTCCCGCACCTGTGACGGTGACCCCATAAAAACACAGCGCACCCCGCCGCTTTTCCGGTGTTGTGCGCTGTGTTTATTTTGCCGGCGATAAGAAATTTATCTCAGCCCGTTTGCAAAGACCCATGAATAAAACATCTCTTTCGGAGGTTTTATGTATTCATAATCAAGCCGGGCGGGCGTAGTTTCGATGATCTCTATTGCCTCTCCGAGTACATCCCCGATAGACTTTCCGGCAACGTCGATCTCTTTTTCATTTACAAGCGGAGCTCGACCCATGTTTTTTTCGTTCATCTTTCTCTGCAATTCAAAATCTATGAGTCCGTTGTCCGGGCGATCCCGCATCTGCTCCCGGATCTGTTCAGGATCGCTGCATACAAGCTTTATTGTGATAAAATCGGTTCCTTTGAAAACGATGGGAATATCCGCCGTTCTGAGATCGTCAAAGTCGGAGGCAATTATATTCTTATATCCCAGCCTGTGAAAGCACATAAGCATCGCGACCAAATTTTCCCAGCAGGTAAGCTCTTCAAGCTCGCCTGTCATCGGCTCGCTGCCGTCCCGTGAAATGAATTCGGGCACCATATTCTGTTCTATGCATGTGGTTTTATAATGCGCGAGGAGCCCGTTTGCCAAGGTACTTTTACCTATGCCGCTTGCTCCCGTTATAAAAATAAAATCTTTCATGTCTATATGGTGTCATTTCCCCTGCATCGAGATTATTTCGTCTCTTGTCAAGTGATACTTCTTTGCTATATCTATGGCGTAGCTGTACCCGTATTTGCCGCCGCGTTCGATCCGGTATGTGCGGTCGTGGGTGCTCTCGTCGATCCTTGCGGTAAGATTTCCTATATGCGATCTTTTGCCGCTCTGATCCCTATCCGCAAGCTCACACAGTCCGTGCAAGTGCGTTGTGCATATGCCCTTTGCGCCGATGACGGAATATGCCGCCAGTATTTCGCCCGCCAGAGTGACCGCCTCGTCTGCGCTTGTACTCGACAGCGCCTCGTCAAATAAAAACAGACTCGAGGGCGTGATCCTTTCGTTGATCTTCTGTATCGCCTCGCACTCGCCCGCGAGCCGCCCGTTTTTGTAGGCACGGTCCGTGTGATTGTCGACGAAATGAGTATATATCCCGTCCACGGGACAGATCTCGGCGTGCCTTGCCGGAAGCGGTATTCCGAGGTGCAGCATCGCGTACAGAAGCCCGACCGATTTCGTATATACCGACTTGCCCCCCTGATTCGGTCCCGTCAAAATATATATCCTGTCCCTGCCGAATTGCAGATCATTCTTGACGACGCCCGAGGAGGGACCGTTAAGTAAAAGTATCGGGTGGTATAGGTCTTGCACATCGTCCGCATCCGAAAAGATCGGCTTGCAGAAGAAACCGCCCGCTTTGCGTATCTTTAAGAGCTCTTTTGCAACAGCCTTCACAAACTGCCATTCGGGCAGAAGGCAGAAAAGCCCGTCAAGATTGTCGACCACATACTTTTTGATGACCCTTTCCCACGATTGCAGCGACGGGGTCAATATCTTGTTGAGCGCGGTGTGAAGCGCGAATCTGAGCGCCGCTGTCTCCTGCTCCGTTAAGCCCTTTGTCGCCGGTATCAGCGGCGCCGAGCATGTGTATTCGTCGTTTTTGAAATCGAGCCGCAATATTTTGTCAATCAGGACACCGGACTTGAAATTAACGTCGTTTATCTTGACGACGCCCGCCTCGACCGGTCTCATCTGCGCATTCAGATTGACGCCGATAGTGACGCTTTTTGCTGTCCTGATAATATGCGACTGCTTTTTCAGCTCCTCTCTGAGCCTCGGGTATTCCTCCGAAGAATAAATCTCGGCGATCTCGTCCCTGAGCCTGCTCAGAAATACACCCCTGACCGTGTGCCCGGCAAAAAGCGTCCGCATCGACTCTATATAGTGTACATACATCTCGAGCTCTTTGATGCTGTAAAGCGAGGTCTCACTCGATTGACCGACAGCATTTCTTTCCCCTTTGAGCTTGAATATTTCCGCAAGCTCCGCAAATCCGTCCGATAATCCTCGGAACAGCTCCGGGTCGTCAAGAAATTCAAAGAACATGTCGCAGCGGTCTCCGATCGTCTGCCTGTCGACCGTGAAATATTCCTCTATATCATGATCGGACAGCCCCGTGACAAAATCCGGAGAGATATGAAAGAGATTCTCAAGATCGAGATCGCTCGTAAAATCAAAGCTCGAAAATGACCTCTTAGTGTCGCTCTCGGACCACAAAATGCTGATCTTGTTCATATGATACCTCCGCTCAACAGGGAAATTATCAGATACATCAGCGCAAAGGAAACCGGAATACATAATATCGGGAGCGCGACGAGATAGAACCTCGAATAATACGCCGCCCATATTTTACAAAACAAATAGTAATAATACATCCAAAACAGCATGACCGGCACCGTGACAAGCGCGATCAGGTAGTTGACCGTGACCCCGATAAGCAGTATTTCCGCCGAATACAGTATCGCCGCCGTTAAAAGGAGTCTTTTTCGCGGCGGCAGTATAAATAATATCTCGCCGCTGCCGTCTTCCGCTCTCAAGCCAAGCTCGACAAGTCTGTTCATATCCCGTTCTCTTTGTTATCACAAGTATCGTCCGCTTTCGGCTGCATCATCTTTGCCGCAAACCCGAGCAGCGCGGGGCGCTCGTTTTTGACACGCTCCGTTATAACTGCCTCGAGCAGCGCCTCAAGGATCGCCCCGAGCCTCTCGCCCTCCGGCACGCCCGCCGCCATAAGCTCGCCGCCGGAAACGGCGAGCTGCCGCACGGTGACGCACTCATCCGCCGCCTCCATTTCGCGCAGCGCGGAGGATATCCCCTCCGCCTCCGCCTCCGACATCAGCCCGAGCGCGCGCCTGCCCTCGACCGCGCGGTGCGCGTCCTCATACGGGCACCGCCTCAAAATGCGCCGCAGCGATATCCGGTCTCCCGAAAACTCGCCGGTGAGATATCCGACGACCCTTTTTACGGACGAAAGCGTCTTTCCGTCCGGCTTCAGCCGCACGAGCGCGGGGATGCGTGCCGGCGCTCCGAGCAGTATCGCGGTGCGCAGCACGACGTCCGCGCGCGCCGCCCCCGCACACCTGGCGGCGTTTTTGTAGCCGTCCTCGCCGAGCGAGGCGAGCTCCGGCATGATCTCAAACATCACGTCAAAAAACGCCGAGAGTATCCTCTCCGCGCCCTGCCCCGTGAGCAGCCGCTTATACTCCGCGAATATGCGCTCCGCCGAAATTTTCCCGAGCAGGGCGCGATTTTTGTGTATCGACTCCGCCGTCGCCGGTTCTATATCGAACCCGAGCGTGGACGCAAAGCGCAGCGCCCTCATTATGCGCAGTCCGTCCTCGCCGAAGCGGCGGTCCGGCTCCCCGACGCACGCGATAACGCGCTCCCGCAAATGGCGCCTGCCGCCGAACAGATCGCAAAACCCGCGGCGCGGGCTGTACGCCATCGCGTTCACGGTGAAGTCGCGGCGCGACAGGTCGTCCTCTATTTTTCGCGAGAAGGTCACGTTTTCGGGGTGCCTGCCGTCGAGGTATTCGCCGTCCGTGCGGTATGTCGTGATCTCGAGCGGCTCGCCGCAGACGATGACGGTCACGGTCCCGTGCTTTATCCCCGTTTCGATTATGCGATACCCGGAAAAGCACTTCTCTATCATCTCCGGCTCGGCAGCCGTCGTTATATCGTAGTCGTGCGGCTCGGTGCCGCGGCAGAGGTCGCGGACGCAGCCGCCGACCGCGTATGCCTCATATCCCGCGTCCTCGAGCGCATCTATCGCCGCCTCCACCGGGGCGGGGAGCGCAAACTTTATGTCTCTATCCGAAATATCCATCCCGCTCTCCGGCTCCTTTTTTTAAACTCTTCGGGGGAGGAACCTTATAAAGATCCCTCCCCCGGAAGATGCTTATGTCTTATGACTGTACCCGAAAATCAAAGCTCCGCAAAGTACTTGATCGTCCTTACCATCTGGCTGGTGTAGGAGTTCTCGTTGTCATACCAGGAGACGACCTGGACCTGATACGTGTCGTCATCGAGCTTGGCGACCATCGTCTGCGTAGCATCGAAGAGCGAGCCGTAACGCATGCCGATGACGTCGGAGGAAACGATGGGCTCCTCGTTGTAGCCGAAGGACTCGGAGGCGGCTGCCTTCATGGCGGCGTTGATGCCTTCCTTCGTGACGTCGTGACCCTTGACAACGGCGGTGAGGATCGTCGTGGAACCGGTCGTTACGGGGACTCTCTGAGCGGAGCCGATGAGCTTGCCGTTCAGCTCGGGGATAACGAGACCGATAGCCTTTGCGGCGCCGGTGGAGTTCGGAACGATGTTCGCAGCGCCTGCGCGAGCGCGGCGGAGGTCACCCTTTCTGTGCGGACCGTCGAGGATCATCTGGTCGCC
>CANQMS010000021.1 GCA_947624995.1 uncultured Clostridia bacterium
CCCCTCCTTGTGCCGGCAGGTGGATCCATAAGGAGGAGGGTCCGGAGTACCCTCCTCCTTATGACTAAATACTTTTGCGATAAAGAAAGATATTTTTGAAAAGAAAGTAAGTAAGAAGGAAAAAGCAGAGGGAGTTGTTCGCACATACGAAGATACAATTTTGCTCCGCGACCGTCAAGCGCCGCTGTACGCCCGTGAGCTTAGGTGCAGGCATACGCCTGCACGGTCGCTGTGGGCGCGTCAGCGTTCAGCCGCGGCACAAACGATTAACGTCGACGCACGAACCGGGGAGAGAGAAATATCGACTTCGCTCCGCAGCTTAAAGGACGCAGCCCGGGGGATTCACAAGGGGGGTATCCCCCCTTGTGCCATGGGTGGATTGTTAAGGAGGGACCTCGGGGGGTCCATCCTTAACGAACTTCCTCAGCTTCGAAGCAAGGAAAATAAAGAAGTATAAGCGAAAACAGCCGATGCGAAAAACCGTCCCGTCAGCTCCCGCCCCGCCAACGCTCGGCGCCTCCCCAGCGAAAGGGAGGCTCTCACGCCCGCCGCCTCCTTGGCGAAAGGAATGCTTATTTCGCATGATTCGCCCCGCCCGATTCGGCTTCTTGCGGCTGCAAGCGGCAGCTTTATTCATTTCGAAAAGGAAAAGCCAAGCGAAAAAGCACCCGCCATCGGCAGATCCGCGCCACGGGGCGGACCCCGTGAAAAAGCAACGCCGCGTTGCATAAAAAAGCAACTCCCCGAAATCCCTTTTCCTTCTTGCGTAAAACGGAAAAATGCTGTATAATACAATAGGTGCGCCGTTTGCGGGAGAGGACCCGCGCAAAAAACGGCAGACACGCTTAAAAGAAAGGGCACACGGCACCGTCTGCCGTGTACGGGACTACGGAATCAATTATGGCTAATTACGCGATCGTTGGCATCAACTGGGGCGACGAGGGCAAGGGACGCATGGTCGATCTGCTCACCGAGAACTGCGGCGTCGTCGCAAGATATCAGGGCGGCGGAAACGCAGGGCACACCATAATCAACGAATACGGCAAATTCGCGCTGCACCTGCTGCCGTCCGGCATCTTCCGCGACGGTGTCGTCAATATCCTCGGCAACGGCGTCGCCGTCGACCCCGAGAACCTCTGCGCGGAGATCGACGCCGTCGCCGAAAAGGGCGTCTTTGTCACGCCCGACAAGCTGAAGATCAGCGACCGTGCCTCCCTCCTTCTGCCGTGGCACCGCGAGCTCGACGGACTCGAGGAGGCAAGGCTCGCAGACAAGCAGTTCGGCTCCACAAAACAGGGCATCGCCCCGTTCTATTCCGATAAATACGCGAAAAAAACCGTGCTCGCGGGCGAGCTTCTTTATCCCGAGCACCTGCGCGAGCACTTACACGATCTTCTCGAATGGAAAAATCTTACGCTCACGCGCGTCTACGGCGCCGAGGGCTATACGATGGAAAAGCTCGACGCGTGGCTCGCCGGCTGCTGCGAGCGCATAAAGCCCTATATCTGCGACACGGGGCTCCTGCTCCGCGAAAAGCAGGCGGACGGCGTCAATATCCTCTTTGAGGCGCAGCTCGGGTCGCTGCGCGATATAGACTACGGCATCCACCCGTACACGACCTCGTCAAACACGCTCGCGGCGTACGCGCCGATCGGGTGCGGCTGCCCGTCGCTCAAGGTCGACGAGATAATCGGCGTCGTCAAGGCGTACTCCACGTGCGTCGGCGAGGGACCGTTCACCGCTGAGTGGTTCGGCGAGGAGGCGGAACGCCTGCGCGAGGCGGGCGGCGAATACGGAGCCAAGACCGGGCGTCCGCGCCGCGTCGGTCCGATCGACCTTGTCGCCACGCGGTACGGCGTCGAGGTCCAGGGCGCGACAAACATCGCGCTCACCAAGCTCGACGTGCTCTCGTATATGGAAAAGATCCCCGTCTGCCGCCGCTATAGGATCGGAGGGCAGACTGTCGACCGCTTCCCGTTCCCGGCGCTGCTCGGCGAGGCGGAGCCCGTCATCGAATATACGGACGGCTGGGGAGTTGACATCTCCGGCGTCCGCCGCTGGGAGGAATTGCCGGAGGCGGCGCGCAATTACGTCCTCGAGATCGAGGAGGCGATCGGTTGCAGGATCGGTTACGTCTCGGTCGGACCCGAGCGCGACAGCATAATAGTCAGGTAAAAAGGAAAATATCATCATGAACGACAAATACGAATCCCCGCTCTCGCAGCGGTACGCGTCCGAATATATGCTCCGCCTGTTCTCGCGCGACACGAGGACAAAGACGTGGCGCAGGCTCTGGATCGCGCTCGCGCGCGCGGAGCATGAGCTCGGTCTGCCCGTAACGGAGGAACAGATAAAGGACCTCGAGGCGCACATCGACGATATCGACTATGACGCCGCCGACGAATACGAGCGCAAATTCCGCCACGACGTCATGGCGCACGTACACGCCTACGGGGACGCGGCGCCGTCCGCGGCGGGCATCATCCACCTCGGCGCCACGAGCTGCTATGTCACCGACAACGCCGACCTCATCATATACCGCGACGGGCTTTCGTACATCCGCCGCGAGCTTTTGACGGTCATAAAGAACCTGTCCGTCTTCGCGGACAAATATAAGTCGACGCCGACGCTCGGCTACACGCACTATCAGCCGGCTCAGCTCGTCACGGTCGGAAAGCGCGCGACCTTGTGGATGCAGGATTTTGTCTCCGACCTCGAGGAGCTCGATTTCGTGATAGACAATATGAAGTTCCTCGGCTGCCGCGGCACGACCGGGACGGAGGCGAGCTTCTGCGACCTCTACGACGGCGACACCGAAAAGATCGACCGGATGAACCGCATGATCGCGGACGAATTCGGATTCGAAAAGATATTCGACGTCTCGGGGCAGACGTACCCGAGAAAGGCGGATTCGCGTATACTGAACGTCCTCTCCTCGATCGCGCAGAGCGCGTACAGGATGGCGAACGACATCCGCCTGCTCCAGCACGACAGGCAGGTCGAGGAGCCGTTCGAAAAGAGCCAGATCGGCTCGTCCGCGATGGCGTACAAGCGCAACCCGATGCGCTGCGAGCGCATCTGCTCGCTCTCCCGCTATCTTATGGCGGACGCGGCGAACGCCGCGATGACGGCGTCGACGCAGTGGCTCGAGCGGACGCTCGACGACTCCGCGAACCGCCGCATCTCGCTGCCGGAGGGCTTTCTGTGCGCGGACGCGGTGCTGCGCCTCGCCTCAAACGTCACGGACGGCATGAACGTAAACGAAAAGATCGTTGAGGCGGAGGTGAGAAAATACCTGCCGTTCATCGCGACCGAGAACCTGATGATGGAGGGCGTCAAGCGCGGCGGCGACAGGCAGGTGCTGCACGAGATCATCCGCGAGTGCTCGATGGCGGCGACCGCGAAGATGAAAAACGGCGAGGGGTGCGACCTTCTCTACGAGCTGTCGCGCCGCCCCGAGTTCGGCATGACCGAGGCGGAGATGGAGGCGGCGCTCGAGCCGTCGCTCTACATCGGCAGGTGCCCCGAACAGGTCGGGGCGTACCTACATAAGCTCGCCCCGATGCTCGAGGGCGTCGGCGAGTCGTCGGCGGAGATAAACGTTTAACGCGTGGACGGAATTTACAAACACAACTGATACGGGAGAGAACTCTATATGTGCGGAATAATCGGATATACGGGCAAAAACAACGCGCGCGAGATACTCATAGAGGGGCTGCACCGCCTCGAGTACCGCGGATATGACTCGGCGGGCGTCTCGGTGCTCGACGGCGGCGTCATCACGACGGTCAAGTCGCAGGGGCGGATCGACGCGCTCGACGAAAAGATCGGCGGCACGCTGCCCGGCACGTCCGGCATCGGTCACACCCGCTGGGCGACGCACGGCGCGCCCACGGACAAAAACGCGCACCCGCACGCGTCCGCGGACGGGAAGTTCGCGATAGTACACAACGGGATCATCGAAAATTACGAGTCGCTGCGCGCCGAGCTCACCCGCCACGGGATGGAGTTCAGAAGCGAGACGGACAGCGAGGTCGTTGTGAATCTGCTCGCGTATTATTACGACGGCGACCTCAAAAACACCGTCATGAAGGCGACGTCCCGCCTTGAGGGGTCGTACGCGCTCGGAATTGTCTGCGCCGACTTCCCGGGCAGGCTGTTTGCCGTCCGCAGCATGAGCCCGCTGATCATCGGCGTCGGCGCCGGCGAGAATTATTTCGCCTCGGACGTGACGGCGTTCATCAGCCATACGAAGAACATCATCCACATGGAGGACGGTCAGTTCGCCGAGGTCACCCCCGGCGGCATCACGCTCTATGACGCGATCGGCAGACAGGTCGAACCCGTATACGAGAAGGTGACGTGGGACGCCGAGGCGGCGGAGAAGGGCGGATACGAGCACTTCATGCTCAAGGAGATAATGGAGCAGCCGCGCGCGCTCGAGGCGACGATAAATCCGCGCATCCACGGCGGGAAGATCACGCCCGAGGGGCTCGAGGCGCTCGATATGGAAAATATCGACCGCATCGTCATCACGGCGTGCGGCAGCGCGTATCACGCCGGCGTCGTCGGCAAGTACGTGATAGAGGAGCTGTGCCGCATCCCGACGACGGCGGAGCTCGCGAGCGAGCTGCGCTATTCGTCGCCGATACTGAACGAAAGAACGCTCGTCATCGCGATATCGCAGTCGGGCGAAACGGCGGATACGCTCGCCGCGATGCGTGAGGCAAAGAAGCTCGGCGCGCCGGTGCTCGCGATAGTAAACGTCGTCGGTTCGAGCGTCGCCGTGCTCGCGGACTACGTGCTCTACACGTGGGCGGGACCGGAGATCGCCGTCGCGACGACGAAGGGGTACACGACGCAGGTCGCGATGCTCGATATGTTCGCCGTCTGGGCGGCGGGCAAGCTCGGCACCGTCACGCCCGAGCGCGAGGCGGAGCTGACGGCGGCGATAGCGTCGCTGCCCGCGAGCGTCCAGCGCGCGATATATCTCTCCTCGAACGTCGAGGAGATCGCGGAGCGGAATTACAGGCACGCCTCGCTCTTCTTCATCGGCAGAAACATCGACTACGCGAGCTGCCTTGAGGCGTCGCTGAAGCTGAAGGAGGTCTCGTACATACATTCGGAGGCGTACGCCGCGGGCGAGCTGAAGCACGGGACGATAGCGCTGATCTCGCCGGAGCAGCTCGTCATCGCGGTGGCGTGCTACGGCGCTCTGCGCGACAAGACGATGTCGAATATACAGCAGGTCAAGGCGCGCGGCGCGAACGTCATTGCCGTTGCCCGCGAGGGGGACAGGACGATGTTCGCCGAGGCGGACGACGTTATATTCGTTCCCGGGACCGAGCCGATATTCATGGCGGTGCCGCAGATAATACCGATGCAGCTTTTAGCGTACTATGTCGCGCGCGAGAACGGCTGCGACATCGACAAGCCGAAAAATCTCGCAAAGTCGGTCACGGTCGAGTGACCGGCGGGCGGATCGCAAAAAGCTTCAAAAGGAAAAAGAGAGATCAGGACACGGTACACATAAGCAATGGAAAAAATACTCGTTTTGGATTTCGGCGGACAATATAATCAGCTCATAGCGCGGCGCGTCCGCGACTGTCACGTCTACGCGGAGATACTGCCGTACACGACGCCGCTCGGCGTCATTGAAAAGAGCGGCTACCGCGGGATCATCTTCACCGGCGGTCCGAATTCCGTATATGACGAAGCATCCCCGCACTACGATCCCGAGATACTGTCGCTCGGCGTGCCGGTCCTCGGCATATGCTACGGCTGCCAGCTCATATCATTCATGGCGGGCGGCGAGGTCAGGACGGCGCCCGTCTCGGAATACGGGAAGATCGGAATAAAGACGGCGGGGAATAGCGAGCTCTTTGCGGGCGTGCCGGAGTCGTCCGTCGTCTGGATGAGCCACACGGACTATGTGAGCCGCGTGCCGGACGGATTTTCCGTCACGGCGTCGACGGCGGACTGCCCGTGCGCGGCGATGGAGGACCGTGCGCGGAGAATATACGCGGTCCAGTTCCACCCGGAGGTGACGCACACCGAGTTCGGGCAGCAGATGCTGCATAATTTTCTCTACCGCGTCTGCGGCTGCTCCGGCGACTGGGTCATGGACGATTTCATTGAACGCACGGTCGGCGAGCTGCGGCGGAGGATCGGCGGCAGCCGCGTCGTGCTCGGGCTGTCGGGCGGCGTCGACTCGTCGGTCGCGGCGGCGCTTCTGTCCCGCGCGGTCGGCAGGCAGCTCACATGCGTCTTCGTCGATCAGGGGCTGATGAGAAAGGATGAGGGCGACAGCGTCGAGCGGACGTTCTCTTCGCTCTTTGACATGAATTTCGTCCGCGTCAACTGCCGGGACCATTTTCTGCGGTGCCTGTCCGGCGTCACGGACCCGGAGGAAAAGCGGAAGATCATCGGGCGCGAGTTCTATAATGTGTTCTGGGCGGAGATAAAAAAGCTCGGAGAGGGCGGATTTTTCGCGCAGGGAACGATATATCCGGACTGCATCGAGTCGGGAAAGGGAGACGCGGCGGTCATCAAAACGCATCACAACCGCGTAAGTCTGCCGGGAGACGTTAAGTTTGACGGCGTCATCGAGCCCTTGTCGGAGCTCTTTAAGGACGAGGTCCGCGTCGTCGGCGAAAAGCTCGGCTTGCCGCACGGGCTTGTATGGCGGCAGCCGTTCCCGGGACCCGGGCTCGGCGTCCGCATCATCGGCGAGGTGACGGAGGAGAAGATAAGGATCGTACAGGAGGCGGACGCGATCTTCCGCGAGGAGATGGCGGCGACCGGGTACGAGACGGAGCTGGCGCAGTTTTTCGCGGTGCTGCCGGGCGTGCGTTCGGTCGGCGTCATGGGCGACCACAGGACATACGAGGAGCTCGTTGTGCTCCGCGCCGTCACGACGGACGATTTCATGACGGCGGACTGGGCAAAGATCCCGTACGACCTTTTAGCGCGCGTCTCGAACCGCATCACAAACGAAGTCCGCGGCGTCAACCGCGTCGTCTACGACATCACCTCCAAACCCCCCGCAACGGTCGAGTGGGAGTGAAATTTTTCGGCTGTAAGCTGCCCGAATCCCCGGTACGCGCGGATTTTCGGGCAGCTTTTCTACATCGACCGGAATGCGGAATAACTGTTTTCCCGACCGGTAAGACAGATGGCAGAGTGTGAGGGCGTGACCGAAAAGCTAAAAGCAAAAGATCAGATTGCGTGGTCGGACGGATGAACAATGTCCGCAGCAGGGCAACGATGAATCAATTTACAGCTAAGGCAGAGCGCGGCGGCAGGGAGAAATCTCTGCCGCCTGCTTTTTTAGTTGTAAATAATCACAGATTTTTTTAAAATTTCCCTTGCGATTGTTCGCATTTCGGTATATAATAAGAGTGTTGCAGGGAGGTACGTTTATGAATTACATTAGCGTAAGAGAAGCTGCAGAAAAATGGGAAATGACTCCACGGAGAGTGCAAGTTCTTTGCAATAGCGGAAGGATTGATGGCGCTCAGCGTGTTGGCAGTGTATGGACGATTCCCGAAAACGCAGACAAGCCCGTTGATGCACGGAAGAAAGTAATAGCTCCAAAAGCAAAAGTTAATTCGAATATTTCAATTGAGCGCATTTGGGCTATGCCAAATAAAAATACATTTGAGATCAAGCCTATTCACGATTTAATTGTTGATGAACTGACAGAGGGGTTGTGGATTGATCCGTTTGCAAACAGAAACAAGCTTGCATCTATAACAAACGATCTAAGCACGGAATTTGATACTGACTACCATTTAGATGCTCTGGACTTCCTAAAGCTGTTTGATAATGGTTCGGTTGACGGGGTATTATATGATCCACCGTATTCACCTCGCCAAGTAAGTGAATGCTACAATAATGTTGGGTATAATGTCACTTGGGATACTACAAAAGCATCCTTTTGGGGAAATCATAAAAGGGAAATTTCCAGAATTGTTAAAGTCGGAGGAAAGGTAATTACTTTCGGTTGGAATAGCGGTGGAATTGGATATAAATATGGTTTTGAAATAGAAAGAGTCCTTTTGGTCCCTCACGGAGGCTGGCACAACGATACGATCTGTACTGTTGAAGTAAAGACTCACGAAGGGGAATTATCCTATACAAAAGAAAATGAGAAAACAGGCTTGCGTAAAACAACTAAAATAACAGATACAGACAAAAAACTGATATCTTTGCTTCAACAACTCCCGGAAGGTTTTTGGGATTTTAAGGATAACGATACCCGTGAATACACCCACGGAATACATAGTTATCCTGCTATGATGATTTGCCCAATTAGTCGAAACATTATTAAAACTATGAAAGGAGTGATGCCCATTTCATCTTTGCTTGATCCTTTTTCCGGCTCAGGAACGGTTCTTGTCGAGGGAATGCTTGCAGGAATTCCTAATATATCAGGTAATGATATCAATCCGTTAGCGTTATTCTTAACAAAAGTAAAAACAACTCCGATTGATATAAGTGCGGTGCAATTTTTTGCGAATAATCTTCTTAACTTCGTCCAAAACAGATATGAGCAATACATGTTGCAAATAGATTCAGTTGATGATGTGCTGATGAACACTTATGGACTGGATTTAACCGCAAAAAGAGGCTGGGGCGACGATGCTCCGCACTACCTTACGGAGTATTGCAAAAAAAACGACATTGATATCAATATTCCTTTGTTCAAGAATATCGGATATTGGTTTAAGCCAAGAGTAATCTTGCTCTTGCAAATCATTAAAGATGAAATCAACAAAATAGAGGATAAAGATATTCGAGATTTTATTTTCGTTGCATTTAGCGAATCAATCCGCCTTGTTTCTAACCGTCGCAACGGAGAATTCAAAATGTTCCGAATGCCGCCTGCGAAAGTCGAAAAATTTGCTCCCGATGTCATCAAAGAGTTTTCTACAATTTTGCGGCGAAACATAGAAAAGATGAATTCTTTTGTTGAAGCTTGCTCGGACACCGGTACAGATAGCAAAGTAACGATTTTTCAAAACGATGCTACTGTGTTGCGAGATGTGCCAAATGAATCGGTTGATTTAGTTATTACATCACCTCCGTATGGAGATAGCAGAACAACGGTAGCTTATGGCGAATATAGCAGACTTTCACTGCAATGGCTTGGAATAGACAATTTGTCTGAAAGAGAAATAATGGGTATTGATAAATCCCTACTGGGTGGAAACAAATTCAGAAATGGATTTGAATATACCATACCGAGTCAATCACTGCGAGAATCATTATTCAGAATAAAGGATAATGATCTCGAAAGAGCGGGAGATGTTTACAGTTTCTATAATGATCTCGAAAAATCGATAAAAGCGATTTCTGAAAAAACAAGGACTGGCGGCTATCATTTTTGGGTAGTAGGGAACCGTACTGTAAAAGGCGAATTACTGAAAACTGATGTTATTATTTCAGAGATCGCCGATAGTTATGGTCTTGAGCACATTTACACGATTGATAGAAATATTATCAACAAAGTTATGCCTTCACTTAATTCGCCGACAAATGAAATCGGAGTCAAAGCGGAAACTATGACGAATGAACATATTGTTGTATTGCGGAAAAGATAAGAAAATAGCGGAGAGCGACAGAAGCTCTCCGCGGAAAAATTAAACTATTCTCAAGTTATTGGTAAATAAAAACGGTTGATCATATTCACGGATTCTAAAACCTGTTCCGTGATCATGCGTTTTACCTGCATTTGACCCGCTGTGGTACTGACCAATTCGTAAGTCAACATATATTTTTCCCGCTTCTAACAAAGCAATAAAGGAATCATAATTAAAACCGGATACCTCGTATGCATCACGAAACCTGAATTCTTCAAGAGCACCTTCACCGCGAGAGTCAGCTTTTGCATATACAAATTTGTTTTTGTACTTCTTTTCAAAGCAGCTTTTTAAGGCAGTACGAGACCAATAAATGTTTTCTATCCCTTCTTCCGATTCGATGTAAATGCCGTCCTCCAAGCAAGTTATTTTCAATCTATGCCCGGTATCGGCAATAGAGGTAAACCGATCAGCCGAAAGAGTGGCGTGTAATACTTTTTCATCGTTATTGTACGCACCGCTGGAATACCCATATTTCAATCTCAAATATGTATTTGCTCCGCCCGGCTCAGGAGCTCTTGTGAACATTGTAAGCATACTATTTGAATTTATACGGCAAGACTTTAACTCATAGTCTCCAAAGTCCGGTCCGTCAATATTGTTTTCTTGTATTCCGAGAAGATCCTCTAATGTTTTTCCTATACCGGTGGGACCGGATCGATGAGTTTTAACCCATCCCAAATTGACAATGTTCGTGTATTCCCGGATGAAATCATCAAGTGTATATATCATTTTTCTTCCTCACGTTCGACAAATAATTTATAAGCTTCAATTCCAAGTGCATCAGCAATGCGCTGCACGTTTTCAAGGGCTATGCTGCGGCGATAGCACTCAACAGCGCTGATATAAGTGCGATGCAGCCCGCATTTTTCGGCAAATGCTTCCTGAGACATTCCTAATTCAGTACGGTATTTTTTTAAGTTACTTCCAAAGACTTTTATAATATCCATGCTTGAAAACCTCCATAGTATATGATATGACAAAGAATACAATAAGTCTACAGATAATAAGTAGCAAAAGTCGAATATCCGACACTGACTGCATCAATGAGAGCGACAAAAATAATCGAAGTTAAATCTCATAAGCAATGCTGCTTAGAAAACTTTTAACAGAATCGAGTGGGAATGACGGTGTTGTTCCGCCGCGCGTTCACGCACCGAGCCACCCACGGTAAGTGAGAAGATCGCGGCGCAGAATCGAATATAAACAGTCTTCGTCAAACGGTACGGCGGAGGCTGTTTTTTCGTTTGCCGGGCGGAATGATTTGCGCGGGAGGTGTGTACCTTTATCGGTTATACGGCGCGGAGACGGGTGTGGACGGTCCCGCGCCGCTTTTTTCGCGTGGGGATGTAGACCCGGCGCCGGATTTTTTCGCGGGAAAACCGCCGCGTTGACCGGCGGACGGTCGAAAGTTCGGTAAAACTATTGCTTTTTTTCCGTATATATGATATACTGCTTTAATGCCTAAGAATGTCCCGATCCGGGTCGACGGCGCGGCTTTCGGGCGCCGGGTACGTTGATTTGCCGGACGCTGCCGCCGGCGCCGGTTTCACCGAGGTTTCATGCGGCGGGGCAATTTGCGCGGGCTCGGCGGCGCGCATTACCGATACAAAAAAGCATTATTCCGAAAATAATAAAGACGGGCGGAAACGCGGCGGGGACCGCGCATCCTGCCGCGTCGCAGACGTTTTCTTTCGATATTTAAGGAGACAGTGATGACAAAAAGGATCATTCGGTTCAGTCCGCCGGATGTCGGCGCGGACGAGCTGGAGGAAATAGCGGACGCCGTCCGCTCCGGCTGGATAACGACGGGACCGAAGACAAAGGAGCTCGAACGCGAGGTCGCGGAGCTTTGCGGGGCGCCTCGGGCGGTCTGCCTCAGCTCGGCGACGGCGGCGGAAGAGATGAACCTGCGCATCCTCGGCATCGGAGAGGGAGACGAGGTGCTCGTCCCCGCCTACACATATACAGCGACAGCGTCCGCCGCGATCCACGTCGGCGCGACGGTGAAATTCATTGACTCCGTCCGTGACGGCTGGGAGATGGACTACGACATGCTCGAGGACGCCGTCACCGGGAAGACGAAGGCGATCATCCCCGTCGACCTCGGCGGGATCCCGTGCGACTATGACGCGATCTTCGACATCGTCGAAAGAAAACGCGCGATGTTCACGCCGTCCGGCACAACGGAGCTCGGCGGGCGCATACAGCGCTCGCTCGGCAGGGTCGCCGTCGTCGCGGACGCGGCGCACGCGCTCGGCGCTGCGCGCCGCGGGGTGCCGGTCGGCTCGATCGCGGATTTTTCGAGCTTCAGTTTTCACGCAGTCAAGAATTTTACGACCGCTGAGGGAGGCGCCTCCGTCTGGAGGCATATCGACGGCGTCGACGACGGCGAGATATACAGACAAATGCAGCTTTACAGCCTGCACGGTCAGTCCAAGGACGCGCTCGCGAAGACGAAGCTCGGCGCGTGGGAATACGACATCCTCGGCACGTGGTACAAGTGCAACATGACGGATATCGCGGCGGCGATGGGGCTCGCCCAGATGAGGCGATACCCCGGGATGCTCGCGCGGCGCCGCAGCATCATAGAAAGATACGACGCGGTGTGCGACGCGCTCGGGCTGCACCGCCTTGCGCACGTGAGCGATAAGTATAAGAGCGCCGGGCACCTGTACGCCATCCGCATCCCGGGCGCCGATATCTCGGTGAGAAACGGCGTGATAGAGAAAATGGCTGAGGCGGGCGTCGCGTGCAACGTTCACTATAAGCCGCTGCCGATGATGACCGCGTACCGCGAGCTCGGCTGGGACATCGCCGATTTTCCGAACGCGTACGCGTTCTTCGAAAACGAGATAACGCTCCCGCTGCACACTTGTCTCTCGGACGATGATGTTGAGTACGTCGCCGAGCAGCTCCGCCTGGCGGTCGGGGCGCTGTGAAGCTCCGCCGATGGGAGGACCTCCCGGAGAACATGAGGACGCCGGAGGTCAGACCGTACTACGACATTCTGAAAAAGAAGGGCGCGAGCCTTTCTGTGAAGCGCGCCTTTGATATCGTGCTGTCGCTTCTGCTGCTCATACTGCTTTCCCCTGTCTTTCTTATACTTGCTTTGGCGATAAAGGCAGACAGCCGCGGTCCCGTCTTTTACAGGCAGACGCGCGTGACGCAGTACGGGCGGGAGTTCCGCATACACAAATTCCGCTCGATGGTCGTCGGCGCAGACAGGGGCGCGCTCGTGACCGTCGGGCACGACGGAAGGGTGACGCGCGTCGGGAGGTTCATCCGCGGATGCAGGCTCGACGAGATCTGCCAGCTCATAGACGTCCTCGAGGGGAGCATGACGTTCGTCGGCACGAGACCCGAGGTCCCGAGGTACGTTGAAAAATATATGCCGGAGATGATGGCGACGCTGCTTCTGCCCGCCGGGATCACGAGCGAGGCGAGCATCTTTTATAGGGATGAGGCGGAGCTGCTCGAGGGAGCGGACGACGTCGACGGTGTATATATAAACAAGGTTTTGCCCGGTAAGATGAAGTACAACCTTGAGGCGATAGAAAAGACGGGCGTTTTATACGACATGAAGGTCATGATATCGACGGTGTTTGCCGTTTTCCGCAGGGAATGAAAGGAGCGCTTCCGGGGGCATCTTTAAATGAAAATAGTTCTTTTTGATCACTACGCGGGCAGCCCCGACATGGGGATGGAGTTCCGCCCCTACTATATGGCGCGCGAGTGGATAAAGGCGGGGCACGAGGTAAGGATAGTCGCCGGAGACTTTTCGCACCTGAGGATAAAGAACGTCGTGATCGGGCGCGACTTTACCGACACCGAGATCGACGGCATCACATACACATGGATCAAAACGGGCGAATACGGGGGCAACGGGCTCCGGCGCGCGCTCACGATGTTCCGCTACACGGGCAAGCTGTGGCTGCACGCGGGGAGACTCGCGAAATCGTGGCAGCCCGACGTTGTGATCGCCTCGTCGACGTACCCGCTCGAAACGTACGCCGCGCAGCGGCTCGCCCGAAAATCCGGCGCGGCTCTCATCCACGAGGTACACGATATGTGGCCCTCGACGCTTTACGAGATCGGCGGGATGTCACGGCACAACCCGTTCGTCGTCCTGATGCAGATGGCGGAAAATTCCGCATACAAGCATTCGGATGCCGTCGTGTCACTTCTGCCTTGCGCCGAGGAATATATGAAAAAGCACGGACTTGCGGACGGCAAGTTCGTCCACATACCGAACGGCATCACGGAGGATGAATGGACGCTCGCGGAGCCGCTTTCGGAGGAGCACAAAAGCGCGATACAAAAGCTCCGGGACGACGGCAAATTCATCGTCGGATATTTCGGAGGTCACGCGCTTTCAAACGCGCTCGACACGCTGCTCGACGCGGCAAAGCTGATGAAGGGGGACGACGTCGCGTTCGTCCTCGTCGGCAAGGGCGTTGAAAAGGCGCGGCTCATGAAGCGCAGCGAGGACGAACGCATCAAAAACGTCGTCTTTTTGCCCGAAATACCGAAAAAGCAGATACCGGCGCTGACGCGGATGTTCGACTGCATCTACATGGGCGCGCTCGACTCGCCGCTGTACCGCTTCGGCGTCTGCATGAACAAGATGTACGATTCGATGATGAGCGGGCGCCCCGTCGTCTGCGCGCTGACGGCGCCGATGCTGCCGATAGCGGAGCACAAATGCGGCATCGTCGTCCCCTCCGGGGACACGGAAGGGATCGTCGCGGCGGTCGAAAAGCTGCGGCTCACGGATCCCGCCGAGCGCGACGCGATCGGCAAAAACGGCAGGGACGCCGTGCTCGCGAACTATACATATCCCGTCCTCGCCGCAAGATTTGAGGAGCTTTTCCACAGGCTCCGCGGATCGCGCGGCTGAGGCATAAGATCCCTTAACAATTATCCCGAAACGAAAGGAAACGCAAATGCAGTTCATTGATCTGAAGGCGCAGTACGCTGCGTTGAAAGCGGAGATCGACGGGGGCATAGCCCGCGTTCTCGAAAAGGGACAGTATATAGGCGGCGACGAGGTGGCGGCGCTCGAGGAGAAGCTCGCCGGGTTCACCGGGCGCAAGCACTGCATCACGTGCGCAAACGGCACGGACGCGCTGCAAATAGCGTACATGATAAACGGCATCGGCAAGGGCGACGCCGTATTCTGCCCGGACATCACGTTCGTCTCCTCGACCGAGGCGTCAAAGCTGCTCGGCGCGACATCCGTGTTCTGCGACATCGACCCCGACACGTACGACATCAGCCCCGAAAGCCTCGAGCGGCAGATAAAAGCCGTCATAAAAGAGGGCAGGCTGCGCCCGCGCGCCGTCGTTGCCGTCGATATCCTCGGCAACCCGTGCGATTACGGCGCGATACTGCCGATATGCGAAAAATACGGGCTGATCCTCGTCGAGGACGCGGCGCAGAGCTTCGGCGCGTCATATAAAGGCAAAAAGTGCTGCTCGTTCGGGGACATCTCGACAACGTCGTTCTTCCCGGCGAAGCCGCTCGGCTGCTACGGGGACGGCGGCGCGATATTCACGGACGACGACGGGGCGGCGTCCCTCTGCCGCTCGGTCTGCGTCCACGGCAAGGGACCGAGGGGCAAGTACGACAATGTCCGCGTCGGGCTGAATTCCCGCCTCGACGCGCTCCAGGCGGCGATCCTTATCCCGAAGCTGCGCGCGCTCGGTGAATACGAGACGGACAGGCGGCAGGACGTCGCGCGCCGCTACAACGAAGCGTTCGCGGGGGCGCTCAAGACGCCGTTCGTCACCGACGGCTGCGTCAGCGTTTACGCGCAGTACGCGGTCCTCGCCGACTCGACCGAAAAAAGGGACAATATCGCCGCGCACCTGAAGGCGCTCGGCATCCCGACGATGATATATTACCCGACGCCGCAGCACGCGCTGCCGGTATTTGCGGACGAGCCCCGCTACGGGGAGACGTTCGCGAACGCCGACGACTACTGCGCGCGCACGCTGTCGCTCCCGATGCACCCGTATCTTGCGCCCGAGGAGCAGGACAGGATCATAAACGCGGTTCTGGAGGCGATCTGATGCCGTCCGAAAACAAAAGCGAAGAAAAGGGATATTTCGTTCACGAGTCGAGCTATGTCGACGAAGGGTGCAGGATCGGCGAGGGCACAAAGATCTGGCACTTCTCGCACATAATGAAGGACTCCTCCGTCGGCAAAAACTGCAACATAGGGCAGAACGTCGTCATCTCCCCGGGCGTCGTCATAGGCGACGGCGTGAAGATACAGAACAACGTCTCGGTCTACACCGGCGTCGTCTGCGAGGACGGCGTCTTCCTCGGACCGTCGTGCGTGTTCACGAACGTGATAAATCCGCGCTCGTTCATCGAGCGAAAGCATGAATACAGGCGCACCGTCGTCGGGCGCGGCGCGAGCATCGGCGCGAACGCGACGGTCGTGTGCGGGCACGACATCGGAAAATACGCGTTTGTCGGGGCGGGCGCCGTCGTGACGAGGGACGTGCCCGACTATGCGCTCGTATACGGCTCGCCCGCGAGGGTACACGGCTACGTGTGCGAATGCGGCGAGAGGCTGCCGGAATTTGACGCGGCGGGCGCCGCCGCGTGCCCCGCGTGCGGGAAAAGATATAAAAAAGACGAAAATAATAATGTAAATATTGTCAAGGAGACTGTCTGACCATGTCGATAAGGGAAGAGCTTTTAAGCAAGATCAAGGATAAAACGCTGAGGATGGGCGTCTGCGGGCTCGGATACGTCGGGCTCCCGCTCGCCGTCGACAAGGCGAAGCACGGATTTAAAACGGTCGGCTTCGACGTCCAGAAGGAAAAAGTCGACCTCGTCAACGCCGGGAAAAACTATATCGGCGACGTCGTCGACGCAGACTTAAAGGAGCTCGTCGGCTCCGGTATGCTCAGCGCCACGACGGATTTCTCGTTCGTGAAGGACGTCGATTTCATCGCCATCTGCGTGCCGACGCCGCTTGACGCGCACCAGCAGCCCGACATCAGCTACGTCCGCTCCTCTGCGGAGAGCATCTCGAAGCATCTGCGCCGCGGCTCGATAGTCGTCCTCGAATCGACGACGTATCCGGGCACGACGGAGGAGCTCATAAAGCCGATCCTCGAGGGCGGCTCGGGGCTCCGGTGCGGCGAGGACTTCTACCTAGGCTTCTCGCCCGAGCGCGTCGACCCGGGCAACAAGATATACAAGACGAGCAACACGCCGAAGGTCGTCGGCGCCATCGGCGAGGACGCGGCGGAGGTCATCTCCGCCGTGTACCGCGCGATACTCGACGGGGACGTCCACACGGTCTCCTCGCCCGCCGTCGCCGAGATGGAAAAAATACTCGAGAATACGTACCGCAACATAAATATCGGGCTCGTCAACGAGCTTGCAATGCTCTGCGACAAGATGGGGATAAGCATCTGGGAGGTCATAGACGCGGCGAAGACGAAGCCGTACGGCTTCCAGGCGTTCTATCCCGGACCCGGTCTCGGCGGGCACTGCATCCCGCTCGACCCGTACTATCTGAGCTGGAAGGCGCGCGAATACGGCTTCCACACCTCGATGATAGAGTCCTCGATGATGATAAACGACAAGATGCCGGAATACACCGTGGAGCGCGCGGGCAGGATACTGAACAGATACAGAAAGGCGCTCAACGGCTCGCGCGTGCTCGTGCTCGGCGTCGCGTACAAGCAGGACATAGACGACTACCGCGAGAGCCCCGCGATCCGCGTCATAGAAGAGCTTGAAAAGACGGGCGCCGAGGTCAGCTTCTACGACCCCTACGTCCCCCGCTACCGCGAGCGCGGCGTATGGCACGAGGGCATAGAAAAGATAGACGCTGCGACCGTTTCGGAATACGACCTTGTGATGATAACGACGGCGCACACAAGCGTCGACTACAATATGGTAGTCGGGACGGGCGTCCCCGTCTTCGACTGCAAAAACGTGACAAAAACGCTCGGCAGCCGTGACAACGTCGAGGTGCTCTGAGCGCCGGGTACACGGTCACGCATAAAAAGCAGATGAAGATATGTTTTCTTTCCTCCGCGAACAGCGCACACACGAAGAAGTGGTGTAAGTGGTTCGCCGGGAGAGGGCATGAGGTACACGTCGTCTCGTTCATAGACGGCGAGGTGCCGGGCGCCGCCGTCCACACGGTCGACACCGGAGCCTCCGCCGACGGAGGCGACGCGCAGAAGCTGCGGTATCTGCTCGCCGCCCGCCGCGTCCGGCGGATAATACGCGATATTTCGCCCGATACAGTCAACGTCCATTACGCGACGAGCTACGGGATGACGGCGGCGCTCTCCGGCGTCCGCGGCTATATTCTCTCCGTCTGGGGCTCGGACATATACGATTTCCCGAACAAAAGCCCGATCCACCGCGCGATGCTGAAATTCAGCCTCTCCCGCGCGGAGAGGATCCTTTCGACGAGCCGCGCGATGGCTGAGGAAACGCGGAAGTACACGGGCAAAGAGATTGCCGTCACGCCGTTCGGCGTCGACACGGAGCTGTTCTCGCCCGAAAAGAGGCAGAGGGCGGACGGCGACGGCAAGTTTGTCATCGGCACGGTCAAGACGCTCTCCCCGAAATACGGAATTGACCGCATACTTAGGGCGGCGGCGACCGTGAAGGAAAAAAGGTCCGACATCGACCTTCGCGTAAGGATCGCCGGAGACGGCGAGCTCGCCGCGGAATACAGGGCGCTCGCCGAAAAGCTCGGGATCGCGGACATCACGGAGTGGCTCGGCTTTATCACGCAGGAGCGCGCCGCCGGGGTGTGGGCGGATATGGACGTCGCCGTCGTGCCGTCTGTGCTCGCGTCGGAGTCGTTCGGCGTCTCAGCCGTTGAGGCGGAGGCGTGCGGCGTCCCGGTCGTGATCTCGGATATACCCGGGCTCATGGAGGCGACCTGCCCCGGAAAGAGCAGCACGGTCATAAAGGGCGGCGACCCCGAAGGGATCGCGGACGCGCTGATAGACCTCTACTCCGACAGGGAAAAGCGGCTCGCGATGGGACGCGCCGGCAGGGAATACGTGCTCGAAAACTATCGCCTCGACGACTGCTTTTTGAAGGTCGAGCGAATATTCGAAGAGCTGTTGCAGGATAAAACGCCAAAGAGATAAGGATGCGGCGGCGCCGGTGATTTTTCGGCGTTCTGACATAATGACGGTGCGGATCGGCTTACGAAAGGACTACAGTATTTTATGAAAAGATGTATATATTTTCATCCGCACCCCGTGAGCGATGACCCGAGCATCGGTTCATCACTTCGTCCGAACAAAATGCTTAAAGCGTTCCGCGCGCTCGGGTACGAGGTCGCGGAGGTCACCGGTTACAGCGCCGAGCGCAGGGAAAAGATGCGCGCCGTGAAAAAAATGATAAGCGACGGCGCGGAATTTGATTTCCTTTACGCGGAAAATACGAACGACCCGGTCGCGCTCGCCGACGCAGATCACATCCCGCGCCACCCGTTCATGGACTTTTCGTTTTTTAAATATTGCAAACGGCACGGAATTCCCGTCGGTCTTTTTTACCGTGATATTTACTGGAAATTTCCGGTATTCAAAAGCGCCGCCTCTCTTCCGAAGCGCATGGTACTTACGCCTCTTTTCAGATATGACGTGATGCGGTACAAAAAACTGCTCGACGTGATGTTTTTGCCGACGGAGATGATGAGACAGTTCGTCATCCCGGATATAAATTTCGCACAGCTGCCGCCGGGCGGAGACCCGGACCCCGACACACTGAGCGAAAGGCTCTTGCGGACGCCCGCCGCCGACGGTAAGCTGCACATATTCTATGTCGGCTCTCTTACCGGGTACTATGACTGCAAAAAGCTGTTTGAAGCGGTCAAAATGACGGGAAACGTTTATCTGACGGCGTGCGTGCCGAAAAACCAGTGGGAGACCGTAAATGGCAGCTATGCCCCGTATATGTGTGACAGGATAAGGATCGTACATAAATCGGCGAGCGAGCTTGCCCCGTATTATATCGAAGCTGACATTTTTGCCTGCTGCCTCAAAAACGACCCGTATCTTGACATGGCAATGCCGCTGAAGCTGTTTGAATCAATAAGCTACGGCACGCCGGTGCTGGCGACGGACATCCGCTCGATTTCGGAGTTCGTGGAGGAAAACGGGATCGGCTGGGTCACGGGATGCGGCGCCGAAAATATCGCCGCCGCGCTCGAACGGCTGAAAAACGACCCCGCGGAGATATCCGAAAAAACGAAAAACACAGTCACCGCCGCCGGAAAAAACACATGGCGCGACCGCGCCGCGCGCGCGGCGGAGATACTGACCGAAATAAAAAACACAAAGTACACAAAGAACACAGAGGACACAAAGAAATGAGATACGCTCTTATCGGCTGCGGCCGTGTATCGACGAACCACATAAAGGCTGCGCTCGAAAACAAATTCGAGATCGCCGCCGTGTGCGACCTTTTGCCGGAGGCAATGGAAAGCCTGCTCTCGAAGCACGGGCTCGAGGGGGATGCGTCCATCCTCCGCTATACGGACTACAAAAAGATGGTAGACGAGGTGAAGCCGACGCTCGTCAGCATAGCGACCGAGAGCGGCTGCCACGCCGAGATCGCGCTTTACTGCATCGACCGCGGCATAAACGTCATAGTCGAAAAGCCGATGGCGATGTCGATCCCCGACGCGGAGGAGATAATCCGGAAGAGCGAGGAAAAGCACGTCAAGGTGTGCGCGAGCCACCAGAACCGCTTCAACGTCGCGGTGCAGAAGGCGCGCGCGGCACTCGAGGCGGGCAGATTCGGAAAGCTGTCGCACGGCTCGATACACGTCAGGTGGAACCGCGGGCGCGGGTACTACGAGCAGGCGCCGTGGCGCGGCACGTGGGCGCATGACGGCGGCTGCCTCATGAATCAGTGCATACACGGGATAGACCTTTTGCGCTGGATGATGGGCGATGAGGTCGACGAGGTATACGGCGTCACGAACCGCCGCTTCCACGACTACATCGAGTGCGAGGACATTGGGATGGCTGTCGTGAAGTTCAAAAACGGCGCCGTCGGCACGGTCGAGGGCAGCGTCAACATATACCCGCACAATATAGAGGAGACGCTCTGCCTCTTCGGCGAGACGGGCTCCGTCAAGATAGGCGGCACCTCCGTCAACAACATCGACGTCTGGGAATTCGCGGACGCGGGCGAGGGGGACGAGGAGAACAAGACCTTCCGTGAGGCGACTGTCAACGTCTACGGCAATGGGCACACGAGCCTGTTCGCCGACATGGCAGACGCGATAGAGAACGACCGCAAGCCGTACGTCGACGCGGTCGCGGGCAGAAACGCGCTCGAGCTCGTCCTCGCGATATACATTTCGTCGGCGACGGGGAAGCCCGTAAAGCTGCCGCTCAAGGACACGGCGACAGCCGATTTCGCCGGTCTTTTCGACAGATGAAAGTTCCGGCGGATTTTTCGGGAAAAAAGGTGACTTACAAAGGATAATCCATATGCAGCTTTTGTGCTCCGTTCTAAACTTTTTTGCGCGGCCGCTTCAGGGAATAAGCGAAAAGGTCCGGTCCCGCGTGAGGACGACGGCGTATTTCGGCATTTTCATCGCGGCGCTGCTGTACGGCTCCGCGATCTCCGGCGTACACATACTGATAAAGTGTGTGATCGGCGTTCTTTTCATGGGCGTGGCGATACTTTTCTCTGTCGAAGGAGAGGTGAAGCCCGCGAAGTGGAGCGTGACCGGGACGGTCCTCTGGTTCGGGCTCGGCGCGCTTCAGCTCCTCTCGGGGCTGCTCGTCTCGCTCGAATACATGCCGATGGCGATGATATGGCTCGTCGGCTTCCCGGCGTTTTATACCGTGTACGCCTCCCACGGCGACAGGATGAAGCTCTTTTCCGAGATCGCGCGGGCGGCGAACTGCACCGTCGTCATAATGCTCGTCTCGTCCGTGCTGCTCGTCCCGCTGGAGCACAGCCAATACGGCGGCATACTGCACAATCCGAACGGGGTCGGTCAGTGGCTGACCCTCGGGTTCCCGGTGCTTTTGTTCCTGTATTATAACGGCGGCGGCTCGCGCAGGGCGCGCATCTTCTACATTGCCGAGGCGGCGGAGATATTTCTCTTCCTCTTCATCTCGCGCGGGAGGACCGCGGTCATCGCCGTTGCCGCGATGAGCGCCGTCTTCATCGCCTGCCGCCTTATCTTCGTGAAAAACGGCTGGCGGTACTGGGTGAAAAAGATACCGATATGCGCGGTCACCGTCATTTTGACCGTGTCCGTCACGGTGCTCGTGAACGGTCTTGTCGCCGAGCACCTCGGGGATATAATAGATTTTGACAGCTTTTTCAAGGGCGGTGTGTTTGACACGATCGACAAGGATGACGAAGAGGAGGACGAGCCGCCGCAGATAGGGGAGCTGTTCGACAGCTTCATCGGCAGGTTCCTCGGGCTCGACAAGCTCGGCGTCGGGCTGAACAACCTCTCCTCCGGCAGGGTCGGGATCTGGATCAAGACGTTTTCGATGCTGAATCTTTTAGGGCACCGAAGTACGGAGCATATCGTCACGGACAGAAACGGCGACGTCGGCGTGAACGTACACAACACGCCGCTGCAATACGCGTTTGACAACGGCATTTTTGCCGGGATCATGTACACCGTGCTCGTCGTATACGGACTTGTTGCCGTCGCGCGGCGCGCATGGAGGAGCCGCACGCTCCGCTCGACGGATCTTTACTTTTTCATCATCCACATCGGCTTCTGCGTGACGATAGTTCTTTCGAGCATAACGCTGCCGTTTTTGTACACGGTGACGTTCATGTACTATGTGACATACGCGTCCGTGCTCGAAGCGGACGGAAAAAAAGCCGTGCGCGCAAGGAAGAGCCGGATAGACAGCGGCGCGGCGGATGCGAAAAACGCCGATGCCGCCGGCACGGAGCGTGAAGAAGAGGCGGGAGGAGAAGGCGGCGGGGAAGAGTAGCCCGCGCGCGGGTTCCCGCGGGCGGCAAATGTTTTGGAGCCGAAGAAATGAATAAGCTTGCGGAAAAGCTGAAAGAGCTTGCCGGGGAGGGACTGTTCCACATCTTCGGCAGCAGCGTTATTGCCCAGGTGGGCTCGCTCATATCGTCGATCGTCGTGATCCGCCGTCTGCCGAAAGCGGACTACGGATACTACGTCAGCGCCCAGAACATATATTCATATCTTTCCGTCTTCATCGGCATAGGGCTCGCGAGCGCGATCATGCAGTATTGCAGCGAGCAGGTCTCGGACCTCCGAAAAAATTCGATATATAAGTTCTCGCTCTCCGCCGGGAGCATCTCGAACATCGCCGTCGCGGCGGCGATACTCGCGCTCTCGTTTTTGAAGGGGATGACGGGCGACGGGAATGCCGCGTTTTACCTCGCGCTGATGTCGGGGCTCCCGTTCGCGGTCTATCTCTACAACTACTTTCAGGCGGTGCTGCGCGTCCGCCTCAATAACCGCGCGTTCTCGTACTCGAATATAGCATATACGGCGGCGTCCCTTTCGGGAAACATAATCTTCACATATTTATTCGGCGCGGTGGGGCTGATCGCGGCGCTTTACCTCGCAAATATCGTCGCGGTGGTGCCGTGCGCCATCCTGCTGAAAAAAGAGGGCTTCTTCTCCGGCATCGCGGCGGAAAGCTCAGTGCTCGCGCGCGCGGAAAAGCGCGAGATCTCCGGCTATGCGCTGACGTGCGCCGTCACGAATTTTGCCTCGACTATACTCGTGCTGCTCGACGTGACGTGCCTCGACATGGTCCTCGCCGATTCGGCTGTCCTCGCCGACTACAAGGTCGCCTCGACGATCCCGGCGGCGTGCAATTTTATCCCCGGATGCCTCATAACGTTCTTTTATCCGAAGCTTGTCGTCGCCTTTTCCGTCAATGTAAACGACGGAAAGCGCCTCGTTGACAGGCTCGTCAGGACGTATCTGCTCGTCAACGGCTCCGTCTTTGTCCTTCTCTGCGTATTTTCGAGGCTGATAATATTCATTTTCGCCGGCGAGAAGTATCTGAATGTCATCCCGATCTTTTTGATCCTCAGCGTGAACTACCTCGTGTATTCGATGCGCAGCCTGCTCGGAAACGTCATAGCCGCGATAAAAAAGGTGAAGATAAATCTCTTTCTGTCCGTCGTCTCGGGCGTCGCCAACATAATCCTGAATCTCTGTCTCATAACGCGCTTCGGCTCCGTCGGCGCCGCCGCCGCGACCGTCACCGTGACGGTGACCGAAGCCGCGATGAGCGCCGTCTATATCAGCACATACTATAAAAGCAAAAGGGAAAAATAAAATATAAAACCGAAAGGACACGTCCATGCTGAAAGGAAAAACAGCCGTCATCACCGGCGGCACGCGAGGGATCGGCTTTGCCGTCGCGAAAAAATATCTTGACAACGGCGCAAACGTCGCCGTCGCCGGCAGCCGCCCGGAAACGGTCGAAAAGGCGCTCGCGGCGCTCGCCGAATACGGTGAGCGCGTCATGGGCATCTCGCCCGATCTTTGCAGCCCGGAGGAGGTCGCGGCGTCGTTTGCGTCCGTAAAGGCGAGGTTCGGCTCGCTCGACATCCTCATAAACAACGCCGGCGTCTCGTCGCGCACGCCGCTCTACGACTACACGCTCGAGGAATTTTCCCGCATAATCGACATAAATCTAAAGGCGGTCTTCGTCTGCTCGCAGGCTGCGGCGCGGCTGATGCGGGAGCAGGGCGGCGGCTCGATCATAAACGCAAGCTCGATGGTCAGCGAATATGGTCAGCCGTCCGGCTGCGGATATCCGGCGACGAAATTCGCCGTCGACGGGCTGACGAAGTCGCTCTCAAGAGAGCTCGCGAAGGACGGCATCCGCGTGAACGCGGTCGCCCCCGGCGTAACGAAGACGGATATGGTCGCGGCGCTGCCGAAGGAGATGGTCGACAGGATCTCGGCGGGCATCCCGCTCGGTCGCCCGGGCGAGCCGGAGGAGGTCGCGGACGCGTACGTCTACCTCGGCTCCGACATGGCGTCGTACGTGACGGGGACTGTCCTGCGCGTCGACGGCGCGGCGATGAACTGAACGCGAAAACGCGAACATGAAAGGGGAGGGACCCGAAAGAAAGGGTCCCTCCCCGATTTTTTATTCTCACGTTTTTGCCGTGCTCAGATGATGTAGCGCTTGCAGTATTCGATCGCGGAGAGCACCGTGTACCGCGCCATGACCGATCCGCCGCCGCGGATCTTTTCCATCTGCCCGAGCAGCTCCCCGTCAAACTTCCCGGACTCGCGGAGCTCCGCCATGCCTCCGGTGTAATACGAGTCGAGCCACGAACGCAGCCACGGCTTTTCTCGCTCCCATAGATCGAACGGGTTCATATTGCACCTCGGCGCGCGCCCGCACATGGCGGCGGCGATGTTGCCGAGCGCCGCGAGCTTGTTCGCGATATATGCGCGGCACGGATGCAGTGCAACTGACAGTTTTGCGTTCATCGCCGCGTACTTGTGCTTCATCGCGGCGGGATATTTTTCCGCGAGCCAGTATAGCTGGATGCGGTCGCGGACCTTTCGCTCCCACGGGATCGAGAGGCACGCTTCGAGAAAATCGACGTCGCCGAACGGCGTGTACGGCTCGACGTAGTTCTGCCGCGTGAAGAACGTGCTCATGCCGCACATCATCCCGCGGACAAAGAGCCAGTACAGATTGTTCGTCCGGAACCGTCCGACCGAGCCGACGCTCACCTGCTCGGGCGGGATAACGTCGGTGAAGCGGTAGCGCGGATAATACGGCATCGGGCTCCCGTCGCCGTGCTCCGATATCATCGCGCCCTCGAACACGTCCCCAAGCAGCCCCGTAAACTCGATGCCGAGCCGCCTGCCGCCGAGCGCTTCGAGCATACGCTTGCCGCCGGTGATCCCGCAGTAATACCCGGTGCCCGAGTTCATCGCGATTATCCTGTCGATGTCGAGAAGGAATTTCGCGTCGTCGAGCGTCGAGGAATAAAACTCGAATCCGAGCTCGGACGCGATCTTCTTCGCGATCTCTTCCTCATAGCTCCCGCTCTGCGAATAGTGGCACATGATCTCGTTTTTGCTGCCGAGCGAGCGCGCGGTGTACGCGATCATCCTGCTGTCGGCGCCGCCGCTGATGTCAATGACGCCCGTGTACCCGTACTCCTCGTTTTTGCGCAGCCCGCGCAACACGGCGCGGCGGAAACTACTGTCGAGCAGCTCGATCGCGTCCGCGTCCGAAATGTCAGGCGCCGTATTCTCCGTGAACTCGTGATACGTCCGCACGCGGACGGCGCCGTTTTCGGCGACGAGGCAGTCCCCGGGCAGCAGCCGCAAAACGCCCGAGACGCCCGTGCTGTCGTCGGGAAAGCAGCCCCAACAGAGGAATTGGCGCAGACCGTTATGATTCGGGGCGAGCGGGATCCCGCAGGCGCGCATCGTGTCCGTCACGTAATTGAGCTGCGAGCCTATGATCAGAGTCTCGCCGTTATGATAATAAAATACGGCTCTGTTGCCGATCTGATCGGCAAAGACCGTCAGCCTCCGCGCCGTCCTGTCGTAGACCGCGCCGGAGAACATGCCGCGGAAGGCAGAGAAAAACCCGTCCCTGTCGGCATAATAGAGCTTTTTCACCGTTTCGCGCCAGCTCCCGCCGCCGCAGCCTTCCGAGAGCTCGGCTCTGTTCAGTATGACGCCTTCGAGAACGACGGCAAGCTCCTCATCCGTAAAAAAGAGCTTGTCGTCCATGAACTGATCTCTCGTGTTCCTGCAAATATAGAACCCGTCGCACGTCATATTCTCCGCGACGCACGGGGCGCTGCCGAAATTTTCGGGCTCCGCGCGGCGCGCCGCGTTTGTGAGATAAAACCCGGGCATATAAAATTTTTTCTCCTCTGTTTATTTTAAATCTGTTTATTTTAAAATCTGCGCGACATCTTCGACGAGGCGGCGGGAATTCTTCTCCGCGTCGCATTTTTCGCGCCAGAGCTCCACGGCATTGGCGCGCATCGCGCGCTTTTCCTCCTCGGGCAGGCGATAGAAGTCCGCTATCGCGTCCGCAAGCTCGCGCGCGGATACGGACTCGGGCAGAAGATACCCTGTCCTCCCCGTATAAACGAGCTCCGGTATGCCTCCGACGGATGTCGCCGCGGCGGGAATCCCCATGGCGAACGCCTCCTGGATCGTTACGGGTACGCCCTCGGTCGACGACGCGGTCACGAACAGGGCGGCGCCGAGCGAGCCGTAGAGCCCGCGCAGCTCCTCATTTTTGATCTCGCCGTGAAACGTCCGATTTATCCCGCGCGGCGCCAGCAGCTCCTCCGCGCGCCGTTCGAGCTCCGCGCGCAGAGCGCCGTCTCCGATGTGATGCCACTCGGCGCGGACGTCCGGCGGGAGGATTGAGAGCGCCTCGATTATGAGATCGACCCGCTTCAGCGGGATAAGATTCGAGCAGCTCACGATCACGAGCGGCGGGACCTCGCGCGGCTCGATCGGCTCCATCCGCCTCGTCCCGAGATAGGAAACGGTGCATTTTTCCTCCGGCACGGACCAGTGATCGCAAAAATAATCGCGCCCCGCCTCGCACGCGAAGACGAGCCTTTCGCACCCGCCCGCGATCGCGCGGCGGAACGGCTGGAGCCCCTCCTCCGTGCGCTCGTTATACAGATCGTACCCGTGAAATCTTGTGATCACCCGAAGCCCCGGGCGCTTTTTCTTCATCCTGACGGCGCCGAGCGTCGCCTGTGTACACCAGAACGTATATATGAGCCGTATGCCCTCGCCGTCGACGATTTTTTTCGCGAATCTCACAAATTCGTCCGCGCGCGCCGAATACCTGAGCACGGCGCCCGCGCGCCGCAGCGCGAGCTTTATCCCGCAGCCGGAGGCGGCATGCGCGAGCTCGGAGATCACGGAGCGCCTGAACAGTTGGCGCAGCACCGGAAGCACGCCGAGCCTCGGCGACCCCGTGCAGAACACGCGGCTGCGGTCGACGCCGTCCCACTCGCGCGCCTCCGGCTCCGGTATGCGCGCGGCGATATAAACGTCGAACCGCTCGCGCAGCGTTTCATATTCCGTCGGAATAAATCCGCGCTCGCTGTTGCCGAACGGGAACCCGTTCGTGACGAGCAGGATTTTTTCTTTTTTCGCCGCTTCCACCGCGTGTCCCCCCGCCGGCAATGTGCCGTCCTTTTTTGTAACATGATATCACTATAATTTACTGTTGTCAAGACAGCCAAGTAATTCAACAAAGTTAAAATCCGCCGCGCCCCGCGCTTTCCAACGCTTTCCCGCGCATTTCCGCATCCGCGGCGGATCACGCGGCGATTTTCTGCACGCGGACGGTCGATTTTGCTTGCTTTTTTCCGCCGGATAATGTATACTTGATATGTAATTAACCCAGAGTGAAAAGAGAGGGATCATTTTGGACAAATTTTTTAAAATTTCGGAGCGCGGCTCAACCGTCCGCACCGAAATAATCGCCGGGCTGACGACGTTTTTTGCCATGGCATATATCGTCGTCACGAACCCGAATCAGGTCGCGGGGCTCATCCCGAACACGAGCGACCCCAACTCCGTGAAGATATGGAACGCTGTTTACGTCGCGTCCATCCTCGTCGCCGTGATAGGCACGCTTTTGATGGCGTTTTACGCGCGCATGCCGTTCGCGCAGGCGTGCGGCATGGGGCTGAATTCGTTCTTCTTCGTGTCGTTCGTCCTGCCGCATCTTTCAGAGGGCGAGGAAGGGATGATAAAGGGCTATCAGTCGGGGCTCGTTATAATCCTCGTCTCCGGGCTCGTCTTCCTCATCCTGTCAGCCACCGGGCTGCGGACGAAGATCGCAAAGGCGCTGCCCGACTGCCTGAAAAAGTCGATCCCCGCCGGGATCGGGCTTTTCATCGCCTTCATCGGATTTAAAAACGCCGGGATATTGCAGGACAACCAGTACACGTTTTTGCAGTTCGTCGACATCAACGGCGCGATCGACAGCGGGGAATTCGCCTCCGTCGCGCTCCCGGCGCTGCTCGCGCTGCTCGGGCTCGTCATCATCGCGATACTTGAAAAATTCAGGGTCAAGGGCTCCGTCATCATCAGCATCGGCGGCGTCACGGTCCTATACTATCTTCTGACGCGGAGCGTCCCGAACTTCAATATTTCGCAGATCGGGCAGTCCTTCCGCGACTTCGGCGAGATCGGCATCACCGGCGTCTTCCACGGGGAGGCGTGGCGCGAGGCGTTTGCAGGGACGGGCGGATTCGAGCTCGGGACGCTGTTCTCGGCACTCATGCTGATCGTCACGTTCTGCCTCGTCGACATGTTCGACACGATCGGGACGCTGTACGGCGCGGCGTCCGCCGCGGATATGCTCGACGAAAAGGGCGACCCGATAAACGTCAACGAGTGCATGATGTGCGACTCGATCGCGACCGTGACCGGCGCCGTCTGCGGCACGTCCACATGTACGACATTCGTCGAGTCCGCCTCCGGCGTTGCCGCCGGCGGCAGGACGGGCTTTACCTCGCTCGTGACGGCGCTCTGCTTTGCCGCGTGCCTGCTTTTGAGCCCGCTTGCGTCGATCGTCCCCGCGTGCGCGACGGCGCCCGCGCTCATCTACGTCGGCGTCCTCATGCTCAAGGGCTTCAAAAACGTCGATATGGACGACGTCTGCTCCGCCGTTCCGGCGTTCCTCGCGCTCGTCATGATGCCGCTCACGTACTCGATCTCGAACGGCATAGGCATCGGCGCGATCGCGTACGTCCTCATCACGCTCTGCACGGGCAAGTACAAGAAATCAGACATCCCCGTGACGGTCATCGCCGCGCTCTTCGCGCTCAGATTCGCGACCGTCACGATGTAAAAGACCGTTGGAGGTATAAAAAATGACATTTGACAGAAGACCCGAAAACATGGAGCGGATAACGACGCCCGAGCTCGCCGAACAGTTCATACGCGAGAGCGTGGATTCGCTGCGCGCGCAGATAGGCGGGGACAAGGTGCTGCTCGCGCTGTCCGGCGGCGTCGACTCGTCCGTCGTCGCGGCGCTCCTGATCCGCGCGATAGGGGAGCGGCTCGTGTGCGTCCACGTGAACCACGGGCTCTTGCGCAAGGGCGAGCCGGAGCAGGTCATCGAGGTATTCAGGAATCAGATGAAGGCGAACCTCATCTACGTCGACGCGACGGACCGCTTTCTTGACAAGCTCGCGGGCGTCACCGACCCGGAGGAAAAGCGGAAGATCATCGGCGGCGAATTCATCGAGGTGTTCGCCGAGGAGGCGAGAAAGCTCGACGGGATAAAATTCCTCGCGCAGGGCACGATCTGGCCCGACATCCTCGAGAGCGAGCGCGGCATAAAGGCGCATCACAACGCGGGCGGACTGCCCGACGATATGAAGTTCGAGCTCGTCGAGCCCGTGAAGATACTGTTTAAGGACGAGGTCCGCGAGGTCGGGCGCGCGCTCGGTCTGCCGGACGGCATGGTATACCGCCAGCCGTTCCCGGGACCGGGACTCGGCGTCCGCTGCCCGGGCGCGATCACGCGGGACAGGCTCGAGGCTGTCCGCGAGTCCGACGCGATCCTCCGCGAGGAATTCGCGAAGAACGGACTCGAGGGCAAGGTCTGGCAGTATTTCACCGTCGTGCCCGACTTCCGCTCGACCGGGATAAAGGACGGCGAGCGCTCGTTCGAGTGGCCCGTCATCATCCGCGCCGTCAACACGCGCGACGCGATGACCGCATCCGTCGAGGACGTCCCGTTCCCGCTCCTTTGCCGCCTCGCGGACAGGATAACGCACGAGGTCCGCGGCGTCAACAGGGTCCTCTTCGACGTCACCCCGAAGCCGACGGCGACGATAGAGTGGGAATAAGTTGAGAAGTCGTAAAAACCCAGTATTTATGCGGGTTTGCAGACTTTCGAGAGGTC
>CANQMS010000022.1 GCA_947624995.1 uncultured Clostridia bacterium
TCAACTATGTTTAAAAAGCTAACCTCCATGCTGTGCGCCCTGGCCCTGTACGGCTCGCGCGCGCCCTTTGTGATAAGGTCGTCGATCATGATGCCGATATACGAGGTCGAGCGCCCGATTATGAGCGGCTGTTCTTTTTTTACGAACAGTGCGGCGTTCGCGCCGGCGACGAGTCCCTGCGCCGCCGCCTCCTCATAGCCGGACGTGCCGTTTGATTGGCCTGCGGAGTACAGCCCCGCGATGCCGCGGACGGCGAGCGTTGATGACAGGCACATCGGGTCTAGGCAGTCGTATTCTATCGCGTATGCGGTGCGCGTGATGTGCGCGCGCTCAAAGCCCGGCAGCGTGCGCAGCATCTGATATTGTACCTCCGCCGGGAGCGACGTTGAAAATCCGCCGATATAAAGCTCCCCGCTGTCGCGCCCCATCGGCTCGACAAAGAGCTGGTGCCGCTCCTTGTCGGCGAAGCGGACGAGCTTGTCCTCGATCGACGGGCAGTATCGGGGACCGCGCCCGTGGATGTTGCCCGAGTACATCGCCGAGCGGTGAAGGTTCTCGCGGATGACGCGGTGCGTGTCCTCATTCGTGTAAACGATGTGGCACGGGACCTGCTCCACGCCGTCGAGATAATTTTCCTTTGTGTAGTACGAAAACGGCACCGGCGACGATTCACCGTCCTGTCGCTCAAGGCGGGAAAAATCAACGGTCGCGGCGTCGACGCGGACGGGAGTCCCCGTCTTGAACCGCCGGAGCGGTATTCCGGCGGCGCGCAGCGACTCTGTCAAAAACGATGCCGGGAGCGAGCCGTCCGGTCCGGCGGGGTAGTTGATGTCGCCGACGTGGACGACGCCGCCGAGATAAGTCCCGGTCGCGAGGACGACGGCGGAGCACTCCCACCGGACGCCGAGCCGCGTTGTAACGGACTCCACTTTGCCGTCCTTTATGTTTACGGAGATGATCTCCGCCTGATGGAGGCGGAGGTTTTCGGTGTGCATGAGGACGGAGGTCATCAACTCCTTATATTTCGCGCGGTCCGCCTGGATCCGCTTTGAGCGGACGGCGGAGCCGCGGCTCTCGTTGAGAGTCCTGCTCTGGAGCGTCGCCATATCGGCGACCCTGCCCATCTCCCCGCCGAGCGCGTCAAGCTCGAAGACGAGATGACCCTTTCCGGTGCCGCCGACCGAAGGGTTGCAGGGCATATTAGCGATGCCGTCGAGCGACAGCGTGAAAAGGACCGTGTCGCAGCCGAGCCGTGCCGAGGCGAGCGCCGCCTCGCAGCCGGCGTGCCCCGCGCCGATCACCGCAACGTGTGTTTTTGGCATTTTTTAATACCTTTCATATCTGCCCGCGGGGGAAGGGCATTGACCCTTCCCCCGCGCTTTTGTTATTTTGTCATCTTATAGAGGATGTGCCACTCGCCGTCGTAGGCGGCGATGACGCCCGTCGAGGCGTTCGAGATATACGAGAACTGCCCGTAGGGAATAACGAAGTCGCCGTTCGTGTCGATAAGACCGACGTAACCGTCCTTTTTGACAACGGCGAGCCCCTCGTAGAACGGCTCCGCGTCGTCAAGGTCGGGGTCTGCGATCCATGTGCCGGTGTAATCGTAGAAGCCGCAGCCGCCGTGACCGCGAAGCAGGAACACGCCGGAGGAATACGAGGAGACCTCATACCCGACGGGGATGCCGAAGCGCTGTCCGTTGTCCTTGAGGACGACGGTCTCGTCGCTCATGACATAAGTTTCGTTGTAGTTGAGCAGGTATTTGTTGAGCGTTAAGACGCGTGCGCGCGTCAGCCCGTGCTCAAAGAAGTAGAACCCGACGGATTCTTCGCCGTTCGAGATCGGCTCCATGTAGTACTCGACGACATACTGCTCGGTCGCGTCGTCAATGTAGGCGCGATCCGTCCTTATGACGGTGGAGCCCGAGGCGTTGATGTAGTAGAGGTGCCCGTCCTCGTCTATGACGGCGGCTCTGCCGCCGGAAAACGCGTACGCGCCGTAGAACTTGCCCTTGTAAACGGGGCTCCCGTTCTGGTTCATGAGCCCGAACGTGTATTCTACCGTCGGGGTGACGATAAAGACGCTGCTCTTTCCTTCCTCATCGCCTTCCCCGCCTTTCCCGTCGTCGACGGGCGTTTTCTTTTCAACGATCTTTTTCTCCGAGACGAACATGCGCGTCGCGTCTCTTGAAAGACCGTAGTCGGGGGTGTAATCGAACAGGGCGCCCCTGTTGTCCGATTTGGGATCGTAATCGGCGTTGACGAATCTTCTTCTTCCGGCGTCGAGGTAGTAGTACGCGCCGGACGAGATAAACAGCGGTCTGCCGCTTTTGTCGCGGCAGTAAGCAGGGAACACCTGCGTCTGATTGTAGCTGCCGATCGCGGCGCCGTCGCTCGAATAGATGTTCACGACGCCGTCCCAAGTCGACTCGACTATGATGTAGCCCATGTAGAGCGTGACCGCGGGCGCGTCCACGGTGGTCGGCGTCTTTATGACCTCATACGGCTTACCCTGGCTCGGCGGTTCATACGAAACCGTGTACTCCTCCGTCTTGTGCGAGGAGAAATAGCCGGGGATGTCGACGCCGTCGGGCGCCGCCTCCGCGAGCGTCCAGCCGCCGCCCGGCACCCAGTCGGCGTAGGAGCGGACATATCCGTCAAGCGAGCCTAAGGCGGGGATCTCCACCGGTGCGGGCGGCTCGACGGGGGTGTCCGTATCGGCGCCGGATGTGTCGGGACCCGGGGCGGTCGTCTCCGGCGTCTGCACGGGCAGGGACCCGATATCGGTGACGGCGCCGGTGTCACTGTCGGGGGAGGCGGGCGCAGATGTGCCGACGGCATCCGTTGTCACGGCGGACGTTTCGGCGCTGCCGCGGACGATAAACGAGATGTCGAACCAGCCGTCAAGGTACAGATATATTATACCGCATAGGATCAGAAGTACCGCGAATGCGGGCAGCCTTTTCAGAACCTTTGAGAGCAATTCCGTCTCCCTCCTTAATTTTTATTTGTGATATTTCCCGCCGCCGATGATCGAGCAGGTGCGGTATATGATCTCGTACAGTATCGGCTGCATCATCGCGTGCGGGAATGTGAAGTCCGAGACCGAGAGGCGAAGGTCGCACGCGTCCTTGACAGAGCCGTCGAGCCCGTACGAGCTGCCGATAATGAAGACGAATTCGGACGCGGTCTCCGACGCGCGGCGGATGTATTCGGCGAACGCGGGCGAGTCAAAACGGCACCCCTCGACGCAGAGTGCGATCTTATGCGCTCCGCGCGGGACCGCGCGGAGGATCTCCTTTGCCTCGGCGGCGAGCGCAGACCGGATCTCGGATACGGACGGGTCTGACGGCAGCCTTGCGGCGGGTATCTCCGTCCTTTTTATTTTGCACGTGCCGGTGAGCCGCTTTGTGTATTCGGCGACGAGCTCCCGGTGCGCCGGCTCCTTGAGAGCGCCGACTGTAATTATGTGAAATGAATACATACTGCAAGGTCATATAAGCCTCGCGGGTGAATCCGGAGGCGCCGCCGTGAGCGAAAAAGGCGCCCCTTCGCCCGAGAGCATGTCCCCGACCGTGCGCAGTGCGAGCGGCGGGGTATTGTTTTCTCTTGAAATGTGCGCAAGGATGAACGAACGTGTCCCGCCGTGCAGAAGCTCGCGGGCAAGAGACGCGGACGCTTCGTTTGAGAGGTGCCCCCGATCCGAGAGGATGCGCGACTTCAGATAAGGGGGATATGTGCCGCGCATGAGCATTCCGACGTCGTGGTTCGCCTCGATGACGGCGTGCGTACAGCCGGAGAGCGCCGCTTTCATGTCGTTTGAGACAAAGCCGGTGTCGGTGAGTATGCCGACGCGGACAGAGGAGCCGTCAATGTCGACGGTGTAGCCGACGGAGCAGGCGCTGTCGTGATGCGTCGGGAAGCTCTTGACCGTGAACGGTCCGACTTTGACCGAAAAAATCGGCGTGTGTGCAACGGCGCAGCCGCAGAGCTCCGTGCCGAGGGCGGCAAGCGAGCCTTCCGTGATATGGACGGGTATGCGGTATTTCCTTGCGGTCACGTCGAGCGCCGAGACGTGGTCGCGGTGCTCGTGCGTGACGAATATCGCGCGCACGGCGGACATATCGCCGCCGACGGCTGAGACGCTGCGTACAAGGCAGGCGGAGCTTTTTCCGCCGTCTATGAGGATCGCGTCATCTCCGGCGCGGATGTAAAAGCTGTTCCCGGAGCTGCCGGAGTATAGAGTGTATGCTTCGATCTGCACGGTTCAGAGCGACGACATCGACGACAGCCAGTTTTTGATCACCGGGAAATAGTACAGCTCGATGATCTCGTACATAAAAACGAATATTATCGAAACGAGCGGGATCATAAGATACTTCGCGGTGCGCTTGCGGCGTCGGTCCGATTCGAGCAGCGCGAGCTTTTCGCTTTCGCCGAGCGTGTCCGGCAGGTCCGACTCGGAGATCGGCTTGCCCGAGAACCCGCGCTGGAGGATAAAGACGGCAAGGAACAGCGCGCAGCCGGCGATCATGTACGCCCACATCATGACGCGGAACCAAACGGGGGCGATGTGCCCGTTCTCGACGAGCATGAGGACGATGCGGTAAGCGCCGAAGATGATGACGACCGCGAGCGCGGACAGAATATAGAGCTTTACGTTCGGCTTCTTTGTCTTCCCGCTCATAGCACGCGGACGGCGCCGAGCGCGCGGATGCGGAGCACCATGCAGGCGCCCTCACCGAAGACTGAGTCGAGCAGCTTGCGGTAGTCCTCTACATATTCGTTCGGAACGAACGCCTGAACCGTCCCGGCAAAGCCGCCGCCGTGGACGCGCCAAGCGCCGCGCTTGTCCTCGAGGTACGACTCCGAAACGGCGAGCGCGACCGAGAGCCCCTGCTCGGAGACGTTCTTCGTCGTGTAGACGTTCTGGAGATATTTGTAGCTTGAATCCCCGGAGGCAAGTATATAATGAAGGAATCCGTCAAGGTCGTCATTTTTCAGGCAGGCGACGGCTTTTTCGACGCGCTCGTCCTCCCTAATCTCGTGGTAGGCGCGCAGCCATGCTCTGTCGCCGCACCTCTCGCGCAGAGGGCTCGCGTTCATGAGGATGTCTTCAAGCGGGACGGGGCGGAGCACCGGCTGACCGAATTCTGCGGCAACAGCCTTCATCTCCGCGGGAACGGAGGCGTAATCCTCGTTCAGGTCGGCGTGATTGCCGCCGGTCGCGGTGATGCAGAGCGAATAGCCGTGCTTTGTGAGCGAGAAATCGAGCCCCTCCGCCTTCGGGTGCGCCGGATCCATGAAATCTATCGTTATAAGTCCGCCCCACGCGCACGCCATCTGATCCATGAGACCGCACGGCTTACCGAAGAAGACGTTTTCCGCGTACTGCGAGATCGTCGAGATCTCGGTCGCGGTGACTCTGCCGTCGTTGTAGAAGTGCGAGAGAATGTTTCCGACCATGTCCTCGAACGCGGCGGAGGACGAGAGCCCGGAGCCGCCGAGCACGTCCGATGTCGTGTAGGCGTCATAGCCGCCGATGTTGAAGCCGTTTGCGCGGAACCCGTCCGCGACGCCGGCGATTATAGCGTCCGACTTGAAGAAACGGGACTCGTCCGGCATGCGGAATGTCTTTGTGTCGACGACGTCCTCGGGGAAGCCGGCGCTCTTGATGCGGATGACGGAGTCGTCGCGCTTCGAGGCGACGGCGATGCAGTCAAGGGTGATCGAGGCGGCGATGACGCAACCGTGCTGGTGGTCGGTGTGGTTGCCCATGATCTCGCTCCTGCCGGGAACGGAGAAGAGGGAAACGTCGCGATCTACGCCGTAGTTCTCCTCAAACGATGTGACGGCGTCGAGCCAGCGCTCCCTCTGCGCGGCGACGGCGGGGTCGCCGGCGTCAAGCTCGCGCAGCGCGGCAAATTTTTCGTCGAGACCTCCCGAGGAGATGAGTTTTTTCAGTTCTGTGGTTTTCATGATATGTACCTCTTGTCGGGTTATATATTTTTTGTTTTCAGAGCTTTACGCGGCGGACGAGGGACGACTTCGCCGTCTCGGGGTCGACGTCGAAGACGACGCCTTCGAGCGCGGTCTGCCCGTCCGCGACCTCGAACTTGCCGGGGAGATGATCCTTCGTGAAGTTTATGATTATGTCGGAGCGGATGCCGAGGATGCCGTTCTGCGGTCCCGTCATCCCGAGGTCGGTAACGTATCCGGTGCCGCCCGGGAGAATGCGGACGTCGGAGGTCGGGATGTGGGTGTGCGTACCCCACACGGCGGCGACGCGCAGCTCGCGGATGCTGTCAAGATATCGGGCGAAAGCGAGCTTTTCCCCCGTTGCCTCCGCGTGCAGGTCGAAGACTGCAAAGTCATAGTCCGAGGCGTTCCGGCGGAGGATCGACTCCGCCGTCAGAAACGGGGAGGCGAGCGAATCGTCGTTTATATATACGGTCCCTGACACGTTTCCGACGAGGACGCGAACGCCGCCGACCGGCACGATGCAGTACCCGACGCCGGGTCGCTCCGCCGGATAGTTCGCGGGGCGCAGGATGCGCGGGTCCGCGTCGAGGCGGTCGAATATCGCGCTCTTGTCGAAGATGTGGTTCCCGGTCGTTATGACGTCGGCTCCGGCGGCAAAAATATCCGCGGCGAGCGCCGGGGTGAGACCCCTGCCGCCCGCGGCGTTCTCGCCGTTGACGACGGTGAGGTCCGGGGCGTATTTTTTTGCGGCGGCGGCGAGCAGCGCGCCGAGCTCGCGCACCGCGCGCTCGCCGACGATGTCTCCTATGGCGAGTATACGCATATGTGTCCCCCGGTACCGAAATTTCCTGCCGTTCTTCTCGAATAAACGCCCGCGCGGCGGACGCCCGGACGCTTGTTCCGGAAGAACGGCGGGGGAGCCGCGCGGCTCCCCCACCTGTTTTTTACGAAAGAAGCCTTATTTTGCGTAATCTATTGCTCTGCTTTCGCGTATGATATGCACCTTGATCTGTCCCGGGTATTCAAGCTCGGATTCGATGCGCTTCACGATGTCATGAGCGATGATCTTCATCTTGTCGTCGCTGATGATCTCCGGCTTAACCATGATGCGTATCTCGCGCCCTGCCTGAATCGCGTAGGACTTTTCGACGCCTTCGAACTCGCTCGTGATCTCCTCGAGCTTTGTAAGACGCTTGATATAGTTTTCGAGGTTCTCGCGCCTTGCGCCCGGGCGTGCCGCCGAGATGGCGTCCGCCGCCTGAACGATGAGGGCAATGACGGTCTTCGGCTCAACGTCGCCGTGATGCGCCTCGATGGCGTGGATGACGTCCTTATTCTCGCGGTACTTCTTCGCGACCTCGACGCCGAGCTGGACGTGAGAGCCTTCCGCCTCCTGCGTCAGCGCCTTGCCGATGTCATGCAGAAGACCCGCGCGGCGCGCGAGCGCCGGGTCCGCTCCGAGCTCGTCCGCAAGAATGCCGGAGAGCAGGGAGACCTCGATCGAGTGAACGAGCACGTTCTGCCCGTAGCTCGTGCGGTACTTGAGCCTGCCGAGCAGCTTGATGAGCTCGGGGTTCAGCCCGTGAACGCCCGTGTCGAAGGTGGCGCGCTCGCCCGCCTGGCGGATCGTATTGTCGACCTCGCGGCGCGCGCGCTCGACGGTCTCTTCAATGCGCGTCGGATGGATGCGCCCGTCCGAGATGAGCTTTTCTATCGCGATCCGCGCGACCTCGCGGCGGACGGGATCAAAGCTCGAAAGCGTGATCGCCTCGGGCGTGTCGTCGATGATGAGGTCGACGCCCGTGAGCGTTTCGATAGTGCGGATGTTGCGGCCCTCGCGCCCGATTATGCGACCCTTCATCTCATCGTTCGGCAGCGTGACGGAGGAGATCGTTACTTCGGAGACATGGTCCGCGGCGCAGCGCTGGATCGCGAGGGAGAGGATGTTCTTCGCCTTTTCCTCCGCCTCATCCTTAAAGCGGCGCTCATACTCATCGAGCTTCATTGCCGTCTCGTGCTGGATCTCTGATTCGAGACTGTCAAGGAGCTCTGCCTTCGCCTGCTCGACGGTCAGCCCGGAGATACGCTCGAGGGCGTCCCTCTGCTCGGCGATGGCGCGCGACAGCTCTTCGTTCTTCGCGTCGAGGTCGCGCATTTTCTTGTTCAAAGACTCGGTCGTCTTTTCGTTTGCCTCGATCTTGCGGTCGAGAGCCTCTTCCTTTTTTGCAATTCTGTTTTCGGTATTCGTTATTTCGCGCCTGCGATCCTTGATCTCGCGGTCCGCGTCGTTTTTCTGCCGGAGTATCTCTTCTTTCGCCTCAACGAGCATTTCCTTGCGCTTCGTTTCGGAATCCTTGATCGCGTCGGAGACTATCCTTTTGGCCTCGGTCTCAGCTTCACTGACCGTGCGGTCGACGATGCGGCGAACGTGCCGCCTCCATAAAAAGCCTATGAGAAGACCGATGATTATACCGATCACGGCGGCAATTGCCGCCCATAAATATTCCATTTATGATTGCACCTCCATTTCTTTTGACATTTGCTTTTCAGCGGTTGATTTTTTGATAACAGTACATATGTATGACAGGGGCGCCGAAGTAAATACCCCACCACATCGCATATACATCTTATTTTATACCAAAAACATGTGTCCTGTCAAGTGGCACTTGTATGTAATTGTGCGTATCGCGTGAATAATTTAGACCGCGGCGGTAAAATTTTCCGTTTTCCGGGTGACAAACGCGCCTTTACGGTATATAATATGTTGTAGAACGCGAAAGAGAGGTACAGATATGGAAGGATATAAAAAAATCGCGCCGACGGAGCTATCCGGGAACGTCTTTCACATGATCGGGGACGAGTGGATGCTCGTGACGGCGTCCGACAAAGAGGGCGGATATAATACGATGACGGCGAGCTGGGGCGGCATAGGCGTACTCTGGGGGGAGCCGGTCGCCTTTGTTTTCGTGCGCCCTCAGCGGTACACGCACGGATTCACCGAGTCCGGCGACCGCGTGACGCTGTCGTTCTTCGGCGGCGAGTACAAGCGCGAGCTCTCGTACTGCGGCACAAAGAGCGGCAGGGACACGGACAAGGTCGCGGACACGGGTTTATCCCCGGTCAAGACGGACGAGGGCTCCGTCGGATTTTCGCAGGCGACGGTCATCCTCTCCTGCCGGAAATTATATTCCGACAGGCTCCACGAGGCGGGATTTACGGACGAGGCGGTCCGCGCCGCGTCATACCCGGGCAGGGACTACCACACCGCCTACGTCTATAAGATCGAGGGCGTATACGTCAAGGAATGACGGCGCAGTAAAAGCAAAAGATGAGCCGCCGCGGCATTTTGGGGTTGGTCATAAAACAATATGTTGTTTGAGCTTGTCATTAAGACGGGAAGGAACAGCGGATAAAAACGCTATCTGTCGGGCAAGTCATAAACGGAAATCGAAACTTGAAATGGAGAAAACAAATGGAATATATTCGTATAACAAATGGCAATATGGACGGACTTAAAGCGCTTCACATAGGTTACAAACAGGAGATTGGAGAAGAAACGCCTACGGATGAGAACTTTGACAGCCTCTCTGAGGCTATTAAAAAGGGTCAAATTATCTTTTACGGGTGTGCTGATAAGGGTAGATTGATCGCCTGCTGCTCCATTACACCGACCTATTCAACATTTAACTACTAAACAGGAGGCGTGTTTGAAGATTTCTACATTGTTCCCGAATATCGGCACAAAGGAATTGCAAGACAGTTAGTCAGATTTGCTTATCAAGAAAGCGGTGTGGGTTCTCTCACAGTTGGATGTGCGGATTGCGACATTAAAATGTATCAGTCATTAGGTTTTACTATCCAGCTTGGAAATCTGTTCGCGTTTGAGGGTTAGGTTCTCTTTTGCCGAGACGTTACAAACCACCTTAGGAACTAAAGGGCGCTGCGAGGTTTTATCTCTTACAGCAGAAAGCCGCCTGTCCGAAACGGCAAGTACCTTGTCGCCGGTAGTGTACCTTGCCGAACAGATAAACCGGCTTTGCGTCTTTATCTGTCGGGCAAGTCTGAAATCGAATTTTGAAAGGGAGGAAACGATAAAGTGAATAAAGTTCATGTGCTGCAAATCATCTTTTTAACTCTTCAAGTTTTCGCGGCTATCCCGTTAACAATAGCGGTGTTTGGAGATATGAATCCTGCCATTATTTCGGTTTCAGCGGTTGTAATTTGGGTGGGACTGCTTGGAAACATGATATGCGCGATCATCAGAGCCGTTCAAGAATCGAAAAAGAAATAAATTACTGCTTATCGCCCCGGTCGTTAAAACCGAATATTGAAAATCAGACCGTTGACGCACCGGCTCCCCGGTGAAAAGTCAACGGTCTTTTTTATCAGATATACTTTTTTACGACAACCGGGCATTTTCCGCGGCGGTTTTTTTATTTGCCGCTCCACATTTTTTCGGCGCATACCGTGAGCGCGGCGGAGATAAGGAGGGCGGCGCCGAGGAACAGGGCGGCGTGACCGTATTTAAAGCTGCCCTCTGCCGAGGCGAGCAGGAGCGGCGTTGCCCTGAACGCGCCGACGGAGCCGAACCTTGAGAGCGATTCGGCGCCGAGACGCGCCGCCATGTCTGGCAGCAGCGTTATTATGACCGAGACGGACAGAACGGAGACGGTCTTTTTCAGTATCTCGGAGAGCGCGCAGACGGTGACGGCGAAGGCGGCGTGTGAGATGAGGCGGACCGCGTAAAAGAGCGCCGTATACTGCCCGACCGTCAGGGACGCGTCCATGTCGGAAAAGGTTTCAATGGAGATGAGCGGCGCCGAGGCGAGCGGGAGCTCGTATGAATTCGCGATGATGACCGCGTCCGCCGCGTTCCATATCGCGGCAAGTATGAGCGAGGTTGTCAGTGCGGCGGCAAATTTTGCGGCGAACGTCCGCCGCCTGCCCATAGGCGTCGCCCGGAGGACCTGCGCAAATTCGCCGCTCGACGATCTCTTTTCGTGCTCGACCGTGAAAGCGCCGGAGGCGGTGATTATTATCGCCGCGTAAAGCGTGTAATCGAACCCGGTAAAGAACAGCTCCTGCCAGCCCGTGTCGTATACGAACTGCGCCTCCTGCCCGAGGGCGCTCTTTTCGTCGATATAGTACAGGTGCTCTTCGACTTGTTTGAATACCTCGTCGCGCGCCGCGGCGGCGCTGTATTCGCTGAGGTACCGGCTGTATTCTTCGGCGGAGATCTCCCCGCTCTCAAGCGCGCGCTCCATTTCGTCCGCCCTCAGAATGATGTCGTTGAGCTCGGCGCGGATCGCGAAGACGCGTTCGCGCGTCTTTTCGTCCGCGGGTCCGGCGAGCTCGGTCATATATTCGCGGTAGCAGTCGTCGGTGAATGAAGGCTTCGGGGTGAGGATGTTCGCGGATATGACGCACTTTACCGCGAAAAGCAGGACCAATATAAAAATGCAGCGGGACGAGATGAGCAGCTTATAAACCTCCGCCGAAAAGATCCCGCGCCTCATATCCCCTCCCCGGCGCCGCCCTTTTTACCCGGGAGACGGCGCCCGAGTGTACGGTGTGCGCCGAACCGCTCCGCAGAAGAGGCGCGTGAATACACGAGCGCGAACACGGCGGCGAGCAGAACGGAGAGGAGCAGGAACACGGCGGCGATGAATATCGGATATTCTACGGGGAACCCGAATACGTTCACGGAGCGGTACCGCTCAAAGAGACCGTCCGCGTTCATTGTCGAGATGATGTTGAAATACCGGACGGCGGCGTTCGCATGGTTGTAAAAAATGCCGTTCAAGAGAAAACTCACGCCGATGACGCCGAGCCCGAATACGTACGTTGCCGCAAAGTGACCGAAAACGACGCTCACGGCGAGCACCGAAAGCGAGAGCAGAACGGCGGAGAGCACCTGAAGGAGCAGCGTTACCGCGAAATATTCCCCGACCGATATCACGTGCGGGTCAAGGCGGTGACCGTTTATGACCTGTATCGCGTTATACGGCGAGCTGTAGCCGAAGGAAATGCCGAAGATCGCGAACGTCGAGAGCGCGAAGATGAGTGCGACCGCCGCCGAAACTGCGGTGAGCGCCGCGATCTTGGCGGCGGCGGTTGTACCGCGCCCGCGCCGAGCGGCTTTTATGACGGGGAGGATGCCCGCGCCGAGCTCCGAGGTGAAAACGGTCGAGGCGGCAGTGAGCGTGACGATGAGGATAAAGATATTGACAGCGTCATATGCAAAGTATTCGCCCCATCCGTGCGGATATTCAAAGCCGATCCGGACGTTTTTCCTCGCCTCCGTGTACGCGCGGACGACCTCGGACTGATTTCTGTATGCGTAAGATTCGTGCGGCGTGCCGGCAAAATCGAGCTCGTGAAGGTTCGTTTCCGCCGTTTTTATGACGTCCTCGATGTCGTCGCCGTAAGTGCGAAAGCTCGTGTCCGTGGAGTTCAGGAGCGAATAGAATAACATGTCGGGATATGTGTCCGAATATGTATTCGAAGTCGGTGTCTCTCCGCCTTCTCCACCGCCGGCTTGCTGTCCCGCGATATTTTTCATAAATGCAAGATAATTTTCCCGTATCGCATCCGGGTCATCGGCGCACAGCCTGAAAAAGTCAACGGCAACGTCCGAGGGGATCATCTCGTTTTTCTTCGTTTCGTTCGCGGTGTAAAGCGCCAGTGCGCAGTTTAAGGCGAGCATGGCGGCGGCGATCATCCACACATATTTTGCGCCGAATATTTTTCGGAGCTCAAAGCACACGTACTTCATTTTTCGCCTCCCTCGGGGTTAATACGGTATATCTCCCCGGTCTCCGTATCGTACCTTATGAATCGGTGGCTCGGATATACGATGTCCCACACATCGTATTCTTCGTCGTAGTCGTACGAGGTACAGTCGCAGTAGATATATCTTCCGAGAACGACAAAATCCTCCGGCAGGAAGAACGAGCTGTTTTCCTCTATATCGGGGCGCCATATCTCCGTTTTTTCCGAGCCGTCGCGTTTCATCCGGTATATAGTCGGAACGTCGACGCTTTTGAGCTGGTGTGAGGTTTTATCGGAGCTGCCGTATATGCCGCCGCTTTTCGGGACTCGTATCATGACCGTGTCCTCTTGCACGGTGTAGTAGATATAGTTTTCGGTAACATAGAAATAGCTGATGCCGCTGACGCCGAGGTCTTTTTCCCCCGAGCCGTCCGGCGCGCAGCTTTTCAGCTCGCGATCGTTTATATAGATAAAGCCGTCGTCCGTTTTATAATAGAGACAGCTCTCGCCTATGCCATCGTGTATTTCTCCCGTGTCGGTGTCAAGGTAGTACATGCTGTCATCCGGCGCGGAAAGCAGCAGCTTGCCGTCAAATGCCATATCGGGCGTGTATTCGACGCCGTATTCGGTTATTTTCCCCGTTTTTGTATCCTGACTGCAAAAATAGTCGTGCCACTCGTCCGTCTTTTCATCTTTTACATAGTCGTTATAATAGCACACGCCGTTATAGATCACCATGCCTGCGGTCTGTGAAGAAGAATCCGTGTCGCGCAGATTTTTGTACGTTCCCGTTTTCATGTTGTATTCCGGAAAGCACGATATTTCGGTAGAATCGTTAGGCTCAAGTTCTCCCGGACGGTCGTTTATATATGTATATTGCTGCCAATAGTAGACCGAATCGTCGGCAATGTAAAATTCACAGCTTGTGACTATTCCGTAAAACGGGCAGTCGTATGTGCTGTGGGTACACGTCGGGTCTGCGCAGACATACGTTATATTTCCCGTTTTCGGGTTATAGCGGTAGAGGGTGTAGCCGGCGGAAACGGATTTGTCGGCATCGTTCTTCGCGATGAAATAAAGCTCGTCGTTATATACCGCAATGGATGTTTGAGCGTTGATCCTGCCGAGCGGTACGATACCGTCGACCCCGTCGCCGTTTTCTTCATATGTGAACATCTGAACGTCGCCGGGCGTGTACTCTCCGTAATCGTAGAAATATTCAAGGTCACCGCTGCACGAGCAGAGAAGGAGCGCGGCTGCGGCAAGCACAAAGAGCACGAACTTTTTTATGATCCGTTTTCGGAATAAAGTCGGCATTTTTCGGTACCTTCCTTTCATTAATACGATATGCGGCATCCCTTAAAAGCGCGGCTTTTTTAAATTATGGGAACCGGCTCCCGACTATATTGTAGCACAATATTTTGCGGTGCGCATTAAATTTTATAAAATTTTCTCAAAAACTTTTTGATTTGTTTGCCCGCAAGTGGGAAAACATGACAAAAAACTGCGCCGCGCGGGCGGCGTTAAAAAAATCTTAAACAGTTCTTAAACAAATCTTAAGAAAGCGCGCCTTGTTTTTAAACAACCGAGTGATAAAATTGAGAAAAAGCCGGTATCACGGGGGGTGGACATTATGAGAACGGGGACGGAGAAGAAACATAAAAAAGCGCTTGCGCGCACAGCGCTCTCTTTGCTGCTTTCGGCGGCGGCGGTCTTTTTTTGCGGCTGCGAGGGCGCGGGGACGGGGGACCCATCGAGGTCATATTCCCGGAGGCGTTTGAAATGAGGACGGCGGACGACGGCTGGGTCTACACGTTCTGCCATGATTTTAACAAAGACGGCAGCGAGATATCCGACAGGAGCATATATACGTCGTTCTTCCGCGCGTTAAACATCAGATATGCGTACACGGACGGGACAGAGCCGACGTTTGACATCGGCGGCGGCACACCGCTCGGCAGAGATATGAAAAAAATATCGGAGCTTTTGTATTCCGAGCCTCTCCCGAGAAAAGAGGACTTGCTCGCCGTCGACAGGGAGAGCGTCACCTTTGAGTCGATAGACAGGGACATGTTTTTCGATATGATGACGGCGGCGCTGAACGGCAAAGCGCACCCCGTCGGCAATTGGAGCGTTTATCCGGAACAGGGGCTTTTGCGCGAGCACGGCTATGAGAACGGATACGCGTTCCAGTTCGGATTCGTATGCGAATGCGGGGTGTTCGAGGCGTCGTTCATAGACGTTCTCTATCCGAATGACGGCGCGCCGTGCGGGTACGTCCAGCTCTCGGACATGGTGGACGCCGGAACGGCTACGGGAGAGCAGAGCGAGCTTTTCCGCGTGCTCTCGGAGATATCGGGCGGCATCACGGGGGAGGACGACCTCTACTTCGGGGACGAAAAATACAAAGGCGAGACGCTCGCCTCGGTGGATCTCGGGCGGCTCTACGCCATGTTTGAGAAAATAGACGCGGAGGACGGCGTGGGGCTATTGTTCCGAATAGAAGAAGGCACGCCCGAATCGGAGGAGCTCACGGATCTGTGGGGCGGCGTATGATAAGGTGCTCCGGCGTCACAAAATCTTACGGAGAGGGCGATGTGCTCGATTCGTTTTCGTACACGTTCGGGGACGCGGGATTTTATCTTCTGCTCGGGGAGAGCGGGAGCGGGAAGACGACGCTCTTGAACGTCGTCTCCGGGATGATACCGTTCGATTCCGGTGAAATAGAGGTTTGCGGGCGGAAATTTTCGGGCGCGGTCGACATGGACGATGCCGGGTGCGGATTTGACTATATAACGCAGGACACGTTTTTTGTCGATTTTCTCACGGTCGGCGAGAATCTCCGCCTCATCTGCGACGACAGGATCAAAGTCGGGGACGTCCTTACGCGCGTCGGGCTCGGGGGGAAAGAGGAGATGCACCCGCCCGAGCTGTCTGGCGGGGAGCGCGGTCGCCTCGCGATGGCAAGGGCGCTCATGACCGACGGGCGGGTGCTTTTTTTGGACGAACCGACCTCGTCGCTCGACGCGGAAAACAAGCGCGCAGTGTTCTCGCTCGTAAGAGAGATCTCGGCGTCCCGTCTTGTTATCTGCTCGTCGCACGACGCGGAGGCAGAGGCATACGCGGACTGCGTGATCAGACTTGAAAAGGGCGCGCACGGCGGATGCGCGCATGATGATGCATGTAATGCCTCGCAGCATACTGTGAGGCACGCAAAAAAGCGCCGCGAAGTAAAAAAGCGCCCGATGCGGGAGCTTTGGCCGTTTTTGAAAAAGTGGTCGTCGTCAAATGGGCGCGCATTTGCGCCGGATATATGTTTTTGCGTTTTCCTCACGCTCGCGCTGTGTCTCTTGATGATCGCGGACACACCGAGGCGAAAGCTCGACGCAAACGCGGAAAATCTCTACCGCATAAATGTCGTGAAGGTCAGAACGGAAAATGACCGCGCCGAGGACTACGCGCTGCTCGCCGGGCTTGACGGCGTCCGCGATATAATACCGGAATACGGCTCGCTCCTGCCCGACCTCGGCGGCGAATATGACCCGGACACGGGCGTTTTTGAGGGGACGGAGGAGGTCGAATACGAGCTCACGGATCAGCACGCGCTCCCGGGAGAGGCGGCGCTGTTCCCGTTTTCGGACCGGATCGAATACGGCACGTATTTTACCGGCAAAGATCAGATGATAATATCCGACGCATACGCCAGATATCTGTGCCCCGGCAGCCCCGGGGATGCGGTCGGGCGGACGGTCGTGAAAAATCTCTACGGGCTCGGTGAGACGGAGCTTTCAGTCGTCGGCGTGCTCGAACCAATGGACGATTTTGAGTACAGGTATTTTCAGGTCGCGTGCGGCGGTGTCGCGGATCTTTTTTCCGAATACGACGCGACCGTCTCGGAGACAAAGACGCACGAGGACGAGTTCTACATAAACGGCGACCTCCTCGACGAGTACGCGAAGGGCGAATATTTCGGCGTCGGCGCGCGGAGGTCGTATTATCTCTATTTTGACGGATATCGGGAAACCGTGGAATTTCTCGAAAAATATGCGGAGTTCTTTGAGGCGCGCGGGTTTTACGGCATCCCATTCGCCGACCGCGAATTCGTGATGCCGGTGTTTGAGGGGCTGTCGTACATACTTCTGCCGCTGTCTGCGCTGATCACGCTTTTGTCCGTCGTGTTTTACGCTTTTATAATCAAAACGGAGCTTGCGTACAATAACGGCTTTGTTTCGGCGTTCAATTACGCGGGGTTTACGGTGATGCAGGCGGTCCGCGGGCTCGTGAGGCTGAATCTGCGCCGTTTGCTTGTCGCGTTTGCGGTCTCGGGCGCGTGCGCCGCAGCGATAAGCGTCGGTTTGAACCTCTTAAACAGGCGGTTCGCGTTCGTCCCGTTCGAGCTTTTCACGTACAATATCCCGCTGCTCTTCGCGTCGGCGGCGACTGTTGCCGTGTCGGCAGCCGCGGCGGTGAATTTCTTTCTGCGCCGCCTTAAATATAAGAGCTGGTACGAGAATCTGATAGCGAACAGGGATCTTTTGTGAAGGGGGCGGCAGAATGGAGCTGATACTTGAAAACGTGTCGAAAAGCTACGGGCGGCGCGTAATAGATGGCGTGTCGTACACGTTTTCGCCGGGGAAGCTGTACGTTATAAAGGGCGTCAGCGGCTGCGGGAAGACGACGCTTTTCAACATCATCGGCGGCGTTACGGAGGATTACGGCGGGCGCGTCACGCTCGGCGGGCTCGACGCCGCGGAGGATTGGAAGGAATACAGAAAAAAGGTCGGCTACATATACCAAAAGAGCCTGCTCTTGTCCGGGGTGACGGTGCGCGACAATCTCTTGCTGATAAGAAATGATGATGCCGCCGTATCGGCGCTCGCGGAAAGGCTCGGCATAAAATCGCTCCTCGACCGGACGCCGGACACCATGTCCGGCGGGGAGCGCCAGCGCGCCGCGATCGCGCGCAGCCTACTGAACGGTCCCGACCTGCTCCTTGCGGACGAGCCGACATCGTCTCTCGACGCGGAAAATTCGCGTCGCACGGCGGAGCTCCTCGCCTCATTGAGGGATGACGGCAAAATTGTCCTCGTCGCGACGCACGAGACATGCTTTGACGCGCTCGCGGACGAGATATTATATCTTGACTACGGCGTCATAGACCACGTCGACGTGCGCGAGCCGCGCTCGGGCAGCACATGCGGCGAAAATGAAAAAAGCGCGCCCCCGGCGGGGAGAGGGCGGCGCGGCATAAACCTTTTGGCGTTCGCGCTCCGGCGGCGCCGCGCGTCACTTCGCTTGTCGGCGCTTTTGCCGTTCGCGCTCGTGATGTTTCTCGTGATGCTCGTCTCGGCGGCGGAGAGCGAATTTGAGGCGGAGTACGTGCGGTTCGAGGCGGCAAAGACGGTATCAGACCTCATCTGCACGCGGGCGCCGGTCGATGCGCTCGACGAAAAATACAGTTCCGCGCTGCGGTATTATTACCCGTATTACGCCGAGGACGGCGGCACGGTCGCAAATTATCTCGCCGACATAAAGGACAGCGTTTTTTCGCTCGACGGGATGATAAAGTACGGGGTCTTCCCGGAGGCGGCGGATGAGATACTCGTCGGCGCAGAATACGCCGCGGAGCACGGCGGCGCCGACATCGTCGGGAAAACGGTCCGCTTTGCGGGGCGCGATTTCGTCGTTTCGGGCGTGACGTATTCGGTCGATAAAGATGAGCCGGGCAGAAGCGCGGAGTTTTTGTCGCGGTACGAGGAAGATTTTTACTATCGCTGGTATCTCGGAGACGACGAGGGGGCGAGCGTGATATACATTCCGCACGACACGCTTGCCGAATTCGGCAAAATGCGCCCCGAAAAGGAGAATTACAAGGGGATGCGTCAGCTCTCGTACCCCGGTCTGTTCTCGGATGCGGAGGCGGTGCGCGCGTTCCGCGAGTGGCTGAGTCCGAGCTTCGATGAAATCGAGCTCCCGCCCGATTTCGAGGCGCCGCCGACGGTGATAAATAATTTTGACATGAAGGTGCAGACGCTGCAAAAATCGCTCGACGCCGTCGCGCTCGTCCTGCTCGCGTTCTTTTACGTCTGCTTTTTGATCTTCTGTATCTTCATCCGCATGAGCGTGTCGACCGAGCTATATTACCGCCGCCGCGAGATAGGTTATCTTCGCCTGTTCGGCGTCGGCGAGGGGCGCGTCGGCAGGATGATTTTGTACGAGTACGCGTGCAGGTTCGCGGCGTCGTTTGTCATGGCGGTCGTCATGTTCGCGCTTGCGGACGCCGCCTATGCCGCATCCTTCGGCAGGCTTTTGATGTTCAACGTCCTGCACGTCACATTGGCGCTTTCCGGCGCGCTCATCTTCTATGTCGCGACGGTCGCCTCGTCCCTGCTTCCCGTAATGCGAAAAAAGATAATCGAGTTGACTCGGGGGAACTTTTGACTCGGGGGAACTTTTGAAAAAGTTCCCCCGAGACCCCTTCAAAACTTTTTGTGGATGAGGGAGACGGGATTTCTAAAGCATCGACTTGCTGTATGGTTTTGGCGAAATTTGTTAGAACCGGTCAGCAAGTCGAAGAGGTTCACTTTTGGGTACGGGATATCGAAAGAGCTTTCGCCCCGGGTGGGGCGAAAGCATCGACTTGCTGTATAGTTTTGGCAAAATTTGTTAGAACCGGTTAGCAAGTCGAAGAGGTTCACTTTTGGGTACGGGATATCGAAAGAGCTTTCGCCCCGGGCGGGGCGAAAGCATCGACTTGCTGTATAGTTTTGGCAAAATTTGTTAGAACCGGTTAGCAAGTCGAAGAGATTCACTTTTGGGTACGGGATATCGAAAGAGCTTTCGCCCCGGGTGGGGCGAAAGCATCGACTTGCTGTATAGTTTTGGCGAAATTTGTTAGAACCGGTTAGCAAGTCGAAGAGGTTCACTTTTGGGTACGGGTCAAAAGAAATACCCCCTCTTCGAGGGGGTATTTCTTTTGACCCGTACGGGAATCGAACCCATGTTTGCGCCGTGAGAGGGCGCCGTCTTAGCCGCTTGACCAACGGGCCGGGTCTCAAAGCTCGATTATTATATCATAAAGAAGCGGTAAATGCAATACTTTTTTTGAAAAAAGTTTGCCGCGTGTCATTTTGCCTCGGAAGGGCTCTCTTTGCCTGCCTTTTTTTCGGAAAAAGGAAGCAGCCCCGAGAAAAAACTGATGAGCGGACCCATAAAAAACGCCGTTATGACGGTTCCGATGCCGACAACGCCCGTGACATCAGCCCAGCTCATGCCGGAGACGCGGCAGAGGATGACGCCGAGCGTCACGCAGATGAGGTCGCTCAATATGCGGCAGATCTTGAAGCTGACGCGGGTTTGTCGCTCCGAGATCATGAGCGATATCGCGTCATATGTCGAGACGCCGAGGTCGGCGTTGAAATACATCGCCGAGCCGAAGCACATCACAATAATCGCCGTGACGAGCAGCAGAAGTGACGGAAAAAAGGAGAGCTTGGGGAATATGTACTCGAAAAATTTCTGCGAATATTCTGCGGCATAGCCGAGCAGCGTCAGATTTATGAGCGTTGCGAGCCCGATCTTATGCCTGTCGAAGATCAGGGAAACGAGCAGGAGCACCGCGTTCGCGATAAGGTAGAGCGTCCCGAACCCTATCGGGATAAGACTGTCAAGCCCGCTCATAAGCGACTGGAAAGGGTCGACGCCGAGGGCGGCGGTGCGGAACATCCCGACGCTGATCCCGCCGATCAGAACGCCGAGGCAGCTCATAGCGATTCGCAGCTTCAAAGAAAGCCTCCGAAAGAAAAAATCGACCCTCTAATTATATTCACATAGATCCGAAAAGTCAATAAAAAGTTTTAAAGAGGGGGGACCGGGGGGAGGAAATTTTTCAAAATTTCCTCCCCCCGGACATTTACCTAACTCCCCTTGCCATGGCAACGATATCCCCGACGCCGTCGAGGACGACGGTGGGGCGGTACGCGTATTCGCGGAGCGTTTCGCGTGTGGAGACGCCGGAGAGGACAAGGACCGTGGACATGCCGCTCTCCATGCCGGAGATGACGTCCGTGTCCATTCTGTCGCCGACCATGACGGCGTCACCGGAGTGGCAGTTCAGCATTCGGAGCCCCGTCCGCATCATGAGCGGGTTCGGCTTGCCGCAGAAGTACGCCTTTGTCCCCGCCGCCATCTCTATCGGGGCAATGAGGGCGCGGCACGCGGGCGCGATTCCGTTCTCGATAGGTCCCGTAAGGTCCGAATTGGCGCCTATCAGCTTGGCGCCCGCGAGGACGAGATTCGTTGCCTTTGTCAGCGAGTCGAGGGAATATGAATGTCCTTCGCCGACGACGACGTAGTCGGGGTCGACGTCGTTCATCGTTATACCGGCGTCGTAGAGCGCGTTGTGCAGCCCCGCCTCGCCGATGACGAAGACGGAGCATCCGGGTGACTGCTCCTTCAGAAACGCCGCAGTCGCGAGGGCGCTCGTATAGAAGCGCTCCTCCGGGACATCGAGCCCCATGCGCGCGAGCTTCTGGTGCAGCTCGCGCGGCGTGTAGCCGCTGTTGTTCGTCAGGAACAGGTATTCCTTCTTTTCGGTGTGCAGCCAGTCGATGAATTCACCGACGCCGGGCAGCACCTTGTTGCCGTGGTAGATGACGCCGTCCATATCGCATATGAAACCGGTCTTTGCGTTAAAATCTATTGTTTTTTCGGCGAGCACTTGTTTTTCGTCCTTTCGGTCTTGCTTCTCGGTTCAAGTATAACAGCATTTGCCGCCGTTTTCAACCGCGGCGTGTAAATTTTGTGAAAAAATAATGTAAGCACGCGCTCTTGAATCGTGACGGAGTATATGATAGAATATAATTCGACAAACAACGTGAAAACGGAGGACCAAATGAAGCTCCATTACATGGGAAAATACAACCTTGACCCGAGCTCGCTTCCGCACGGGGAGCATATGCCCGGCGCCGTGAAGTTCAGGGAGGCGGAGAGCACGGGAAAGCTGGCGCTGATCGCGAATGTCCTGAGCATTATTATAACCGCGGTCCTTTTAGGGCTCGCGATCTTTCGCAGCTTCCCGTATCTGCCGGGGAGCGCGTGGCAGATTATTGTCGGGGCAGCCGCCGCGATGCTCTCGATGTTCCCGCATGAATTTCTTCATGCCGTCTGCTTTCGCGAGGACGCGTACATTTATACAAATTTTGCACAGGGTCTCCTTTTCGTCGTAGGTCCGGAGACGATGAGCAAGCGGAGGTTTATCTTCATGTCGCTTTTGCCGAATATCGTGTTCGGCATCGTGCCGTTCATTATCGGGATGATATTTCCGAGCCTCCTCTTTTTATCCGCCCTCGGCGCGTGCGCCGCGGGAATGGGAGCGGGGGACTACTACAATGTATTCAATGCTGCAACTCAGATGCCTAAGGGCGCTAAAACGTATTTATACGGATTCAATTCGTACTGGTACATGCCGGAAAAATAAAAAATCCCGCGAAACAAAGGACACGGAGGGAAAAGCACATGGATAAAAAAATCAGCGACACGTTCGCGGCGATACTGAAGGAAGAGCTGATCCCGGCAATGGGGTGTACGGAGCCGATATCGCTCGCATACGCGGCGGCTGCCGCGCGGCGCGCGCTCGGGGCTATGCCCGAGGCGGCGGAGGTAATTGTCAGCGGGAACATAATCAAGAACGTCAAGAGCGTTATCGTGCCGCACACGGGCGGGCTGCGCGGGATAGAGGCGGCGGCAGCCGCCGGATTTGTCGCCGGAGATGAGACGCGGCAGCTCGAGGTGTTGGCGGACGTGACGGAGGACGGGATCGCAAAGATTGGGGAATACCTCGGCACGCACAAAATAACGGTTAAAAAGTCGGAGAGCGGAAGGCTCTTTGAGATAATCGTCCGCGTGTGCGCGGGCATGCACACCGCATCCGTAACGCTCGCGGATTCGCACACGAATATTCTGTCCGTCGAGCGCGACGGGGAGGCTTTGTATTCCGGTGAGGGATGCGGGTCCCACGCAAATGCGGACAGGAGCACGCTTTCCGTCAAGCGGATCGTCGAATATGCCGAGAGCGCCGACCTTGACACCGTGCGGGACGTGATAAAGCGGCAGATCGAGTACAATTCCGCGATAGCGGAGGCGGGGCTGACGGGGAAATACGGTGCCGGGATAGGCAGGATATTGATGGTGACGAACGGGAACAGCGTCTCGAACCGCGCGAGGGCGTGGGCGGCGGCGGGCTCGGACGCGAGGATGAACGGCTGCGAGCTCCCTGTTGTGATAAATTCGGGCAGCGGGAACCAGGGGATGACGGCGTCTCTGCCCGTGATCGTGTACGCGCGCGAGCTCGGCGTCTCGGAGGACGAGCTGTACCGCGCCCTGATCGTTTCAAACCTCGTGACCGTGCATCTGAAAACGGGGATCGGGTGCCTCTCCGCTTACTGCGGCGCGATAAGCGCCGGGTGCGGCGCCGGCGCCGGGGTCACGTACCTGTACGGCGGGCGCTACAACGAGATCGCGCACACGATAGTGAACGCGGTCGCGATAAATTCCGGCGTCGTCTGCGACGGGGCGAAGGCGAGCTGCGCCGCGAAGATTGCGTCCGCGGTCGACGCGGGGCTGCTCGGGATGTATATGTATATGCACGGCAGCCAGTTTCGCGGCGGGGACGGGATAGTCACAAAGGATATCGAGGACACGATAGAAAACGTCTCGCGCCTTGCCCGCGAGGGCATGAGGGAGACGGACCGCGAGATCCTTGATATCATGATGAGCTGCTGACAAAATTGAAATAAAAACCGGGGGAGCGCCTTTTTGAAGGGCGCTCCCCCGTGATTTTCTGTGTCTGCTTTATTCCGTCACTATATAGTCAAAGTATGTCCCCGATCCGATGGAGCCGGTGATGACGACGAGGAGCGCGGCGTTTTCGGGCGCGGATGACACGTCGAGCGCCTGCCCGTCCTCGATTTCGAACGATTCGGGGTTCTCCGTAAAGGCGACGCCGTCCGCGTCGAACCGGACCGTGCCGTAGCTCCACCTGACGCCGGCATTCATGTCGACGGAGGCAACAGGATCCCCGAGGGAGCCGATGTCGCGGGAGAGCTCGGCAAGCTCGGCGGAGGTCAGCGGCTCGCCGCCGTTGTCGTATGCGTAGACGGAGAGCGTCGCCTGCCCGAGCTCATATCCGAAGCGGATCGTGAGCGCCCGGAGTGACTTTGCGTCCACTGTGTCGACATAGAAGAGCAGCGGGGCGGTGTCCGACCACCACTCGTATGTGGAGCCGGTGTTGGCTCTGCCGCCCGATTTTACGGTGTCGGTGGGAAAGGAATACGTTTTTTGCGATGTTTCGGCAGCGCCGTAGATGCGGACGCGGTCGACGTTGACATATGTGTCGGTCGCGGAGGCGTTCTTTTTGCCGGTGACGGTCACTTTCACCGTGTGAGCGCCCGCGCCGAGCACGCCCGTGTCGTATAGCGGGATGGATTCGCAGCGCTCCTCGGAATAGCAGTCGATCTCGACAGGGTCGCCGCCGTCGATCGAGATCGAGAGGATTCCGTGTCCCGGCGCCGTCGTGCCGTACCAGATGAGGCGCTCGCCGTCAAAGCTGAGCGTGACGGAGTCTCCGGCGCGGTTCGAGTAGTGGTTGTCGAGGTAGTAGCAGCCGGTCTGCGGACCGTTCGTCCAGCCGCTCCCGGAGTACGAGAAATGATTCTGTACCGTGCCGGACTCGCTGTCATTGATGTCGAGGAACGTCTCGACCTCGGGCGCCTCCGTGCCGGACTGCTTGCCCTCCGGGACCGTTTTTTCCGTAAATTCGGTGAGCGATATCTCGCAGCTCGCGGAGCCGAGACCGGGGGACGAGACGGTCGCGGTGACCGTGCCGGACGCGCCGTACTCGGACGCGATGAAGAATGCGGCGCTCCCGCCCTCAAGGGAGATCGTTTCCTCCCCTATAAAGCGCCCGGGACCAGAGAGCTCTGTTTTGACTTCGTTTTCGGCATATGGTACGACATTCCCGTTTTCGTCGACGGCATAGACCGCGACGCTCACAAAGTCGGAGCCGTCTGCGGTGAGCGAGCCGGACTGCGGTTCGAGGACGAGGCTGACCGGGGCGCCCGGGGAGGTGACCGTGTATGACGCCGCCTCTTTGCCGCCGATGTAGCCGACGGCGTAGAGCTCGCCGCAGGAGCTGCCGCGGACGTTTTTGAATTCATACGCCGGGTGCGGCAGGTTCGGATAGAGATTCGGCTTTATGCGCCCGACGGACTCGCCGTCGACGAACAGCTCGACCTCCTCGCAGTTCGAGAAGACCGTCACTGTGCGGGGGGAAGACGGGGTGTTGTAGTTCGCGATATAGACGTTCGGGTCGGAGGCGGGATCTTTTTGCGACCGGTAGAAGTACGATGGCATTTTCGGTATGCGGAAAATGTCGTAGAGCCCGCTGTAAAAGACGTTGTCGGTGTTCGTGTAGTTGACTTCGTTATTGTAGTCGAACATGCTCCACGCGAAGCCGCCTGCGCAGTATTCGTTCCCGAAATAGTAGTCGACGACCTCGGCGAACGATTTTGTGAACGCGAGCGCGTCCGTATCGGACGCCCATGAAAAGCCGTGCCCGGAGTACCAGTCCATCGAGTGCTCCGTTATGATGAACGGCGTGTGATTCGGCTTGTCCGGGTATGTGTAGTTGACGGCGAAGATATCCTCCACGTCAAGGAAATGACTGTCCGCATATGACTCCATGCGGCGCACGCCGTGCGTCGGGCGCGTGGGGTCGAGGGATTTTGCGAGCTCGTTCGTCTTTTCGTAGAGCGCGTCGTTGTCGAACGATTCGTTGACGCGTGTGCCCCAGCTGACGATAGAGGGGTGATTTTTGTCGCGGAGTATCATCTCGCGGACGTTTTCGGTATATATATCCTGCCACTCCTCGCCGCCGATGTGCTGCCACCCCGGCGCTTCCTCAAAGACTATGAGACCGATCTCGTCGCAGCGCTCGAGGAATGAGGGATCCTGCGGGTAGTGAGAGCAGCGGACGGCGTTGAAGCCCGTTTCCTTTATGAGGTCCGCGTCGGTGCGCTGCTGTTTGTCGTTTACCGCCCTGCCGATCCAGGGCCACATTTCGTGCCTGTTCACGCCAACGATCTCGGTCCGTTCGCCGTTCAGATAAAAGCCGTCTTCCTCAAACGAGAAGTATCTCATGCCGAATTTCGTCTCGACGGTGTCATGGGTGTATTCGCCGTCCGAGACGGTCGTCGAGACGGTGTAGAGATACGGGTCGGAGGTGCTCCAGAGATGCGGGGAGGCGACCTCCGACTCCGCCGTGACCGTACCCGAGCCGCCGGCGGCGACAGTTGCGGTGCCGGTCAGCGTCGCGACCTCCGCCCCGTCGGCGGAGCGAACGACGGAGGTGACCGTCAGCGCTTTTTCCTCTTCCGAGCCGTTGACGACTTCCGCCCTGACGCGGACAGTGCCTTTATCGGCGGTGAGGTCGTCTGTCGTGACGAACACGTCGCTGACATATGTGTCGGAGGTTATAGTCATTTTCACGTCGCGGACGATGCCGCCGAAGACGCAGTAGTCGACGGGACCGCCCTCCGGCGGAATGTCTGGTTGGCGCTCCGAGTCAACGCGCACGGCGATGACGTTGTCGCCGTCGCGGAGCGCGTCCGTGATGTCGACGGTAAATCCGGTATAGGCGCCCTTGTGGCTGCCGACGGCGGTGCCGTTCACGTATACGTCGGCGACGGTCGCGACGCCCTCAAATTCGACCGTCACGCGCTTGCCGCTGTATTCTTCGCCGAGCGTGAAGTGGCGGCGGTACCATGAGACGAACCTGTACGACTCGATCTGCGAGGCAAAGCCGGGTCCCTTGTGGTCGGTCAGGAGCGTGTTTGCGTGCGGGAGGGAGACCTTTTCGAATCCCGAGTCGTCAAGGTCGGCGGATGCGCCGTTCTTGTAGTCGGCAGGCGAATAGAGCCATCCGGTGTTGAAATTCAGCGTTTCACGTGTCATCGTTGCAGTTTCTCCGTTCGGATCTTTTTCTTTGTCCTTGCTTTTGTTTTTGTCGTCGTCTTTGCTGCACCCCGCCGCCAGCACGGCAGCCGCGGCGGCAAGCAGGAGCGCCGCCGCCCGGTATATGAGCTTCATGTGCGCCTCCGTTTTATTTAAGTATTGCTATATTTAAATTATACATCACGGAAAAGCGCGGAACAACAGTAATTTTTTAATATTTATATGACTATTTTAATGCGAACTGTTGACGGCGGCGCGTATCTGCCGTATACTGAAGAAAAGGGGGCGGAAAAAATGAAAAAGATGGTTTTCCCGGTGACGGACGAGTACCGCGAAAAGCTCGAATACGGATTTGCCGGTGTCGGCTGCTGCTACGAGCAGGAGCACGTTATGCGGCCGGGCGGCAGGCGGGAAACGGAGTGGATATACCCGTACTATCAGTGGATAGGATGCCGGCGCGGCGCGGGCGAGGTCATCCTCGGCGGGAGGCGGTACTCGGTCGGAGAGGGGCAGGGGATGCTGCTGTTCCCGAATGAGCCGCACGAGTATTATGCGAAGTCGGATGTCTGGGAGGTCGACTGGGTCGTCTTCTCCGGCTCGGGCGTGGACGGATTCATACGCAAAACGCTCGGCGCCGAGCGCTCCCGCGTCTATACGGTGACGGCGCCGCACATGATAAGCGACCGCATCGTGCGGCTTTACGAGACCGCCGCCTCGGACGACCCGATGAAGTTCACGGTCGCCTCCGGGATCGTGTATGAAATACTCCTCTACATATACATCTGTGCATTCCGCAGCCAGGGCGGCTCGCTCTTTGACCGCGCCGAAAGGCTCCGCCCCGTCTTCGGCTACATAGACGCGCACTACGGCGAGCAGATCCCGCTCGGGACGCTGTCCGAGCTCATCGGCGTGACGCCGCAGCACCTCTGCATCATCTTCCGCGGGCTCACGGGCGCCACCGTGACCGAGTACGTGAACGGCGTCCGCATCGGAAAGAGCAAGGAGCTCCTGCTGCGGGAGCGCGGTCTGCGCGTGAAAGAGATCGCGGCATCGTGCGGGTTTTCGGACGTCAGCTACTTCTGCTCCGTCTTCAGGCGGCTCGAGGGCGTGACGCCGACGGAGTTCCGGCTGAGGGGGTAGGAGGGTAGAATTTCGGAAAACAAAAAGACCGCCGGAGGGATCTCCCCCGGCGGCATGTTTTTTATAGATAATTCGGGATCACAAGGTTTTTAAAATGAACGAGAAGCCGAGCAGGACAAAGAGGAACGCGAAATTGAATGCGGAGAACTCGGCGATATATCTGCCCGCCTTTCCGGGGTTGTGCTTTACGTATTCGCGGAACGTGATGAGGCTGGCGAGCGAGGCGATCAGCGTGCCGACGCCGCCGATGTTGACGCCGCGGAGCAGGTCCGCGTAATTGTCCGTGAACTGCGAGAGCAGGATTGCGGAGGGGACGTTGCTGATGAACTGGCAGGACAGCGTGCTGAAAAGGAGCGTGCTCTTGCCGAGCAAAAACGAGAAAAAGCCGCGAACGGCGGGTATGCGCGCCATGTTGCCGGAGAAGATGAAGAAAAATACGAACGTGAAGAGCAGCGGATAGTCGACGGAGCGGAGCGCCTTTTTGTCCGCGAAGAACAGCACAGGTGGGATGACGAGCAGCCCTATCCAGTACGGGATGCCGCGGAAGACTATCGCGATCGCGAGCGCGAAGAGGCATAGGTAGAGGGCGGCGCGCTTCGGGTCAAAGTCGAGGCGCTCTTTGCCGACCGAGAGCGGCTCCGGCTTGACGAAGACGATGCAGAAGACGGTGATGAGCAGCACGGAGAGGATGAATGGCGGCGCCATTATTGACATGAACTCAAGGTTCGGGATATTGAACTTCGTGTAGAGGTAGAGGTTCTGCGGGTTGCCGAACGGCGTCAGCATTCCGCCGAGGTTCGCGGCGATGTTCTGCATGATGAACGTGAACGCCATGTACTTTTCCTTGCCGGTCGAGGATAAAACGAGATATCCGAGCGGCAGAAAGGTCAAAAGCGCCATGTCGTTGGCGATGAGCATCGAGCCGATAAAGGTGATGTAGACGAGGGCGAGCACGCTTATGCGCGCGTTTTTGAATATGCGGACGACGCGGCGCGCGAGCATATAGAAAAAGTCGATGTCCTTGAGCGCGCAGACGACGGCGAGCACACAGAAAAGGCACGTCAGCGTCTTTAAGTCAAAGTAGCCGAGGTATGCGGCATCGACGGGGACGAGCAGCGTCGTGAACGCGGCTGCCGCCATCGCGATGACCATAACGGTGTTCTTTTTGACGAACGCCTCCGCGCGGTGAAGGAGCTCCTCCCCCGTTATGCGCGGGCGGCGCGGGAGCGCGACGGCTCCCCCCGCTGCGGGACGCACGAAACGGACGTGATAATGTCCGGCGGAATTTATGTGGAGCGGCTGCCGCGTGCGGCGGCCGCTTTTAAATTGTGATGCAAGCTCCGTTCCGGAGTCGGTATTTGTCATATCAGCCTCCAATGTATAAAAAACGGTCGGCAAATTTTTTGCCGCAATTATTATACTCCGGGCAAAACCGCGTTGCAACTGAAAATCGGTTAAAAATCTCACAAAAATAAGGCGCAAAAACGTCCGCCGTCTCGGCAAAAAGACAACGCCGACCCTCCGGGGGTTGCCGAAAAAGCGGACATCGTGTATAATATGTTTGCACGGAAGATTTAGGAAAAGGCGGTTTTTGATATATGAAAAAATATGCGGCGGCGCTCGCGCTCGTTCTGGCGGTGATCCTCCTCTCCTTGCCCGTTTCGGCGGACGGTGGCGAGGAAAGCGCGGAAAGCGATACGGGAACGGCGGCGCCCGTGACGGAGACGGCGCCCGTGACCGAGGAGGACGGCGGGGAGGATGAGCTCCGCCGCGCGCTTGAAATAAACGAAAAGCTGAGCGGCATCTACGGCACGTGGACATCGGTGATCGGGATAGTTTTGGTGGTCGTGACTCTCTTCGGGATCGCCGTACCGCTCTACAATCAGCGCGCCGTTGACAAAAAGATAAAGGACGCGTCGAGCGAGCTCCGGCGGCAGAGCGCGGAGATCGACCGTCGCCGGACGGCGGTGATGAACGCCGCAATGCTCTCGGCGGCAAAGGATTACGTCATCTCAAACGGTATTCTCCGCCGCCTGCTCAAGGATGAGGCGGGGGAGGAGGACACGTATCTGCACCTCATGATCGGGCGGAACGTGTTTTTCGAATATTATGTCGAACGCCTCGGCGGCGACCTTACGCTGACGGACGACGGGCGGCGGGAGGTCGAGGACGCGATAGAGCACTACCTGACCGCTGCCGGGCGCGCGGACGGCGCGGCGTCATATTACGAGCTCGGCGCGGTCTTTCCGGACAGCATCGCGCACGAGCTCTGCATATTGACCGGTATGCTCATAGACAGCTCAATAAACACGGCGGGATGCGGGAATTATCACGCGCTCACGGTCCGCGTCCTCCGGGCGACGGAGAAGATACTCGGAGTTTCGTCGTTTGACGATATAGCGAATATGGATCAGACAAACG
>CANQMS010000023.1 GCA_947624995.1 uncultured Clostridia bacterium
GTCACGCCGTCGGCAGGCGGGACGCTTGCCGCATCCGCGCATCTGACGGTGCTCAAACTCAACTGACCTCCGGTCCCCGAAAAGTTTTGGGAGGGAGCGCGAGGGAGGGGATTTTTCAAAATCCCCTCCCTCGCATGCATGCATGTATGTATAGCCTTCCCGATCTACTCCCCGCCGAGCGCGGACTCGAAGCCGGCGACGGCGTCGGCGGGCGGCGTGCCCGCTCCGATCTTTTGGAGCATCTGCCACCACGCGGTGCGGGCGGTCGCCCAGTGGGGCGTCACCTGATAATAATCGCCGAGGTAGCGGCGGAAGATGCCGTACTCGTTCATCAGTTTGTCGTTGTCGTATATGCCGCCGACGTCGCGGACGGGCCAGTACGTCGAGGCGAGGACGGAGCGCTCGTAATGGCTGTCCTCACCCGTCATATAGCGGATGAAGGTCTTTGCCGCCTCGATTTTGTTCCGGTCGCCGTTGTCGAAGACGCCGAATCCCCAGATGCCGCCCTGGAGCTTCGGGTCGCCCTCGCTCGTTGGGAACGCCATCGGGAAAATATCAAAGCCGGTGCCCTGACCGTTGACGGTCTCCCTGATCTCCATAAAAACGTTCCAGCAGAAAGCCATCGCGAGCTCGCCGCGGCAGAATTTTTCTATCTCCTCCGTGCCGGTGATCTCGGGGTCGAAGACGATCCCGTCCGTTGCGGCGAGAGTTTCGAGCGCGCGGATGTTCTCCGGGCTGTTCACGGTGTATCGCGTGTGCTCCGGGTCGGTGAACGAGCCGCCGTACATATTAGTGACGAGGGCGCGCGTCCCCTGGTCCCCTCCCTGACCGGCGCAGAATATGTCCGCGACCTCGGAGACGCCGTGGCTGCGGAGCGCCGCGACGGCGGCGAGAAAATCTTCCGTCGACCATGTGTGCGTCTCCTCGTCGACGTACTTCCAGGCGTCCGCCTCGACGAACATGTCGCGGTTGATCGCCATGCAGTGCGTCGTCATGCAGAGCGGGTAAATGTAGCTTTTGCCGTCCGGGCGGATGCACGCCTCGCGGACGGAGTCATATATTCCTTCGGCGGAGCTGTCCTTCCAGAGGTCGGAAAGGTCAGCCATGACGCCGCGCTCGCCCCAGTTAGCCGAAAGGCGCTCCGGTCCCTCGAGCACGATGTCGGGCAGACCCCCTTCCTCGATCATCCTGTCGATCTCGGCGTCGCCCGTGTCGTAGGCGAGGAAGACGGTCGAGATATGGATCTCGGGGTGGTCGCGGCGGAACGCTGTCAGGAGCGACGAAACGGTCGAGCTGTTGCCCCAGCCGCCGACGGGGTACGTCGCGAGCGTCAGCTCGACGGGCTCCGCTTCGGTGCCGCCGCTGTCCTCGGTGCCGCCCTCGGGCGCGCAGCCGGTGAGGACGGGCGGAAGCAGGAGAAACAGCGCGGTTACAACGGACAGCAGTTTTTTCATTCGACTTTTCCTCCATCATTGTCCAATATGTAGCGCGACAGAAGGGAAACGATCTCGTCCATGTCGATGGGCTTTGCGGCGTGCGCGTTCATGCCGGACTCGAGGCAGTGCTTCACATCGTCCGAGAACGCGTCCGCGCTCATCGCTATGATCGGCACCGTCTTTGCCTCCGGGTGCGACGAGGCGCGGATCGCCTCTGTCGCCTCGTATCCGTTCATGACGGGCATCCGGATATCCATCAGGATCGCGTCGTATGTCCCCGGAGCGGACGAGGTAAACATATCCGTGCAGACGCGCCCGTTCTCGGCGCGCTCGGAGATTATCCCCGCCTCCGACAGAAGCTCGGAGGCGATCTCCCAGTTGAGGTCGTTGTCCTCAGCGAGCAGGACGCGCCTGCCGATGAGCACGTTCGGAGACGCCTTCACCGGCGCGCCGCCGTCCGGCATTATGCAGTCGCGGATGGCGCAGTAGAGCACGGAGCGGAAGAGCGGCTTCTGCACGGTCCCCGCGATCCCGGCGTCGAGGGCTTCCTCGCCGGGCTCCGAGCGGTCGACGGGCAGCAGGAGCAGGACGGACGAATCGGGAGAGGCGGCGTGAAGCTCGCGGATGATGCCGCAGTCATCACCCGCGCCCGGGAGGGACGCGTTAACGATGATGACGCGGAACGCGTCATTTGCGTCGGCGGCTTTTTTCGCCTTTTCCGCGGCGTCGGCGGCGGTGAGCGCGTATTCGGCATGACAGCCGAAGGAGCCGACGGAGGACGCTGCGTTCTCGCAGAGCACCTCGTCGCCGTCCGCGATCAGGACGCGGCACGGCGGCAGCGCCGTCCCATCGTTTGACGGGACGACGCCGAGTTCGAGCGTCACGTGGAATTCCGTCCCGACGCCGAGCTCGCTGTCGACGGTGATCGTGCCGTGCATCGCGTCGACGATGTACTTCGTTATCGCCATCCCGAGCCCGGAGCCCTCCGTCTTCTGCACGCGCAGATTGTCCTCGCGCGAGAACGAGTCGAAGATGCGCGACTGAAATTCCTTTGACATGCCGATGCCGGTGTCGCGGACTCGGATGTGGAGCCGGACCGTGCTGTCAGACGGGGCGACCGGGTCCTCATAGCAGGCGACCGTGATGCTCCCGCCGTCAGGCGTGAATTTGACCGCGTTGCCGAGCAGGTTCAGAAGGATCTGGTTGAGGCGCACGCTGTCGCAGAGCACGTGCTCGCGGTGGATGTCGTAGACATAGACGTCGAAGTGCTGCCCCTTTGCGTTGATCTGCGGGGAAACTATGTTGACGACGCTGCGGACCGCGTCTCCGAGGGACATGTCCGCCATGTGCAGGGTGAGCTTGCCGCTCTCGATCTTGGACATGTCGAGGATATCGTTTATGAGCCCGAGCAGGTGTCGGCTCGAAAGATTTATCTTGCTGAGGCAGCTCTTGACCTGATCAATGTCGTCGAGGTTCGCACTCGCGATCGCGGTCATGCCGACGATGCCGTTCATCGGCGTCCGTATGTCGTGGCTCATGTTCGAGAGGAACTCGCTCTTTGCGCGGTTCGCGTCCTCGGCGGCGCGCCGCGCCTCCTCGAGCTCGCGGACATGCTTCCGCGTCAGCGCGAGGTAGCGGAGGAAGATGCCGAGCAGCCCGACGAGGATGAGGGAGCAGCTGAAAAGCGTTGCCCAGCCCCATTCGTTCGAAAGCGAGTTGACGGCGGTGTCGAGTCTGCCGTACGGCATGAAGAGCATGAGGTACCATTCGGAATACGGAAGGCTCACGCCGTATAGGTACCGCCGCTCGCCCTCGATCGTGAATTCGCTCGTGAAGGACCTCCCCTCGCTCATTGCATGTTCAAGCTCGACGAGGTATTCCTCGCCGCTCATGCCGGAAACGGAGTCGTATCTGTTTCGGACGCGCTCGAAGTAGTCCGCGTCGGTGATCTCGTCGTCACGTATGATGAATCTGCCCTCGCGGTCGATGATGAAGTAGTAGATCATGTCGCTGTCCGCGTCGAGGGAGAGGGTGTCGCTTATGTAAGAGGCGGGGAGCGCCGCGACGAGCGCCGCGCTGTCGCTGCCGTCCTCCATCGGGTAGCCCGCCGGGATCCCCATCAGGACGAGCTCATTGCCGTTGACGTCGTGTCCGGTCGTCATCTTTTCTTCGCCGCCGAGCAGGGAGGCGGTGAACTGCTCCGCCGTGTCGTCCGTCGCCATGTCGGAGCCGTACAGCATCTCGAACGTCCCGTCCCGCGAGAGCAGAGCGAGATGATCGAATCCGCGCGCGCGCGCGTTATAGCTGAGGGCGACCATGACGGCGCTGCGGTCCTTCCCGTCCGGCGGGACGGAGTCGACGAGCGCCTCCACCTGCGAGAGGCGGAGCTCGATCGTTGTGCCGAAATGTGCGGCAGCCTGCTCGCTCATACCCGCCATATATATGGCTCCGATCTCGCCGATCGCGTCGGCGCCGCTGTCACGCATCCGGAACGCGAGGTATGTAAAGTCTATGATGCAGAACAGGGAGATGCAGACGAGGCTTATTATAAGGAACCGCGTGGTTTTGTTTTTCAACGAGTTGTCCTCCCGCACAAATAGATAATTATATTTTATCACAAAAGGCGCCAAAAGTAAAATATAATGAGAAAGTTTTTTATCTTTTCTCTATTGTATTTGTCCCGGCGCTGCCGCGGGGGAGGGGAATGCTGTTTTTCGCGGCGGCTCAGATAGGGAAAAGAAAAAGGACAGGCAAAAAGCGGCGCTTTTTGCCTGCCTTTTTCTCTGCCGTGCTGTCGTGCTGCACCGCACGGCTTTTCGGCGGCTTTCGCGGCGGGCGATATGCGGGGAAAGCTCTTCCCGCCGCGCGTCAGAGGCGATCCGCACCGTGCGGTCGCCCCGCCGATTTTTATCTTTTCCCATCCGGTCGGAAAAGCTTCAGCCTGTCTATTTCAGCTTGTCTACCACATGGTAAAAGTCGCCTGTGATCCTCTTGTAGTCGCAGCCGTCGCCGTCGCTGTCGCTTCCCGGACCGTAAACGGAACAGGGCTTGCCGCCCGGACAGTATGCGACGGAGTAATGCCCGCCATCCCTTATGAAGTATACGGAACCGTCGTCACAGCATTTGATATCGGAAAGACCGCCGCCCGAATCGTGAAACGCACGGCAGACGTTTTTTATGCTTTCTTCCGTTTCGCTGTCTGTTTCGACTTTGTGTACGCGCGCGTCAATATTCGGAGAATAATATATGAGAAAATCGCCGTAGTGCCACGAAAGCATACAGGAAGCGTCCGGATCCGCATCACGTTTTTCCTTTATGTATTCGCTGCAAAACTCAGCCGTGCGGTAAAAGTCGTCGCGGTACAAATCGAAGTCATCTATGCAGTTTTCCCAATGCACGGTGTAGATGAAGCACGCGTAAAACGCCGCGATGAGCAGCATCCTCAAAAGTATCCACGATAAGACAGCGGCGGCAGCTGATGAAATAATAATTTTCTTTGTCTTTGTCGTCATGGCGGCACCCCGTTTTTTGATAAAAAATATTGTGAGCGCGGCGGGCGATATGCGGGGAAAGCTCTTCCCGCCGCGCGTCAGATAAGGCGCTCGATTATGTGCAGGCGCTCGGCGGACGGAACGTAGATGAGGTATACGACGCTGTTGTCGGCGGCGGTGAGGCGGCACCAGAGAAAGTCGCAGTCAAGGTCGTTGGCGGTGAATCTGCCGTCGTCGCCGGCGGAGGCGAGGATAGAGTTGATCTCCGCCATCTCGTCCTCGCTCGGCTTCGTGTCGCGGAATGCGTCCTCCCTGCGGACGCCGTCGTAGTCGTGGTCCAAAAGCTTTGTGACGTCGCCTTCAACGTCGGAGACGTCGGCGGCGGTGTAGGAGTCGCCGTCGCCGTGAAAGCTCGGCGGGGTCGAGACGGTATAGAGCTCGCGGGTCCCTTCGGGGAAGGTTATGCCCCAGTGGAGCTCGTAGACGTGGATGTTTGATAAATATTCGCGGGTCTTGCCGATGAGATCGGAGAAGTATACGGCGGAGGCGATCCCCGCGGCGATAAGCGCGAGGGACACAACCGTCACGGCGGTTATGATCGCCGTTTTCGCGGTTTTGCTCATTGATGACTCCTTTGGAAACAATAATTTATCTTTTACAGTGCATATTTTACGACAAACGATAAATATTGTCAATAGGTTTTTGATAAAAACCGTGAAAAATTTTTCGAGTTGCGATGAATATGTCGCCAGACGGGGACCTCCCTTTGCGCAAGGGAGGTGCCGTGCGTCATCCCCTCCCACTGTAATCCTCCCTTGTGTAGACGGTTCAAGCCTCGCCTATATGGCTTATCCCATTTTATATTCCTTGCTTCAAAGCGGGAGAAGTTCGTTAAGGATGGACCCCCCGAGGTCCCTCCTTAACAATCCACCCATGGCACAAGGGGGGATACCCCCCTTGTGAATTCCCCGGGGTGCGCCCTTCAAGATGCGGTGCGAGATTGATATTTTTCTCTCCCCGGCTCGTGGCGTCGACGCGAATCGTTAGCTCGGCGTTTGAACGCTGCCGCGCCCACAGCTCCCGTGCGAGCGTATGCCCGCGCCTAACCGCCAGACCGACAGCGGCGCTTGTCGGTCGCGAAGCAAAATTGTATCTTCGTATGTGCGAACAGCTCCCCCTGCTTTTTCCTTTTGAACGCTGCCGCGCCGACAGCACCCGTGAGGGAGCGCTGTGCGCCTACGCGCTTAAACGAAGGTTTTAACATTGCAGTCAAGCGGTTAAGTGTGAGAAAGTCGTTCGCGGTCTGGCGGTTAGAATAAAACAAGTCGTTTTACAGACGCTGTCGGGCTGGCGTGTATGTGTGAAGCATACTTTTTGCGATAGTTGTCAGCCGCGGCAGCGTTCAAAAGGATAATAAAAAAAGTGCTGTTCGCACTTTCGAAGAGACGCTTTTGGGCGCAAAAAATAGTAGACGCTGTCGGTCAAGCGCTTAGGTGCGGGCATACGCCCGCACGGGCGCTGTGGGCGCGGCAGCGTTCAAACGCCGAGCTAACGGTTCGCGTCGACGCACGAACCGGGGAGAGAAAAGCATACGCTTAGCACCGTATCTTACAGGGCGCACCCATGGGGGATTCACAAGGGGGGAATCCCCCCTTGTGCCATGGGTGGATTGTTAAGGAGGGACCTCGGGGGGTCCATCCTTAACGAACTTCTCCCGCTTTGAAGCAAGAAAAATAAAGAGCAGATAATGCAGATAATAACGAACTTCTCCCGCTTTGAAGCAAGGAATATAAAATGGTACAGGCGAAAACCGCCGAGGCTAAAAACCGTATCGTCAGCTTCCGCACCGCCAACGCTCGGCGCCTCCTTGCGAAAAGGGAGGATCATACGCTCGCCGCCTCCTTGGCGAAAGGGAGGCTTACATCGGGGGGCGCGGGGGCAGATATGCCCCCGTGTTACTCGGAGCGGTTCACCTGCATGTTGTACTGCCGTGCGAGGGCGTCCCACGTGATCTTGTTGACGTAATCGCACGGGCTGATGAGGTTTTTCTGCTGAAAACACCTTATCGCCCTCATCGTCCTGTTGTCGTACACGCCCGACAGCGGGACGTCACCGAAATCATCGTACACTATGCGCAGTGCCTCAAGCACTATTTGCAAAAGCAACACGAGATTGCTGCGCTCGCCGCACTTTATCTCGTAGCCGCGTAGGTTCGGGAACGGCGTGATCCCGAGCGGCGGCGCGTTCTCGGCGCGCAGACGCGCCGAGTGCTCCGCCGCGCGCTGCCATGTCTCCGCGTCGACGCGTCCCGTCACGGGGAGGCGCTGCTGCGCCTGATACTGGCGCACCGCCTCCTCCATCCCGTCGCCGTACCTGCCGTCGAGCGCAACAGTCGGCAAGCCGCCCTCCGCCTCCGAGATGAAGCGGAGCATTTCCTGAAACGCGCGGATGACCGCCGCCTCGTCGTTTATATCGTAAAAGATCTCGTCGCTCATTCGGCGCCTCCGTTTTCATTCTGTATCACGCCGCCCGGCAGCTGCGTGCCGGACGCCTGATTCCCGTCGTAAATGTCGCGGTATACGGACGTTATCGCCGCCCATGTCGGACTCGAAACGACGCCCGTGGGGTCGAGCCCGAACCGCTCCTGAAACGCGACGACAGAGGCGCGCGTCGCCTCGTCGAAGACGCCCGAGTCCCCGGGCGACGGGATCCCGTACACCGTTGAAATGAGCGAAAGATACGTTTGCAGGTACCGCACCGCCTCGACCGCAGTCCCGAGCCGCAGCGGGAACCCGGGGTACGGCTCGGTTACGCCGCCGAAATAGTCGCTTGGCAGCGAATCTATGAGCGAGCGGTACGCGCGGTAGATGTAGTCCCACGTTTCGAGCGTCACGACGCCGGTCGGCTCGAGTCCGTAGAGCTGCTGCACCGCCTTCACCGCCGCCTCTGTCCTCGGACCGAATATGCCGTCGACCTCGATATAAGGCACGCTCTCGTTGAAATTCGCTATGAAATTGAGAAAATATTGCAGCTCGTAGACGCCGCGCCCCGTGTCGCCGATGTCGAGCTCGGTCGAGACGATGTTCGTCACCTCGTCCGGCGTGACGCCCTCTGAGGCGAGGTCGTTCAGCCGCTTGACGGCGGCGTAAACGCGCCCTATCGCGTACCACGTCGCGTTCCCGACGAGCCCGTCGACGGTGAGCCCGAATATGGACTGGAACGCGCGGACCGCCGCCTCCGTCTCCTCCGCGAAGATGCCGTCCGTCGGCGATATCTTCGGGATCGCGGGGTAATTTTTCGAGATCCTGTTCAGGCGCACCTGTATCGCCAGAACCTCGTTCCCCGTGCTGCCGAAGCGCAGAACGACGCCGGGCGTCGGATCGTCAAGCCCCATGACGGGGACGTCGGAGACAATCTCGATGTCGTCGCCGTAGTAGTAGCGCAAAATCTCGATCGAGTTTTTGCCCTCGTTCGCGAGCTCGACCGTCCCCCACTGGGACAGCCCGTCGCACGTCACCGTCGTGCCGTTGCAGTACTGGGTGAAGTACGGCTCGACGGCGCCCTTTTTGCGGACGTAGCTGTTGAATATCTCGTCGACGATGTCGTTTATGTTCGAAAAGATGTCTCGCCCCGGGACGAATGACTGGTCGATCGTCGTGTCGTTCGTGATGTTGAAGTCGTAGCCGCGGTTCGGGTAATACTGCGTGTAGATGCGGTTGAGCGCGAACGAGATTATCGCGTATATGTTCGCGTAGAGCGCCGAGTCGGGCCATGTCGGATAGATCTCCGAGGAGGCGGCGTTCTTTATGTACGACGCGAAGTCGACGGTCACGTTCGCGGCGTCCGAGGAGGGCGGACCGAGATGCACCGTGATCGTCTCGGGAATGTAGGGAAGATTGAGAGAGGCGTTCACAGACCGTCCTCCGTATCCTGCTCGATGTAGGTCGAGTCGTCCCGGTAATACTCGCGCGGGAGCGCCTCGGCGCGCGGGACGAGATCGGCGTCCTGTATCGCCGTTATGTCGGCGAAGATGCGGACGTTTAAGTCGTTGACGGTGTAGAAGCCCTCGCGCGCGATCGTGATGTTGTAGAGCGCGTACGGCAGAAGCCGCGGATATACGGACGTGTCCTCCGGCGTCAGCGACAGCGAACGCGGCGGCGCCGCGAGCGATATCGTCGGAGTTTTGCCGCTGCGGTCGGTCGTCAGGACCGCGTGCGGCGCGGGGGACGACGCATCTGCGTAGCTGACGGTGACGAGCGCACCCTCGACCGGTATGCCGCCGCGCGCCGTGTAGACGCGCACCGTCAGATATCCCGTCGCCGTGTACCCCTCGGGGACCGCGCCCGGGATCGAAACCGTGTTGTTTTCCATTGTTGCCTCCGTTTTTCTGTAGTCATTACAGTGTATGCCGATTCTGCGCGGAGGTGCGTTTTTCCGCCCTTGACAAGGGCGGGACGATACGGTATACTGTAAGTGCGGGAGCACCGATGACGGCTGCTTCCTCTGGCGTTTTAAAAAATAACCGCCTTAAGGGAAAGCAAGGCGGTTATTTTCTTTGCGCCCCGCCCTTGACAAGGGCGGGGAGATGTGGTATATTATAAGTGCAGGAGCACCGATGACGGTTGCTTCCCCGGGTTATTAAGAAATAACCGCCTTAGGGAAGAGAGGCGGTTATTTTCTTCTATTGTCATTGAACAGCGCGATTATCGCGACCGAGCAATGGATAAGTGATACGATAAATGTCAGAATTACAAATAACTCCGACAGGGTTATGTACACACTGATCACCTCCCCTGCTGTAAAGTCGGGGAAGCGCGAAGAAAATCTGCTTCCCCGCGAAAAGGGAGGAAGCAACCGCCACCGTTATGGCGCTCCTGCAAAAGCAATTATATCCGAAATAAATTTCCGTGTCAAGCAAAAAAGCGCAGGCTGTTACGCCCTGCGCTTTTTATTTATCCACAAAAAGTTTTGAAGGTGGGGGTCCGGGGGAGGTGACTTTTTTCAAAAGTCACCTCCCCCGGGGCGTCTATACACTTTACCTTCTCTGCTTTCCGCATTCGGAGCAGAACTTGCCTTTATTGACGGTGCCGCAGGAGCAGGTCCACTCGGCGTCCGGGCGGGGAGCGCCGCATTCGGAGCAGAATTTGCCCGTGTTGACGGCGCCGCAGGAGCAGGTCCATTCGGCGCGGGGCGCGGGCTGCGGCTGAGGCTGCTGCGGCTGCGCGCCCATGGCATAGAGTCCCGCGGCGTTCATGCCGCCGGCGCCGGCAGCCATATTCATGCCCATGAAGCCGACGGCGGCGCCGCCGGGATTGCCCGCCGCGGTCTTCATCGCGTCCGCCTGAGCGCCCGCGAGCGTTGCCGCCGCCATCGTCGGGTCGCGGAGGATCGCGGTGCGCTGCGCCTGCTTGATGAGCTCGGCGTCCGCCTCGGGCAGCGTTATCGGATTGAGCGCGACGGAGACGACGGCGAGACCGCGCGTCTTCGCCCATTTGTTCGTCAGCGCCTCGTTGAGCGCGTCCGCGAGCTCGACGGCGTGCGCCGGGAGCGCGGACGGGCGGACGCCCGCCTCGGAAATTTTTGCGAACGCGGGCTGGAGCGCCGTGACGAACTCTGTCTTGAGCTGCATGTCGATGTCGGAGCGGCGGAACTCGGTCGCGACGTTGCCGCAGACGTTCGTGTAAAACAAAAGCGGGTCCGCGATCCTGTACGAATAGACGCCGGAGCAGCGCACCGAGACGTCAATGTCGAGCCCGATGTTGCGGTCGAGGACGCGGAACGGGATCGGGTTCTGCGTGCCGAATTTGTTGTCGACGAGCTCCTTCGTGTTGAAATAATAGACGCGCGTGTCGCGCGCGGCGTCGCCGGCGTAGCTGATGCGGCGACCTATCGTGCGGAACGTGTTCATTATCGCGTCTCCGAGGTCGCCGGAGAACACGCTCGGCTCGGACGACGCGTCAAACGTGAATTCACCCGGCTCGGCGCATACCTCGACGACGCGCCCGGAGTCGACGATCATCATGCACTGCCCCTCCGAGACGACGATGCCGCTGCCGCTCGAGATCACGTTGTCGTCGCCGCGGTTGCGGGAGCCCTTTTTCTGCCCGCGCACGGCGAGGACGTCGGCGGGGAGCGAGTCGCAGACGAAGTATTCGCGCCACTGGTCGCGAAGCGTGCCGCCCACGGCGGCGAGTGTCGATCTGATAAGTCCCATTTTTCTGTCTCCTTATATAATTTTTTATTTTTGCTTTAAAAATGCCTTCCTCCGCCGCCGTGCGAGACGCCGCCGGAGCTGACGTGCGAGCTGCCGCCGCCTCCGCCGCCGTTCGACTCGGCGCGCGGCGTCTTTGTGACGCTCGAGGTGAGGAAAATGTCGAGCGCGCCCGAGAGCGCGAAGCTGCCGCGGACCGCGTAGTCCGCGGCGGTCCGCTTTCCGCGGTCGTTGTTCATTTTGTAACACATGACGGCGAGCACGATCCCGGAGATGACGGCGGGGAACAGGACGACCGCCGCGATCTTCCCGGGCGTGATCATGTTTCTGTCGCCGTCGTCTCCGTCGCTGCCGTTCGGGCGCTCTATCATTCTGCCCGCGGTCTCGATCCCCTCGGTGAACGCCACCCCCCAGTCCTCATTTGAGAGCGCATACATCATCTCGTCGAGGATGAGCTCGATCTCACCGTCGCTTATGGCGTCGATGGCGGCGCCGCACGTCGAAATATATACCTCGCGGTCGCCGACGGCGATCAGGATGAGGATGCCCGAGTTGTCGGCGCCCATGCCGTAGCCGCCCGCGTCGTATGCGTCGTCGGCGAACGCCATCGGCGACTTTGACCCCGTCGTCGTGACGAGCATGACGACGCAGTCCATTGAATAGTCAAAGCGGAATTCTTCCGAATAATCCCTGAGCTTTTCCTTTTCGTAGTCCGAGAGCAGCCCCGCCTCGTCGATGACGCGGGGGAGCGTCGGGTCATACGCGGACGCGGTCGGCGCGAGGACGAAGAGGAGCGCGAGCGCAAACGCAAACGCGAGCGTGAATATAAATACAGTTTTTTTCATGTCCGCCGCCTCACAGAAGAAACATAACGAGCGCCACGAGCGCCGCGGCTGCGGCATAAATGCCCGCGAACCACGCGGCGGCGCGTCCGCGCGAGATCGGCAGCTTGCCGACGACGCGCCCGGTCTGCCCGTTTATTGCATACGTGAACCGCTCGCCTCGGTAGGTGTAGTGAAGCAGCCACACGGGAAGCATCGCGTACCTGACCGTGCCGTCCGTGATCTTCACGGACGAGCCCGTGGGGATGACGGAGGAGTAACCGATGACGGTCGTGAGCAGCGCCGTCTCAACGGAGTTTTTGACTCGCGCGTCCGCGCGCGCCTTTGATTCGTCCGCGCCGACGTCGTATTTGTCGGCGACAAAGCCGGAGAGATACCCGGTGCCGAACTCCTTCATGCCGCGGTAGTCGTAGGGCTCGATCGACTCCATCATCGTGTCGTCCGCCTTGCGCGAGCCGTCCGCGGGGATTTTGGAAAACGACATCCCGCCGCGGCGATAGACGCGGAACCGGCGCGTCTCGGTGTAGTTGTATTTGCTGTCGGACCAGTGGCGCACCTTCGTGGCGAGGTACGTCGCCCTGCCGTCCGCGCGGCAGTCAAAGAGCCAGAACGGGATATAGAGCCCCTGCGTCTCTTCGATATGCAGCTCGTTAATGAAATTTTTCGGCAAAAGCGGCTTGTTCTTGCAGTATTCCGCCATCAGCCGCCGCGCGTCGTCCGCCGTGACGGAGAAGGGGATCACGCAGTCGGGGCGCAAAACTCCCGAAAGGTTGCCCTCGATCACGGTCACGTTGTCGCAGTAGGGACATTTTGTCACCGCCGTCGTCGGGTCGGTCACGATCTCCGCGCCGCACGACGGGCAGACATGGACAGCCACGCCGTCCTCCCACGGGACCCCGCCGTATGTCTCCCACGTCGAGGCGTCGCCGCCGTCGATGCCGTCCGCCGCCTCGTCGTACTGCTCGACGGTCGAGGTATCGAACCGCGAACCGCACGCGTCGCAGACGAGCAATTGCGCACCCGCGTCAAACCGCAGCGGCGAGCCGCAGCCGGGACATTTGTGATTGCGTATCTCTTCCAATAAAAAAACGCCTCCCGTTTTTGTTCTACGGGAGACATTTTACCACGCAATCACACGATTGTCAAGTAGTTTCTCGGGATTTTTGCGAGGAGGGGTGGAAATTGAGCCGGGGGAAGTGCCTTTTGTAAAAGGCACTTCCCCCGGAACCCCCATCTTCAAAACTTTTTATTGACTATTTCGCGGAGCGTCTGCGCTTGATGGATGCGTATACGGTCGTGCCGCAGATAACGGTCAGAAGAACGGCTGCAAGCCATACTGTCACGCTCACGGGCGTCGATGTCTTCGGCGGCTCTGCCTCGCCTGTACCGGGTGTTGTCGTGTCCTTGCTGTCGTCGGTCGTCGTGCTTCCGCCCGGGTTCGTTGTGCCGCCGGGGTTCGTCGTGCTTCCGCCTGCGTTGGGATCATACGGTGTGCCCGTGACCTCGGACTGATAAACGGGCTTGCCGTCCTTTACAGTGAAGTCGAGAGGGTAGTATTCGTCGATCTTCCAGCTTCCGCTTTCCGTATCGTATACGAGGACGAGCTCCTGAACGGAGAGGATCTTCGATTCCTCGGGAGTGAGATCTCCGTGGAGGTCGTAGTCTCTGAATACGCCCTGAATCGCTATCTTTGCCGCTTTGCCGGATGCGTCGGCATAGATGTCGTAGTTGTCGACGCCGACTGTCCCGTTCGTCCAATCGCCTCCCATGCCGCCGTAGTAGGCACAGTCGAATTGAACATATCCGTCACGGTACGGGTTATCTTCAAGATAAATGCCGTACGGAGTGCCGCTCGGGTTCTCCTTATCCATAAGGTCGGATACATCAATCTTGTCGAATATGGAGAGATCATACATTACAAATGTCTCGCCGAGCTTTTCGGTCACATATGATAAGGGAACGAGGTGCCCGCCTATGCCGAGGTTTTCATACTCGTTGAATCCGAGATACTCAAACGCCGCCGCAGCGATGAAGCCGCCGGCTTTTTCACCGTGACGGAACGAACGGTCACGGTAAGGCTCCGCCCATTTATACTCGTCAAGATAAGACAGACCGTGCTTGTCCGCGCCTACCATCGCGGTATAGATATCCGTAAGCTCCTCCTCCGTCAGGGGTTCCTGTACAGGCTGCGGACGGTCGGATATCTTTCTTGTTTCGATCGTGAATACTGTGTCCCCGTTTATCATGCACCAAAGCGGATCTATTTCGGCTTCAACGCAATAATCAAACGTGCCTGTCATCTCACCGGACCCGTTGTAATTATAATGAGCCTGTATTTTTGTAAGCTCGTAGCCGTCTTTCAGCTTCACAACGAATTCGACATAAGGTATGCTCATCCCGTCACCGCCGTCCAAGACATATACCGACGGAACGTACAGCTTATCGTCGTCTGGGAACGTCTTGAACCATTCGAACTCTTCGATCGGTTTTCCGTCGGCGGTGAGGATCGCCTCGACGCCTTCATCGCAATCGAACTCTATGCTGTAGTATACCTCATCCTCTGTCTCGTCCTCTCTCATGGCGAAGACGGAAACGGGCAATACGGGCAGCACGAGCATCACGGCGAGCGCCAGTATGAATGCTTTGAATAATATTTTTTTCATTTCTTCCTCCAATTGTTTCGATTAAGGTCATTATAAAACAAAATGTTTTAGAAGTCAAGACTTTTTTCGCATAAACAAGGCAAAAAGTTAGATTTTGTTTTAGCCGAAAGTATAACATTTTGTTTTGTCTATACTTATTATCGAGAATGGCAATGGAGGCAAGAAAATGAAAAATCGCTTGGGTGAGCTGAGGCGCCGCGCAGGGATCAGGCAGAAGTATGCCGCCGCGTGCCTCAGATGTTCGCGAAGCTCCCTTTCTTTTTACGAGAACGGGAAATTGGATATGCCTACCGACATCGTCTTCGACGCCGCCCGTTTTTTCGGGGCGAGCGCCGACTTCATTCTTTTCCTGACAAATGAAAGAAATCCGCATAAAAGGAGCTCACGTCAAATGAAAAATCTTTGCAAGCGTCTGCGCGATCTGCGCGAGGACGGCGACATCCCGCAGAGGACCGTCGCGGAATATCTCGGCTGCTCTCAGGTCAGCTACTCATACTACGAGATCGGGCGGCGGGATGTGCCGACGGATGTGCTCGTCAGGCTGGCGGAATATTACGGCACGAGCGTTGACTATATCCTCGGGCTGACGGACGAGCGCAAGCCGTACGCGAAGGGGGCGGCTGCCGAATCCGCCGGGGGCGAGTGAAACCGGAGAAAAAAATTTACATTTTGCCGCTTGAAACCGGGACGGCGAGCCTTTATAATTTAGTGTAGATTTTATTTTGTACCTTTGGAGGTACGACCGTGACGGGGAGAGCTTTTTTCCGGTTTTTGTGCGCCGCGCTGGCGGCGCTGATGCTGACGGGGTGCGCCCCGTCGGACTCGCCCGTGATTGGCACGGCGGCGAATACGGACGGGATCACGGGGACGACGGGAACGGACGGCGAAGCCGAGACGACCGGCGCGACCGGTGCGACCGGTGCAACCGGTGCGACAGGTGCGGAAACGACCGCAGCGCCGCCCGCGACGGCGTCGCCGGAGACGGCGTCGCCCGAGACGGAGCCGCCGGAGACGGAGCCGCCGGAGACGGATCCGCCCGAGACGGAGCCGTTCTTGCCGTCGGTCGGACCGGATACGGTCGAGGAGCTGCTCGCATCTATGACGCTGCACGAAAAAATATGCCAGCTTTTCTTCATCCGCGCGGACGCGCTCGACGCGGGGCAAAGTCACGTGACCTCGTTCACGGGCGCCGCCTCGGAGACGCTTGCGAAATTCCCGGTCGGCGGTGTTATCATGATGGGCGAAAACATAAAGACGCCGGAGCAGATAACGGCGCTGAACGCGGCGATATCGGGAGCGCTCGGGATCGCGCCGTTCATCTCGACGGACGAGGAGGGCGGGCGCGTCGCGCGGCTCGCGAACAATCCCGCGTTCGGGCTGAAAAAATACAAGAGCGCCGCCGACGTCGGCGCGTCCGGCGACGAGGCGGACGCGCTCGAAATGGGCAGGACGATCGGCGGTTATCTTTCGCTCTACGGTTTCAACATGGATTTCGCGCCGGACGCGGACGTGAACACGAATCCCGACAATCCCGTCATCGGCGACCGCTCGTTTTCGCCGGACGCAAAGATCGCGGCGCGGATGGCGGGCGCTATGGCGGACGGGCTGCGCGAGCACGGCGTCATCCCGACGTTCAAGCATTTTCCGGGTCACGGCGACACCGCCGAGGACAGCCACTACGGGCTCGCCGTCAGCTATAAGACGCACGACGAGATGTTATCGTGCGAGTGGCTGCCGTTCATGCGCGCCGAGGACTGCATCATGACGGCGCACATCTCCGTCCCGAATCTGACGGACGGCGACATGACGCCCGCATCCCTCTCGCACACGGTCATAACGGACATTTTGCGCGGCGAGCTCGGGTTTTCGGGCGTCGTCATCACGGACGCGCTCGAAATGGGCGCGATCACAAAAATGTACGGTCCCGGCGACGCCGCCGTCGGTGCGATCCTCGCCGGATGCGATATGCTGCTCTCGCCCGCCGACCTTGACGAGGCGCTCGCCGCCGTCGAGGACGCCGTCCGCGACGGAACGTTAACGGAGTCCCGCCTCGACGAGAGCGTCCGCCGCATCCTCACGCTCAAGGCGAAGTATGGGATTATATAGGATGGATAATAAGTTCCGGGGGGAGGAACCTTTGAAAAGGTTCCTCCCCCCGGTCCCCCCCTCTTCAAAACTTTTTACTTCATTATTATGAAAGAGGATGAGTACTTGACATTCTGCCGCAGCGGGATCATAATAGATGTGCTGCAAACAGGAGGTAAGGAATTATGTCTTCGGCGGCAATGAACATCGCGAAAATGATAGATATGCTCCCGGAGAGTGAACAGCTCTTTGCGGAGGAATTTGTAAAGCGGCTCGTTTTGGCGTGGGACCCGGATTTTACGAAGGTCACGCCGGAGGAGGTCGAAAAAATAAAAGAAGCCGAGGCGAGCGGCTTCATTTCGGAGGATGAGATCGACTGGAACGATCTCGAAAAATACGCGGAAAGCTGACGTATCCGCCGATAAAACCAGCCCCGAAAAGTCTTTAAAAGGGAGGGGTGCGGGGAGGGAGAAATTTCTTCAGAAATTTCTCCCTCCCCGCGTATCATATAAACTTATATCGGTCAGAACTCGATCAGGCTCTCGCGCCACATGGAGGGGGCTTCGTAGCCGAGGAGGTTGACGGTGGTGGCGGCGACGTTGGCAAGCCCGAACTCGCCGGTATCGGCTTTGAGGCGGGCGCCGGTGCCGGCGGCGTCATAGAGGATGAACGGGACGCGGTTGAGCGAATGGCTCGTTTTCGCCTTCGGCGAGCCGTCCTTATTGAGCTTCGGCTGTTTTGTCTTTTTGTCGAGCTCGTACATTTCGTCGGCGTTGCCGTGGTCGGCGGTGATGAGCGCGACGCCGTGGAGCTCGTCGATGACGTCGAGGATGCGGCGGAGCTGGAGGTCCATGCCCTCAAGACCGCAACGCGTTGCCTCGTAGTTGCCGGTATGACCGACCATATCTCCGTTCGGGAAATTGACGCGGAGGCAGTCATATTTGCCGGAGCGGAGCGCCTCTATGAGCGCGTCCGTGATCTCGGCGCACTTCATCCACGGGCGCTGCTCGAACGGCACGACGTCTGACGGGATCTCGACGTATGTTTCGAGCTCGTCGCTGAATTTGCCGGAGCGGTTGCCGTTCCAGAAATACGTCACGTGACCGTATTTCTGCGTCTCGGAGATCGCGTAGGAGCGGACGCCGGTGTCGGCGAGGTATTCGCCCATCGTGTTCGAAATTTCGGGCGGGCTGACGAGGTAATTCTTCGGGATATGGAGGTCGCCGTCGTATTCGAGCATGCCGGCGTAGACGACGTTCGGCACCTTGACGCGGTCGAACTTGTCGAAGTCGGCGCCGCCCTCAAACGTCTTCGATATCTCGATCGCGCGGTCGCCGCGGAAATTGTAGAAGATGACGCTGTCGCCGTCGTCGATAGTTCCGACGGGGGCGCCGCCCTCGGCGATGACGAACGCGGGGAGATCCTGATCGAGCACGGGAGCCTCCGAGCGGTACGTGTTTATTGCTTCCTCGGCGGAGGAGAACTGCCGACCCTCGCCGCGGACGTGGCACGCCCAGCCGCGGGCGACCATGTCCCAGTTCGCCTCGTAGCGGTCCATCGTGATGTTCATTCTGCCGCCGCCGGACGCGATCTTCGCGTCGAAGCCGCCGTCGCGGAGTCCGGCGAGGAATTCCTCGAACGGGAGGACGTATTCGAGCGCGGACGTCTCGCCGACGTCGCGCCCGTCGAGCAGGGTGTGTATGCGGACGCGGCGCACGCCGTCCGCCTTGGCGCGGACGATCATCGCCTTTAAGTGGTCGATGTGGGAGTGGACGTTGCCGTCGGAGAACAGACCCATGAAGTGCAGGGTCGAGGAGTTCGCCTTTACGTTGTCGATGAGCTTGTGCCATGTCGCGGACTCAAACATCTTGCCGGACTCGATCGACTGGGTGACGAGCTTCGCGCCCTGAGCGAAGACCTGACCGGAGCCGAGCGCGTTGTGCCCGACCTCGGAGTTGCCCATGTCGTCGTCGGTCGGGAGCCCGACGGCGACGCCGTGCGCGCGGAGGGTGATATTCGGGCGCGTTTTCATGAGCGCGTCGAGCGTCGGCGTGTATGCCTCGGAGACGGCGTTGCCGTCGCCGGCGGGCGCGAGTCCGACGCCGTCCATGACGACGGTGAGGACGGGTCCCCTGACGCCGGGGAACTGCGGATTCTTCAAAAGCTTTGACATTATGATATTTTCCTTTCAGAAATGTGTTTTTTCCTTCGGAGGTAATTATACAACATTTTCCGTTAAAATAAAAGGGGGAGAGAGAAGTTTTTTCTCCCCATCCCCATTCCCCTCCCGCGCCGGGGGCGGGCGCTTGTGTTGCCCCGGACCCCGCAAATGAAGGGGGTGCTCCTTAAACGCAGGAGGCGCCGGGCGTAGATATGCCTCCCTTTTGCCAAGGAGGCGCCGGGCGTCGGCGGGGCGGAAGCTGACGGGACGGTTTTTAGCCTCGGCGGTTTCTCGGCGGTTTTTGCCTATACCATTTTATTTTCCTTGCTTCGAAGCTGGGGAAGTTCGTTAAGAAGGGACCCCCGTGCGGCTGCGAAGCAGACGACTCAGCCCCCGCGACAGCGGGTGTCGTGCGGCTGCGAAGCAGACGCCTCCCTCACTTAACAATCCACCAATGGCTTTTGTCTTTTTTATCTTGATCTTCTTTATATTCCTTGCTTCGAAGCTGGAGAAGTTCGTTAAGGATGGACCCCCCGAGGTCCCTCCTTAACAATCCACCCATGGCACAAGGGGGGATCCCCCCTTGTGAATCCCCCGGGCTGCCTCCGTCAAGCTGCGGAGCGAAGCGTATGCTTCTCTCTCTCCGGTTCGTGCGTCGACGTTAATCGTTCGTGCCGCGGCTGAACGCTGACGCGCCCACAGCGCCCGTGCAGGCGTATGCCTGCACCTACATTCACGGGCGTACAGCAGTGCTTGTCGGTCGCGGAGCAAAATTGTATCTTCGAAAGTGCGAACAGCGCCCTCTGGCTTTTCCTTTTGAACGCTGACGCGCCGACAGCGACCGCGCGGGAGGGCGCTGTGTACCTAAGCGCTTGACCGAAGGTTGAAATATTACGGGCAAGCGGTTGGATATGATGAAAACGTTCGCGGTCTGGTGGTTAGAATAAAACAAATCGTTTTACAGACGCTGTCGGGCTGGTGGGTAGGTGCGGGCATACGCCCGCACGGAAGCTGTCAACCGCGGCAGCGTTCAAAAGGAAAATAAAAAAAGTGCTGTTCGCACTTTCGAAGAAACGGTTTTGGGCGCAACAAATAGAAGACGCTGTCGGTCAAGCGAATAGGTGCAGGCATACGCCTGCACGGTCGCTGTCGGCGCGTCAGCGTTCAGCCGCAGCACGAACGATTAACGTCGACGCCACGAACCGGGGAGAGAGAAATATCAATTTCGCACTGCAGCTTGAAGGGAGCACCCATGGGGGATTCACAAGGGGGGTATCCCCCCTTGTGCCATGGGTGGATTGTTAAGGAGGGACCTCGGGGGGTCCATCCTTAACGAACTTCTCCCGCTTTGAAGCAAGGAATATAAAGAAGTATAAGCGAAACCATCCGAGGCAAAAAAACCGTGACGTTAGCTTTACAATCACCGACGCTCGGCGCCTCCTTTGCGCAAAGGGAGGCATTTTCGCCCCGGGGCGGTGACCCCGGCGGAGGGCGGATTTTTTGATACGGAGCTTGACAGAGGGGCGAAGGGGAGATATAATCTCTCTTGAAATAATCCCGTGAGGAGGAAGACACTTGAAAATCACTGTCGCGATGAGCGGCGGCGTTGACAGCTCCGCGGCGGCGGCGCTGCTGCTCCGCGAGGGACACGACTGCATCGGCGCGACGATGCGGCTCTACACGAACGCGGACGCCGGGCTGCCCGAGGGGCACACGTGCTGCTCCCTCGACGACGTCGAGGACGCGCGCGCCGTCTGCCGTAAACTCGGCATCGAACACTTCGTCTTCAATTTCTCCGACGCGTTCCGCCGCGGCGTCATCGACCGCTTCGTCTCCGAATACACCGCGGGCAGGACGCCGAACCCGTGCATCGAATGCAACAGGCGGCTCAAATTCGGCGAGCTGCGCCGCCGCTCCGACGAGCTGGGGCGGGACGCGGTCGCGACCGGACACTACGCGCGCATCCGCCATGACGCCGAAAGCGGCAGATGGCAGCTCCTGCGCGCGGCGGACAGGGCGAAGGACCAGAGCTACGTCCTCTACACGATGACGCAGGACGAGCTCGCGCACACGCTGTTCCCGCTCGGGAACATGACAAAAGCCGAGGTGCGCGCCGTCGCCTGTGAAGCCGGGCTCGCAAACGCAAAAAAACACGACAGCCAGGACATCTGCTTCATCCCGGACGGGGACTGCGGCGCTTTCATCGAGCGGTACACGGGGCGCGCCGCCGAGCCCGGCGACTTTGTCGGCACGGACGGGCGCGTCCTCGGTCGTCACCGCGGGATCGCGCGGTACACGGTCGGGCAGAGACGCGGACTCGGACTCTCGTTCCCGCAGCCGATGTACGTCTCGGCGATCGACCCCGTGAAAAACACCGTCACGCTCTCGCCCGAGGAGGGGCTCTATTCGCAGTCCGTGACGGCGCACGGAGTCAACCTCGTCTCCGTCGGGTCGCTCACGGAACCCATGAGGGTCACGGCAAAGATCAGATATTCGCACCGCGGCGGCGCGGCGACGGCGGTCATGACGGACGACGACACGCTGTCCGTCCGCTTCGACGAGCCGCAGCGCGCCGTCACGCCCGGGCAGGCGGTCGTCCTCTACGGCGGGGAGGACGGGGATGCCGTCATCGCCGGGGGCACGATAGCATGACAGCATGATATCACAACATCACGATATCACGGCATCACGATATCACAACATCACGACAGAATAATTTATCCCGCGCGGGGGACTTTCGGCGAAAAGTCCCCCGCTTTTTTTCGCCGCCGCCGTTATTTGTTGCATATGACGGACGGGGGCGCATCCGTTCACAAAAATTTAATAATTACTCTGTTTATTATTCTCTTCAAATATGTTATACTATGTTGTCTAATTATGTAGTGAAGGCGGGAGGCGGCAAAAAATGAAACGGGCGATCGCGGTATTTGTCACCTCCGTGCTCTTATTCCTCGTCCTTGCCCCGTCGGCTTACGTGCTCGCGGCGGGACCGGACGGCGCCGGCACAGCGGGGACCGGCACAGCAGGAGCTGGCACAGCGGGGGCTGTAGAAGGATTTCTCATCGACGATATGTCGGACTCCGCGGAGTGGAGCTCCGTCGGGGGCGACACGTCCCTCGTCCGCTACGGGAGCGAGAACGAATACCTCTCGTCCGGGGAGGACGACGACGGATATATCGCCGTTCGCCGCTACGGGACGAAGCCCGGTGAGCCGCTCGAACTGAGCCGCAGCTTTGCGGAGCCCGTCGACCTCTATGAATGGGACCGCATCGGCTTCTACATAAACATCACCGACGTCGGCGTGCCCGGGGCGGAATACAACGTCACCGTGACGCTCTACTCGCGCGGTCCCTCGTATTCCTCGGGCGGGAAGTGCGAGGCGGGCGGCTGGGTCAGGTTCACGGCGGAGACGGGCGGGTACAGCCTGCGCACCGACATCGTCGGCATCTCGGTCTCCGTCGCCGTCACGCTGCCGGAAAAGGACGCGCCGGAGACGGTGCGCGTGTCGTACCGCGTCGACGATATGCGCGCGGAGGGCAAGCGGGACACCTCGCACGAGGCGCGGTTCCTCGCGCCGTCGCTCGAGGCGAGAGGCGGCGTTCCCGAGCGCGCGGAGGACGGCTCGTACTCGGTCACGGCGGCTGACGGGCGCGCGAGATTCACGGGGCAGCTCGTCATCAGGCGGCGCAGATACGCGGAAAACGACCTCTTCCGCTTCACGGTTACGACGGACGGGAGCGCCGAGCTGACGCTCACGGTCTCATACGTCGGCGGACTTGAGGACGCCGTCTCGAACACCGTCCGCATCACGGGCGGCGGCGTCCCGACTGCGGTCTACTTTGATATCGACAATATCGACCTTGTATATACATACACGCTCACGGCGACCGGGGAAGGTCCCGTCACGCTGCGGTTCTACGGCGCGGAGACAGTCCGCCTGCCGGACGAGCGGACCCCCGGGATCGGCTCGCTCGAGGTGTGCCGCGCGGCGCGGGACGGCAGCGTCAACCTGCGCGGGACGGTCCCGCCGTCATCCGTTGCCGACTATATCGACGGGGACATCGGCATATACTGCATCCCGCTCTACGAGGATGCGGAGGAATACATAAAAGAGGCGGAGCCGGTCGCGGTGCTCGACGTTTCGACGCGGTTCGACGTCACGGTCGGCGCGGATGCGCTGCCGACGGGATATATCGCGATGCGGTTCCTCGCCGTCATCCGACGCGGGGACGAGCGCGTCCCCGTAGCGCAGCCGAAGCTGCCGACGTTCTCTGAGGAGGCGGGCACCGCCCTCCCCGCGCGCCGCGCGGGGATAAAGGGGATCGCCTCCGCCGACCCCGCCGCGTCCGCCGCGGCGGGCGCCTCCACCGTCGTGATCGACGCGGACCTTGACGAGCTGTTCGGCTCGGCGTCGTCCGGGAGGCTCTATTCTTACGGCGGCAGGATCATGTACTTCGACAACGACGCGATCTCGGACCTCGACGCGGCGATCAAGACGCCGTCGCTCACCGGGTCCGCGTGCTTTCTGCACCTGCGCTTCACCTCGCCGCGCGGCGGCTACCGCGCCGTGACCGTCGACGACGCGGACGAATTTTCGACGCTTGCCGCCGCCGTCACGTATCTCTCGCAGCGGTACAGCTCGCCGGACTACGGCTTCATCTCCGGCATCATCCTCGGTGACACCGTCTACACGGACAAAAATTCCGGCGTCTCCGCCGCCGAAAGGGCGGAGGCGGAGGCAAAGGCGCTCGCGGTCACGTACCAGATCGGGCGCTCATACATCGCGGGCTTCAGCGTCATGGTCCCCGTCGGGGACAGGATCGCGTACCCGAACTCGAACTTTGACGCGGCGACGCTGCTCGGCAGGATGGCGTACTCCATGGACGAATACGGCGTGCCGTACGGGATCTATATGTCGTCCGGCGACCCGCTGCCGCTCGCGGACGCGTTTCGCGCGTTCGCCTCGATGCTCGGGAAGAACGCGCCCACATCGTTTTATGCCGAATACGTGCCGACGGAGCCGGAATACTCGCCCACGCTCCTTTCTGAATACGCGGAGCAGTACCGCCGCGCCGCGGCGGACGGCTCGCTGTCTGGGCTCTTGCTCTCGGCGCCCTCGGGTCACGACGGCGCGTTCTGCGGCGCGTTTTCACTGCTCGACACGAGCGAATACGGCGCCGCGTCCGAATACATGGGCGTGGCTGAGGCGGACGTCCCCGAAGCGTCGCTGCCCGTGGAGGCGGCGCGCGTCTCGGCGTATGCCTCGGACCCCGGCATTTCCGGGAGCTATACGCTTTTTGACTTTTCCGATTCATACGATACGGCGGGGTGGTTCCCCGTCGCCGGGGCGGGCGAGTGCTCGACGGCGGGCAAGCTCGGAGAGCGCGCGCTGCGCATCCTCGGCGCCGAGGGCGCCATGTGGTCGTCGGCGACGTCGCCGCGCGACCTGTCGAGGTCGCCGTATATCGCCCTCACGGCGTCCGCAGCCGTGCAGGGGCGGGCGTCGTTCACGGTCTATTCCGCGGGCGGCATATGCACGGCGGAGCTGACGCTCGGCAGCAGCCCGCGCACGTTCTATATCGACCTCTCCGGCTTCTCCGGCGTCGACTCCGTGACCGGGTTCGCGCTCACGTCCGAGGCGGGGGTCGAGATCCTCGTCCGCTCGGTCGCGCTCGGGAGCGCGGAGCTCACGGACGGCGAGCTCACGGCGCTGTTCTCGTCCGCCGCGGACGGCGGCGCGGACGGCGGCGAGACCGAGGGCGGCTTTTTGCGCATTATGGCGATCGCGCTCGTTTCGCTCGCGTTCGGCGTGTCCGCGTTCGGCGTGATCCGGCGCAGGCGCGTCGGCGGTATGCGCGATGAGGCGGAGACGCAGGCAATCGGGACAGTCGGGACAACAGGAGCAGTCGGTGCGGCAGGCGCGGCAGGGTCGCCCGAGGCGCGCAGGCAGTACGCGGCGGCGCGGAACACACGCGGGGTGCGTAATACATAGACGACGGGCGCGCGGAGGAAGGTTTGAAGGATGAACAGATATAAGATCGCGGGGCTGCTCTTCGCGGCCGCGGCTGCCGCTGCGTGCTTTTTGTCGTATTTTGTCGGCGGTCCCGATACGTACGGGGCGGCGCTGCTCTTCGCCGCTGTCGCGTTTTTCGCGGTCGGGCTCGCGGAGCTGTTCGACGCCGCGCAGAAGCGGCGGAATGACGGGGGATCCATAAAATCACGGGCGGGCGGCGTCCTTTCGTATATGAAGCCGGCGCTGTTCTTCGTCGTCTCGGTGCTGACGCTCTTTGCCGCCGCCGTGTTTTTCCTGACGCAGAACTCATAAAACGGAGACATTTCCTGATGGACAGTATACTTGAAAACGGGGGCATCGGCGACGGGAGTCACCGGCTGCGGAAATATTTCCTGCGGTACTCGCTCGCCTTCGCCGTACTCGCCTTTCTGTGCTTCTCTGTGTATATCTTCACGGGCAAGACGCTCATATGGGAGGTAGACGCGTGGAGCCAGCACTATAAGGCGCTCATATATTACGCGCAGTACCTGCGCGGGATCGTGCGGACGCTCTTTTCAGAGGGGCGGCTCGTCGTCCCGAGGTGGGACTTTGCCTTCGGCGAGGGCGGCGACATTTTGACGACGCTGCACTACTATGTCATCGGCGACCCGCTGACGGTGTTCTCCGTCTTCGTCCCGTCGCGGTATATGCACATATTCTACGACGCGCTGATGCTCGTCCGCATGTATGCGGCGGGCGCCCTGTTCTCGTGCTTCTGCTTCGTTTCCGGGCACGCGGGGCAAAAACGCCCGGTCAATTACACCGCCGTCGGCATCGGCAGCTTTACGTACGCGTTTTCGTATTGGGCGATCGTGAATGCGGGGCGGCACCCGTATTTTCTCAACCCGATGATATATTTCCCGCTCATCCTGATCGGGTTCGAATACATTATGCGCGGCAGACGACCGTATCTCTTCATCGCCGCGGTCGGCATATCGGCGCTCTCGAATTTTTATTTCTTCTATATGCTCGTGCTCGTGACGGTCGTCTACGTCGCGGTGCGCCTCGTCACTGCCGTCGGGCAGGGGCTCGGGCGGCGGGACGCCGTCCGCGTGCTCGTTCGGACGGCGGTCGGCTCCGTCATCGGGCTTCTGATGTCCGCGGTCGTGCTTTTGCCCGTCTGCGCGGCGTTCCTCGGGGACTCGCGCGCCGGCGTCGACTACGCGGTCGGGCTGTTTTACCCGCCGGCGTATTACGCGAAGCTGCCGGGGCTCCTGATGGGAGAGGGCGGCGGCGACAACTGGATCTGCATGGGCTTTTCGGTCCTGACCGTTCCGGCGTTCGTCCTCGCGCTGCGCGACAGGGGCGGGGAGCACAGAGCGCTCAGAGTGCTTCTGATCCTCTCGTTCGCGGGGCTGTGCCTGCCCGTCGTCGGACACGTGATGAACGGATTCACGTACGTGACGAACAGGTGGAGCTGGGCGTTCGCGGCAGCCGCGGGATACGCGGTCACGGTGTATTTTGACAGGATGACGTCGATGTCGCGGCGCGAATACGCCGCCGTCCTCACGACGGAGGCGATCCTTGCCGCGCTGTGCATTTTGCTCGACGAGTCGCGCACGGTCGGCGCGCTGTCGGGGACAGCGTCGGCGGCGGTGACGATGGCGCTGCTCGCTCCGTTCCCTCGCGGCAGGGAGGCGCTGAGGCGCGGAGGCGCCGCGGTGATGTCGCTTCTGAGCATAGCGGTCAACGCGCTGTCGTTCACGGCGCCGTGGGGGTATGACTACGCGTCCGAGCACATCGACAGAAAGAATATTTATGCAAAGCTCCTCGACAACGAGGCGACGAGGGTAAAAGAGATCGCCGAGACGGCGGGCGAGGACGGATTCTTCCGCTATTCGGGACCGAGCGTCGCCAAGAACGCGGGAGCACTCGCGGGGCTGTCGTCCGGACAGTATTTCTGGTCGCTGTCGAATCCGGGCATAACGGAGCGGAACACGGAGCTCGCGCTCTCCGACTACTGGATCTTCCGCTACAGCGGTTACGACGGCAGGACCGCGTTCAACATGCTGTCCGACGTGCGGTACTATGTCGTCCCGAAGGGGGACCGCGCGCCCGTGCCGTACGGGTACGAGCCGGTCGAGTCCACGCCCGAGGATCGGTATCTGATATATGAAAACAAAAACGTGCCGGGGTTCGTATACGGCTACGGCGCGGTCATAAGCGAAGACGCGTGGGAGCAGCTTTCGCCGTCCGAAAAGGAAGAGGCGATGATGTACGGCGTGCTCGTCGACGGTGGATCCGCCGGCAGCGCGGACGGGCTCCCCGTCCTCGGCGTCGGTGACGTTCGGGCGCTTTTGTCCGGGCGGGAGCCTGAGTGCGAGGTCGTCTGCGCCGAGGGGAGCGGCGTCTTTTATGAGGACGGGCGGTTCACGGTCACGGAGCCGAACGCCACAGCCGTGATCCGCCTCGGCGAAAACGCCGGGTCGGAGCTCTATCTCTCGCTGATGGGGCTGCAGTTCAAGTCGACGAAGGAGTTCGACCTCTATTTCGGCAAAGATGACGTCGACCCCGGGGACTCCTACGGCAAGGACGAGTGGGACATGCTCGGACTCGGCGACAAGTGGCGCATCCTGCGGGAGGTCGTTTTCGCGAACGAGCCGACGGGCGCGACGCTCGAGATCGGCGGCGGGTTCACGTTGAATTCGGTCACGTGCTACAACAACAGGTTCCAGTTCTACAACGGGCGCGACGATTTTGTCGTCAACCTCGGGTACCACGCGCGCGGGATCGAGCAGATCGAGATCAAATTCAAGCGGCGCGGGATATATTCGTTCGACTCGATGAAGGTCGAGGCGCGGGATGCCGCACAGATCGGAGAGGCGGCGGTCGAGCTCGGCTCGCGCGTCCCGGCGGATGTCACGGTCGGGACGGACACGGTCACAGCCGAGGTCAAGGCAGCTGAGGACACGATGCTCGTCCTCGCGGTGCCGTATTCGGAGGGGTGGCGCGCGTATGTCGACGGCGAGCCGGCAGAGACGGTCCGCGCGAACGTATCGTACATCGGCGTCCGCATCGGCGCGGGCGAGCACGAGGTCACGCTGCGGTACGACACCCCGCTCCTTGGGGCGGGCGCCGTAATCTCGGTCGCGGGAGTCATCCTGTTCGGCGCGTATGCTGCCGTGACGGAGGCGCGCGCTGCAAAAGAGAAGAAAAAGAAGGAAAAGGAAGGGAAAACGGAGGCGTAGGATGGCGGTCTTGTCAATAGTCGTCCCGTGCTACAACGAGCGCGAGGCGCTGCCGATATTTTATGATGAAATAAAACGCGTTTTGTCCGGGATGGACTGCGGGTACGAGCTCATTTTCGTCGACGACGGGTCGACGGACGGCACCGCCGAAGTGCTCGAAGGGTTCGCCGCGAAGGACGAAAGCGTTGTATATCTCGGTCTGTCGCGCAATTTCGGCAAGGAAGCGGCGATGTACGCAGGGCTCTCGAACATACGTGGCGATTACGCCGCGGTCATGGACTGCGACCTTCAGGACCCGCCGTCGATGCTGCCGGAAATGCTCGCGGCGGTGTCGTCCGGGGAGTACTCGATGGCGGCGGCGCGCCGCGTCGACAGGCACGGGGAGCCGCCGATAAGGAGCTTTTTCGCGCGGCGGTTCTACGGGTTCATGAACAGGATCTGCGAGTCCGAGATCGTCGACGGCGCGCGCGATTTCCGCGTCATGACGCGGGACGTCGCGGACATCGTCGTCTCGATGAAGGAGCACAACAGGTTCTCGAAGGGGATCTTCAGCTGGGTCGGGTTCAGGACGAAGTGGGTCCCGTACGTGAATCACGAGCGCGTCGCGGGGAAGACGAAGTGGAGCTTCTGGCACCTGTTCGGGTACGCGATCGACGGGATAATCAATTTTTCGCACGTGCCGCTGACGATAGCGTCGTGGTTCGGGCTGTTCATGACATTTTTCGCGTTCGTGACGGAGCTCGTCGTCATCGTGCGGCGGCTGCTGTTTGACGAGCCGGTCGCCGGCTGGGCGTCGCTCGTGTGCATCATCGTTTTCATCGGCGGGATTCAGCTTTTTTTCCTCGGCACGATCGGGAATTATATAGCGAAGCTGTATCTCGAATCGAAGGGGCGCCCGCACTACATCATCGAGAAGTCGAGCCGCGACGGTATAAAGCGCGTCGGGTGACGGCGCGGCAGTCTCCGCATGAAAAAACGGGGATTTTTGCGCTCGGTGCAGGTTATAAACTACGCTGTGGAATTCACCCGCGAAAAAAAACGGGGCAGACGCCTTGACAAGACGTCTGCCCCGTTGTATAATATTAAAGACACGGAGGCATAGCTCAGCCGGTTAGAGCGCACGGTTCACATCCGTGAGGTCATGGGTTCGAGTCCCCTTGTCTCCATAATATATGGGGCACCCCTTGCGGGTGCCCCATATATTATGGAGACAAGGGGAGAAAGCTTTAGCGGCGAGCCCATCTCGAGACTGCGCGCCCGCGCAGTCTCGCACGCCTCGACAAGGCGCGGGACGCGCCTCTTGCGCGAAGCGCAGCCGGCGAAAAAAGCCTCCCTTTCGCCGGGGAGGCGCCGTGCGTCACCCCTCCCACTGTAAGCTAACGAGACAGTTTTTAGATTCAGCTATTTTTGCTTATACCATTTTATTTTCCTTGCTTCGAAGCCCGAGAAGTTCGTTAAGGATGGACCCCCCGAGGTCAGACCCCGCGACAGCGGGCGTCGTGCGGCTGCGAAGCAGACGCCTCCCTCACTTAACAATCCACCCATGGCACAAGGGGGGATTCCCCCCTTGTGAATTCCCCATTGGTGCTCCCTGTGAGATGCGGAGCGAGGCGTATGTTTACCGCTCCCCGGTTCGTGCGTCGACGTTAATCGTTCGTGCCGCGGCTGAACGCTGACGCGCCGACAGCGACCGTGCAGGCGTATGCCTGCACCTACGTTCACGGGCGTACAGCGGCGCTTGGCGGTCGCGAGGTAAAATTGTATCTTCGAAAGTGCGAACAGCTCCCCTTGACTTTTCCTTTTGAACGCTGACGCGGTTTACAGCTCCCGGAGGGAGCGCGCTGTGTGCCTACGCGCTTGACCGAAAGTTGAAATATTACGGTCAAGCGGTTAGGGACAAGAAAATCGTTCGCGGTCTAATGGTTGCGTGCAGGGGATGCATTGACGGGCGAGCAATTTAGATAAAACAAGTCGTTTTACAGACGCTGTCGGTCTGGCGAGTAGGTGTGAAACATACGTTTCATGTAAGCTGTCTGCCGCGTCAGCGTTCAAAATGAAAATAAAAAAGTGCTGTTCGCACTTTCGAAGATACAATTTT
>CANQMS010000024.1 GCA_947624995.1 uncultured Clostridia bacterium
CTGTAAGGCGTGCAGCTGACCGATACTAATTGACCGAGGGCTTGAACTTCCTATATGAGTTCATTTCTATCAGTGTTGCGCTCCCGATTCTTACTCTTTATTCGTTTTTGAAGTCTGACCGCCGCGGTATTTTACCGCGAGCGGTTTTTTCATTATAATTTCAGCGAGGGCAGCGGTGCCCTCGCTTTTTTGTCATTGAATTTATTTGATCGTTCAAACAGAAAAACGCGCAGCTTTATAATTTCACCGCCATATGTCAAACATCTTAAGAAAATTTTCAAATATCTATTGACAATCTCATGATTATGATGTATAATCTCTACAATAGCAAAAATATGTCGGAACTAAAGATTTTATATAATTTGTAAAGCGAATGGGAGATGTCAAACGGCAGGTCGGTACCGATAAAGTAACCGCGCGGTATGCTGCCGCACAGGCGATAAATATATTACGGAGGTCGGAGATGAGCAGAAAGAAAATTTTCCTTTGTGTTATGGCAGCGTCTGTCTTTATCAATGCGGTCATTTTTATAATAATGATCCTATGCGGATTTACTCCCGGGTTTACAGTATATTCGTTTTATATCGCCGTGCTCGCATTTTTCTACTTTATCATGGGAATAGTTATATATTTTGATCGCCACCCTGAAACCAGTATCATTTCGAGAATTTCAGAAATGAAGGTTAATGGAAACGGACCGGAGATACCGCATACAGTAACGGAATTTTCAACGGGAATAGTGAGAAAACCGGATTCGTACTCCGAGAAGAATATGCGATACTTTACATTTGCATTCTGCGTTTACTGGTTCGCAGCTCCGTTTTTTATAAACATCATGCTTTTTGCAAAAAGCGATTGGGCAGCTTTACCGCTTTTATTGCTGCTATTGCTGCCATGTATTATGATGTTAATATTTGTTGTCTTTGGTTTAAGGCGCGATGCGAAAGAAATCAATGAAATAAACAGCAGGGTAGCCAAGGAGCTGGAAGAACAGAAAAAGCGCGAGGAAATGGGGCATTTCAAATAAGCCGCGGCGGGCACGTGCCTCGCGGCGGTCATGATTGGTTGTAAAATACAGTATAGGAGGTCGGAGATGAGCAGAAGAAAAATATTCCTTTGCGTTATGGCAGCGTCTGTCTTTATCAATGTGGTCATTATTTTAATAATGACGCTATGCGGATTCGAGACCAAGCTCTCATCGGTTTCTATTTATTTTGCTCCCGTTGTGCTGCTGTATGGCTTTGTCGGAGTATATATTTATTACTTGCGCCATGTAAAAGATGTAAGGTATATGTTTACGTGGCAACGACGGTGGAAGGATATGAATCCATATAAAGAATTGCCGGAGGTCGATACATATTCTAAGGAATATATGGATACATTTACGCTGCATTTCTGCAAATTTTGGTTCATGTTTCCGTTTTTGATTACATACGAACTCTATGTATCACCACGCTCCTTTCATATGTTATGGATAATTCCTTTGGTTTCGATACCGTTTGTTACCTCCGCTATAGATGAAGATAGAACCATGAGAAAAAAATATAATATACAAAGGCAAAAGGAAACCGAGGAGCTTGAAGAACAGAAAAAGCGTGAGGAAATGGGGCATATCAGATAAAACTCCGCGGGCACGTGCGCCGCGGAGGTCATGATTGGCTGAAAAATACAGTATAGGAGATCGGAGATGAGCAGAAAGAAAATATTCCTTTACGTTATGGCAGCGTCTGTCATTATCAATGCGGTCATTTTTGTAATAATGATCCTATGCGGGAATACTCCAGGATTCACAGTATATTCGTTTTATATCGCTCCAATCGCAATTATCTACTGTGTCGCAGGAGTAGTCCTTTATTTTAGGCGTTACCCCAAAGCCAGCATTATTGATAGAATTTCGGAAATGAAGGTCCGGAAAGATCGACTGGAGATACCTCGGACATTAAGTTTCGAAAAGAATGTCAATCCCGAGATGTTCATGTATTTATTTACATGGCAATTTTGCCTTTACTGGTTTGAAGCTCCGTTTTTTATAAACATCATACTCTTCGCAAAAAGCGAATGGGTAGCTCTACTGATCTTACCGCTGCTATTAGGTCAGGAGATAATAATGACTGTCGTCAGTTTCAGGGCAGGGGCGAAAATACTCGATGAAAGGTACAACAGGGTTGCAAAGGAACTGGAAGAACAGAAACGGCGCGAAGAAATGGGACATATGAAATAAACACCCGCCGGTTCGCATGCCTCGGTGAGATTAAAAATAATATCGGAGATCGGAAATGAGCAGGAGAAAAATTTTTCTTTGCGTTGTCGGAGTTTCTGTCGTTATAAACGCGGGCATTTTTGCTGCAATGAATTTATGCGGGCACAAAGCGGAGATCACAAAATATTCGCTTTATGCCGTACTGATCGCGCTTACATATTATATCGGAGGGATAATCACTTATTTCAAAAGGCATTCGGGAGACGGTATGTTTGCAAAAATTGCCGGGCTCAATGAGAGGAAAATCCCGTGGCAGGAGATGGAATATACTGAAACGCCGGCGGAAGATGCGCGATATGAAACGTATATGCGTTTGTTTACATGGCAATTCTGCGTTTATTGGTTTGCGGCTCCTTTTTTTATCAATATTATTCTTTTTGCGTCAAGTAAATGGGTTTTATTATGGATCTTCCCGCTGATCTTTGTCCCGGATGCGATCCTGGTCCGGGTGGGCTTAAGAGCACAGGAGAAGAAAATGGATAAAGAGGACCAAAAGATAGCCAAGGAACTGGAAGAACAGAAACGCCGCGAGGAGATGGGGCATTTCAAATAATTCTCCGATCGCCGCGCGGGGCAGGGGAACACAATTATGCGAATATACAGACGGGGACCGGGCGGTCCCCGTTTTTGCGCGGCGGCGTGGCGAGGGACGGCACGCATTTTATATTTGATTATTTCGGCAAGATGTGGTAATATAGGAGAAGGCAGCATGACGGAGGGAAAATATGCGCGATCTGCTTTTCAAAACCGAAGACGGTGTGTTTTCATATCGCGCCGCGGGTGTGTGCGTTCACGACGGCTGCGTTTTGCTGCAATGCACGACGGATGATTCGTCGCTTGCGTTTCCGGGTGTGCACGTCACATTCGGCGAGACGGGCGAGGACGCGCTTTTGCGCGAGTTCGCGGAGGAAATGGGCGCGCGGATCGAGGTTGGCGGACTTCGCTGGACTGCGGAGCTGTTTATACCGTGGGACGGTCGTATGTGCCATCAGATATGCCTTTTCTACGACGTACGGATCGTCGGCGGAATACCGATGAGCGGCAGCTTCACGGGATGCGAAAAATTGGAAGGACGCGAATTTGACCTGATCTTCCGCTGGGTGCCGATAGATAAGCTCGGCGGCGCGGGAGAGGTCGTTTATCCGACACGGTGCGCGGAGCTTTTGAAGCGAGGGGCGCTCGGACCGATACATTTCATATACAGGGAAGAAAAATAATGATAGACCTTGACGCAGGCGGGGAAGAATTCGTCTTTGAAAATGACTGGGACACCGCCGTCCCGATAACGGTGCGGAAAAAGGATGGCAAAGACGGAGGGGAAATATATATAGAGGTTTTCCCGACATACGAGGCGGAGGCGCGCGAGTTTGCGGCGAAATTTTCCGCCGACCCGTTCGCGCCGGAGGCGCTCGCATTCATTTGGAAGCGTATCGGCGCGCCGATGGAGGCGCGCGGGTATGCGGACGAGAAAAAGTTCCGCCACAGGTGGTACCACTGTTACGTGATACATCACGCGGGCGAGATAAATACCGCCGCGATCATGCCGGAGACGGTGCGGCTCACGCGGCGCGCCGTACGCGGGAAGAAGAACCGCACAACGTTTGACCTGCCGCGGTATATTTCTGAGGAAATAACATCGTTTGTGACCGTGAGGGGCGGCGAGGTCGTTTCTATCGCGGCGGAGAATATGTCGCGGTCGGGGGATTTCGACGACGACGCAGACTGCCGCGGCGTCACCGAGATCGGCGTCGAGACCGCGGTCGGCGAACGCGGGCGCGGTTACGCGTCGTCATGCGCGGCGGCGCTCGCAAAGGCGCTCATCGCGGAGACGGGCGGATATGTCACATACGAGACGGACTGCGACAATATACCGTCGCAGAAGGTCGCCGAGCGCGCCGGATTCGTCCATTACGGACGGTGCTACTATTACGTCATGCGGAAGATTATGTGAGGGGGAGACATTTTAAATGAAAAGCAGCGACATGAAAGAAAAAATGGTCGGGTTTCTGCTCGCAAATGCGAATCCGTCGATCCGGTACCGCGTCAAAACGGAGGTCCTGCACGAGGAATTATCCAAAGAAGAAAAAGATCGGCTGCAAGCAGAAATTTTGGAAGAGCCGATCATACAGTCCATAATAGCGTGCCAAAAGGAAAACGGATGGCTCGGCAACGGCTTTCACGGACCGAACAAAAATGCGGGTCCCTTTGAAAATCAGGAGGTCGGGACAAAATATTTAGGCGAAAAGCTTGTCTATAAGGATACGCCGGTTCTGAAAAGGGCGATGGAAGCCTTTGTAACTACCGAGCTGACCGATCTCTGCTACCGCACAAAGGGAAAATATTTTGACGAGTTCCGCTATGCCGCGAACGGACAGAATATCATCCGCTGCGCCTGTATCGCCCGCGCCGGTTACGACGACGTGATAGATATAAAACCGCAGATACAGCTGGCGCTCGATTCATTCCACCGCGTGCTTGAGGTCGATTCCGCGTTAGACATAACGAGAGTGAGAAAGAGCGGTGGGAAAGAAAAGCGCGTATTCAACGACTATGAAAAGTGGCCCTGCTATTATCATTTTGATATTTTGGCGCATACCGATTCTTGGAAAACCGAAGAAAATATAAAGATGCTTGCCGAATCATTCAAAAAGCTGATGCGGACGGACCGCCCGGAAAAGCAGGTCGGCGGCGACTCCTGGGTCGGATATGTGCTCGGGACTATCGGCTGCATAAAAGAGGGCTATCAGCTCGGCTATGAAGAAAACGGAATCCACTACACGTATTTTGACAGAGTTGAATGGCTGTGCCGGTGCGGTCTTTTTCCGTATCTTGAAAAGCTGCAAAAGGAAGTTGAGCTTTTGCTGAGTTTCGTTGACGATGATGGCATATGCAAAGCGCCTATCGCGGAGAATCAGTTGAAGGGATTCAGCACATACGGCGGGCAGCAGCTTGAAGTCGACTGGAAAACGGAGACGCGAAAATTCTGCGACATAACCTTCCGCGCGCTTTTGATCCTGCATTATTCGACGGCTGATTGATATGATTCGGATATGTCCGCTCGGTGAATCGGGATTTAGTGAGGATAATATGAAACTTGAGAAAATGGACGCTTTTTTCACTGCCCGGTTGAACGGATATGACGAGCATATGATGACGGAAATCGAAGGAGCAGAGGAATTTTACCCCTATACAGCATCCCTGCTGCCATCGGGAAATGACGTAAATGTGCTTGATTTGGGATGCGGTACAGGGCTTGAACTTGAATATTACTTTGCCCTGAACAGCGTGGCGGCGGTAGTAGGAATTGATGTGTCATCCGATATGCTGGCAGCGCTGAAACAGAAATTTTCAGACCGTAAAATTAAGCTGATCTGCGGCTCTTATTTCGATGTTTCTTTTGAAGCAAACTGCTTTGACGCCGCTGTATCGGTCGAATCGCTCCATCACTTCACTGCCGCACAAAAGCTCAGACTGTATGAGAAGCTGAATACCGCACTGACCGACAACGGATATTTTGTTCTGACAGATTATTTCGCGGAGTCGGAGGAAAGGGAGCATTTTTACTTTTCCGAGCTGGAAAGGCTGAAAAGCGAGCAGGGGCTTGAACCGGCTGCTTTTTATCACTACGACACGCCGCTGACGGTTGAGCATGAAACTGAGGTTCTGAGGAAAGCAGGCTTTAGAGATGTGCGAATTATGCGAAACTGGAAAGCTACTTACACCATACTTGCACGCAGACAAATTCCCGTTTGCTATATACGTTAGAGAAAACACGGGACATTCGATTTGAGAAAGAAGAAACAGGCAGCTTCCGGTTTATCGAAATGAGCGGAAAAACTGCCCGCTGGATGACAGTGAGAAATCCGCATTATACTTGATCAGAAAATCAGGATCAGCGGAGGTTTAACGGGTTGAGAGCACCATTTCAAATATTGGCGATTCCCTTCAGGAAAACAGCGCTGAGAGAGACACAGTTTTGTGTTTTTCATCGCGCGGATCTGTATCAGTGGCAATTTATTGCCGGCGGCGGTGAAGATAATGAAACGCCGGCAGAGGCGGCGATAAGAGAAATTTCGGAAGAAACGGGGATAAAAACAAACAGTATTATAAAGCTGACGTCCATGGCGTATATCCCCGCGAATGTTATTTCGGAACGACACCGGAAATATTGGGCAAAGAATACCTATGTTATTCCCGAACATCCCCTCGCGTTTGAATGTGTTTCAGACATAAAGTTATCCGGTGAACACATCGGCTGCGATTGGCTGAGTTATGAAGACGCTGTGACGCGCCTGACTTGGGATTCAAATAAAACAGCTTTATATGAATTGCACTGTCGATTGCATGAAGAAGTTTAAACCGATAAAGAAAGACTTTTTGCTTGGATCAAAATCAGCAAAAAAATAGACCCCCGGTGCGCATATGGCACACTCTTGATTTGCGTGCCGGCTGACGGGCGGTCGTGAGCATCAAAATAAAGTAATAAAAAGTTTTGAAAAAGGGGAGCGCGAGGGGGAAAAACTTTTTCAAAAGTTTTTCCCCCTCGCGAAAAAGGAGACACAACACACATGCCATACGATGCGGCAATGCTTGCCGCGGTCTGCCGCGAGGTCAATTCCATGCGCGGCGCGCGGTGCGAGAAGGTATACGGGCTGTCGAACGAGGAGATATCGGTCGTTCTGCGCGGGAGGGGCGAGTCCCGGCGGCTGTATATAAACGCGGGCTCGTCGAACCCGAGAATGTGCTTTGAGAGCGAGGACGCGGAGAACCCGACGACGCCGCCGAGCTTCTGCATGATGCTCCGAAAGCATCTCGGCGGCGCGGTCTTCGCCGGGGCGGAGCAGTTCGGCTCGGAGAGGGCGGCGAGGCTTACGTTTGAGACGCGCGACGAAATGGGATTCCCGTGCGAGCGGTATCTCATCGTCGAGATCATGAACAAATACAGCAATATAATCCTCTGCCGCGACGGCGACAGGATAATCGGCGCCTCCCGCGTTGTCGATTTTACGACGAGCAGACTGCGGCAGGTGCTGCCGGGGATGACGTATGAGACGCCGCCTAAGCAGGACAAAGCGGACATCCTCGACGCGGACAGGACCGCGCTGTTTGACGCCGCGATCTCGGCGGGAGACGCGCCCGCGGACAAATTCCTGATAAGGACATACGCGGGGCTCTCCCCGCTGTTGTGCCGCGAGATCGCGTACCGCGCCGGGGGCAGCGTTGACGCGCCCGTGTCCGACTGCGACGGCGGGCGGCTGTGGGCAGCGTTTTCCGAGGTGCGCGAGATAATCCGCACGGGTGAGGCGTCGGAGCTGACGCTCGTTTACGATGAGGGCGGGCGACCGCTCGAATTCGGCGTCGTCGATATACTCGAATACGACGAGAACGGCGAAAAATATAAAAAGACGCATTTTGACTCCCCGTCAAAGCTCATCGAATCGTTTTACCGCGAGCGCGGGCGCGTTGACAGAGTGTCCCAGCGCGGCGGCGACGTCGTAAAGCTCGTGGCGGCGGCGCGGCGGCGCATCGAGCGCAAGCTCGAAAAGCTGAGGGAGGAGCTCGAACACGCCGCGGAGGGCGAGAGCTACAAGCGGACCGGGGACATCATAAATTCAAACCTGCACCTGCTCTCGCGCGGAATGCGGGAGGCGGAGCTCATCGACTACTACGATCCCGAATGCAAAACGGTCCGCGTCACGCTGAACGAGCGGCTGTCACCGTCCGAAAACGCGCAGTTATGCTACCGCAGATACGCAAAGTGCAAGACGTCCCGCGTGATGACGGCGGAGCAGATAAAGCTCGCGGAGGCGGAGCTCTCATATATCGAAACGGTCGAGGACGCGCTGTCGCGCGCAAAAGGCGACGCCGAGATAGACGAGCTGCGCGCGGAGCTCGCTGCCGCGGGATACGCGAAGGCGCTCAAATCGAGCGCGAAGGGCAGGCTGAAGTCGCAGCCGTCCCACCCGGACAAATATCTGACGTCCGGCGGATATACGGTCCTGTGCGGCAAAAACAATATACAGAACGACAAGCTCACGCTGAAGACGGCGGCGGGCGGCGACTGGTGGTTCCACGTCAAGGGCGCGGCGGGCAGCCATGTCGTGATGATAACGCCGGACGGGGAGGAGCCGCCGGAGGCGGACTTCACCGAGGCGGCGATGATCGCGGCGTACAATTCGAGCGTGTCGCACGGGGTCAACGTGCCCGTCGACTATACGCAGGTCAAAAACATCAAAAAGCCGTCCGGCTCAAAACCCGGATATGTCACATACAAGACGAACTGGACCGCGTATGTGACGCCGGACCGGGAGCGCGTCGAGGCAATGAAGGTGAATGCGAAAAAATAGGAGGCATATATGGGAACGCCGCACGCGTTTGAACCGGAAAAGCTGTTCTGCGGGCTGTTGTATACGGACGCGGACGCATACAGATGCGCAAAGGAAAGGCTGATATCGGACCTCGGCCCCGTCGACCTCGAATCCGAGGAGATGTCGTTTTCAGCTTTCAGCGACTATTATTCATACGAGATGACGGGCGAGGTCAAAAGGCGGTTTCTGTCGTTTGAAAAGCTCGTCCCGCCGGACACGATCGCGGAGATAAAGGAGAGGACGAACGCGATAGAGGCGGAGATGTCGGAGGGCGGCTGCCGCACCGTCAACCTCGACCCCGGGCTGATCGGACACGGGCGGCTCCTTTTGCCGACGACGAAGCCCGCCGGGCACAGGATAGCGCTGCGAGACGGGATATATATCGAGATGACGCTGTTTTACTCGCGCGGCGGCTGGCACACGTTCCCGTGGACGTACAGGGACTTCGCCTCCGAGCGCGTCATGGCGGTGATGTCAAAGATACGCGCCTCATATATAAAGGAGCGGCGCGCGATGATGAAGAAAGGAAAGCTATGAAGGAGAAGATCACGGTCACAAAATATATGCTCTCAACATCCGGGCGCGCGCGGCTGCGGCTCGCCGTCGTTTCCGACACGCACGAGGCGGACCCGGGACCCGTCACGGACGCCGTGCGGAGCATCGCGCCGGATGTGATCATCCTCGCCGGGGACATAGTCGAGGCGAAGACGAAGATGTCGGCGGCACTGCACGACGGCGCAAAAAGCGAGGTCGCGTACGAGCTGATCCGGTCGCTCTGCCGGATCGCGCCCGTATATTACGGGCTCGGGAACCACGAAGCGAACATAACCGATCGCCAGCTTGAAAACATAAAAAAGACGGACGTTCACCTGCTCGTCGACGAATACGCGAGGATAAAGGTGCGCGGATTCGAGTTCGCGATAGGCGCCGTGTCGCCGGAGGACGACGCGGCTGCGCGCGCGATGCTTGAAGGGCTGCGGCGGCAGGACTGCTACCGAATACTGATCTGCCACCGCCCGGAGCGGTATGTGAGGGAATTTTACGATCCGCGCGACGATCTTGTCCTCGCCGGGCACGCGCACGGCGGACAGTGGCGCGCATTCGGCATCGGCGCGTTCGCGCCGGGGCAGGGAATCTTCCCGCGGTATACGAAAGGTTTTTACGGCAATCTGCTCGTCTCCGCAGGCGCGCACAACAGCGAATTTGTCCCGAGGATAAACGACCCGTGCGAGGTGCTGTCGGTCGAGCTCGTCGATTAAAAGAAAGGAAAAGATATGGAAAACATCATAAGGGACGCGTCGCTTTCGCCGTCCGGGATAATGAAGATAGAGTGGGTCCGCGCGCACATGCCGATAGTCGGCGAGATAGAGCGCCGGTTCGAGGCGGAAAAGCCGTTCTCGGGGAAGAGGATCGCGATGTCGATACACATGGAGGCGAAGACGGCGCGGACCGCGCTGCTTTTAAAGGCGGGCGGCGCTGACGTTTACGCAACGGGATGCAACCCGCTCTCGACTCAGGACGACGTCGCGGCGGGGCTCGCCTCGCTCGGCGTACACGTATTCGCGATACACGGGGCGACGGATGAGGAATATCACAGCCACCTCTGCCGCACACTGTCCTGCCGCCCGGACGTCTTCATCGACGACGGCGGCGACCTGACGGCGATCCTCTGCGACGAGCACCCCGAATACGGCGAAAACCTCCTCGGCGGGAGCGAGGAGACGACGACGGGCGTTATGCGTCTGCGCGCGCGTGCATCGTCGGGCGGCTTGCCGTTCCCGATGGTGTGCGTCAACGACGCGAGGATGAAATATCTGTTCGACAACAGATACGGTACGGGTCAGTCCGTGCTCGACGGCATAATGCGGACGACGAATCTCGTCATAGCCGGAAAGGTGTTCGTCGTCGCCGGTTACGGCTGGTGCGGCAAGGGCGCCGCGATGCGGGCGAAGGGAATGGGCGCCCGCGTCATCGTCTGCGAGGTCGACCCGGTCCGCGCGGTCGAGGCGGTCATGGACGGCTTCGACGTCATGAAAATGGCGGACGCCGCGCCGCTCGGAGACATATTCCTCACCGTGACCGGCTGCCGCGACGTCATAACGACGGAGCATATAAAGAGGATGAAAAACGGCGCCGTCCTCTGCAACGCGGGGCACTTCGACGTTGAGGTCGCGGTCGCGGAGATGAGGGCAAGTGCTGAGTCCGTCTCGGAGGCGCGGCGCAATATTGAAAAATTCGTCTTCGACTTTGACGGCGAGGAAAAAACCGTATATCTGCTCGCGGAGGGGCGGCTCGTCAACCTCGCGTCAGGCGACGGGCACCCGGCGGAGATAATGGACACGAGCTTTGCGCTCCAGGCGCTGACCGCCGAATATCTCGTAAAGCACGGCGGCGGGATGGAGCCCGGCGTTTACGCCGTGCCGGAGGATATCGACCGCACGGTCGCCGAGATGAAGCTCGGAACGATGGGAAAAACGATTGATGCGCTGACCGAGGCGCAGCGCGCGTATATAAATTCGACCGGCGCGTGAGCGGAGGGAAAAGATGTATTATATAAAAAATGTAAGGCTTTATACGGGGGAGCGGTCGTTCCCCCGCGGCGCCGTCGTCACGGACGGGGACAGCATCGTCTACGCGGGCACGGAAATTGACGCGCCGGAGGCGGCGGGCGCCGAGGTTATAGACGGCGGGGGCGGGATATGCATGCCCGGGCTCTCAAACGCACATTCGCACGCGCCGATGGTGCTTTTGCGCGGAGAGGGCGCCGACCTCCCGCTCGCGGAGTGGCTCGCGTGCGTGCAGCGGCTGGAGGAAAATTTCACGCCGGAGACGGTATACACGGGCACGATGCTCGCGATAATGGAGATGATGCGCGGCGGGATAACGTCGTTTGCGGACATGTATTTCGAGTGCCCCGACATGATACGCGCCGTGCTCGATTCGGGCATACGCGCGAACATCTCGCGCGGGTCGACGTCGGTCGAGGGCGTCATGTCGCACCGCGAGCTTCACCGCGAGTTTGACGGGGCGGACGGGCGCGTCCGCGTCTATGTCGGGCTGCACGCGGAGTATACATCGGACGAGACGACCGCCCGCGCGGCGGCGGAGCTCGCGCGCGAGCTCGGGGTCGGCGTACACGTCCACCTGTCCGAGAGCGCGCCGGAGGTCGCGGGCTGCTTTGAGCGGCACGGCATGACGCCGCCCGCGTATTTTGAGCGGACGGGACTTTTCGACGTTCCGGTCATAGCGGCGCACTGCGTCCACCTGTCGGACGGAGATATAGAGATCCTCGCGTCGCACGGCGTCACGGCGGCGCACTGCCCGGCGAGCAATATGTATCTGTGCAGCGGCGTCTCGCCCACGGCAAAGCTTCTCGCGCGCGGCGTGCGCGTCGGCATAGGGACGGACGGCGCGGCAAGCAACAACACGCTCGATATGTTCCGCGAAATGCGTCTCGCGGCGCTCGCGGCGAAGATATCGGCGGGCACGGCGTCTGCGCTCCCGGCGCGCAAGGTCATAGAAATGGCGACGGCGGACGGAGCCGCCGCGATGGGCTTTGATCGCTCCGGCGTGCTCGCGCCCGGGCGCGCGGCGGACCTCGTCCTGCTCGACGGGGACACTTTGCACCTGAACGCGGACGATATACCGACAGCCGTCGTTTATTCGGCGTCCGCCGCGGACGTCCGCCTGACGATGGCGGCGGGGCGCATCCTCTACCGCGACGGGGAATATAAAACGGTCGACGCCGAGCGCATCCGAGCGGACGGCAAAAGGGCGGCGGCGCATCTGCGCGGGAAATAAAGGAAAATAAAGGTAAGGTAAAAATTTACGGCTGCAAACTGCCGAGGATTTTACATCATATGGGCACAAATTAACATTGTTATCCGCGACATAAAAGTATATAATTTATGCAAATGTAAAGGACATTTTAAACAAACAGGAGGTTTTCTATATGAGAAAACAGATCAAAGTCCTTATCAGTATCGCAGCGGTCGTATGCATGGTCGCAGCGATGATGATTCCTTCGTTCGCAGCAGATGAGGGAACGCTCGCGGTTACGGATCAGGGAATGACCGGAGATAAGACTGCGGGCTCGGTTACAACCGACAGCGGAACGATTGCATGGACAAATCTTAAAGATGGCATTCAGGAAAAAAATGGGGTAAAGCAGCTCGGTCTTAAGCCTGCTGAAGGCATGGAAGGAAAAGATGCTTCCGTTACCTTCACGTTTAAGGTTGAAAAAGACGGCGAATATGAGATAACGCTCGGATTTGCAATTGATAAAATCGACGGCAACAGAAAAGGAAACTATGCCATTGATAAGGGTGAGGCAACGGCTCTCAAGCTTGAAGATGTGAAGGACTGGAATGTCCAGACAAATAAGGTCACGGTAGAGCTTAAGGCCGGTGAGCACACCGTTACGTTTACTAACGATGCTGCGTTTGACGGCAAGACCGTCAAGGCTCTCAACGTCGTTTCCGTTTCTTGGAAGCTGAAGACTGACGATTCCGCTAAGGACGACGACACGACGAAGGCTGACGACACGACGAAGACCGACGACACGACCGGCTCTACCGGTACCGGCTCCGGCACGGGCAGCAACCCGACCGCTCCGACGACCGGCTTTGTGACGTTCGTCATCGCTGCTGCCGCTATCGGCTCTGGCGCTTACGTTGTCTCGAAGAAGAGACACTGAGTCTTATAACATTTCGGTATTATTAAAGCACTGAAATAATAAGTACATATATCGGAGAAGGCGCGCCGTCAAGGTCGCCTTCTCCGATATTTTTTGCCGAAATGTGAAAATTTATTGAAGAAAAGACATTGACATGCGGCGTCAATTCTGCTATAATAGCCGATGGCGGTTTTGAAAAACGCCGGTGTATCATACCATTGCGAAGGGGGGGATATCAAAGATGGCAGAAATCAGAGTCAAGGAGAATGAATCTCTCGACAGCGCGCTCCGCAGATTCAAGCGTCAGTGTGCGAGATCGGGCGTCCTCGCTGAACTTCGCAAAAGGGAACACTACGAAAAGCCCAGCGTGAAGAAAAAGAAAAAGGCCGAGGCTGCAAGAAAGCGCAAGTATAAGTAAGTTATACGGAAACGCGCCGTCCCTATCCGGACGGCGCGTTTTGCGTAGGTTTTATTGTATCGAAGATACGTTTTTTACAAAAACGGAAAAAATTATATTACTGACTCGGAGGGAGATCATGCGGACAAAAGAGGCGGTTGCAAATCGCATACTTGAGCTTTGCCTTGAGCGCGGGATCGCGGTGAATTCGCTTGCGAATATCGCGGGCATACCGCCGTCGACCGTGTACAGTATTCTGAACGAAAAAAGCCGCAATCCCGGGGTCGTGACCTTGAAGAAGCTCTGCGACGGACTCGGAATAACGGTCCGGCAGTTTTTTGACTCCGAGCTGTTTGACGACACGGAGCAGGAGATAGAATAACGGGCGGGAAATGCTTGAAAAAGAATACGGCATGATAAATACGGGAGGGACTTTCCGCAAAAGCCCCTCCCGCTTTTTTTTGCGTCTCTTTGCTCTCTTCGTCTTCCGCATCTCTTGACAAACGTTCCGGCGGAGAATATAATAACGGCGTCAACATAAAAACCGAGACGGTAAAAAATGAAAGAACGGTTTATAAGAACGGAAATGCTGCTCGGCGGCGAGGCGCTCGAGGTGCTCGCGCGCTCGCGCGTCGCCGTCTTCGGCGTCGGCGGCGTCGGCGGGTATACGGTGGAGGCGCTCGCGCGCTCCGGCGTCGGCGCACTCGACCTCGTCGACCCGGACACGGTCAGCGAATCGAACATCAACAGGCAGATAGTCGCGCTTTCGAGCACCGTCGGAAAATACAAGGTCGACGTCGCCGCGGAGCGTGTCCGGGACATTAACCCGGATGCAAACGTTCGCACGTATAAGACGTTTTTCCTGCCGGAGGAGGCGGAAAAGTTCGACTTTTCCGCATATGATTACGTTGTCGACGCGATAGATACGGTCTCCGGCAAGCTCGGGCTCGCCGTCGCGGCGACGGAGGCGGGGGTGCCGATAATCTCGTCGATGGGGGCGGGGAACAAGCTCGACCCGACGAAATTCGAGGTCGCGGACATATATAAGACGTCCGTGTGCCCGCTCGCGCGCGTCATGCGGCGCGAGCTGCGGCAGCGCGGGATCGAAAGGCTGAAGGTCGTGTATTCAAGGGAAGCGCCGACGGCGCCGCGCGGCGAGCCTGAACCGGATGCAGGAGGAAAGCGTGTACCGGGGAGCTGCGCGTTCGTCCCGAGCGTTGCCGGGCTGATCATCGCGGGCGAGGTCGTGCGGGACCTGACGGGAGGCGTAAGATGACAAATATGACAGAGATGACAGAGGGAAAAGACGGAAAGAGCACAGCCGGGCTGGCTGAGGAATACATACTGAAGGAGTACAGGCGGGAGCTTTGGCGCCCGTTCATCGAGGGCGTCAAGCAGTACGAGCTCGTCCGCGGCGGGGACAGGATCGCGGTCTGCATCTCGGGCGGGAAGGATTCGATGCTGGCGGCGAAGCTGATGCAGCTTCTGCGCCGCACGGGGGAGGTCAAATTCGACCTCGAATTTATCGCCATGGACCCGGGGTACAGCCCCGAGCACAGGCGGCAGCTCGAAGAGAACGCCGAGAAGCTCGGGATCCCGCTCACGGTGTTTGAAACGGATATTTTCGGCGCGGTCGGGCAGACGGAAAAGTCGCCGTGCTATCTCTGCGCGCGGATGAGGCGCGGGCACCTGTACAGTCAGGCACAAAAGCTCGGCTGCAACAAGATCGCGCTCGGGCACCATTTCGACGACGTCGTCGAGACGACACTGCTCGGGATGTTCTACGGCTCACAGCTTCAGGCGATGATCCCGAAGGTGAAGAGCGAAAATTTCCCCGGAATGGAGCTCATACGTCCGATATACTGCGTCCATGAGGAGGATATCGCCGCGTGGGGCAGGGCTCTCGGAATTGATTTTCTGCGGTGCGCGTGCAGCGTCGCCGTGAAGGCGGAGGCGGACGCCTCAGCATCGAAGCGGCAGACGGTGAAGCTGTGGCTGCGGATGATCTAAAAGGACGACCCGGACATAGAAAAGCGCATTTTCAGGAGCATTCACTCCGTCTGGCTCGACACCTTCCCGGCGTACAGGACAAAGGGCGAGACGCACACCTTCCTCGAAAACTACGGCAAGGAATAACAAGCGCCGTAAAAATTTCAAATTAAAAACGTCCCGCTCGGGACGTTTTTTCAATGTTCTTTTTCCCCGGGTCCGTTTTTCACCGTCGCGAAAAGGTCGATCCCCCAGGCGGGGACGCCGGACTCGCGGCGCAGGTACAGCCTGTATTCCGGGACGAGGCTCCGCACGAGCGCGGGCAGCGACAAGAGGTCGCCGGTCCTGTGATAGACGGAGACGATCAGGTCCGGGCGGTCGCGGCGTACCGTCTTCGCCGCGCCGAGGATCGCCTCTTTTTCGGCTCCCTCGACGTCGAATTTGATGAGGTCGACGCGCTCATCCGCGATCCCGTCGACGGCGAGCGCACGCACCTTGCGCGCCTTTGCCCCCGCGTGCATCGCGGCGGCGGAGGATGAACCCCTGCCGGAGCGAGTCACAAATTCGAGCTCCGTTTCACGTTCCCACGCGGCGGCGTTGTATGCTTCTATGCGCGGGCGCTCGGTCGCCTCGGCGAGCGCGCTCAGCTTTTTGTATGCGTGCGGCTCGGGCTCGAGAGCTATGACGCGCCGCAGGCGCGGCATACATTTTACGGCATCCCGCACCGTGTCCCCGGTGTACGCGCCGAGGTCGATATACGTTTCGTAACTTCCGCAGTCGAACAGTCCGAACGGCAGGTCGCCGGCGGCGGAGGCTGCGAGCGGCGGGAGCGCGCCCGAGAGCTTATATTCGAGGATGAGCGAGAGCGCCCGGCGGGATCCGCCGTCCGCGAGCGAATCGTAAAGGGACAGAAACGCGCCGTAGTTTTCGCGGTAGTAGGCGGCGTCGAACATCACCTCGCCGAACGCGGGCACGTCCGGGCACAAGAGCGTGTGCTCGGACGCGATTTTTTCAATATTGCCGAGCACGTCCGGACGCGACGTCCCGAACGCGAGAAGCACCGTGAAGTCCGAAAGCTCGCGGCAAACCTCCGCATATGACATGACGCGGTGCCCGCGGAACGTGCGCTCGCGGACGAATCCGTCCGAGGCAAAGACGGCGGCGACCGGGATTTTGCGGCGCCCGAGCTCGTCCATCACCTTGTCGGCGCCGTTCCCGGTGCCGTATATCGCGACGGGGAGCCCGATACTCGCGATGCGCTCCCAGACGTCCGGCGCGTCGGGTGAGGGCAAGGGGGGAGGGAGGGGATATTCTTTCATTCTATTCCGAAAAAGCGCGCGGCATTGTCCCATAGGACGGCGCGCCGCTCCCTCTCGGTGAGCGGGAGCAAGTCGAAGAGCTTCATATAGTCGGCGGCGCTGACGACGGGGTAGTCCGTCCCGAACATCACGTTTTCGACGCCGAGCGCGCGTATCTGCTCCGCCGCAGCCTCCGGGGAGAGCGCCCAAAGCGAGCTCGACGCGTCGTAGACGACGTTTTCTCTCCCGGCGAGCAGCTCGCGCGCCTCGTCCCATGCGCGCCAGCCGCCGAGGTGGGAGGCGAGCACGCGGAGGCGGGGGAACATTTCAAGTATGCGGACGAGGCGGCGCGGCTCGCTGAACCTGTATTCGGGTCTGTCGTCGCCCATGTGGAAGCACACGGGCAGCCCACCGTTCTCCGCGAGCGCATAGAGGGGCAAAAGCCGCTCGTCATCTATCGCGACGCCCTGAATGTCCGGGTGCAGCTTGACGCCCGAAAGCCCCATGGAGACGGCGTATTCGAGCTCGGCGGCGATATCCTCCGTGTCCTGATGGATCGCCGCGTAGCCGAAGGCAGCAAATCCGTCCTCCCTCGCGGCGCGTATCTCTGCGGCAATAGTCTCGTTAATGCGGCGGACCTGCCTTGCGTTAGTCGCGACGCCGAGAATGAGAAAGCCGGAGACGCCCGCCTCGCGCGAGGTGCGGCAGAGGTCAGTTGCCGTCCCCTCGCACATCACGCGGAAATTGTAGAACGCGCCGAGGTTCACGGTCGCCTTCGGAGCGAGGGCTGGCGGGTATGTATGTGTGTGTGCGTCGAAGATTTTTTCCATTTTTGCGTTCCTTTCGCCCGAAAGCCGTTGCGGCGGGCGCTTTTTTGTGGTATGATTTATCCGTCGGCGGGCGCCGGCGAAAAATGTTTTTTTAAGGAGAGCTATAAATCATGGACTGCCTGTTTTGCAGCATAGTAAAAGGGGAGATCCCCTCAAATAAGGTCTACGAGGACGAAACGGTACTCGCGTTCCGCGACATCGCGCCCGAGGCGCCGTGCCACGTGCTCGTCGTGCCGAAGACGCATATCGGCTCGGTCGACGGGATAACGGCGGAGAACAGCGCCGTCGTCGCGCACATATTCGAGTGCATACCGAAGATTGCGAAGCTCGGCGGCGCCGGCAACGGCTACCGCGTCATCACGAACTGCGGACCGGACGCGTGCCAGAGCGTCCCGCACCTGCACTTTCATGTGATCGGCGGCACGCAGCTCCCGGCACACTGCTTCCCGGAAAACGACTGAAGGGACCCGGTAAAGGAAAATCATTTTACGGCGCCCGCGACATGAGGGGGCGCGCAAAAACTGCGGCAGGGGTCCCCGATCGTGACCGCCTGCCGCTGATTTTTTATCTTCTCACGAATTCGTGGTAGATCACGCGGACGGCGTCTTCGAAATCTGCCGACGAGACGCCGACGATGATGTTTATCTCGCATGCGCCCTGGTCGATCATTCGGACGTTTATCGACGCCTTCGCGAGCGCGTCAAACACGCGGGCGGCAACGCCGGGGCTGCCGACCATCCCGCGCCCGACGACGGCGATCAGCGCGAGATCGTCCTCGATGCCGATGTAGTCGGGGTCGACGGCGCGGCGGATCGACTCGATGAGCGTGTCGTATTTTCCCGTGAGCTGTTCGGTGTGCGCGACGATGGACATCGTGTCGATACCGGACGGTATGTGCTCGGCGTGGACGCCGTTGTAGTCGAGAATTTCGACGATCCGGTGCAGCATTCCGCGGCGGTACGCCATCCTGTCCTTGTCTATGCGGATGACGGAGAAGTTTTTCTTCCCGGCAACGCCCGTTATGATGTGCTCGCGGTCGTATATGTCCGTCCCGGCGACGATCGTCGTGCCCTCGTCGTCCGGGCGGTTCGTGTTTTTGATGACGATCGGTATCCCGGCAGAGCGGACGGGGAAGACGCTGTCCTCATGCAGCACCCCGGCGCCCATGTACGAGAGCTCGCGCAGCTCGCGATACGTGACGACCTTGATCCCGAGCGGCTCGCGGACGATCTTCGGGTCAGCCATGAGAAAGCCGGAGACGTCCGTCCAGTTTTCGTATATGTCGGAGCCGGAGGCGCGCGCGACTATCGAGCCCGAGATGTCGGAGCCGCCGCGCGAAAACGTCCGCACGGTGTAGTTCGGCATCGAGCCGTAAAAGCCGGGGATCACGGCGCGCTCATGCATCCGCAGCACGGAGGCGAGCGTTTTATATGTATGTTCTTCGTCAAGGGTGCCGTCCTCGCGGAAGAATACGACCTCGGCGGCGTCGATGAAATCGTAGCCGAGATAGCGGGCGAGGATGATCGAGTTCAGGTATTCGCCGCGTGAGGCGGCGTAATCGCGCCCGGAGCCAAGGCGGAACGATTCCTTTATCGACTCGTATTCGCGCGACAGGTCGAGCCCGAGCCCGAGTCCCGCGATTATCTCGTCGAAGCGCGCCTTTATCCCGTCGAAGAACAGTTCGAAGTCGAGCCCGGCGACCGCCATGTCGTAGCAGGCGTAGAGCATGTCGGTGACCTTTGTGTCCTCGGGAAAGCGCTTCCCGGGCGCGGATGCGACGACATAGCGCCTGGTCGGGTCCGCCATGACGATATCGTAGACTTTTTTGAACTGTTCCGGGCTCGCGAGCGAGGAGCCGCCGAATTTTGCTGTCCTGACCTGCACGGTAAAATACCTCTGCTTATATGTTGTCATCATATTATATGCGAAAGCCCCCGCCGTGTCAATTCATGAAATGCGAAAATAAATCCGTGCCGAAAGCCCCGGTTTTTGTCGATAATATAAAACCGGCACGGAATATCCGGGCATAAAGCGCGCGCGGCACTTGACTTTAACGGTCCGGCGCGGTAAAATAGGTAAAATAACAGAAAAATCAGACAGATCTTCGGGGGAAAAAGAAAATGAAGGTGTCGATATTGAAATCGGTCGCGGCTGCCGCGATATTTACCGTTTTAGCATATCTTTTGATCTTCCTTGTCACAGGGACGAACGCCGGGGGCGACGGCGTTGCCGGTGCGCTCGGGGGGATCCTCGGCGGGGACGCCGCGATAATCGCCGCGGGCGTCGTCTGCGGCAGTATAAAGTCGGCGGGGCAGAACATATTAAAGACGTTCGCCGAGGCTGACAGGGAAACGGTCGACCGGCTCGTCGGGATAAAGAAGACCGTCGACAGCATCGACGCCGCCGAAAAAGAGAGCGGGAAACAATAAAATCACGCATAAAAAACCGCCGCGCAGTTTTGCGCGGCGGTTTTGACGTATTCGGGATTCAGCCTCTGTCGGGGAGTTCGCGCCGCCCGACGGGGGGCTTTTCCGGCGCGTCGCCGTCGAGACGGTCGTTTTCGTCGACCTCGGTGAGGTAGCGCTTTGCCTGAGTCGAGAAGAGCTCCCAGTAGCGCCCGCGCTTGTTCATGAGCTGGCTGTGGTTGCCCTCTTCGATTATCTCGCCGTATTCGAGCACGAGTATCTTTGAGGCGACGGTCGCGCTCGACAGCCTGTGCGAGACGAAAATGGTCGTCTTGTCGGCGCGCAGACTGTCAAACTGGTTGAATATCTCCTGCTCCGCGATGGCGTCGAGCGACGCGGTCGGCTCGTCGAGAATGAGAAAGTCCGAGTCCGAGTAGAACGCGCGCGCGATCGACAGCTTCTGCCACTGTCCGATAGAGAGTTCGATGCCGTTTTCCTCAAAATACCGCATCAAAGGCGTATTGTAGCCGTCGGGCAGCTTTTCGATGAAGCTGTCCGAAGAGGACTGGCGCGCCGCCTCGAGGATGTCCTCCTCGCTGTGCTCCTTCGCTATGTCACCGAATTTGATGTTCTCGCGGACGGAGACGGCGTATTTGCCGAAGTCCTGAAAGATGATGCCGAACATTTCGTACAGCTCGTCTGTGTCGTATTCGCGTATGTCGTGCCCGTCGAGGAGGATCGTGCCCTCGGTCGGGTCGTAGAGCCGCGTCAAAAGCTTGATGAGCGTCGTCTTCCCGGCGCCGTTCAGACCGACGAGCACGCACGTCTCCCCGGCGTCGAGCCTGAAATTTATGTCGCGGAGCACCATGCGCTCCGTCCCGGGGTAGCGGAAGCTGACGTGGCGGAACTCGACCGTGTGCCCCGTGTGGCGCGCGACGTGCCGCGGCTCCGTGAGGATCGGGACGATGTGCTTTTTCTCCGCCATGAAAATTATCATGTTGTCGATAAAGAGCGCGCCCTCGTATATCGAAGATGTCGTCGTGATGAGCGAGGAGACGCCGTTTGAAACATTGTTGAGCGCGCTCGTGTAGAGCGAGTAGTCGCCGAGCGTGAATATGCCGGTGAAGACGTTTTCCGCTATGACGAGGTAGAGCAGGCAGTTGACGACCGTCGTGAATATCGAGATCGAGATGTGCCACACGTTTTCATTGACGATCAGGCGCTTGATGCCGGAGTAATAGTTTTTAAACGTTTGGCGGAAGCGGTCGATGAACGTGTCGGAAAGACCGAACAGGCGTATCTCCTTCACCATGTCCTTGTTCACCATCAGGTTGCTGTAATATTCCATCTGTCGGCGGTCCTTCGACCGGCGGCGCATATAGAAAAACGTCTTGCGCCTGTACGTGAAGTTGATGACGGCGGACGGGATCGCCAGCAGTATGACGACGACGGGCATCCACGCGCCGACGGCGGAGAGGATGACGATGAAGCTCACCATGCTGATCAGCGTGCTGATGAGGGAGAACGTCGAGCGCATTATATTGATCGGGCGCATGCCCGCCTCACGGTTCGCGTTCTCGAGCTTTTCGTAAAATTCGGGCAGATCGAAGCTCGCGACGTCTACCTCCTTCGCTTTTTTGATGATCTTTACCTTGATGTGGTTCGTCACAAGCTCGCCCGAGATGTTGACGAACATGTTGTATAGGCTCGTCACGACGGAGTTGAAGAGCATATATGCGAACTGGAGTATAAGGAGCGCGGTTATGACGCGCCATCCGTCGCCGGAGGCGGCGGCGCCCGTCACATTGACGATGAGCTGACCGATCGCTGAGTATTTTTCGACGGAGAGCGTGGAGACGAGCGAATTGAGCAGGTCTGCCGCTATCCGCGCGCCGAACACGGGAATGATGCCGTTGAAAACGCTCATGAAGAGCATTATGAACAGTAGAGACGGGCGCGCCTCCCATACGAGACCGAATATGTAAAACAGCCTGTAAAAGAATCCGAATATAACGGTCTTTAAATATTTCGGCACCTCGCGTATGTTCTTCGGCTTCGGCGGCTTCAGCTTGTCGTTCTGCCTCCCGCCCCCGGGAGGTGGTCCCATCATCGGTCCCATTTTGTGTACCTTCACTTTAACATTAAATTATCAACAGCTTAATTATACCGAAAAAAAGCACGCATTTCAAGCGCGCGCGGGCAAAAATAAAAAAGTTAACAAGCAAACGTATTTGTGAACAAATTATGAACCGACAGATCTGCAATGCGGCGGGGGGAGAGGGAGCTTTTTTGCAGCCCGCAGCTTTGTAAAAAAGGGGCGGGGGAGCCCTTTCCGGGAATTCTCCCCCGCAGTTATCCGGCGCCGTCCCGGCAGCCTACTTTTTATATCTTATGAATATTATCGGCGTCTTTCCGATCTCGACATGCCACGGCATGAGATTTTTTTCCGATATCGCGAAAAGCTGCGCCTTTTCGTATGCGCCGAGCGCGCCGACGTGCTCGTAATACTTATATGCGTCCACATGCTTCGGGACGCGGTTTCTGTGCTTGTCCGCGAGCTGTGCGAGCTCGCCGCACAGCAGAGGGCGGAGCGCTGCCTTTGCGGTCTCCTCCGCGGGCTGCCAGTGTACGAACCATTCGTCAAACGTCATGTATGGGATGTCGAGCACGGCTTTCCCGTTCGCGTCACGGCGGAGAATGTGAAGTTCCTCGAAAAAGCCGGCATTTTCGTACAGCGCCGCGTTGTGCGGCTTCACACCGTCAACGAGGAAAGACACGTAAAACCGTGCGACTTCCTCTATTTTGGCAACAGTATCAAGACGGTCGTATACCCAGTGCGTATCACCGAACGCGGACTGATAATCAGAGACGTTCGCGACGCCGTCCGAGAGGTTTATATGGCAGGGTCCAGAACTGTCGTATTTTCCGAGCTTCTCGTCCGTCTCAAAAACAGTCGCCGTCGCGAGCCAGCGACCGCCGTTCGGGCGCTCGGGCGGCTGTGTGTTCCGGGCGTCGGGGTTTATGCTCGCGCTGACGGTGAGCTCCGTAAGTATCTCACTCATAAAAAACAGCAAAAGCGTCGCCTTTTGTTTGTCCGTCATCGCCGCAAATTCCGGCCTTTCCCAAAGCGGCTGTGTACTGCGCATCACGGTCTCCCATACATCCGCGGCAAATCTGTCCGCGAGCGATTCCTGTGCTGCTATGTTGCCGAATTCGTCACTGTGCTTTCGTATGAAACAGCGCGTGTAGTATAGCCCGCCGTCTGTGCGCCCCATAAGCTCGCCCGCGACGAGCCTGTCGGCGAGCGGCTCGATATACGCTGTCGGTATCCCCATCGCGTCTGCGATACCGACGGCGGAGATCGGTTTTTCATACGCCGCGATCAGGATATTTCCCTCGATCTTCGAGTTCAAAAGCGAGAACGGCTCACCTTTATAGCTGTCGCTGCCCCAGATACCTACGCTGACCGTCTTCGGCTCGTAGCTGATCCTGTCGTATTTTTCCATCTTCTTAATACCCTCTTTGATACGGCTCCGCGCGCCCGAAAGCCGTGACTTCACCGTCCCGACCGGGATGCCGAGATCGTGTGCGATCTTCTCGACGGATTCCCCGTCGATATAGTGCCTGACCGCGACCTCGCGGTAGATGCGGACGAGCCTGCCGAGCTCGCGCCGGACGGCGGCATATTCTTTATCTCTGCCGTTTTTACCGTCCGCCTCGTCGTTCCCGCCGTCCGTGCTGTCAAAGCCTTCATCCGCATCCGTCCCGAAATATACGATCCTGTCGCGGTACTTTTGCCTCAGCCAGCCGTTGTAGAGGTTTTTCATGACTGCCGAAAGAAACCCCTTCGGAGACTCGACCGCCTCGCCGCGCCATTCTCTCTCGACAAGTGCCATGACGGTGTCCTGTATAAGTGCCTCAGTGTCGGGGTGGTCCGCATACTTATGCGACGCAAGCTCATAGCAGTATAAAAGATATTCTTTATACCTGCGCTCGGTGTCGTTCATTGAGGTATCTCCTTTCCGCCCTATCGGGCTGTTTTCACCCCTTTAGTTGCAAAAAAGCCCCGCGGTTTGCGATTTCAGCAAAAAAATTCGTATTTTCGCCTTGAGAAAACAAATACCACCCCCGGCATATGTTAAAATCCTGCCGATCATAAGCAGTAAAAAGTTTTGAAGAGGGGGTGTGGGGGAGTGACTTTCTCAAAAGTCACTCCCCCACAATCTTATATATCCTCATCGAACCTGTAGTAGCTGCCGTCGTCGCCGCGCTCGTAGCAGGCGCCGTATGGCGCGTCGAGCAGGTCGACGATGTGCGAGTCATAGTTACAGACGGTGTTCAGGTCGTAGACGGCGAATTTGTCGTCTATATCGGAGTCGTCTCCGCCGTCGACATATTCGTCGTACTCGTCGGCGGTCATGATGCGCCAGCCGCTGTCCCACCCGCGGTCGGCGGGCTCGGGTATCTCGCGGCAGATGACGCCGACCGGCTCGCCGTCTATGATGATGCGGTCTGTCGCGAGGCAGCCGCGCGGACCCGTGAAGTCCGGGAGCATGTCGACGAGCTCGTCCTTGCTGATATACGGGTCGCCCTCCGGCTCCTCGGTCCCCGCGAGCCACTGTGAGAAGCGCGCCTCCATGACCTTTGCCATCGCGCGGTAGTAGTGCTCGCCCCAGCGCAGGTAGAGGTATCTGTCGCCGCCCTTCGGCGGGCGCCCGAACAGCCGCTTCGAGAACGTATCCTCCGCGTATGCCTCAAGGTCGCGCATGAACGAATGTGAATCGTCCTCGCCGATGTAGTACCACTTCGTAAAGTCGACGCCGTCGCAGTTGAAGAAGGGCAGCGTTAAGACGCCGCGGCAGCGCTCGTCGTCCCTGATAAACAGGCGAAGGTCAAAGCCGTAGTGCTGCTCGAGCACGGCGGACTCGATGTCCGGGCACGCGTCCAGAAAGACGTCGCTCATCAGGTCGTGCTCGATGCAGAAGCGCAGGTAGAGCGCCATGTGGCTGTACGCGGAGAGCTCGTCGACCGCGAGCCCGTTTTTCCTTATTTTTTCGATATGTGTCCGCGCGTCGTCAACGATGAGACCGTAGCCGACCTCGTCTCCGGCGCGGTCGACGACAGCGGGGCGAGAGACGTCGACGACCGAGAGCATCTTGTCCGACAGAAGATCGAGCAGCGCGTCGGCGTCGTTTTTGAGCTTGTATTTTATTTCGGAGGGGTAGAGCGGGACGAGCTGATAGAAGTTGACTTCGTCCCCGGACGGCAGGCGGCAGACGGCGGCGTCCTTGCCGTACGCGCCGGGCGTGACGAGCATGACGCCGGAGAATCCGACGCTCTTGTCGTACGGTGTCTCATTGTCGGCGGAGGCGGAGACGGTGTGCCCCCAGCCGAGCCACGTTTCGTTCTCGATCGGCAGGCGCGCCGTGTCCTTCAGGAGCCGGACGGGCCAATACAGCGCCTCACCGCCGACGCCGGACATGCACGCCTCGATGTCCCAGTCCGGCGGGAGCGAGATCAGAAGCTCCGCGCGCCCGAACATTTCGGGCGAAACGTCGTCTGGGACGTCCATTTTGTGCGCGCCCATGCCGCGCGTCACGAGCGTGTAGCAGTCGTGCCCCTCGCACGGCGGGATGACGCAGATGTCAAGGCTGATGTCGGGGGAGCATATCTCGTGCATCACGTTCGGGAAAACGCCGAAATTTTCCTTTATGTGAGCGTTGACGGCAAAGAGCTCGTCGTCCGAGTACACCTCCGTCGGCTCGACGCCCTCGCGGCGGGCGCGGCAGACTGCGAGCATCCCGTCAACGGTGCGCCCGCAGACGCACTCACCGCCGGCTCCCGCATCGCGCGCACGGGATAGAAAGCCCTCAGCCTCACCGTATCTTTCGAAGAGGAACAGCGCCGTGCCGAGCGAGGCGAGCCATTCCGGGTCGTTCTGCCCCTCGGCGGAAACCCCGCCGAGCAGCGATGCCGCGCGCAGCAGCATGTCTCTGTCCGCCGGGGGAGAAGACGCCGCGAGGTCGCAGTATGCGCGGGCGAGCTCGACCGTCATGCGGAAGGTCCGCTTTCCCTCAGGGATCGCCTCTATGATGCCGATCATCATGCCGAACTCTCCCGAGCTCCGCAGCTCCCCGAGCTTTTCAAAGAAATTGCCGAAATCGCCGTCGGTCACGTCCGTACCTCCTTTTCATTTTCTTACGGGACAGTATATCACGCCTCGGCGGATAAGTCAATCGGGGGAGGAATACTTTTTTGCGGCGGAAGCCGGCTTTGCCGCGGACCGTCGGCGCGAAAAAATCGGCGCCGACCGGGAAATCGCGCATGCGCGCACGGAAATGCGCGGAAATTAACGCGCTCGGCAATATCGCGCCCGAAAAGAGAAAAACCGCCCCCACGGTGCGACCGCGTTTTTGCCGGTGCGGCGATATACTTTTTTCAAAGCGGGGTGCGGCGCGCCCGTCCCGCGGATGCACCGTTACGGAGGTGATATTTTGACCGTATATGCGGACGTGCTGTTTTTGGTTAATTTCAGCCTCGATTACGTCTCGCTCTACATAACGGGGCGGCTGCTCAGCGAGCCGATGAAGACGGCGCGCCTGTGCGCCGCCGCCGCGCTCGGCGCCGTTTACGCCGTGGCGGCGCTGTTTTTCGACGTGCCGGAGGCGATATATATCGCGGTGACGCTCGCGGTCTCGGCGCTGATGTGCGTCTGCGCGTTCCGGCGGACGAGCATCATCGGGACGGTCGGCGCCTCGGTGCTGCTCTTTTCCGTCGGATGCGCGCTCGGCGGCGCGATGACGGCGATATATTCGCTCGGTGCCGGGTACCGCGAGTCACTTTCCGGCGGCGCCTGGAGCGACGGGAACACCGCCGTCATCGTCGCGGTCGCGGCTCTGGCGACGGGCGCGGTATTCCTCGGCAGCCGCGCTGCCGCGCGGCGGCGCGGCGTCGGCTCGGCAAAGGTGACGGTCGAGGCGGGGGAGCGGTCGGCGACGTTTGACGCGCTCGCCGACAGCGGAAATTTGCTGCGCGATCCGGTAACCGGCCGCCCGGCGCTCATACTGTCGCCGTCCGCGGCGGCGCGCGTGCTGCCGGAGGCGGCGGTCGGGGCTGCCGTATCGGACGACGCCGCAACGGCGGCGACTCAGCTCCCGCCGGACATCCTTTCCCGCGTGCGAATACTCCCCGTCAAAAACGTGTACGGGGACGGCGTGCTCCTCGGCTATCGCCCGGACAAGGTCGTCGTCGGCGACAAACGGGAGGTCGACTGCGTCATCGCGGTATCGGCGAAGAGGGACGGGTTCGGCGGTTACGAGGCGGTCCTGCCCGCCGAGCTTTCACGGTAACATATATAAAAGAGAGGGTAGATATTATGTTGAAAAAACTTTCGGCATGGCTGGCGCGGATGCGGTTTCGCGCCGGGGCGGCGCTCGCGCGCATCCTGCGCCCGCTGCGCGACGGCGAGCAGTATTATATCGGCGGCAGGGACGTGCTCCCGCCTCCGCTGACTCAGGCGGAGGAGGCGGACATCCTCTCGCGGCTCAAGGAGGACGAGGGGCTCCGCTCCGTCCTCATCGAGCGGAATCTGCGCCTCGTCGTATATATCGCGAAAAAATTCGAGAACACGGGCACGGATATCGAGGATCTCATCAGCATCGGGACGATAGGGCTCATCAAAGCGGTCAACACGTTTGACCCGGACCGCGGCATAAAGCTCGCGACATACGCGTCGCGCTGCATCGAGAACGAGATATTGATGCACATCCGCAAAAACGCGGGCAAGCGCGTCGACATCTCGATAGACGAGCCCTTGAACGTCGATTGGGACGGGAACGAGCTTTTGCTTTCGGACGTGCTTTCGAGCGACGAGGACGAGGTCTACGGCGCGATAGAGCACGAGGAGGATTACAGGCTGCTTTACCGCGCAGTCGAAAGCCTGCCGGAGCGCGAGCAGGTCATAATCACGCTGCGGTTCGGGCTCGGCGGCGGGCGCGAGCGGACGCAGGCGGAGGTCGCCAAGATGCTCGGGATCTCGCAGTCCTACATCTCGCGCCTCGAAAAAAAGATACTTTCCGACCTCCGCCGCGCCATCGGCACCGGAATTTGAATAAACAGTAAAATTCTTTTTGATATTTGCAAAAAAATTTCCGAAAGACTATTGCATTTTTAGCGCGGGCGTGATACAATACGGTGTATTGTGACGATAATGATTACAGAGAAGGGGACAGTGCAATGAAGAAGGGTATCCATCCTGAATATAAGGAATGCACGATCAAATGCGCTTGCGGCGAAACCGTAGTGACGAGATCCACCAAGGGCGATATGCGTGTTGAAATATGCTCGAAATGCCATCCGTTCTTCACGGGCAAGCAGAAGTTCGTGGATACGGGCGGACGTGTTGATAAGTTCAAGCGTCGTCTTCAGTCGAGCGGAAAGTGATCGCATATCATAATATGCAAAGCCCGGAGTGTCACGCGCGGTGTGTGGCACTCCTTTTTTCTGCGCAATTATATCAATTATAAGGATGGTACGCGAAATGCCGGAAATGTACGACAACGAAAAAGAAAAGAACGAACGGACGCGGTGCGCGCTCGTCGGAATATACGACGGACAGGTCGTCACCGCCGACATGTGCGAGCGCCTCGAGGACGAGCTTGAATGTCTCGCTTTCACGGCGGGCGCCGACGTTGCGTTCCGCCTGACTCAGGCGCGCGCGACGCCGGACAACAGGACATATATAGGAAAAGGTAAGCTTGAGGAGCTTTCGAAGCTGTGCGAGGAAAACGAGGTCGACCTCGTAATATTTGACGACGAGCTCTCCCCCTCGCAGATCAAGAACATCGAGGACGGGCTCCCGGACGGCGTCGACGTCATCGACCGCTCGATGCTGATCCTCGACATTTTCGCGAGCCACGCGGTCACGGGAGAGGGCAAGCTCCAGGTCGAGCTCGCCCAGCTCCGGTATTCCGCCCCGCGCCTTATCGGTCACGGTGAAGATATGTCGCGGCAGGGCGCCGTCGGCGGGAACCCGATAGGAACGCGCGGACCCGGAGAGACAAAGCTCGAGCGCGACCGCCGCCGTATGCGCGCGCGCATAGCGG
>CANQMS010000025.1 GCA_947624995.1 uncultured Clostridia bacterium
GGCGGCGTGCGTGAGAGCCCCCCTTTGCGCAAGGGAGGCGGCGTGCGTTAGCGAGGCGGACTGATTGTTAAGCTGTCGATACGGATTCAGCCTCATATATTTTCGCTTATACTTCTTTATATTCCTTGCTTCGAAGCGGGAGAAGTTCGTTAAGAAGGGACCCTCCGAGGTCCCTCCTTAACAATCCACCCATGGCACAAGGGGGGATACCCCCCTTGTGAATTCCCCCATTGGTACATCCTTCAAGCCGCGGAGCGCAGCGTATGCCTTTCTCTCCCCGGTTCGTGGCGTCGACGCGAATCGTTCGTGCCGCGGCTGAACGCTGACGCGCCGACAGCGACCGGGCGGACGTATGCCCGTGCCTAAACTCTTGACCGACAGCGTCTACTATTTTTTGCACCCAAAACCGTCTCTTCGAAAGTGCGAACAGCACTTTTTTTATTTTAAAGTGAACGCTGCCGCGGCTGACAGCGTCCGTGCGGGCGTTTGCCCGCACCTATTCGCTTGACCGACAGCATCCGTGCAACGGTTTGTTTTATTCTAATCACTCGACCGCGAACGTATTCCTCATGTCTATACACTTGACCGCGATAATTTAAAAATTCGGTCTTGCGCGTAGTTTAATGCAAGTTCCCTCACAGGAGCTGTAAACCGCGGCAGCGTTCAAAAGGATAATAAAAAAAGTGCTGTTCGCACTTTCGAAGATACAATTTTGACTTGCCTTCGGCAAGCGCCGCTGTACGCCCGTGAGCATAAGTACACAGCATACGCCCGCACGGTCGCTGTGGGCGCGTCAGCGTTCAGCCGCCGCACGAACGGTTCGCGTCGACGCCACAAGCCGGGGAGCGCTGAACATACGCTTCGCTCCGCATCTTAAAGGGCGCACCCATGGGGAATTCACAAGGGGGGTATCCCCCCTTGTGCCATGGGGTGGATTATTAAGGAGGGGACCTCGGAGGGTCCCCTTCTTAATGTACTTCCTCAGCTTTGAAGCAAGGATTATATTATGATAGCTGTGCGTAAGCCCCGTTTCCGGGCAAGGAAAAAATCATCAACGCTGTGCGTCAGCCCCCGTTTCCGGGAAAGCAGAAAAACCTATATCTCCGGGCACAGCGTCGCCGCCATGACGGCTTTTATCGTATGCATCCGATTCTCCGCCTCGTCAAAGACTATCGACTGTTCGCTCTCGAACACCTCATCCGTAACCTCGAGCTCCGGATGACCGAACAGGTCGTAAAGCCCTCTCCCGATCTCGGTCCCGAGATCGTGCAGCGACGGCAGGCAGTGCATGAACCTCGCATGTCTCCCCGCCGCCTCCATGAGGCGCCTGTTGACCTGATACGGCATCAGATCCGAGATGCGGCGGCTCCATATCTTATCCGGCTCGCCCATCGACACCCACATATCCGTATAGACGACGTCGGTCCCCTCCACCGCCTTTATCGGGTCCTCGCAGAACTCGATGACGGCTCCCGTCGTCTCGGCGATCCTCCGGCATTTTTCGACGAGCCCCTCGTCCGGGAAATATTCCTTCGGCGACGAAATGATGAAGTGCATCCCCATCTTGGCGCAGCCGACGAGCAGCGAATTGCCCATATTATAGCGCGCGTCGCCGAGATAAACCATCTTTACCCCCGCTATCTTCCCGAAATGCTCGCGTATGGTCAGAAAATCGGCGAGTACCTGCGTCGGGTGCGACTCGTTCGTCAGTCCGTTATATACCGGGACGCCCGAATATTCCGCCAACTGCTCGACTATCTCCTGACCGAAGCCTCGGTACTCTATCGCGTCAAACATCCTGCCGAGCACGCGCGCCGTGTCCTTCAGGCTCTCCTTCTTCCCTATCTGCGAGCACGACGGGTCGAGATATACCGTCGACATTCCGAGATCGGCGGCTGCCACCTCGAACGCGCAGCGCGTCCGCGTGCTCGTCTTCTCGAATATGAGCGCGACGTTCTTTCCGGGGCACAGCTTGTGCGGGATGCCGCGCTTTTTCTCATCCTTCAGCCGCGCCGAGAGGGCGAGCAGCGCCTCTATCGTCTCGGGCGACAGATCCATCAATTTTAAAAAGCTCTTGCCGTAAAGTTCCACGTTTGCTCCTATCTTATCCTGCGCACGCGGTCTTTATGACCGCGACCGCGCGGCGCAGTATTTCATCCGGTATGTTGAGCGCGGGCAAAAGGCGTACCTTTTCCTTCGCTGTCAGGCAGAGAACGCCGTTTTTGATGCAGTCGGCAACGACGTCCGCCGCCGGGCGCACGGTCTTTATTCCTATCATCAGCCCGAGCCCCGTAACGGACTCGACGCCAGCCGCCCCCGAAAGCTCCGCCTTTATATATTCGCCTTTTCTGCGCACATCCGCGAGCAGCTCGCCGTTGACCCGGTCAAGGATCGAGATCGCACCGGCGCACGCGGCGGGATTTCCGCCGAACGTCGAGCCGTGGTCGCCGTAGCTTAGCACGTCCGCGACGCGCTCTCCCATGATGCAGGCGCCTATAGGCAGCCCGCCGCCGAGCCCCTTCGCCGTCGTGACGACGTCCGGCTCGATGCCGTAGTGCATGTACGAATAGAGCTCGCCCGTCCTCCCGTTGCCGGTCTGGACCTCGTCGACGGCGAGGACGATATCGTTTTTCGCGGCAAAGTCGGCGACCGCGCGGATGTAGTCCGCGTCGAGCGCAACAACGCCGCCCTCTCCTTGAACACATTCTATCATGATCCCGGCTATTTTCACCGACTCCGAAAGCGCGCAAAGTTCGTCCATGTTGCCCGGCTCAACGGAAACGAATCCCGGCGTCAGCGGGCGGTACAGCTTATGAAACGCATCCTGCCCCGTCGCCGCCAGCGTCGTGAGCGTCCTGCCGTGAAAGCTGTTTTTGAGCGTTACTACCGTATAGCAGTCTTCCCCGCGGCGCGCCGCCGCGTACTTGCGGGCAACCTTTATCGCGCACTCGTTCGCCTCGGCGCCCGAGTTCCCGAAGAATACCTTTTTCATTCCCGTGTGCTCGCAGAGCCGCCTTGCGAGCTCCGCGCACGGCTCCGTGTAGTAGAGGTTCGACATGTGCTGGACGCGCCCGAGCTGCGCCGTCACCGCCGCGACCCACTCGCTGTCCGCAACGCCGAACGAGGTGACGCCTATCCCAGAGCCCATGTCTATATATTCGCGCCCGCAGGCGTCGGTCACGACCGAGCCGTGCCCGGACACGATCTCTACCGGGAAGCGCTTATACGTCCCGGCGACGTATTTTTCGTCAAGCTCGCGTATGCTCATTTTCCCCTCCGATATTTCACGCGTGTACGAGCGTACCCGCGCCCTCGTCCGTCAAAAGCTCCATCAGGATCGAATGCGGGACCCTGCCGTCGAGGATGACGACGTTCTTTATCCCGCGCTCGACCGCGTCGACGCAGCACTCGACCTTCGGTATCATGCCGCCCGATATGACGCCATGCCGCAAAAGCTCGCGCGCCTCCGGCAGGGACAGCTCGGGGACGAGCGTGTCCGGGTCGTCTTTGTCGCGGAGTATGCCCTCGATGTCTGTCATCATTATGAGGCGCTCCGCGCCGAGCGCGCACGCTATCCGCGCCGCAGCCGTGTCGCCGTTTATGTTGTACATGTGCCCCTCGCGGTCGCAGCCGACCGTCGAGATGACCGGGATGTAGCCGCGGTCGAGAAGGTCTTTTACGATGCGTTCGTTTATGCGCTCTATCTTACCGACAAAGCCGAGCCTCTCGTCCCGGACGCTTGCCTCGATCAGCCCGCCGTCCATGCCGGATATACCGACGGCGGAGCCGCCGTACATGCCGAGCATATTCACGAGCGTCTTGTTCACCTTGCCGGCGAGGACCATCTCGACGATGTCCATCGTCTCCGCGTCCGTGACGCGCAGCCCGCCGACAAACGTGGGCTCCTTGCCGAGCCGTTTCATCAGATCGTTTATCTCGGGTCCGCCGCCGTGTACGAGCACGATCCTGACGCCGATCATGTGAAGGAGCGCGATGTCCTCCGTCACGTGGCGCTTCAGCTCCTCGTTAACCATCGCGCCGCCGCCGTACTTCACGACAACGACCTTGCCCGCATACCGCCTTATATATTGCAGCGCCTGCGTCAGCACCTCCGCCCTCTCCGCGTTCGGTATATTTTCCATAACCCGTTTTTTCATAGGGAAACTTTTGAAAAAGTTTCCCTATAACCTTTCAAAACTTTTTATAGCTCAAAAAATAATGCTCTCAAGCTGCCCTCTGGCAACCGACACCGTCGGTTGCTTTCGGGAGCGAGTTTCGGGGATAAGCGTGAGAGCCATGATATACGGCTCTCACGCCCCCGAAACTCGGCTAACTTAACGGTCCGAACGGACCGTTAAGTTCTTCACGCATTCCCCGAAACTCGACCGACTTAACGGTCCGAACGGATTCGCAGCTTGCGAAATCGAGTTTCGGGGATCAGCGTCGGGGTCGTTGTTTGACCCCGACGCCCCCGAAACTCGGCCGACTTAACGGTCCCTCCGGGACCGTTAAGTTCTGTAGTCTGCGTTTATCTTGACGTAATCGTATGTGAGATCGCATCCCCATGCGGAGGCGGACGCGTCTCCGTCGCACAGCGTGACCGCGATCGTGATCTCGTGCTCGGAGAGCACCTTCTTTGCGATCTCCTCCGAAAAATCAATGCTGTGACCGTCGCGCGCGACCTCGATCTTCCCCGCCGCGCTCTCGAATCCGACGCCCATCTTCGAGACGTCGACGTCGGCGCCGCTGTATCCGACGGCGCAGAAAACGCGCCCGAAATTTGCGTCTGCGCCGAATATCATCGCCTTCACGAGGGACGAGCAGATGACGGACTTTGCCGCCGTCTTCGCCGCCGCGCTGTCCTTCGCGCCCGTGACCGTACACTCTATCATCTTCGTGCTGCCTTCGCCGTCACCGGCGATAATGCGGCAGAGCGCGACCGTCACCGTGTTGAGCGCGCGCATGAACGTGTCGAAATCCTCGCCGGGCGAGGTCACCTGCCCGTTCCCGGCGGCGCCGTTCGCGAGGACGACGACCATGTCGTTCGTCGAGGTGTCCCCGTCTATCGAAAGCATGTTGAAGGTCGAGGCGACGTCGTGCGAGAGCGCCTTTTGCAGCATTTCCGATGAGATCGCGGCGTCCGTCGTGATGAAGACGAGCATTGTCGCCATGTTCGGATGTATCATGCCGCTGCCCTTCGCAATGCCGCCGATACGGCAAGTCCTGCCGCCGAGCGTGAATTCGACGGCGACCTCTTTTCTGACCGTGTCGGTCGTCATGATCCCTTCGGCGGCGTCTTTGCTGCCGTCCCTTGAGAGCAGGTCGACGAGCGACGGGATGCCCTCCGCTATCGGCGAAAGATCAAGCGGCTTGCCGATGACGCCGGTCGAGGCGACGACGACGTCCCCGGCGTCAATGCCGAGCGCGTCGGCGATAAGACCGCTCATACGCTCCGCCGTTTCCTCGCCGCCCTCGCAGCACGTGTTCGCGATCCCGCTGTTGCAGATGACGGCGCGCGCCGTCCCGTTTGCGAGGTGCGACCTTGTGACGGTGACGGTCGCGCCCTTCACGCGGTTCGTCGTATACACCGCCGCCGCGGACGCCTGCCTGTCGCTGTAAATGAGCGAGAGGTCGCGCTTTGTCTTGTTCTTCCTGATACCGCAGTGTATTCCGGACGCGGTAAATCCTTCTGCGGCGCAGACGCCGCCGGATATCGGCTTCATTCTGTTATCCGTCTCCTCTGTCTCCTTGATCGGTTACGAGTCCCGCCGTTTCCGGCGCTCCCGTCATTATGTTCATGTTCTGTATAGCCGCGCCGGACGCGCCCTTTCCGAGATTGTCGAACCTCGCGGTAAGCAGGCACCTGTCGCCGCCGCCGTATACGGCGACCTCCATATCGTCCCTGCCCGCGAAAGCTCCCGCGGAGAGGAACCCGCCCTCGTCCGCGTCCTCCGCGTACGTAACGAGCCCGAGGCTGCCCCGGCTGTAATATTCCTTATATACCTTCTTCGCGGAGTCGACGTCGAGCCCCGGGACGGGGACGGCGACCTCCATGCCCGCGTAAAACGGGGCGACGACCGGGCAGAACATCGGCGGCTCGGAAAGTCCCGCGACCGCCGCCATCTCCGGCAGGTGCTTGTGCGACTGCGAAAGCCCGTACATTCTCGGCGCGCCGTAAAGCTCCGGGCGGTCGGGCGCCTCATACTCGGCGATCATCTTTTTCCCGCCTCCCGAATATCCGGTCAGCGAAAAACACTGAAGGCGCGCGCTCTTATCTATCAGTCCCGCCTCGACGAGCGGGGCGACGAGCGCGACAAATCCGCTCGCATGGCAGCCCGGATTCGCGACGAGCCTCGCCTCCCTTATTTTTTCGCGCCTGCCGCCGAGCTCCGGAAATCCGTACACCCACCCGGGCGCCGTCCTGTGCGCGGTCGACGTGTCGATGACGCGCGTCTTTTCATTTTCTATCATGCCGACAGCTTCGACCGCCGCCGCATCCGGCAGGCACAAAAACACGATGTCGGCGGAGTTTGATGCTTCGCGCCTTGCATCCGCATCGCGGCGCAGCTCCTCCGGCAACGTGATGAGCGTGACGTCCGCCCTCCCGGCGAGCCTTTCGCGGATGCGCAGACCCGTCGTCCCGGCGGAGCCGTCAATAAATACCTTTATCATTCCCCGAGCGCCTCCCTTACATAGGCGACCTGATGCAAAACCGACTCGGGCGCCGTCCCGCCGTAGCTCCGCCGCCGCCCGACGCACGCGTCAAGATCGACGGCGCCGTAGACGTCCTCACCGACGAGCGGGCAGTATTCGCGGTACACATCGAGCGGGAGCGTTTCAAGCGTTTCCCCGTCCGCGATGCACCTTGCGACGACCCTGCCCGAGACCTTGTACGCGTCCCTGAACGGGAGCCCGCGCCCGACGAGGTAGTCGGCGAGGTCCGTTGCGTTGATGAATCCTCCCGAGGCGGCTGCCCTCATGTTTTCCGGCTTCACCCGCATCGTCTTTATCATGCCGGTGAAGATCGAGAGCGACGATTTTACCGTATCGACCGCGTCGAAGACGCACTCCTTGTCCTCCTGCATGTCCTTGTTGTACGCGAGCGGGAGTCCCTTCAGCGCCGTCAAAAGCGAGACGAGGCTGCCGTAGACGCGCCCCGTTTTGCCGCGGACGAGCTCCGCCATGTCCGAATTCTTCTTCTGCGGCATGATGGAGGACCCGGTCGTGTACGCGTCGTCAAGCTCGACGAACGAGAATTCAAGACTCGTCCAGAGGACGGTCTCCTCGGCGAGGCGCGAGAGGTGCATCATTATTATCGAAAGATCCGAGAGCAGCTCGACCGAAAAATCGCGGTCCGACACGCCGTCGAGCGAATTTTCGCAGACGGACGAAAAGCCGAGCAGCTCCGCCTCAAGCGCCCTGTCCGTATCATACGTCGTGCCCGCGAGCGCGCACGAGCCGATCGGCGATACGTTCATGCGCCGCGCACAGTCCGAGAGCCTGCCGAGGTCGCGCAAAAGCATCATCGCATACGCCATAAGATGGTGCCCGAACGTGACGGGCTGCGCCCTTTGCAGGTGCGTATAGCCCGGCATTATCGTCCCCGCGTGCGCCTCTGCCTGATCTGTCAGCGCCGAGATAAGTCCGCGGATCGCAGATTTGATTTTTTCAGTCTCTTCCCGCAGAAAGAGGCGGATGTCGAGGGCGACCTGATCGTTGCGGCTGCGCGCGGTGTGCAGTTTTTTGCCGACCTCGCCGACACGCTCCGTCAGCGTCTCTTCGACAAAGGTGTGTATGTCCTCGGCGGTCATGTCGATCATAAGCGCGCCCGAGTCGATATCCGAAAGTATGCCGCGCAGCCCGCCGATGAGGATCTCCGCCTCTCCGCGGGAGATGATGCCGCGCTCGCCGAGCATCCTCGCGTGCGCGATGCTGCCCTCGATGTCGGCGCGGTACATGCGGCTGTCAAACGGTATGGATGAATTGAACGCGTCCGCCTCGGCGGCTGTCTCGCCGTCCGTGCGCCCCTGCCACAGTTTCATCTCTTTTCCTTTATAACTGAAGTATTATATCGTTATATTCCGCCCGAAGTCTCAACCCTGAAGACCGTTATCGGCGTCGACTGTCGCCTGCACCTTGATCGGCAGACCGTAAAGATTGATGAATCCCGCGGAATCGCGCTGGTCGTAGTCGGACTCGCCGAACGTCGCGATCTTCTCGCTGTAAAGCGACCACTCGCTCCATACGCCCGCGTTTATGATATTGCCCTTGTAGAGCTTGAGGCGGACCTTGCCCGTCACGCGCTCCTGCGTCTTGTCGACGAACGCCGAGAGCGCCTCGCGCAGCGGCGTGAACCACTGCCCGTTGTAGACGAGCTCCGCAAACGTGATCGACAGGCGCTGCTTCTCATGCAGCGTCATCTTGTCAAGGCATACGGACTCGAGCGTTTCGTGCGCGCGATAGAGGATCGTGCCGCCCGGCGTCTCGTACACGCCGCGGCACTTCATGCCGACAAGGCGGTTCTCGACGATGTCGATGATGCCGATGCCGTTTTTGCCGCCGACCTCGTTGCAGTGCAGGATGATGTCCTTCGCCGACATGCGCTCTCCGTTGAACGAAACGGGCACGCCCTCCTCGAACCCGAGCTCGATATATTCGGGCTCGTCGGGCGCCGATATCGGCGATACGCCCATCTCAAGGAAGCCCGGCTTCTCGTACATGGGCTCGTTGCCCGTGTCCTCGAGATCGAGCCCCTCGTGAGAGAGGTGCCAGAGGTTCTTGTCCTTCGAATAATTCGTCTCGCGGTTGATCTTCAGCGGGACGCCGTGCGCCTCCGCATAATCAATCTCTTCGTCGCGCGACTTGATCGACCACTCGCGCCACGGCGCGATGATCGGCATGTCGGGCAGGAAATGCTTGATTGCAAGCTCGAAGCGGACCTGATCGTTGCCCTTCCCGGTGCAGCCGTGGCAGATGGCGTCCGCCCCCTCCTTCACCGCGATCTCGCAGAGCCCCTTCGCGATGCAGGGGCGTGCGTGCGACGTGCCGAGCAGATACGTCTCATATACCGCGCCCGCCTTCATCGTCGGGATTATGTAATCGTTCACGTATTCGTCGGTGAGGTCGAGAACGTAGAGCTTGGAGGCGCCTGTCTTTATCGCCTTTTCCTCGAGCCCTTCGAGCTCGTCCGCCTGCCCGACGTTGCCGGACACGGCTATGACCTCGCAGTTGTTGTAATTTTCCTTCAGCCACGGGATGATGATCGACGTGTCAAGCCCGCCGGAATACGCGAGCACTACTTTTTTTATATTTGTCTTGTCCATGTGTATACTCCATATGCGTGATTTATGCAGTATTATACTGTCTTCACGCTGCAATGTCAAGAGGAAAATGAAAAATTATTCTGTTTTATGCGACATTATTCATAATAAGTGAATAATATTCATTTGTTCTGCAACGAGCCGAATCTGCAAAAAGTTTTGCAGAGGAGCCCGAGGGGGAATTTTTTCCAAAAGTTCCCACCCCCGGGAAAATCAGATCTTTATCGTTTCCTCGACGTTGATGACGAACACGGTCGCGCCGCCAACGGTGACCTCGGACGGCAGGCTGCCGTGCTTCATCCCCCTGCCGAGGGATTCGGTCGGCGGCGGCGCCTGGCGCCTCGTCGTGCAGTATTTCGCAAGGATCTTTTTGACCTCTCCGACCTTTTCGTCCTCGGTGCCGATCAGAAGCGTCGTGTTGCCGACCATCAGAAATCCGCCTGTCGTCGACAGCTTGGTGACGAAGAATCCGTGCTCGGTGAGCGCCGCCGCTGCGCGGGCGCTGTCGTCATTGTTCACAATCGCGAGTAGAAGTTTCATTTTATTTATACCTCTGAAAAATTATTTTAGAGATAGTCGTCGAGCAGTGCGCGGCTCTTCCTGTCGAGGCGGCGGATGTCCGGTATTTCGTACCTGTTGTCGTCGTTGTCGTGGAAAAGCACGCGGATCCCGTACGTCAGCTTGATCTGGTGAACTATGTTTCTCAGCTCGATCGTGCAGGGACCGCGGTCCGTCTCGCAGAAGAACCGCGTGACGCCGAATTTTTCGCTCCGCCCGGTGATGCGCTCGATCCTCGGGATGTGGTAGTATTCGTCAAGGCACGCGGACACGGTCTCGCGCTCGCGCTCCGGCAGCGACGCGAGGTTCCGTATGATCGCCGCCTCGTCCCCGTTTTCGTCGAGCAGCGTTATGTACCGCGTCTCGCCCGTCATCGGGAAGAGGCGGCGCGGCTCGAGCCCGCAGAGGACTCTGCCGTCAAAGAAGTGTACGTCGACCGAGGTGATGTCGGTGCGCTCGAAGTGCGCCTCGTCGCCCTCTATATATATGCGATCGCGCTCGGGTCCTGTTATACCGTTTATTTCGTTTTCTTCCATGTCAGTCAAGATGCTCCTTTTCCCTGTCGCGGTTCACCTGATCGGACATTGCCTGTATCTCGCAGAGGCGGCGGTACTTGCCGTTCCGCGCCAAAAGCTCCTCCGGCGTCCCCATCTCGAGTATCTCGCCGTGGTCGACGACGATGATCTTGTTCGCGCGGCGCAAGGTCGAGAGCCTGTGCGCGATCATTATCGTCGTCCTGCCGGAGATCAGCCGCTCGATAGCCGCGCTGATCTGGCTCTCCGTCTCGGAGTCGACCGCGGCGGTCGCCTCGTCAAAGAACAGCACGGACGGGTTTTTGAGCACCGCCCTCGCGATCGAGATGCGCTGGCGCTCGCCGCCGGAGAGCCCCGTGCCGCGCTCGCCGAGCACCGTGTCATACGCGTCCGGCATGCGCGCGATGAAGCCGTGCGCGTTCGCGACGTCCGCCGCGTGGATGACGGCGTCGACGTCCGCGTTCGGCGTCCCGTATGAAATGTTGTTGAATATCGTGTCGTGGAACATCATCGGCTCCTGCTGTACGTAGCCGATCTGCTCGCGGTAGTATTCCATGTCGATCTCGCGTATGTCGACTCCGTCCATCAAAATCTGCCCGTCGTACCCGTCGTAGAACCGCATCAAAAGGTTCACGATCGTCGACTTGCCCGATCCCGTCGTGCCGACTATGCCGACGATGTCGCCCGGCTCGATCACAAAGCTGACGTCGGAGAGCGCCTTTTTCGAGCGGTCAAACGAGAAGGTGACGTGGCGGAACTCGATGCGCCCGTCCATGTGGTCGAGCTTTCTGCCCTCGCCCGCGTTGTTCTCGGGCTCGGCGTCGATGATGTCGAGTATTCTCTCCGCCGCCGCGAGCGCGCTCTGATACGAGTCGTTGAAGTTGGCGAAGAACGTCACCGGCGCGTAGAACATCGAGGTATACGAAATGAACGCGACAAGGTCGCCGGCGGTTATGAACGCCGGGTCCTCGATCACGAGCCTGCCGCCGACCGCCCAGATCAAAAGAGACCCCATTGTGATGAGGAACGAGACGATCTGCGGGAACGCGATCGTTATGCGCGCGGAGCGGATGTCGGTCTTCAGCCACTCGTCGTTGTAGCGGTCGAAGTTCTCCGTCGCCTCGCGCTCGTTCGTGAACGATTTTACGACGCGGATGCCGGGAAGGCTGTCCGTTAAGATCGACGTGACGGCGCTCCAGCGGCGCCATATTTTTCTGTAATACGGGCGTATCTTCTTGCCGAAGATGCGCGCGCCGATGACGACGAACGGCACCGGGATCAGCGACAGGAGCGTCAGCCGCCAGTTCATCGCCATCATTATGACGACGATGCCGACGAGCGTGAACGCCTGAACGACGACCTCCTGAGTCACGCGGAGCATGAAGCTCTGTATCGTCGAGGTGTCGCCGCTGACGCGGTTGATGACCGAGCCGGTCGAGGTCCTGTCGTAAAACTTCATCGGCAGAAACTGCGCGCGGCGGTAAACATCCGAGCGAAGGTCGCGCACGATCCTGTCTCCGACGACGCGGAGCATGTACGAGCGGCAGAGCCCGATCCCGTATTGCAGGATGTAGGCGAAGATGAGGATGAAGACGACGGTGCCGAGCCCGTTCTTGTCGCCGTGGGGCAGGACGTCGTCGACGAGAGTTTTCGTCATATACGGCGGCAGCATCGCCGTCGCCGTCGTGATGCCGGAGAGCACAAGGCAGACGAGCAGCACGTATTTGTGCGGGAGTATGTATTTTGCGACCTTGCCGACGAGCTTGTGCTTCGACTGGCAGTATATGCACTCCGCCCCCGGTCTCGGCAGAGCGCGCCCGCACTTCGGGCAGTAGCCGCGGCGGCGCTCGAGCGCCGCCTCAACGATGCCGACAGCCTCGTATATGCCGGTGTCGCCCTTCGCCATCGTCTCGGAAAACTGTGCTGCCGCGTCGAAGAGCGGCGCCGTCTTATACGAGAAACGGATGAAGTTCAGCCGCCCGCCGTCCGGCTGCTCGATGATGAAGATCGCGTTGCCGTAGTCGCGCTTGACGTACGCGCGGGATATCGAGTCGAAAGGTACGCGTTCCGAGCCGCCGACCTCGTCGACCGAGTATACGGCAGTGTCCGTCGCGGCGAAATAGTTCACCGCGTAACGGCTTTTTTTATTCAGATCGGTCGAAATGACGAACATCAGCCGCTCGCCCTCCGGTATCGCGGAGTTTATGAGCAGCAGCTCGTCCTCCCCGAGCTCCTCCGAGCGCAGGTATTCGAATGAGGATTCGTCCATGACAGATGCGCCGTCCCATTTTTTGCCGGGGCTCGCCCCCGGCGCGCTTTTGCGGATTCATTATACAGGCAAGGCGCGTTTAAGTCAACAATATTGAACAATTATTTTTCGTCGTTTTTCACAAGAAACAGGGCGTTTTCCGCCATCGCGTTCAATCCCGGCGCAAAAGCTCGTAAAGCTGCCTCGGCAGCCTGCCCGCAGTCTCGCCGAGGCGCCGCAGCCAGACGGAAAAGAAGTCGAGCATCGGTCCCGAAGCGATCCCGAGCGCCGCCATAACAGCCACATCCTGCCACAAAAGAGGCGCCTTTGTGACAAGAAAGTGCATCAGAAGAAAGCCGGTGAAGAACAGCACCGTCATCGAAACGGCGAGCGTTACGCGGACCGCGTTTTTCCCGTACGGGCGGCAGACGCGGTCGACCATCCCGAGCCCGACGACTCCCATCAGAAACGTCGATACCGTGCCGAGCGCCTCCGCGTTCAGCCCGAAGGCGCCGTAGAAGACGAGCACCCCGACGACGAGCGCGAAATCCGTCGCGGAGGCGGGCAGCGCCCGCGAGATGACGTTTCTCATGAAGCGCCCCTTGACTCTCTTGCCGTTCGGCTCCATCGCGAGCACGAACGAGGGGATCCCGATCGTCATCATATTCACGAGCGTGAGCTGCGACGGCGAGAACGGGTACGGAAGCGAGAATAAAAGCGTCACGAGCGCGAGCGTGAACGAGAAAATGTTCTTGACTAAGTAGAGCGACGCCGAGCGCTCTATATTGTTTATGACGCGCCTCCCCTCGGCGACGACGGACGGCATCGCGGCGAAATCGGACCCAAGCAGCACGATGTTCGCGACCTGACCCGCCGCGGCGCTGCCGGACGCCATCGCGACCGAGCAATCCGCCTCGCGCAGGGCGAGCACGTCGTTGACGCCGTCGCCCGTCATGGCGACGGTGTGTCCCGCCTTTTTCATCGCGACGATGAGCTTTTTCTTCTGCTCCGGTGTCACCCTGCCGAAGACGGTGTACTTTTCGGCGGCTTCTTCGATGTCGCCGTCAGTCAAAAGCGTTCTTGCGTCGACGGCGCGCTCCGCGCCCGGGATCCCGGCGGCGTCAGCCACCTCCGAGACCGTCCTCGGGCTGTCGCCCGAGATGACGCGGACCTCGACGCCCTGCTCCGCGAACCACGAAAACGTCGCGGGCGCATCCGGGCGGATGCTGTTTTTAAGTATGACGAACGCACACGGCACGGTCTTTTCCGTGCTGAGCGCCTCCTTCAGCTCGCCCCCGTATCGGGCGAGCAGCAGAACGCGCCGCCCTCCGCGGGCACACTCGTCCGCGGCGTGTACGTGCTCGGCGTAACGGTCGCCGAGGAGTATCTCCGGTGCGCCGAGCAGATAAGTCTCGCCGCTGTCGAACCTTACCCCGCCGTACTTGACGGCGGAGGAGAACGGCAGAACGTCCGCGGCTGCGTGTACGGGGCTGCCGTTATAGCGCGCCGCGAGAGCGCGCATCGTATCGTTTTCCGCCGCGACGGCGGCACAGTAATCGGTCAGGACGGCTTCGGCGCGCGCGTCACCGTATTCGAGCGGGTAAACGCCCTCGACCGTCATTTTGTCCTCCGTTATCGTCCCCGTCTTGTCGACGCAGAGCACGTCGACGCGCGCGAGCGTCTCGATGCACGCCATCTCGTGTACGAGCGTCTTTTTCGCGGACAGGCGCAGAACGCCGGCGACGAGCGCGAGGCTCGTCAAAAGATACAGCCCCTCCGGGATCATGCCGACGAGCGCCGCGACGGTCGGTATCACGGCTTCATCCACGGTTTTGCCGATGACATTGACTTCTTTATATAAAAGCGCGGCTCCGAACGGGATCGCGACGGCGCCGATCACGGCGACAAGGCGCGAGAGAGAGCGCATCATTTCGGATTTTTTCGTCCTGCCGGACCGGCGCGCCTCGACCGTCAGCTTCGAGGCAAAGGACTCGGCGCCCACAGCCGTCAGCCGTGCGCGGCACTCCCCGGAGATGACGAAGCTGCCGGAGAAAAGCGAGTCCCCGGCTTTTTTGCCGATCTCGTCGGGCTCGCCCGTGACGAGCGACTCGTTGACGCGGCACTCGCCCGAAAGGACTGTGCCGTCGGCGTAGATCTGATCCCCGGCGCGGAAGACGGCGACGTCGTCTCGCACGGCGTCCTCGACGGGTACGGAGACCTCCTCACCGTCCCGTATGAGAGCCGCCCTCGGGGCAGACAGTATCGTCAGCTTTTCGAGCTTGTATTTCGAGCGCAGCTCCTGCACGATACCTATGACGGCGTTGATGACGACGACGCCCATGAACGCCATGTCGAGCCACGCGCCGACGAGCGCGAGGCACACGGCGAGCGCGAGGAAAAGCATATTGAAATATGTGAATATGTTCGTGAATATGATCTGCCCGACCGTCTTCGACGGGGGCGTGACGGGCTCGTTCGAGAGCCCGGCATCGGCGCGCTCCTTCACCTCCGCAAAGGACAGTCCGAGCTCCGGCATCGCTTCCTTTACGGGGATGCTGATCTTTTTATTACGCATTTCGGATCCCGACTCCTTTCCGGACGTTCCTCTCCCGCCGCCTTAGGGCGAAAAGCAAAACGGGCGCGACAAAAATTTACAAATTTTATTATACTTCATCCTGTCCCTTTTTTCAAGGGGGCGCGGGAAATTTTCGTCCCCGTCCGGAGCTCGTTTTCCACGGTTCCGTCCCGCGCCGAAACGCGTTCGCCGCTTCCCGTATTTCGCCGCGCAGGCGCCCCGTGCAATATGCCCGTCATACCACAAAATACGGGGAGCCGTAACGGCTCCCCGTATTTTCCGATCGTATTATGCTTATCTGCCGCGGCGGCGCGTTATGGCGCAGCCGAACACGGAGGTGACGGTCAGAACGACCGCGGAAACTCCGAGGACGGAGCCGCAGCCGCCTTCGTCGGAGGAGCTGCTGTCGTTCGTGGGAGCCTTCGTCCCATCGGGATCGTTGGCATTCGTTCCCTCGGGCGCCTTTTCGGTCCCTTCATCCTTCGGCGCGGTCGTGCCCTGAGGCTCCGCCTCGGTCACGACGGGCATCGTCTCGCCCGCCGCGAGATAGAACTTCGCAACAAAGCCCTCGATGTTGGGCGTCTTGATCGTGTCGTTGTTGAAGTCTGCCGGAGCGGCAAAGCGCAGCGTGTGGCTGCCCTTAGAGATGTTCTCGAACGTGACGTCGACTTCGTTGAAGATCTCCCATCCCGTCGTGTCGGGGCAGGTCACGTTCTGGAGCTGCTCACCGTCGATCGAAACGTCCATATGGCGGTCGCCGCTCGCGGCGTAGCTGACCGTGAGGACGAGCTTTTCAAGGTTCGCGGGAGCATCGAGATAGTATTCGAAATACGCGTCGACGGGAGAGGTCGCGTCCGCGGGCTTGAGACCGACCGCGGAATTGGTGCCGAGAGAGTCCTTCTGGAGCGCCGTGGTTGCGTTGACACCGGCAAGCCCGTATAGGTTGGCAAGGAACTGCTCCGTGCCGTCCGGCTCATCCTCGCCCTCCGCAAAGACGGGGACCAGCATCATCCCGACGGCGAGAAGCGCCGCCAGAGCGAGCGATATGATCTTTTTCGTGATGTTTTTCATGTGTAAAAAACTCCTTGTATTTTGTTTTCCGTTGGTTTTTCTTATTGTATCACAAAATGCGGCAAAAATCAATGTATATTTCTTAATCCGGCAAAATAAATGATGTAAAATCCTCCACTCGCCGTAAAAATCCTTTCTCCCCGTCCTTGCTTTTCGGTCGGTATTATGGTAGAATACTCTCGCCGGGCTGCTTTGCGGGACGGCTCAAACGTACAATATAAAATTCGGAAGAAAGGATGGCGCGTGATGTCGGAAAATATATCGGTAAGCTATTTCAGATACAGACCTGCGGATCACGTCACGGATATTCCGGACGGCGTGCTCGGGGACTCGTACCTTGTGTTCGTGCTCTCCGGCTCGCTCACTTACAGAATGAACGGCGTCTCTGTCAGTGCGGGCGCGGGAGAGGCGCTCTATATGCCGGCTGGAACGGTCCGCGGGCGCGACAGGTCCGATTCTCCGGCAAAATACTATTCCATGCTCTTCTCCGGCGGCGACCCCGCGGACACCGGCAGGATCGCCGGGCACTTCACGTTTTCGGATGTGCCGGAGATCATGTGGTGCGTCTCGATGATCGACCGCTCGTCCGCCGAGCGGTACTACGGAAATGACCCCCCCCCGGCGAGCCGCATCAGCCACCTTTTCGCGCTCCTTCTCGACTTCTGCGCCGAGGCATCCTCCGACGCGGAGCACAACAGATACGTCGACGCGATCACATCCTATATCCGCGAAAACTACAAGTCAAAGCTGAAGATCTCGGACATCGCGAGGAGCGTCCATCTCAATACCACATACTGCTCGACCGTCTTCCGCCGTTCCACGGGGATAACGATCGGCGAATTCATAACGAAATTCCGACTCAACATCGCGTGCGAGGAGCTTAGCGCGGGCGCCACCGTCAGGGAGGCGGGCGAAGCCGTCGGCTTTGCCGACCCGTACAACTTCTCGAAGTGGTTCCGGCAAAACACCGGCATGCCGCCGAGCGATTACCGCCTGCGCACAGGCGGTTCGCAGCGCCGCAAGATGTGATCTTATACAATTGAATAAAATTTTGGGCATCTTCGGCGGCAATTGTCGAAGATGCCCGTTTTTCCTTGTATTTTCTGTAATTTTGCGGAGCTTATCCGATGTGGAGCTTCCGCTCTCGCTTTTCGTTTTTCGTTCTCGCGCTCGTTTTGCCCTCCGGGATTATCTCGCCCGCGGAGATGAGGGCGCGCTTCGTCAGCGTCGGTCCGACGAGCTCGTACACGAGGACCGAGAAGAGGACGACGTTTTCGACGATCGCGCCGTCCGAGAGCTGGGACGCCGTCATCGCCATGCCGAGCGCGACGCCCGCCTGCGGCAGGAGCGTGATGCCGAGGTTGTTCCGTATCGTCGGGCTGCACTTCGTCGCGGCGCAGCACACGAACGCGCCGGAGTATTTTCCCACGGAGCGGAAGATTATGTACACGACGCCGATCAGAATGACGAGCGGATTTGAAAGGATGCGCAGATCGAGCGCCGCCCCGGAAAGGACGAAGAACAGGACGAACAGCGGAGCCGTCCAGCCGTCGACACGCCCCATCAGCTCCTCCGAGAAATCGCAGACGTTGCAGAACACCGTACCGCACATCATCAGTACGAGCAAAAGCGAGAACCCGATGTGAACGCCCGCGACCTCGAATTCCATCATCGAGATGCCTATCGCGAGCAGCACGAACCCGATGGATATCGACAGACGCTTGCTGCGCGAATGGAAGAATTTTTCGGTCAGGTGCAGAAGCAGACCGATCAGCGAGCCGAGCAGGATCGAGAGCGTCACCTCGATCAGCGGCTCGAGCACGACGGTGACCGCGCTGACGTGCCCGCTCTCGAGCACGCGCGCGATGCCGAAGGATGCCGAGAACAGCACAAGACCGACGGCGTCGTCTATCGCGACGACGAGCAGCAACAGCTTCGTCATCGGTCCGTCCGCCTTGTACTGGCGGACGACCATCAGCGTCGCGGCGGGCGCCGTCGCCGCGGCTATCGCGCCGAGCGTTATCGCGGACGCTACCGAGATCGTAGCGGGGGAGATGAAGTGAAGGATCAACAGCGCCGCGTCGACGACGAGCGTCGTTATCACCGCCTGAAATATGCCGATCAGGATCGCGCGCCCGCCCATCTCCTTTATCTGCTCGATCCGGAACTCGTTCCCGATCGTGAACGCTATGAAGCCGAGCGCCGCCTGCGAGATCAGGTCGAACGACTTGACCTCCTCCTCGGTGCCGAAGCCGAGCCCCGGTACGCCGAGCCTGCCTATCAGATACGGTCCGAGCAGCAGTCCGGCAACAAGATACGCCGTGACCGCGGGTAAATTGAGTTTTTTCGCTATGCGCGACATGAGCAAGCCGCCGATCAGCGCGACGGCAAGCATTACGAGTGTTGTCATAAAAATGCCTCTTTCCGATTTTCCGAATTGACATTATACAACTATGCGGACCGAATTGCAATAGGAAGCAAAAAAATCTTTATTTTATATTGCAGACCCAAAAAAATTATAGTATAATAGGAAAAACCGTGTAAAAATAAGATCAAACGCAAAGGAATGAAAGCTCATGAAAAGAATTCTTTCACTGTTTCTGGCAATGATCCTTCTTGCCGCACCGCTCGTCTCGTGCTCGGGGGACGACGGCGCAGAAACGACCGGCGGCGGCACGACCGAGGCGCCCGAAACGACCGGCGAGCCGGAGCGCGTCTGGCCCGAGGAGGAGGACCTGTCCGGATATTACGGCTATCTCTTTACATACTTTATCGGCAACGCGCCGAACGAGGAAAACATATATTACGCGCTGAGCCTTGACGGGTACCACTTCACCGCTCTGAACAACGGCGCTCCCATCCTCACCTCTCGCAGCGGCACGGGCGGCATCCGCGACCCGTACATATTCAAGGGGAATGACGGCGCATACTACATTATCGCCACCGACATGCACGCCGACCAGGGCTGGAACAGCAACCGCAACCTCATAAGCTGGCGCTCCGAGGACCTCATCACGTGGGAGGACGAGACGGTCATCCCGATCAACGACAAATATCTGACGACGAAGGGAACGACCCGCGCATGGGCTCCGCAGGCGATATGGGATCCCGAGCGCGGCGAATACATGATTTATTTCGCCCTCTGCTCAAGCTACACGAACGGGCGCACGATCATGTACTACGCGTATTCTCCCGACATGAAAACGCTCTCGACGCAGCCGAAGGAGCTGTTCGCGCCGACAAACGGGCACGATGCGATCGACGCCGACATAATCTATCACGACCACCTCTACTACATGTTCGTCAAGGACGAAACGGCGGGCGGCATCCTTATGACCTCGTCCGACAGGCTGACCGAGGGCTACTCGTGGGAGGACGCGAAGCTCGTCACCCCGCAGGGGCTCGCCGTCGAGGGTTCGAGCACGTATAAGCTCATAGACGGCAGCGGCTGGCTGCTCATCTCGGACGCGTACACGAGCGGATTTTTCACGATGGCTCGCTCGACCGATCTGCAGAACTTCACGCAGCTCACCGGAAATGACTTCAAATTCAGCGGGTTCACACCGCGCCACGGCAGCGTCATCCCGCTGACGGAGGACCAGTTCAACGCGCTCCGCAATAATAAGTGGTAACGTTCGGTCACAAGGGACCGAAAGATACGAAATAAAAAATCGCCCGCCCTTCGCGTCGTCCGGCGCGCCGGGCGGGCTCGGCATAAAATCTTTTCCCGGGAGGGACCGCATAATGGATTTTATAAGACGCGTGTGCAAGCGCTATTTCATTGACGCGATGAGCGCGATGGCAAAGGGTCTTTTCGCCTCGCTCATCATCGGCACGATAATCGGGCAGTTCGCAAAGATAGGACCGCTCTCCTTCCTCGCGCCGCTCTCCGAGGCGCTCTCCGCAAAATCGCCCGTCATCGGCGCGGCGATAGGAGTCGCCGTCGCTTACGGGCTCGGCGCGAAGCCGCTCGTCGTCTTCTCCGCCGCCGCCTCGGGCGCAATCGGATATATCTACGGTCAGCCCGTCGGCGCGTACATTTCCGCCGTCGTCGGCTCCGAGATCGCCTCGCTCGTCGTCTCGAAGACAAAGCTCGACATAATCGTGACGCCGCTCGCCTCGATCCTTACGGGCGGGCTGCTCGGCGTCTACGTCGGTCCCTACATCAGCGCCGGAATGAACGCGCTCGGCGCGTTCATCAACTCCGCGACGGCGTATGCGCCGATACCGATGGGCATCGTCATCTCCGTCGTCGTCGGCATGGCGTTAACGGCGCCGATCTCGTCCGCCGCGCTCTGCATCATGATCGGCATAGACGGGATCGCGGCAGGCGCCGCCGCCGTCGGCTGCTCGTGCCAGATGATCGGCTTCGCCGTCGCCTGCTACCGTGACAACGACCTCGGGACATCCGTCTCCGTCGGCGTCGGCACCTCGATGCTCCAGTTCCACAACATCCTGCGCCACCCGCAGATCTGGCTCGCGCCGACGCTCGCCTCCGCGATCCTCGGTCCCGTCTCGACGGCGCTTCTGAAGATGACGAACACGTCGACCGGCGCCGGCATGGGGACGTCCGGGCTCGTCGGACAGTTCGGCGCGTTCGAGGCGATGTCCGGGACGTTCGGTCCCGTCGTGACGCTCCTTGAGATAGCCGCGATGCACTTCATCCTGCCCGCCGCGCTGACGCTCATGTTCGACTTTGCCGGTCGCCGCCTCGGCTGGATCAAGAACGGCTACATGAAGCTCGAATCGAACTGAATTTTTAAAGACATAAAAGCAGATCCCGGCGGGGACGCCTTTTTCGGAAGGCAGACCCGCCGGGATCTTTTATATTAAAATATCCACGGGATGAAGGGCGCGATGAGAATGCCGCCGTCACGCACAGAAGCACGGCGAGCATGCCGTTTTTTCATCACTTTCACCTCGATTCTATTATTTATATCCCTTTAGCCATAAAAGCTTTTAAAAAGGGGGCGCGGGGGAGAAACTTTTCCCGAAAAGTTTCTCCCCCGCATAAAACCCTTAAAAAATCCCGGGTATAAACATAGATATGAGAATTCCGACGGCGAACGAGACTGCGTTCGCGACGAGCGCGTAGATGACAGCTCGGATGCGCGTCGGCGGTTTTTCGCCCAGAACCTCGTTTGCGTACTTGTGCAGCGTCAGCGAGAAGATGACCGCCTCGACGGCGAAGACGAGCAGTTCGAGCAGCACATAGGCGAGGACGAACGCCCACTCACCGCTATAGAAGTTGACGACGTTCAAAAGCACGTTCAGGATGATCTGCGTGCCGCAGTTGGCGGCGAGTATGACCGCGAGCTGACGCCCGCGCCGATATCCGAACGGGAGCGCGATCAGGATCTCGACCGCGACGGTCATCACCATGCGCAGCGCGAACGATATAAGCTCCCATTTGAAATCGTATGAGCGCTCCGCCTCGAGCCATGCGTCATACCGCTCGTTTGTGCTGTTTTCCTCGTCGTATTCGACATTTTCCATGCCCTTGCCGTTCATCTTCACCGTGTAGTACGTGTCAAACGCGTACCGCTCGAGGATGCCGCTGACGGCAAATGTCCCGCTCTCGGGGAAATAGAGCAAAATTTTGAAGCGCTCCGGCGGATAGTACGTCCACGCGATCTCCTTCGTCTCGCTGACGAGCCAGCCCTCCTGAAGGAAATAGAATCCGTCGCTGTCCTCATATTTGACGAACGCGACCCACGCGTCCCGGTCGAGGTCGCCGTACCAGTACATGTCGGGGTCATACGCCTCCGCCAGCACGTCCGGGTCGTCGAGCGTGTCCGGGTCGCCGTCCCACGCGGATTGCGGACCCGTGCTCCGGCGCTCAGACAGCAGCGTCCCGTAGCAGAGCTCGTCGCCGAGCCCCTCAAACATCACGACCGTCGACGGTTTCGGTCCGAAATCCGCGCTCACCGGCAGGATAAACGGCAATGCCGTCATCAGGCACAGCACACACAAAAATGCTGTAAACACACGTTTTTTCATCATTATCACCTCCCTGCGATGATACATTCTTCCTCGCTCACCCCGAAAAATTCCGCCATAGTCAGCCGCAGCGACCGGAGCGTGAGCTCATCCTTTATCTCGCCCGATACGGCGACCGTCACCTCGCCGTCCTCGTCCGGAGTATACCCGCCCCAAGCGAGTCCCGCGGCACCGTCGCCGTTTTCGTACTGCCAGAGCTCGAAGATATCGCGTGCGTCCGCCTCCGCGTCCTCCTCGACTTGCAGCTCGAAAAGCTCGCCGTCCCTGACCGTGTATACCGTGAACATGCGCGATTCTCCGACCGCGCCCGTAGGCGTCTCCGCATCTCCGGGAGGCGGCGCCGCGTCGGCGGGAGGCGCGCTCCCGGCGCGGATTCCGAACGCGAGTGCAAGCGGGACCGCGATCGCCAAGAGAAGGCACGCAGCGGTGCCCGCGAGCCACGGCAGCGCCGCGCGGAACGGGCGTCCGCGCCTCGCCTCGACGAGGTATACGTCGTCCGTGTCGGCGAGCGCCTCGATAATGTCGAACGGATTCACAATATTCCCTCCTCCTCGAGCGCGGCGCGCAGCTTTTCGCGCGCACGCGAAAGCGTCGACTTGACGCGGCTCTCCGAGCATCCGAGCCGAGCCGCTATCGCCTTGACCGAATCGAAATACCAGTACCGCGAGAGAAACATCTGCCTCGCCTCAACTCCGAGCGTCGGCAGGAATTTTTTCATCGCCATAGCGAGCGCCTCTTTGTCGACGGCACTCGCCTCCGTGTCTTCCGGGCGGGCGACGTCGGCAAGCTCGTCGAGCGCGAGCGTCAGCACGCTGCCGCCGCGCTTTTCCGCCGTGCGGCGGCGGTATTTGTCTATCGCGATCCGCCGCGTTATCTTGCCGAGGAACGTTGAAAGCACACTCGGGCGGTGCGGCGGAATGCAGTTCCACGCGTCGAGGTATGTGTCGTTGACTGTCTCCTCAGCGTCGCACCTGTCGGCGAGCACGCCGAACGCGACGGAATAGCAGTACGCGCCGTATTTTTTCGCCGTCGCCTCGAGCGCGCGCTCGGAGCGCGCCCAGAATAGGTCGACTATCGCGCGGTCGTCCATTTTTGTGCCTCCTTCCCGGTCCTTCATATATCATCTCGCAACAGAACGCGCCCCGGTCGCACGCCGGGAAAAAATTTTTGCCGCATCTTATAAAAAACGGCGCGGAGAAGGGGCACTTCTCCGCGCGCGCATTTGAATCTTTACTTGCCGGCGACGACTCTCTCGGTGTCGCGGGCGATCGCCAGCTCCTCGTTCGTGGGTATGACGTAGACCTTGACCCTTGAATCCGGCGTCGAAAGCTCGACGTTGTCGGGCTGATGGTGCGTCCTCGCGTTCAGCTCGCGGTCGATCTTTATGCCGAAGAACTCCATGTTCGTGCAGGCGCGGTCGCGCAGCTCCGGGTTGTTCTCGCCCATCCCGGCGGTGAAGACGACGGCGTCGAGCCCGTTCATCGCGGCGGCGTACGCGCCGATGTACTTCTGAACCTGATACGCCATCATCGACGTTGCGATCTTCGCGCGGTGGATCTGCTCCTCGGTCGCCTCGTAGGGCTCGCCCGTCATCGTGCAGCCCTTTATCGCCGCCTCAAGGTCGCGGCTGTCGGACGAGAAGCCGGAGATGCCGAGATATCCGCACTTCTTGTTCATGTATTCGTTCATTTCTGCGGGCGTGTAGCCCTCTTTTTCCATGATATACGTCACGGCGGACGGGTCGACGGAGCCGCAGCGCGTTCCCATCACAAGCCCGTCGAGCGGCGTAAAGCCCATGCTCGTGTCGACGCACTTGCCGCCGTCGACAGCGGAAACGGACGCGCCGTTTCCGATGTGGCACGTGACGATCTTCAGCTCTTCGATCGGTTTGCCGAGTATCTTTGCCATCTCGTTCGCGACGAAGCGGTGAGACGTGCCGTGCGCGCCGTATTTGCGGAGGCTGTATTTCTCGTACATATCGTAGGAGAAGCCGAACATATATGCCTTTTCCGGCATTGTCTGATGGAACGCGGTGTCAAAGACGAGCACCTGCGGCTTGTGCGGCATGACGGCGAGGCAGCCCTCGAGCCCCATGATGTGCGCGCCCGTGTGCAGCGGCGCGAAATCGTAGCAGAGACGGAGCTTTTCCATCACCTCGTCGTTGAGCAGGACGCTGTCGAAGAAGTACGGTCCGCCGTGGACGACTCTGTGACCGACCGCCTCGATCTCATCCATATCCTTGATGCAGCCGAACTCGGGGTTCGTCAAATAGTCGATGACGATCTTCATCGCGACCGCGTGGTCCGGCAGGCTGTACTGCGCGACATGCTTTTCGCCGTTGACCTTGTGCTCGATCTTTCCTTCCGACCCGACCGGGTCGCCGATGCCGATGCGCTCGCAGATGCCCTTTGCGAGGACGTCTCCGCTTTTTGTTTCGAGAAGCTGATATTTGAGCGAGGAGCTTCCGGCGTTGACAACAAGTACCTTCATTTTATACCTCTGTTTTGATGTTTTTGACGTTGTGCGCGATTTTATGTTTGACAAACCGGCACGAAGCATATATCATTATACTATAAGAGATGCGGAAAGGTCAAGCAGAAGCGGAAATATTATGCCGGATTTTGTTTATATTATTGCCGAATTCGATCCGCCGCACAAGGGGCACGCGTATCTCGTCTCCGAAGCGAGGCGCGCGTTCCCGGGGGCGGCGGTCGTCGCCGTGATGAGCGGGCACTTCACCGAGCGCGGCGAGCCCGCGTTTGCGGATAAATTCGCGCGCGCCCGCGCGGCGCTTTCGATCGGGTGCGACCTCGTTCTGTCGCTGCCGTTCCCGTTCTCGTCGTCGTCGGCGGAAAATTTCGCGCGCGGCGGCGTAGGCGTCGCCGCCGCGTTTGCAAAGTCGTATTCCGGGTCGCGCCACGTGCTCGTGTTCGGCAGCGAATCCGGGGACACGGAGGCTGTCGCGGCGGCGGCGCGGCGCACCTCGACGGAGGAATACCGCTCCCGCCTTCACGCCGCGGCGAACGGCGGGCACAATGCGCGCGATATGCGCGCCGTATATGCGTCGCTCTGGGGCGAGGATGAGGCGCGCATCCTCGACGGCGCGAACGACGCGCTCGGCGTCGAGTACATCCGCGCCGTCGAGCTGTCCGGCGCCGCGATTGAGCCGTTCGCGGTGCGCCGCATCGGCGCCGGGCACGGCGGAGGTCCCGCGAACGGCATCGCGTCCGCGTCGTACATCCGCCGCGCGCTCTCGGGAGGGGACGCGTCCGCGTGGGAGTTTGTTCCGGGGTGCGTGCGGGAGATCTTATCGTCGTGCCCACGCGGGCTGCCGGACGGCGGGCGCATCTGTGCGGCGATACACGGCGCCCTGCGCCTCGCGGATCCCGAGGCTGCGGACGGCTGCGCCGAGTGCGGCGGCGGCGTCGGCAGGCGCATCGTCCGCGCCGCCGCGGACGGCGGAACGTATGACGGGATGATCGCCCTCGCGGCGACAAAGCAGTATACAAATGCGCGCCTGCGCCGCGCGGCGCTGATGGCGGCGGTCGGCGTGCCGAAGGTGGGTGGATTTCCGGTGTACACGCAGCTCCTCGCCGCGAACGGTGTCGGCATCTCCGTCCTGCACGGCTACCGGGGGGAGCTGCCTGTGCTGACGAAGCCCGCGGATGCGGATAAGCTGCCCGCAGACGCGCGCGCAGCGGCGGCGCTGGAGGCACGCACGGATGCGATATATACGCTGGGGTTCGCACCCCCGCTCCCCGCTTCGGCGTTTGTCAGGATGTCACCGTATATTGAGTGTTCTCCCCTCGCCGGGGAGGGATGAAGCTGTTTTTGTTTTTTCCGCGACGCCGCAGGGAACCGAATCGTGCGAGGCGCAGTAAGCGAAAAAATCTCGGAAGTGCCGAGCGCACCCGGCGAAATAAGCCTCCCTTTGCGCAAAGGAGGCGCCGAGCGTTGGCGGAGCGGAAGCTGACGTCACGGCTTTTATCCTCGGCGGTTTTTGCCTATACCATTTTATTTTCCTTGCTTCAAAGCGGGAGAAGTTCGTTAAGGATGGACCCTCTCGCGGCTGCGAAGCAGACGCCTCCCTCACTTAACAATCCACCCATGGCTTTTGTCTTTTTTATCCTGATCTTCTTTATATTCCTTGCTTCAAAGCTGAAGAAGTTCGTTAAGGATGGACCCCCCGAGGTCCCTCCTTAACAATCCACCCATGGCACAAGGGGGGTATCCCCCCTTGTGAATTCCCCATGGGTGCGTCCTTTAAGATGCGGAGCGAAGCCGATATTTCTCTCTCCCCGGTTCGTGCGTCGACGCGAATCGTTCGTGCTGCGGCTGAACGCTGACGCGCCGACAGCGCCCGTGCGGGCGTTTGCCCGCACCTAAGCGCTTGACCGACAGCGTCTTCTATTTTTTGCACCCAAAATTGTCTCTTCGAAAGTGCGAACAGCACTTTTTTTATTATCCTTTTGAACGCTGCCGCGGTTGACAGCGTCCGTGAAACGTATGTTTCAATCTGTCCGCCGGACCGACAGCGTATATAAAACGACTTGTTTTATTCTAACCGCTTGCCTGCGAACGATTTCCTCATCCCTAACCGCTTGTCCGTAATGTTACAACTTTCGGTCAAGCGCGTAGGTACACAGCACTCCCCTCCGGGAGCTGTCGGCGCGTCAGCGTTCAATAGGAAAAGCCAGAGGGGCTGTTCGCACATACGAAGATACAATTTTGCTTCACAACCGACAAGCGCCGCTGTACGCCCGAGGGCATAGGTACAGATCGCCCTCTCGCCCGGTCGCTGTCGGCGCGGCAGCGTCCAGCCTCAGCACGAACGTTTCGCGTCGACGCACGAACTGGAATTGTCAAGAAAAGTGCAGTCTAACAATCCCCTAAGAGAATAAACGGTACCGATGCATCCGAATTTCCGAAGT
>CANQMS010000026.1 GCA_947624995.1 uncultured Clostridia bacterium
TCCTTTTTCCGGTTCGTCGTCCCGAGCTTGTCCGAGAGCTCGCGCGCGAGCTCCGTTTCGTCAAAGCCGCCGATCTCGAATCCGACCGAATACGTCTTCATCGGTTCGGCGACCGAGGCGACATAGCTCGAATCGACGCCGCCGGAGAGGAACGAACCGACCTCAACGTCCGCGATCTGATGATATTCGACGGAGGAAAGCACCGTTTCGTCAATGAGCTTGACGGCGTCCTCAAATGTGCGCGCCTTCGGGTCAAATGTCGGGTCGAAGTACCGCTCGGTGTGCAGCGCGCCGTCCGAATACGTGAAAAACGTCCCGGGCAAAAGCTTTTTGACGCCCTTGAAGATAGTCTTTTCGAGCGGGGAATACTGGAATTCGAGATAGAGCTTTAAAACGTCCGGTTCGAGCTCCTTTTTAAAGCACGGATGGGGGAGAAAGCTCTTGATCTCGGAGCCGAAGATGAAGTGACCGCCGTCGGTCGTGTAATAAAACGGCTTTATGCCGAACCGGTCGCGCGCGCCGTAGAGCGCGTGCGTCTTCTTGTCATAGATGACGAACGCGAACATGCCGCGCAGGCGGGAGGCAGTTTCAGTCCCGTAATGGGCATACGTCTCGATGATGACCTCGGTGTCGCTGTCCGTGTCAAAGACGGAGCCGAAGTCGCGGATGAGGTCCGCCCGGAGCTCTCGATAGTTGTATATCTCGCCGTTGAAGACGATGACATAGCGCCCGTCGTGCGAGTGCATGGGCTGGTCGCCGCCCGCAAGGTCGATGATGGAGAGGCGGCGGAACGCGAAAGCGACATATTCGTCGCAGAAAACGTCGTCACTGTCGGGACCCCTGTGGGCGATCGTTTTGCCCATCTCGGCGGCGACTGCGGCGCGGTCATAATCCCCGCTGCCGGAAAAACCCGCAAAACCACACATACTTTAAATGTCCTTTCAAGAATCAGAACGCCGCCTTGACCGACGCGTCATACTCGGCGAGATATTTTTCCGCGTACATAACGTCGGACGGCGTGTCTATATACTGCGTGCCGCGCTTTTGGCGCGTCTCGCGTCCTTTGCCCGTGATGAGGATGACGCGGTCGCCGCCGCGCTCCGTTATTGCCCGGCGGATGGCGTCCCCCCGATCCTCGACTATGTCATAGCTGCACCCAGCCGCCTCGAGATATGAGGCGATGTCGGCGGCGATGTCGGCGAACGGCTCCTCGCCCGAGTCCTCCTCGGTGATGATGACACGGTCGGAGCGCTCCCCGGCGACGGAACCGAGGTCGTGGCGGCGGAGCTGCGCCTTTCCGCCCGGGCAGCCGAACACGGTCGTCACATGCCGCCCCGGATAGCGGGAGGCGACCGCGTCATAGAGCGCGCGGAAGCTCAGCTCGTTGTGCGCGTAGTCGACGATGACGGCGACGCGCCCGTCCTCGCTTGAGTAGAGCTCCATGCGCCCGGGCGCGCGCGCACATTTGAGCGCACGCGCGATATACTCTTCCGGGACGCCGAGCACCGTGCAGGCGGCGATGGCGGAGAGTGCGTTTTCAACATTAAAGCGCCCCGGCATCGTGATGACGAGCTCGCGCTCGAAATCGGGCGTGCGGACGGTGAAGTACGTCCCGTCCTCCCGCTCGCTGATGCTGCGGCAGTAAATATCGTCCTCCGGTCCGTACCCGAACGTGACGACGCGGCAGCCGCTCGCGTCTGCCGCCGCCCGTATTCTGTCGGCGTGGTCGGAGGCGGTATTGATGCAGGCGGTTTTACAAATGTCGAATATTTTCAGCTTTGAGGTGAAGTAGTCCTCGAAGTCGGCGTGCTCTATCGGGCTGATGTGGTCGATGCCGATGTTGTTGAAGCAGGCGACGTCGAGCGTAAAGCCGAAGACGCGGTCGTATTTGAGCGCCTGGCTCGAGACCTCCATGACGAGGTGGGATATGCCGCTCCTGACGGCGTTATCAAAGTGGCGGTGGAGGTCTATCGGTTCGGGCGTCGTTAAGTGCGATTCCTCGCGGACGACGCCGTCATAGTTGTCGATGGAGGAGAGAATGGCGCACTCGCGCCCGAGGTAAGCGTCGAGGATCGCCTTTATGTAATACGCCGTCGTGCTCTTGCCCTTTGTCCCCGTGATTCCGACCGTCGTGAGCCGGGAGGGGGCGTTGTCAAAGAACATGACCGCAAGGTACGCCATCGCGCGGCGTATGTCCGAAACGATTATCGCCGGGCACGCCTCGCCGTAGCGCCGCTCCGAAACGTATGCGACGGCGCCGCGCCTGCACGCGTCGGCGAGGTATTCCTCTCTGAAATGGGCGCCCTTGCAGACGAAGAGCGCCCCTGCCTCCGCCTCCCTGTTGTCCGCGGTGAGGCACAGGACATGCTTGTCCTCATAAGCGTCCGGGCAGGAGAGGAGCAGTCCCTTTTCGCGGAGACATGAGATATATTCCGACAGCAGCATCACGCGGCGGTTTTCCATCTTTTACTCGTCTTCCTCGATAAAAATCAGCGGTTACGGATAATATTATACTATTGTTGCAAAGATAAAGCAATGCCAAAAGAAAAATCTTTTGTCGGAGGCGCTATTTGCGGCTCCCCACCTCGTACCGTATGATCTCGCCGTTCGGATGGAAAAACGTGTAGAGCTCCCGGTCCGTGACGTCCTCGCAGTACGTGCGGATGACGGAGCAGACAAAGCCGTGGGTGACGATGGCGACGTTCTTTCCAATGTATTTTTCCCTCAGCTCGTCGAGAAACGGATAGACGCGCGCGACGACGTCGAAATTGGATTCACCGCCGGGGTAGCGGCAGGCGAAGTTCCCGCGGTAGAGCATATCGCCCCCGGCGTCAAAGTTTGTGCCCTCAAATTCGCCGAAGTCGCGCTCGACAAGGCGACCGTCGGTGAGGACGGGGAGCCCCGCTCCCTCGGCAACGGCGCTTGCCGTCACGAGCGCGCGGCGGAGCGGGGAAGAATAGACGGCGGCGAGCCCGAGCGTGCTCGCCGCGTCCCGGAGCGCCGGGAGCTGCGCCTCGCCCTCCGCGGCGAGCGGTATATCGGAGCGGCCGCAGAAGAGCCGCTTTTCGTTGTATTCGGTCCACCCGTGGCGGACGACGTAGAGCGTCATATATTTGCCTCCGCAATTGTATTTAAACAGCGAAAAATACGCGCTTTTTATTATATCAGCGCGGAGTGCGGCTGTCAACCCGCCGCGCGCCGCAGTTTTTTTCGAAAAAAGTCCGAAACGGAAACAAAACTTTAACAATTCTATGGTATACTTATAATGTTAAACCCGCAATTCGGAGGCACTTATGTTTAAAATACTCGTCGTCGAGGACGACCGCGACCTCTGCCGCACGGTCGCGTCATTCCTCAACGGAAACGGATATGAGGCGGTCGGCTGCCTCGGCGCGAACGAGGCATACGACGCGATGTATAAGGACACGTTTGACCTTATAATCTCCGACATCATGATGCCGGAGGTCGACGGCTACGAATTCGCGAAGACGGTGCGCGCGCTTGACGAAAATATCCCGATACTGTTCATGACCGCACGCGACGACTTTGCCTCAAAGCAGCGCGGCTACAGGATCGGCATCGACGACTATATGGTCAAGCCCATCGACCTTGACGAGCTTTTTCTGCGCATCGGCGCGCTTTTGCGCCGGGCGAAGATCGCCTCGTCGCACAAGATCGAGATCGGGGCGCTCGTGCTCGACATGGACGAGCGCACGGCGAGCCGCGGCGGGGAAGAGATCCCGCTGACGGCGCGGGAGTTCAATATACTGTATAAGCTCCTGTCATACCCCGGGAAGACGTTCACGCGCATGCAGCTCATGGACGAGTTCTGGGACGCGGAGACGAACACGGCGCCGCGCGCCGTCGACGTCTATATGACAAAGCTGCGCGGCAAATTCGAGGGGGCGGAAGAATTCGAGATCAAAACCGTTCACGGGCTCGGCTACAAGGCGGTGATAAAATGACAACAATGACAAAAAAGAAAAGGCACCCCGCGTGGAGCTATTTTATCGCGTTTTTTGTGCTGATGTCGTTTGTCATCACCTCGTCGATGCTCTTGTTCCTGAATTATTTTGCCGAGGCGTCCGGCGTCGTGTTCACGCGGGAAAATCTGTTTGCCGCCGCGCTCGCGACGTTCGGGAACGCGATATTTCTCGCGCTGATCTGCACGGGCGTGGACGTTTTGCGCCGCAGGATCATGGTGGACAGACCGGTGCGCGCCGTCGTTGAGGCGGCGCGCAGGCTGATGCGCGGGGATTTTTCGGCGAGGATAAGCCCCGCCGCGTCAAAGGGCGCCTCGGACGGATTTGACGAGATAATAAACTGCTTCAATACGATGGCGTCGGAGCTCTCCGGCGTCGAAACGCTCCGCTCCGACTTTATCGCGAACGTGTCGCACGAGCTGAAAACGCCGCTCTCGGTCATACAAAATTACGGCAGGATGCTCGCCGCCCCGTCTGTGACGGAGGAGGAGCGCCTCGAATACGCGGGGGCGATAACGGAACAGTCCCGCCGCCTCGCCGACCTCATTACAAATATCCTCAAGCTGAACCGCCTCGAGAACCAGCGCATATATCCGGACGCGAAAAAATACGATCTCGGGGAGCAGCTCGCGTCATGCCTGCTCGGCTTTGAAGACGTATGGGAGGGGAAGGGCATCGAAATCGCGGCGGATATCGACGACGGCGTCCTCGTCGAATCGGACTCGGAGCTCTTGTCGCTCGTGTGGAACAACCTTTTTTCAAACGCGTTTAAATTCACGGAGCCGGGCGGGCGCGTGTCCGTTTCGCTCAAGGCGGAGGGGGAGGACGCGGTCGTGAAGGTCGCCGATACGGGCATCGGCATCCCGGCGGAGGTCGGGGAGCATATATTCGAAAAGTTTTATCAGGGCGACACGTCGCACAGAACGCAGGGAAACGGGCTTGGGCTCGCGCTCGTAAAGCGGGTCGCGGATATCGTCGGCGGCGAGATCTCGGTCGAAAGCGAGGTCGGGCGCGGCAGCACGTTTACGGTGAAGATAAGGATGGCGGCGGATGAAAAAGCTCTCGGCGATACTTAAAAAAATCTTCTGCCTGCCCCCGCTTTGGACGGTGCTCGTCTCGGTCTTCGGCTTTGCGTTCGTGATAATCGTGTTCGCGTTCGACGTGCAAAATCCGGTCCTGCGGTACGCATCCTATCTCGCGTCCGCATACGCGCTCACCGTTTCGGCGACGGGGATCACATATATCGGACCGGCTGCGGGCAGGGTAAAAAAATACGCCGCGGACCATCCGATAGTGAAAAGGCTCGCCGGAACGAGGCTAGGCTCGCGGTTCATGACGGATATCCGTTTCCGCGCGGGCGTCTCACTCTATCAGGGGATGATAATAAACGCGGCGTATATCGTTATCAAGCTCGTGTCGGGGATCGTTTACCGCTCGGTGTGGTTCGTTTCGCTCGCCGTTTATTACGCGCTGCTCGCAGTTATGCGGCTGCTCATCGCCCGGCGCGTGAACGCGCGGGACATGGCGGCGGAGCTGAAGAGGTACAGGCTGTGCGGCTTTATGCTTCTTTTGATGAATCAGGCGCTCGCCGGGATAGTCATATTCATGGTAAAAAACGAGCGCGGGTTCGACTATCCGGGGGTCTTGATATACGCGATGGCGGCGTATTCGTTTTACGCCGTAATAACCGCGACAGTCAGCATCGTGCGGACGCGGCGGCACAAGAGCCCCATACTGTCCGCGTCTAAGGCGATAAATCTCGTCGCCGCGATGGTGTCGATGCTGTCGCTCGAGACGGCGATGATCTCCCGGTTCGGCGGCGGCGACGACGGCGCGTTCCGCGTCGCCATGACGTCGGCGACGGGCGGCGCCGTCTGCACGGCGGTCATCGGCATGGCAATATACATGATCGTGCGCTCCGGGCGTGAGCTGAAAAAAACAAAATTTAATAAAACTCAAACATAACGTAAATGTTTCGAAAACACGGCTGCATTATAATATCGGCAGTACCGTGAAAGGGGAATATTTACAATGGAAAACACAAACGAAACAAAGGGGACCTTCACCTACACGTATTCGGCGAAGGAGCAGGAGGAGATCAGGCAGATAAGGGAGAAGTACGTCCGCGCGGACAGGGAAGAAACGCCCGCACACCGTCTTCAGAGGCTTGACGCAAAGGTATCGAGAGGCGCGTCCGCCGTCTCGCTGCCCGTCGGAATTTTGGGCGCGCTGCTCATGGGCGTCGGGATGTGCTGCGTGATGCTCCCCGGCTGGGAGAAATTTTTCATCCCGGGGATCGCCGTCGGCGTCGTCGGCATCGCCGTCGCAGTTGCCGCGTACCCGATATATAAGCATATCCTTCGCCGCCGTCGCGAAAAATTCGCCCCCGAGATCGTCCGCCTGTCCGACGAGCTGTTAAAATGAGGTCACGCGCCGGGAAAACATCGCGGCTCCCGGTTATAAAAAATTCTGAAACAAAAGGGGCGCGGGGGAAGAGAGACTCTTATAAGAGTTTCTCTTCCCCCGCTTAATATTGTACTATCCGTCACTCAAGAATGCTCGAATGAGTCGGGATCACGCGGTTCATGAGACCGGTCTCGCTGTCAAATGTGAGGCGGTCGATGCACGTTTCTCTGTGAACGCCGTGATCGCCCGGATAGCGGTCGACAGGCGTTACAAAGCGGTGATAGCAGATAAAGTACTCGTCCGTCTCCGGTATATACAGGATCGAATGGTGTCCCGTCCCGAGAATGCCGGCTTCCGGCTCCTTCGAAAGTATCGTCCCCTTATAGGAGATCGTCCCGTAGAGGCTGCTCGAAGTACCGTAATTTACATGGTAGTTCTCGCTGCCCGTATCGTCGCATGACCATGTAAAATGGTACACGCCGTTTCGCTTCACGACGGTGATCGACTCTCTCAGGTCGGTCGTGCCGCTGTATCTGTGCATCGTCCCGGGGACGATCGAGGTCATATCGTCGCCGAGCTGAACTATCGCGCCGTAACCGTTCCCGAACAGCATATACGATACACCGTCCTCCGTATAGATGGAGGGGTCGATCGTCTGCCCGCCGTTGATATTTGCCTCTTTCGCGCAGATCTCCGGGGTCAGGAGCGGCTCATCCATCGCCCTGAACGGACCCGTCGGTGAATCCGCGACCGCCGCGCCGATGCAGGAAACGCCGTCGCTGCGCTTAGCGCAGAAATAGAAGTAGTATTTCCCGTTCTTCTCCTCGATCGTCGGCGCCCAGGCGCTGCCCGTCGCCCACGGAACGCCCGGTTTGCCGTTCGCGTTATCCTCCGCATCAACGTCGTTGTTGCGCACGTCAAGGATGATGCCTTCATCCTTCCAGTTTATCATATCGTCGGAGGAGAAGCAGTGGAACTGATATCCGCTCCAGCCGGCAAATCCGTCCGTCGTCGGGTAGATATAATATTTGCCGTTGAAACGGTCTATATCGGGATCGGCAAACTCACCGTTCAGGACGGGGTTCACACCGATTTTGGCGATCAGCTTGTATACGGTCTCTTTCCCCTCATAAGTCAGCGTGATCTCATTTTCTTTCGTGAGGTCGTACGTGTCCTTGAGATCCTTGATCGAGGCGTCAGCGCCGAGGTCAAAGATCAGATCCACGTTCGCCATATCCTTCGAATTTCCGTTTTTCAGGAAGCAGAATACGATCTCTTTGTTTTCTTCATCGAGCGTCCATGTGAACTGGCTCTTCTTTGAGGTGATGTCGTAAATAGCCTCGCCGTTCATATTCAGTGCGGACCTTATTTCCGCTTTTGTCAGGACGCGGTCATAAACCTTGACATTGTCAAAGGCGCCCTTGAAATAGCTGTCTCCGGAATAAAACGACTTGCCGAGATATGCCAGAAGATCTTTGCCGAGGCTGCCCGTTTGAAGCGCCACCTGACCGCTCGCCCTGAGTATACCGTCTACATACAGCTCCCGATTTCTACCGTTGATAACGAGCGCAACATTCTGCCATACGCCGACGTCGGCACCGCGGCTGCTGGATATGCTCGTTTCCGCGCCCCAGCTGTTGTTCGTGATCGCATTATAAATGCTGCTGCCCCTGATCCGCAAAAAGTCGTAGATCGCATCGGACTTTCCGTAAGTGAACGTGAAGAAGTTGCCGTCGGCGCTGTCAGACTTGACGTCCATCGTGATCGTCATCTTATTGCGCCCGTCGAAAAAGCCCTGCGGAAACTCGAAATACGTATTGGCGCTGCCGTCAAGCACGAGGACGTGACCGTTCGCATCGGCGCCCGGTACGCCGGCGCTCGCCGCCGTACCGATCCGTGCCTTCCCGCACAGCTTGCCGTCGGAAGATGTATCGTCGCCGCTGCCCGTATTCTTTACGGTGACGCCGTCAACGGATTCAAAATCATAGACAAGGACCGGCTCCGTCCCCGAAACCGTCGGCTCCTCGGACGGAGCAGTCTCACCGTCCGTCGCAGGCTCCGTTGACTCCGCGGTATTTTCAGACTCCTTTTGTTCGCCGCCGTTCTGGCAGCCTAACAAGGGAGCGGTCACCGTTGCCGCGGTCAGTACAAGTGCCAATATCTGTTTGAATTTTCCTTTTTTCATCCCGGATCTCCCAGTTTTTTTTGCGGCGGCAGTAAAAATTACTCGCGTTTATCTGAAAAATCAGCGCTTTTCTCCCTGCCTCTGCTTTTGATTATACTCTCGGATTGTGCAACTTGTCAATCTGTATTTGAAATTTTCCAAGCATTTTGTGCATCACTGATCAGCAGGGTGAAATTTGTGCTATGATCATCTTTGCGCGGAAAATATTATCTGCCTCGTATCACCGGTACAGATGACTTGATACGTACGTCGGACATCGCACATCCGCAAGACAAAAACGCCGATCATTGTATCGTTACATACTTGAAAGAAAAAAAGAGTTAGATGAAATATATACGGAAAATGCCTTTGCGAAATTATATTAGATTTCCGAGAATATTTCAAAGCATGGACAGATCAAACGGAGAACGGAGGCAAAAAAGTCCGCACCTTTGAGGGACATTTTCAGTTCAAATGTTACAACAAAAAGCCCTCACGGTGTGCTGACAAAGCAGATCAACTAATTCATCAGTCGCCGCGTTCGCCCTTGCCAAAAAGAATTTTCAATATTTCTCAAAGCCATATTGACACCGCGTCAGAATAGTGATATACTAACTATGCTGACACGGTGTCAGAATCATTTTCGTGATACATTTCAAAAAATATATCAATTCCATGCAGATAGAAAGTGAGGAATCCACCCATGCCTAAAGGATCGCCGGAGCTGACGGAGGCGCGCAGGGAAGAGATAATCAACGCCTGCGAGAAACTCTATCAGACAAAAAGCTTCAAAGAGATCACTCTCAAAGACATCGGGAACGCGACGAGCTTCACGCGCACCTCGATCTACAACTATTTCGCGACGAAAGAGGAAATTTTCTTAGCACTTTTGAAACGCGAATATGAACTGTGGATCGACTCGCTCAAAAGGACGACGGAGCAGGTCGAAAAAATGACGAAGGATGAATTTGCGTCGATGCTCGCGCACTCGCTCGAGGCGAGGGCGCTGCTTTTAAAGATCATGTCAATGAACCACTACGACATGGAGACCGGAAGCCGTCCGGAGCATCTGAGATATTTCAAGGTCGCTTACGGCGAGTCCATACGAACGGTCGGGAAATGTCTCGACAAATATTTTCCGGAGATGACAGTCTCCGAAAAACAGGATTTTATCTACACGTTTTTCCCGTTCATGTTCGGCATCTATCCTTACACCTACGTCACCGAAAAGCAGCGGACGGCTATGGAAGAGGCGGGCGTCAACTATGTGTTTATGTCGATATATGAACTCACGTATAACTGCGTGAAAAGGCTTTTGGGGGAATGAAAATGAAGTACACGAAATTAGGCAAGACAGAGCTGACCGTCTCCCGCATCTGCATGGGGTGCATGGGCTTCGGCAACGCCGCGACGGGACAGCACAGCTGGACGGTGAATGAGGTCGAGACGCGCGGGATCATAAAACACGGTCTCGATCTCGGCATCAACTTTTACGATACCGCGATCGCGTATCAGAACGGCACGAGCGAGCAATATGTTGGACGTGCGCTGCGGGACTGTGCAAAGCGGGACGATTACGTTATCGCTACGAAGTTCACGCCGCGGACGCAGGACGAGATCGACGCGGGCGTCAGCGGACAAAAGCATATCGAGAATTACCTTGATCAGAGCCTCCGCAATCTCGGCACGGATTACGTTGATCTCTACATCTATCACATGTGGGACTACCACACGCCGATGGAGGAGATCATGGAGGGGCTGCACAATGCGGTCAAGGCGGGGAAGGCAAGGTACATTGGCATTTCAAACTGTTTCGCGTGGCAGCTTGCAAAGGCGAATTTTTACGCCCGCGAACATGGACTCACTGAATTCGTGTCCGTACAGGGACATTACAACTTGATTGCTCGCGAGGAAGAACGGGAGATGGCGCCGTTCTGCAAAGATCAGAACATCGCGATGACGCCGTACAGCGCGCTTGCTGGGGGACGGCTCTCAAAGCGCCCCGGCGAGACATCGAAGCGTTTGGAGCAGGACGCCTACGCGAAATTCAAATACGACGCGACAGCCGAGGCGGACGGCAAGATCATCGCCCGCGTCGCGGAGCTCGCGGATGATCGCGGCGTCTCTATGACGGAGATCTCCCTTGCGTGGCTGCTCACGAAGGTGACCGCTCCCGTTGTCGGTGCGACGAAGCTTTCGCACGTTGACGGCGCGGCGAAGGCGGTCGAGCTTGAACTGACGCAGGACGAGATCGACTATCTTGAAGAATTATATGTGCCGCACGCCCTCGTCGGCGTGATGGCGCAGAACGGCAAACAGAAAGCCGGAAACGTAGTCTGAGATTCAAATTCTTGAAATTCAAATTCGGGAGGAAAAAATAAAATGGGAAAAATCACACAGACCGCAGGCAGAGCACAGCTCGGCGACTTCGCGCCGGATTTCGCGCACTACAACGACGACATTCTATTCGGCGAGAACTGGAATAGTCAGAGCATCGACCTGAAAACGCGCTGCATCATCACCGTCGTGGCGCTTATGTCGTCCGGAATCACGGATTCTTCGCTGACGTATCACCTCGAAAATGCCAAAGCTCACGGCGTGACAAGGGCGGAGATCGCCGCGATAGTGACGCATGTCGGTTTCTACGTCGGCTGGCCGAAGGCGTGGGCGGTATTCCGCTTGGCAAAAGACGTTTGGAACGAAACGGAGCCGGAGCTGACGGAGAAGGACAAATATCAGAACACGATCTTATTCCCCTTAGGCGCGCCGAACGACGGCTTCAAGCAGTATTTCTCCGGGCAGAGCTACCTGGCGCCCGTATCAAAAGAGCAAGTCGGTATCTTCAACGTGACGTTTGAGCCGGGCTGCCGCAACAACTGGCACATTCATCACGCAGATAAAGGCGGCGGGCAGATCCTCGTCTGCGTCGGCGGGCGCGGGTATTACCAAGAGTGGGGCAAAGAAGCAATCGAAATGAAGCCCGGCGACTGCGTCAATATTCCCGCTGGCGTCAAGCACTGGCACGGCGCAGCACCTGACAGCTGGTTTTCACATCTGGCGATAGAGGTGCCCGGAGAGGGTGGTTCCAACGAGTGGCTGGAACCGGTAGACGATAAAGAGTACGGAGGTTTGAAATGAAAATGAAAAGGATCACGTCGTTCATATTGGCGTTTGCAATGGCGCTGTCCCTCGCCGCATGTGTCGGCGGGAACGAGCCGATCGGCAATGGCGGGAATACAGGATCCGCGCAAGGCACGTCTTCCGATGCGGGAAGCGGGAACAAGCGCCCGGAAAATACGTCGGGTTCAAATTCCGACAGCTCCGTCCACGGAAATGACGGCGATGACGGCGACACGGAGGACGGCAAAATTCTCGTTGCGTATTTCTCCGCCACGAACAATACCGAGGGTATAGCGCAGAAATTAGCCGACGGGCTCGGCGCCGATCTCTACGAGATCATCCCGGAAGTGCCCTATACGTCGGCAGACCTAGACTACGGCAACTCGCAGAGCCGTTCGTCGGTTGAAATGGACGATCCGTCCGCCCGTCCCGCGATCTCCGGCTCGGTTGAGAATATGGATCAGTACGACGTCGTATTCATCGGCTATCCGATTTGGTGGGGCGAAGCTCCGCGCATCATGAGCACGTTCATCGAGAGCTATGACTTCTCAGGCAAGACGCTCGCCGCGTTCTGCACCTCCGCGAGCAGCGGCTTCGGCAGCAGCGATAATGCGCTGCGCTCGGCTGCAAGCGGCGCCACATGGCTCAAAGGGCAGCGCTTTTCCGCAGGAGCATCCGCTGAGGATGTGATGGCGTGGGCAAACGGGCTTGGAATAAAATAAAAAATTATGTCCTGTGACGGCTCCGCCGCCGCAGGACATTTCCCCATAAAGATGCCGCGGTGGCGGGAAGGAGACCGGAAATGAAGCATACAAAACAAATCGTAAAAAGAACGCTTGACCTTGCAATGATCGTTCTTCTGCCGCTTTTGATGGCTGAGATTCTCATCGGGCAGGAGCTTCACGAGTGGCTCGGCACAGTCATGACGGTGCTGTTTGTCCTGCATCATCTTCTGAATCCCGGCTGGTGGGGGAGCTTTTACAAAGGAAAATATACCCCGTCCCGTGCCTTCGGCACAACTCTCGATCTGCTCCTGCTGTTCGATATGCTCGCGCTCTCTGTCAGCGGTATCATGATGTCGGGATTTGTCTTCCGCTTTCTGCACATCAGCGGCGGGATGATAATGTCTCGCAGGCTTCATCTGTTTGCATCTTTTTGGGGACTTATCCTCATGTCGGCTCACCTCGGAATGCATGCGGAGCAGTTCTTCCCGCTTTTCAGAAAGCTGTTCCGCCTAAAAGAAAAGAACGCCGCCGTGACATGGATGTTGCGTATTGTTGCCGCTGCCGTGTCTCTATACGGCATCTATGCATTTATCGCGCAGCATATGGCGGATTATCTGTTCCTGCAGGTGCATTTCATGATGTTCGACGAGACGAAATCCGCCGCCGTATATTTTGCGGAAACAGTCGCCGTCATGTGTCTGTTCGCGGCGGCGGCATATTACATAAATAAGCTGCTTCGCCGTGCCGGGAAGAAAGACGGAGAGGAACAGTCGGGCGGACAGATTTTGAAAGCCGTATCCTTCACCGTCCCGGCGCTTGTCTGCGTCCTTGTCGCTGTCATTTTGACCATTCCTGCGCAAAGCGAGCCGTGGCAGGGAGACTCCGCAGGCGGCACATCGCAGCCGCCGCAATCGGGGCAGCCCGAACGTCCGACTGTCACCGCCGATGACGGCTTCATTCTGATCCGCGGCGGAACTTTCACGATGGGCAGCCCGGAGGATGAGCCGTGGCGATCGGCGGATGAGACACAGCACACCGTAACGGTCAGCGATTTCTATATGAGTCCCTATGAGGTAAGGCAGAGCGAATACGCGGATGTGACGGGCGGGAACCCCTCCGATTTCAGCGGGGACGACCTGCCTGTTGAAAACGTGTCGTGGCTTGACGCCGTCACATTCTGCAACGCGCTCAGCGAGAAAGAAAATCTCACGCCCGCATATAAGATCGACGGCGGGACAGTTACATGGGACAGGAGCGCCGACGGGTACCGTCTTCCCACCGAGGCGGAATGGGAATATGCCTGCCGAGCCGGAACTGTGACGCCGTTCAACACAGAAACGTCCATAAGCCCGGAGGAATCAAACTACTACGGTCATTATCCCTACGAGATCGAGGAAAACTATTTTTCGCAGGAAAATCTCACGACGAAGCCCGGACAGTACCGGCAGACGACGGTCGCCGTTGACAGCTTCTCTCCGAATGCGTGGGGACTTTACAATATGCACGGCAACGTCAGCGAATGGGTGTGGGACTACTACGGCGAATATGACGCATCGTCGGTCAGCGATCCCACCGGTCCTCTGACCGGGACGCGGCGCGTCTACAGAGGCGGCGGGTGGAATGATTTCGCGAAAAATATGCGTTCTGCATATCGCGCCGCGCTTCCTGAGGACAAAGGCAGCTTCAATTTAGGCATCAGGCTCGTAAGAAATGCCGCGGGCGGCATTGGCAGCATTGTCAGCGCCGGGGTGGAGAATAACACCGAAACAGGCGGCAAAATCCTCATCGCTTTTTTCTCGTGGGGCGGAAACACAAGAGGCATCGCGGAGGAGATCCGGTCCCAAACCGGCGCCGACCTCTTTGAAATCGAGCTTGTGACGCCGTATTCCGGCGACTACAACACCGTACTCATGGAGGCACAGCGCGACCAGAACATTCAGGCAAGACCGGAGATCAAAAACAAAGTCGGAAATTTTGAGCAATACGACACGGTCATTTTAGGTTATCCCAACTGGTGGGCGCCGATACCGATGCCGATAGCCTCATTCCTTGAGGAATACGATTTTTCGGGCAAAACGGTAATTCCGTTTTGCTCTCACGGCGGCGGACGCTTCGGGCAGAGCCTGACAGCGATCGCAAAGCTTGTACCCGACGCGGTCATGGGCGAGCCGCTGTCCGTACACTATTCCGGCGGCAGCAGCCTGCCCGACGATATTGACGCGTGGCTCAAAATCAATCACATAAAGTAAAACCACGGAAGGGAGGAATTTCGTGAAAAAGCAATGCAAAGCCTTGTATCGCACGGGGACGGTTTTGCTCGCGTTGGTTACGGCGCTCGGCTGTGTCTCCTGCGGGTCGGGTAAGCCGACGGACATCAACACCGCGTCTCAAAGCGAAGAAACTACACTTCCGGCGGATCCGGAAGAATCAGAACCAAAGGCGGATCAATATATGACGGTAGATTTTTCAAAGAGAGACGGCGCGCCGCTCGTCAAAAAGTTCGGCATGTTTGATTCCGGGCTTGTCGGGATCACAAGGACCGCGAAGGATCTTGACAAGATCGACGGGCTTCGCGCGGAATCTCTTCGCGTTGAGCTCGGAATGGGACGGGGAGATATGATATTTGACGATCTTATCACCGGCGATATCGGGGACATGAAATATAAATGGGACGATATCGACCGTTTCACCGAGCTGCTGAATTCAAAAAACGTACGTCCGTACCTCTCATACGGTTATTGTCCCTACCCGATGCAGGGCACGAGCAAAGACTGCCGTTCACAGCCGAGCGATCTTGACGCGTTGTCGGAAGCTCTCGAAATGATCGCGGTCCACTTTAGAGAGAACGGCATTTCCGTCGGTTATCACGAGATATGGAACGAGCCGGATTGCGGAGACATGTTCTACACCGGAAGCTGGGAAGATTACTGCAAGCTCTACGAATACGGGGTAAAGGGCATACGTGCGGGCAATCCCGACGCTGTCGTCGGCGGCCCGTCGACGGCGTGGATATTCGATCCCGACAGCAGATACCGCGAATTTCTCTCATATGTAAAAAAGAACGATCTGCCGCTCGATTTCTTCTCGATGCATCATTACGGCACGACAGTCGAGCTCGAAAAGAAACTCGCGACGCTGCGCGGCAACATCTCCTCGCAGGGCGACCGATTCCTCACAACGTCGATACACATAAACGAGCTGAACACTATCGCGTCCCCGGCATGGAATTACGGCGGTCCGTGCGACAGCTATGAGATGGGCGCGGAAGTGTTCCGCATGATAGAATTTCTTGTGGATCAGAACGATGTAGAGGTCGTGTCGTGGGCGCAGTTCCTTGAATCCGGCGTCGACGCCCTCGGCGTCGTAAACGCGCAGGGACACAAAAAGGCCGCTTACAACGCGTTCGCAATATACGGACGTATGCCCGCTGACCGCTGTGAAGTGAAAGAAAAGTCCCGCGGCGTGTCCGGAATGGCATCCTCCGACGGGCACCGTGCGTCTCTCGTTGTGTGGAACAATATAAAAAGAGAACAGTCGCTCGATCTGGAGCTTTCTTCGCTGCCGTTCGATTCCGGGACCGTTACGGTATACAGAATCGACAGAAGATACTCCGGTTACGGCACGTCAAAAGGCGAGAACCTCACCCCTGCCGAAACGATAGAATATTCGGGCGGCTCGTTTGACTGGTCGGGCAATATTGCGAAAAACGGCGTTGTGTATATCGAGATCAACGACGGCTCGGCGGCGGATAACATTGCGCCGTCGGCACCCGGGGATGCGGTCGTGATCCGCCGGGAGCACTATTACAGCAGCCGCGGAACGTCAAATTACGCTTACTTTGACGAACACACTTGGACGGCACGTCTCGGTTCGGGCAGCGAGGGAGATTCCGATTCCGTCGTCGGCGTTGTTGCGGAAGGTCTGCCGGATATTCTCAAAGTCTCCTTCGATATCGAAGGAGAGCCTGCCGCCAATGGCAAAAACAGCCTCCTTGGTATGCGGGTGGAATTTGAAACTCTGTCAGGATATAAAAACGCCGTGCTGTTCCACGGCGGCATATATGACGGTACGCGCGACGATGCTCTGCCGTGGGGTTCGGGCGAGCCTGCCGGAAACGCTGTCGAGGTCGAGCTCTCGTCTTTTGAGATCAGACTTTCCGACTATGCGCCGGACGACTGGAACGGACGCGTGCTCATTGTATTTGAGATGAACGACTGCGGCGAAGGTGTGTCGGCGGTCATAAGCGTGAAGTGACCGAAATTTTTAAATTATCTTTGAGGTGAAGAAATATCATGAAATATTACGGAACGGTTGATTTTCATGCGCACCCGGTAGACGGTGTGTTCCGCCGGGAGATGGAGTTTTTAGGGCTTGATCCGATGGCGGAGGACGGATTTCCTCTGCCTGACTGGAGCGCAACCGCGCATCTCGAGTTCATGGAGGAAGCCGGGATCGACTACACGGTCCTGACAGTCCCCACGCCGCATATCCACAACGGAGACGATGAAAAGTCCTGCGCTTCGGCGCGCCGGATCAATGAATCGACATCAAAGCTCTGCGCGGAGCATCCGGAGAAATTCGGCTTTGCCGCCGTTCTCCCTCTCCCCTGTGTGGATGGCGCGATAAAGGAGACGGCTTACGCGATGGACACGCTCGGCACTGTCGGTGTGAAGGTGGTGACGAACAATAGCGGCGTCTATCTGGGCGATCCTTCCTTTGATCCGCTGATGCAGGAACTTGACCGCCGCGGCGCGCTCGTCATCATTCACCCATGTCGGGCAAGGCAGCGCCCCGAAAACGTCATCACCGGCAAGGTCGCGGCGCTTTACGAATATCCGGCGGATACCACAAGAGCCGTCCTAAACATGATCGCGCACCGTATCATGACGCGCTTCCCGAAAATACGGTTTGTTGTACCGCATACCGGTTCGTTCCTCCCGTATATGCTCGGGAGGTTCACCGGTGTTTCCGGCATTCTCGCCTCCATGGGCATGATGGAAACCGTGGACGCGGCGGAGAAATTTCGGCACCTGTATTTTGACATCGCGGGCGACCCCGAACCGGTAGCGCTCGATATGCTGCGGGCGGTGGCGGACGACAGTCACATCGTTTACGGAAGCGATTTTCCCCACTCGCCGGGCAAGGTGGTGACGGCAAAGAAAAAACATCTTGAAACGGACGAGAAGTATCGGGGATTCGTAGACGAAATTTACAAAGAAAATGCTGCGAAATTGCTTTCGGCAAACAATGGCAAGGAGAATACATGACAATGAAAAAAACGTATATCGTTCTGTTTGCGGCACTGTTTATCCTGCAAATGCTGTTTACAGGCTGCGGCACGCAAAGCGAACCGTCGGGCAGCGGCGGAAGTCAGGAGCATACATCGTACAACGTAAATCCGTCCGGTACAACAGCCGAAAAGAACTACGGCTCGACCGGCAGCACGGGCGGCGGAGAAAACAGCGACGCACCGGAAACGCAGCCCGATCATGAGCAGGATGTCCCGACCGTTTACATGACGACCGATATTTCGCCGGAGGGACTTATGGCGATTTACAAAGCGCTCGGATGGGAGCCGACCGGCAAAGTTGCCGTCAAGCTGTCGACCGGCGAGCCGCCCGCGAGCAATTATCTGCGCCCCGAGCTTATAAAAGATCTTGTACAGTCGATAGGCGGCACGATAGTTGAGTGCAACACCGCATACGGCGGCTCCCGCTCCGGGACGGCGATGCACTATCAGGTGGCGAAGGATCACGGCTTTACCGAGATCGCGAATTTCCAAATTCTCGACGAGAACGGCTCCATGACGCTCCAGGTAAACGGCGGCTCTGTCTTAAAGGAAAATTATGTCGGCGCGGCGTTCGGAGATTACGATTCTTATGTTGTCCTCTCCCATTTCAAGGGACATTCGATGGCGGGCTACGGCGGCGCGATCAAGAATATCTCGATAGGACTTGCGTCAAGCGAGGGAAAGGCATGGATCCACAGCGGCGGCACGGGCGGCAGCATGTGGGGCGGCGAGCAGGACGCGTTTCTTGAGGCGATGGCGGAGGCGGGCAAATCCGTATCCGATTACCTCGGAGGAGGCGAGCGGATCGTATATATCAACGTCATGAACCGCCTGTCCGTAGATTGCGACTGCGACGGCAATCCCGCCGAGCCGGATATGCACGACATCGGCATCTTGGCGTCCACCGACCCGGTCGCGCTCGATCAGGCGTGCATTGACCTGATATACGCGCAAAAGGACGGCGACGGCGCGTCGCTCGTGAAACGTATTGAATCTCACAACGGACTTCATACTCTCGAACACGCGGCAGAGATCGGTCTCGGCAGTCGTTATTACAGTCTGGAGATCATAGATGAATGAGGCGGTGGAGGTCCTGCACCGGGAGTTCGTCTATGTGTGGTACTACTTCCTGCTCCAACTCCGACAGATAGCCGGTTATTGGATCCTCGGCATGGTAGTCGGCTCCCTCGTTTCGGTGTTCGCGAAGGACACGATACACGGAGCCTTCGACCGTATCAGGGATAAGAAGTGGGGGCTGTGGGGCGTCGTCCCGGCAAGTTTGCTCGGCATTGCCTCCCCGCTTTGCATGTACGGCACGATCCCGATCGCGGCGTCGTTTTCAAAGCACGGTATGAGACACGACTGGCTGGCATCGTTTATGATGTCAAGCGTACTTTTGAACCCGCAGCTCATCATGTATTCTACCGCTTTAGGCGCGACGGCGCTTGTGATCCGCATCGTGTCCTGTACGGTGTGCGGAATCGTCGCGGGTATCGTGGTACATATCTTCTACCGGGATAAGCCGTTTTTCAATTTCGATGGCTTTGAGCCGCGTGCGAGCCACGACACACACCCGAACCTGTTTCTGCGTTTCCTCTTTAATCTCGGCAGGAATATCAAGGCGACAGGGCTGTGGTTCCTCGTAGGTGTGCTTCTGTCGGCTCTGTTTCAGCGATATGTCCCTGCGGACAAATTCGCCGCTCTGTTCGGTGAGGCGAACGAGGGCTTCGGCGTTCTGATGGCGGCGACGATAGGCGTTCCGCTCTATGCCTGCGGCGGCGGGACGATCCCGCTGATCCGGGAGTGGCTCACGATGGGCATGAGCATGGGCAGCGCCTCGGCGTTTATGATAACCGGTCCCTCGACCAAGATCACGAATCTCGGCGCGCTGAAGATCGTATTGGGAATGAAACGCTTTTTGCTGTATCTCGCCTTTGTCATGGCGTTTTCACTTGTGACGGGATTGCTTGTCAATCTGATCATATGAAGAATGAAGAAAGGAACCGAGAAAAATGAAGAAAAGAATTTTGATGCTTGTCAGTCTGCTTTTGGGCGTTGCGATGCTTATGGCGACTGCATGCACCGGCGGGAAGAACAGCGAGACGGGCGCGGCGACCGGGGAAAACGATCCGGCAGAACCTCTCCCGGCGTGGGATAAGCTGTCGGAATACGATCCGGACGGAAGCGATTTTCGGCTTTCAGTCGACGCAAAAGACGAGGTACACGATATCAGCGAGCTTTTGTTCGGTATATTCTTTGAGGACATCAATTTTGCCGCCGACGGCGGACTTTACGCCGAAATGGTGAAGAACCGTTCATTTGAGTTTACCGAGATCGCGAAGGACGACCAAAAGCACGGGTGGCGAAACGTCGGCAAGGTGTCGGCGGAGGTCACGGTAGGGGACAGCGTCAACGGGCTCAATATCAACAACACAAATTACATGGTGATCCGAAACGCGGAAAACAAAAGAGGCGGCATAGCCAACGAGGGTTTCCTTGACGGAATGGCTGTGACTGAGGACGCAGAATACATTTTCTCTGTTTACGCGAAGGGAATAGACGGTTACACGGGTCCGGTATATGTCGACATAACTGTCGGCAGGAAGAGCGTTGCGTCGGGCGTGATCGAGCACATTACGGACAAGTGGGAGAAATACACGCTTACGCTGAAATCGGAAAAAACGTCTAACATAAGATGTCTTCTTGAAGTGACGATCGACACGGGAGCCGCCGCGTTCGACATGGTGTCGCTTTTCCCGAAGGACACATACAAGGGGCGCGAGAACGGTCTGCGCCGTGATCTTGTTGAAAAGCTTGAGGCGCTGCACCCGGCGTTTGTCAGGTTCCCCGGGGGATGTGTTATCGAGGGACAGCGGCTTGAATGGGCATACGACTGGAAAGACTCGATCGGCGTTGACGAGAGGGGAGAGCCGCTTCTGTTCAACGGCGTATACGGCGACGTTGCCGCGCGCAAGCAGGAGCTGAACAACTGGATGCCCGTGACGCTGACGGACGACCCGTGGCCGTCATATATGAGCTACGGGCTCGGATTCTATGAATTTTTCCTTCTGTGCGAGGATATAGACTCGCTTGCCGTTCCTGTTCTGAACTGCGGTCTTTCGCATTCCGACGGGGCGGAGCCGGGCACGCGCGCATTCGATAAATATGTTGACGATCTGCTCGATCTTGTCGAATTCTGCCGCGGAGGCTCCGACACGACATGGGGAGCCGTGCGGATCGCGATGGGACACGAGGAACCGTTTGAGCTTCACTATATAGGCGTCGGCAACGAACAGGTCGGAGATGACTATTACAGGCGGTACGAGGCGTTTGTCGACGCGTTTGAAAAGGCAAAGAAGAAAAATCCCGACCTTTATGACGGAATAGAGCTGATGTATTCGTCCGGCTTTGACGACGGGGACAGCGGCACGACATATATAGAGTCTTATATCGAGGCGCAGCGCTGGCTCGACGCAAATCCGTCAAAGACGCTGTCCGATTTTACAGCTGCGACGGATCATCACTATTACAACACACCCGATTGGTTTTACGAGCATACGAATTATTATGACCCGGAAAATTACAGCCGGGACTCGCTGACGGACACCGTTTTCGGCGGTCGGATCCCCGTATTTCTCGGCGAATATGCGGCTCAGTCAAATAAATGGAACGCCGCGCTTGCCGAGGCGGCTTATATGACCGGGCTTGAGCGGAACGGCGATATCGTCGTCATGGCGGCGTATGCCCCGCTGTTCGGCAATGCGACGGCTAATCACTGGACGCCCGACCTCATATGGTACAACAATCACACGTCTCAGGGGTCGGCAGACTATTACGTGCAGTCCGTGTTTTCAAACAATGCCGGAACAAAACTTCTCGGTACGACATTCACGGGAGATGACGGAGACGCCAACACGGCATTGACGGGGAAGGTCGGCGTCGGAACATGGAATACTGCCGCGTATTTTGACAATGTAAAGATCGTCGACAACAAGACAGGCGAGGTCCTCGGCGAGCAGGATTTTGAAACGGACACGTTCGACAGCGACTGGGAGCGCGTATCGGACGGCAGCTGGGCTGTAAGGCAGGGAAGACTCATTCAGTCAAGCAGGTCAACAAATTTTGATAAATATTTCAATACAGGTTCAGCCGTATATTTCGGTGACGAAAAATGGACCGACTACACGTTTACGGTAGAGGCGACGAAAACGGGCGGGGACGAAGGGTTCCTTATCCCGTTCGCTGTCGGAGACAAGGACAACAATTATTTCTGGAACATCGGCGGCTGGAGCAACTCGGTTTCAACGCTGCAAAGAGTGTCGGGCGGCGTCAAGTCCGACGCGATAGCCGTCACCTCGAAGCCTATACACATAAACAACGGTCAGACGTATCAGCTGAAGGTCGTCGTGAGCGGCAATAACGTCAAATGCTACATCGACGACGAGCTTTATATTGATTTCAACGCCTCCGCAGAGAAAAAGGCGGACGTTTACCAGGTCGTCAGCACAGACGAGACGGGCGATATCATAATCAAATTAGTGAATGTCACATCGAGCAGCAAAACGGTCGCGATCGACCTGAAAAACGCGGATGTAACAGGCAACGCCCATGTCGAGATAGTCAAGGGCAGCAATCTTGACGCGGAGAACATCGTAGGTGAGAGTGAACAGGTCACGCTTAAGTCAATGGATGCCGGCGGCTTTAAAAATCAGTTCAATCTGACGCTGCAAAAATATTCCGTCACCGTGATACGCATAAAAAGATAACCGACGTTTGGGATATGTTTATTACAAAGCCCCGAGCAAAGGCAGACTATGCCATGCTCGGGGCTTGGCTTTATGTGAAGGGATAAAATGAATGTGCGGGTACTGTCAAGGATTATTCGCATAATTGCATAGATAGAAACCGCATCTTGTTATGGAAAGTCGTTTGAAAAAGTTGATGAACAGCTTGAACCATGCATACAAATTCCATCTGATTCGGTTGCTTTTATAACATTGGCGTGTCCCGATATGTCAGCTGTCATTTGAACTGATCAAGATCAACTACGGATTCATACAGCATGACAAAGCGCTGTCCGATCATCTGCGTTTCATGGTAGTGTCCGAAAAACCATGTCTTGACAGAAATTTTTTCTTTGATTTTTTCGAGGTAATCGGTCAAAATATCGTGTTCATAGAACCCACGGCTGAAAATATCGACGACGGATGACGGCGCGCTGTGCGAGATCACGAAGTCGACCTGATTGCCGACCTTTTGAAGATTCTCCAAGCCTTCTGCCATTTCATCCTCAGACGGTAATTCTTCTTTCCACCACGATTCGTGATTTATCCGGTAGAGCGCCCTTTCCCGGTCGAGCTTCCTTTTCTTAACGGCAAAATCGGGATCGTTGCGTTCAAGAATACCGGCATCTATATCGTGCGACCGCCCGCCGCCGAACGTGAAAAAGCGCACTCCCTCGATAGTGAAGACCTGACCGCGCATCAGGTGGATGATGTTTTTGCGGATCATATGGACACGTCCGCCGTTCCATTCTTCAACGGGGAAGGAGTTCAACATATCGAAGTTTTCATGGTTGCCGTCAACGAAGAGAACCGTGAACTTCTTCTTTTCAAGCCAGTCGAGCCAGTATTTCTCCTGATTGCTCCCGTCCCATATGCCGCCGAAGTCGCCGCATATGATGACGTAACATTCTTTGTCTTCAAAGTATTGCGAGCCGAATCGAACGAAGTCGGAATGAGTATCGCCGGTAATGTATATTTTCATGCCGAGTATGCCTCCTTGGATGGGCAGGATGTATTTAAGTGTGTTCTCACTTTCATTATACAGTTTTTCAAATTTGCATGTTGATAATAAAAGTTTGCGTAACGGGTTAGAAGGATGATCACATCCGGATATTGCAGCATTAGAAAAGTTAATCAAAAAATGATTAAAAAAGTATTGACAACTCGGATAACACATGATATAATCGGTATGAACAGGAGGAGTGAAGAGATGGGATATACAAAATATGGAGAATTTATGCGTGTCCTAAGAGTAAAAGAGCATGAGGTTATGGGAGACACCGCAAAAATGTTAGGAGTAAAGATTCCTTTTGTCTCCGCAGTTGAAAGCGGTAAAAGAAATGTTCCGGAAGAGTGGGTCCCGATGATCGTAGAGCATTATAAGCTGGATCAAGAGAAAGAAGCAGAGTTACTTGACGCCATCGAATCATCCAAGACTCAAATGAAGTTAAATCTTGTTCACGCGTCAAACACTCAAAGACGGCTTGCAGTTCAATTCCAGAGGTCTTTTGAAAGGCTTGATGAAGACACCGCAGAGGCTATTATGAAACTTCTGAACAAGGAGGATCAATAGTGGATTACGAGACAAAACCGACCAATAGGTACGAGCTTCGTTTATATGCAGCACTTTTTCGATCTATTTGCGGCTTCTCGCAGGATGAACCGATCGATCCGGTGGCACTTCTTGACAGACTTCCTGAACTTGAAGGCTTTGAGGACGTCAGGTACGAAGTGGTGTATAACGATGCTCTCCCCGGTAATGTTCCGGCTCAATGCGAAAAAAGCGATGACGGTTATCTCATTCAAATAAAAGAGTCAGTGTATAAAGGTGCATACGAAAGGAAAACCGGTGGACACAGGATGCATATAATTCACGAGATCATGCACCCGTTTGTTGACAAACTCGGCTTTAAACCTATTTTTTCGCGCCGGTTGACAAAGGAAACGCCAGTATATAGGCGTTTGGAATGGATTGTCATGGCGCTCGCCGGAGAGGTCATGATGCCGTATGAAAGCACTGAAGGGAAGACCGCCGAAGAGATTATGCGGATTTACGGTGTTTCAGAGCGCGCTGCAAAAAAACGATTAACTTATTAAGCGCGCTGTGACAGAATTGAAAGGAGGGATGCTTTTTGATTTATGTTCAATAAGGAAAAAGCACCGTTATAACTGTTGGCGCAGTCATAGCGATGCCGTTCCCCGAATACCGTCGTACTCGTTCTTGGTATTTTGAGTATAACACATTTCGGGGCAAGAATCAAGTGGGAACGGTAAATTATTTGTCAAAAAGCGGGGCCACATGCCGCTCCCGAGACGGTCCCGGAAAGGTGATACTCTTAATGCAGAGCAAACAGATGCGTAATGATCCGCTTTTTATGCGGAACTCTTACGAAACAGCAGGAAAATGGGGAATTCCCATTGTTAAAAGGCAAAAGCTCCCTTTTGACGATATCGAATTAGTGGCGTGTTCGGACACAAGGGCAAACGACAACGAGGAAAACAAGAAAAAAGGCGTTCATTTTTTCGTTGATGATTATCGTTTCAGCGGAATATATGATCATCCCGAACGCTCGCTGAAAAAGTATTCTCAATATGCATTTTTGCTTACTCCGGATTTCTCTACATATTCTGACATGGATTTGTGGAGGCAACTTGAAAGTGTAGCGAAAAATCGTTGGGTGGGTGCATATTGGCAAAGCAAAGGCAGAATTGTCGTTCCAACTATAAGTTGGAGCGGCAGCCGAAGCTTTGAATTCTGTTTTGACGGCGTTGAACGAAGCGGGACGGTCGCCGTGGGCATGATCGGGTGCAAGCGATCCCGCATCGGCTTTATGCGCGGTTATAATGAAATGCTTGAGCGGTTACAGCCCGAAAAAATTATCGTATTCGGTAAACCCTTTTCTGAAATGAAGGGCAATATTATGCCGGTGGATTACCAATCGTCGAGAAAGGTGGTGCGCTGATATGGGCGGAAGAGGTACTTTTGCAAGCGGAAATCCGGTTCTCTATACATATAAGACTGTAGATAAGTATGAGGGTGTAAAAATCCTCACAGGAATACCGGGAACCGGTTTACATGATTTACCTGTCGAAGCGCATTCAAGTGAGATGTACTTGAAGCTTCACAAAGATGGGACAATGAGTATGCTCAGGATTTATGGCAAAGACGATCATATGCTGAAAATGGAGATTGCCTATCATCCTGAACCCCGATTAACGGGAAATTACGATCCTGTACTTCACATTCATTATTACGACAAGGATTTTGCTCATGGGCGTGCACAGTATTTGGACAGACAAATTTTTGAAAAATACAAAAAATATATGAAAGGACGAAAATGGTATGATTGATGGAAACGTGAAGGATTTTGTTGATAAATTATCCTATGAAGATCACTATGTAATATATGACGACGAAAAATTCTTTTTCAATGGCTGTCAGGTTACAAAGGATGAAAAAGGGAAAATTATTAATGTGGTATTTGAAATCTACAATCTTAACCGCAACTCTACTATTTTCTCAACGTCTCAGAAGTCTATTTCGGATTGCATTGCAGAATTTGAAAAAGCAAAAATATGGAACGGGAAATCCTTTTGGGAAGTTGAAAAGGATATGCAATGGATTGATTTCTGATTAAGCAGTTGAAAATACCCGGTCAAGAGAGTCCATCCCAAATATTGTGTAAACCTCAGGAATGGTGTAAAATAAAATAACCAACACGGAGGAAAACGCAATGGGAAGAAAGAAGCTTACACCGGAAGAGACGGCACGGAGAGAAAAAATACGCGCGCTGCTGCAGGAAGAGGGTATCAGCAGTATGGAGGACATCCAGAATCTCTTCAAAGAAACGATAGCCGAATT
>CANQMS010000027.1 GCA_947624995.1 uncultured Clostridia bacterium
TATCCTTCTTGAGATCTTTGCAAGGCTTATCATGTACAACTTTGTCTCTCTTGTCACCTCGCTCGTGACTGTCGATAAGAAAAACAGATCGCTCCCTTACAAGCCCTGCTTTTCCGCTGCCGTACTTATTTGCCGCTCGTTCTTCTTGAAGAATATGCCCCTTGTTTCCCTTGAAACTTTGCTGCGGAAAAATATCTTGCCTTGTCGTCCGGGTCGTTCATACCCTCGCAATTTGATTTCCAAATCCGCTCCAAGTTTCAATTACAGATTACCATAATTCCTTGTTTTTTGCAATCCCTTTTTTGCGGACTTTTTTGTCCGCTCCTTTGTCGCGCGCTTTTCCTTTTTATCCCTATCTATTTTTTCTTTTTGCTTTCCCCGCTGCTCTGTCCTTCCTTTTTTGTGAGCTTATCTTAATGACATTGGGACCGGGGGGAGGAACCTTTTCAAAGGTTCCTCCCCCCGGATCATCTCCCACAAAAAATATCATGCCGTAACTATCCCGGCGGCTTCGCGGAATTCGGGGAGGTTTTTGGCTTCCTCGCGCATTTTGTATTTGAGTATCTTTCCGGCGGCGTTCATGGGGAAGCTTTCGACGAAGGTGACGTACTTCGGCGTCTTATGTTTTGCCATATGCGTCTTCACGTAGTCCTTGATCTCGTCGGCGGTGAGCTCGACGCCGGGCTTTTTGATGACGCACGCCATTATTTCTTCGCCGTAGTCCTTATCCGGCACGCCGATGACCTGAACGTCCTGAACCTTCGGGTGCGTGTAGATGAAGTCCTCTATCTCCTTCGGGTAGATGTTCTCGCCGCCGCGGATTATCATGTCCTTGATGCGTCCCGTCACCTTGAAGTTGCCGTCCGGCAGGCGCCGCAGCAGGTCGCCGCTGTGCAGCCAGCCGTCCTTGTCGATGGCGGCGGCGGTCGCTTCCGGCATTTTGTAGTAGCCCTTCATTATGTTATATCCTCTCGCGACGAACTCGCCGTCGACGTTGTCGGGGCAGTCCTCGCCCGTGTCGGGGTCGACGATCTTGCATTCGACGCCGAATATCGGGCTGCCGACCGTGTTGACGCGAACGTCGATCGGGTCCGTTATCTTTGACATCGTCGTCGCCGGGGACGCCTCTGTCTGCCCGTATGTGATGCAGATCTCGCTCATGTGCATTTTTTCAATGACCTCCTCCATGACCTTGATGGGGCAGGGGGAGCCCGCCATGATGCCGGTGCGCATGTGCGAAAAATCCGTCTTCGCGAAGTCCTCGTGCCCGAGCATCGCGATAAACATCGTCGGGACGCCATGGAACGCGGTGATTTTTTCCTTGTTGATGCACGCAAGCCCCTTTCGCGGCGAGAACGCCGTTATCGGCGACATCGTCGTGCCGTGCGTCATGGACGCCGTCATCGCGAGCACCATGCCGAAGCAGTGGAACATCGGCACCTGTATCATCATGCGGTCCGCGGTCGAGAGGTCCATGCAGTCGCCGATCGCCTTTCCGTTGTTGATGACGTTGTAATGCGTCAGCATGACGCCCTTCGGGAAGCCGGTCGTGCCGCTCGTGTACTGCATGTTGCAGACGTCGTGTTTGTTTATCATCGCCGCGCGGCGGTAAACCGCCTCTATCGGCGTGTTCTCGGCGAGCGCGTTTGCCTCGTCCCACGTGAGGCACCCCCGGCGGCGGGACTCGACCGTTATGATATTGCGCAGAAACGGCAGCCTGCGGCTGTGTATCGGGCGCACCTCGTCCGATTCGCCGAGCTCGGGGATAAGCTCGTTTATTATCGCGACGTAGTCGGAATCCTTGTAGCCGTCCGTCATGACGAGCGTGTGCGTGTCGGACTGGCGGAGCAGATATTCCGCCTCGTGTATCTTATACGCGGTGTTGACAGTGACGAGCACGGCGCCGATCTTGACCGTCGCCCAGAATGTTATGTACCACTGGGGCACGTTCGTCGCCCAGATCGCGACGTGGTCCCCCTGCTTGACGCCGAGCGTGATGAGAGCGCGCGCGAATCTGTCCACGTCGTCGCGGAACTCGGGGTATGTGCGACTGTAGTCGCACTCGGTGTAGCGGAACGCGTACTGATCGGGAAATTCCTCGCACATCCTGTCGAGCACCTGCGGGAACGTGTAGTCTATGAGGCGGTTCTTCTCCCAAACGTACCAGCCGTCGCCGCGTATGCTCTTGTGCAGGCGCTCCACGCTCTCGCCGACGCCGAGATAGCGCGACATGAAGTTGATATAGTGCGGGAAGACGATACCCGCCTCCGAGAGCTCGGGCATATACTGCCGCACCCATTCAAGCGAGATATACCCCTCGTAGTTGAGCGAGCGGAGCGCCTTCATGTATTCCTCCATCGGCGGCAGGTCACCCTCGCCGACAAGGCGGTATTTTACCTTGCCGTCCTCAACGACGGAATCCTTGATGTGCGTGTGCTTGATGAAGGCTCCGAGATTGCGTATCGTCTCCTCCGGCATCTCGCCGCGGAATCGGTACGGGTGGTTCCAGTCCCAGAGCGCGGCGACGCTGTCGCTGCCGATGCGGGCGAGCACGTCCGCAAGGCGCGCGGTGTCGGAATAGACGCCGTTCGTCTCGATAAGCAGCATGACACCCGCCGCCTCCGCTATCGGGGCGAGAATTTTCATCGGCTCGATGACGTATTCGTCCGGGAAGTCCTCACCCGGCTCGGCTGTCAGGTCGCCGAGGACGCGGACATACGGCACGTCGAGCGCGCTCGCGGTTTTGATGTAGCGCTTCAGCTCCTCGATGCTCTCCGCGTGTCTCTCCGGGAACCTGAGGGCGCATCCGGAGGAAAAGCAGCAGATCTCGAGCTTGAGCCGCCTGAGCGTCGCCTTTGTTTCTTCAATATTTTCGGGCAGAAACGGCGAGCGGGGGGAATATATGCTGTCCCCGAGCCCGCGGACCTCGATCCCGTGAAAGCCGAAGTCCTTGGCGAGCGAATAGATCTCCGCCCACGAATATTCGGGGCAGGCGAGAGTCGAAAATGAGAGCTTCATGACATTTTTCTCCTGCTTTGTGGTTTTGTGGTTTTGTGTACGGGAGAAACAAAAAACGCCGTGTCTCGCAAAGAGACGCGGCTGTTTTGCCCCGTGGTACCGCTCTTTTTCGGTATCGGAAGATACCCTTTATCGGACACTGTTCCATGTCCTGCCCCGGTAACGGAGGGCATCCGTCCGCACTTACTTGCTGCCGGCGCGCGGCGCGTTCGGTGAGGCTGCTCGAGGGTGAGTGTCAGACGCTTTGCCGACTGCCTCGCACCGCCCGGCAGCTCTCTTTACGGTCCCGCGCCCATTTTTCCCCGTCGTCACATTTTGGGTCTATGTTTGAGCTTATACAGTATGATATCACACGCGAGAGCGCGTGTCAATGGGTATTTTGACAAAAAATCGCGTCCCGACCCATATCCCCTTCGGACAGCTCTCTGTAAGTCGATGCGATCATGAAGGCGGCGACCGCGAACGTTAAAATGTCCGAGACGGGCATCGAGTAGAGCACACCGTCAAGCCCGAAAAATACGGGGAGTATCAGCGCGAACCCGACACCGAAGACGACCTCGCGTATCACCGAGAGCACGGTCGAGGACACCGCCTTGCCCATTGCCTGAAGAAAAATGAAGCACGATTTGTTTACGCAGGCGAAGACTATCATCGAGAGATAGATGCGGAACGAGCGGACGGCGAAGTCCGTATAGTACGCGCTCTCGTTCGCCGCGCCGAAAATGCCGATGAGGGCGCGCGGGAACAGCTCGACGATGAGGAGCGCCGCGGCGCCGACCGCCGCCTCCGCCGCGAGCAGATGCGTGAACAGACTGCGGACGCGCGATTTTTTCCCGGCGCCCATGTTGTAGCCCGCGACGGGGATGCAGCCCGCCGCCATCCCCACGACGACGGATATGACGATCTGGAAAAATTTCATCACGATGCCGACGACAGCCATGGGTATCTGCGCGTACTCTTCGCGACCGAATATCGGGTCGAGGGCGCCGTAGCGGCGGATCATGTTGTTTATCGCCGCCATCGCCGCGACGAGCGATATCTGGGAGAGAAGGCTCGTCATGCCGAGGGCGAGCGTACGACGGAGAATATGCATGTCGACGATGAAGTCGCGCTTTGACGGGCGGACGAGCTTCATGTTAAGCAGATAGTATAGTGAGAGAATGGCGGTGACGACCTGCCCGATGACGGTCGCTGCGGCGGCTCCCGCCATACCCCAACGGAAGGTAAAGATGAAGAGCGGATCGAGGACGATGTTGACTGCGGCGCCGAGCAGCGTCGATACCATCGCGAAGCGCGGCGAGCCGTCCGCGCGGATGATGGGGTTCATCGCCTGCCCGAACATATAAAACGGGATGCCGAGCGCGATCGGAAGAAAATATTCCTCGGAGAGGGCGAACGTCTCCTTGTTTACAGTAGCGCCGAACAGCGTGATGATCGGGCGCAGAAGCGAAATATAGAGCGCGGTGAGGACGAGGCTGCCGACGACGACGGCAGCAACGGCATTGCCGACGCTCTTTTTTGCTTTGTCATGCTCGTTTTTGCCGAGGCTCAGGCTGACAAACGCGCAGCAGCCGTCCCCGATCATAACCGCAATTGCGAGCGCTATAACGGTGAGCGGGAAGACGACGGTGTTCGCGGCGTTGCCGAACGAGCCGAGATAGTCGGCGTTTGCGATGAAGATCTGATCGACGATGTTGTAGAGCGCGCCGACTAAAAGCGAGATGATGCAGGGGATCGCGTACCTGCACATGAGGCGCCCGACACTGTCCTCCCCGAGGGAGCGATTCGTTTCCTTTTCGGTTACCATAAAAAAATACCTCTCAAAACAAAAAAACGTGCGGCACTCAACCGGACTTACGCATCGAGTGCCACACGTTATGGTCTTATTTTATCAGAAAACCGCAGCCCCGTCAAAGGCAGTATTGCACAAAAACGGGGGCGGCGCCGACTTATTTTTCGCACGCGCCGCAGTCGGAGCAGCCGTTGCAGATAGGGCGGCTGCCGCAGACCGCGCAGCTCTTGCGAAAGCGCGGCACGTAGAGCTCATCCTCCGGGATCTCCCGCCCGAGCATGTCGCAAAGGCGCCAATCTATCGGCTTGCCTTGGCGGCTCATGCCGGACCTGAACGCCATCTCGCTCTGGATGCGCTTGCTCGGCAGGCGGTACCGCTTTCCGTCCTTGATAAAGACGGTCCCCGTCTCGATAAAGCAAAAGGTCACGTCATATGCGGCGCACTCGGCGTAGAGCGAGCGCACCCAGTCAAAGTCGCAGGGGCGCGCGCCGTCATAGTTTTCGCCGCCGCAGATGACCTGCTCGATCTTGCCTGAGACGAGGTATTTTTCGATGCTCACGGGTCCGATGAACGGGGTACACATTATGCCCCTGTGACGGAACGGCAGGTCGAGAAGATAGGGGATGCGCTCGTCGGCGCGGCGCTGGTTCTCGCAGGTGACGTTGAAGATGACGTTCTCCCAGCCGTCCCCCCAGCCGCGGGGGAGGCAGTCGCGGACCCTCTGCGGGCGCTTTGTGAGCAGGAAAAATTTCACGTCCGGGCGCATTTTCATCAGCGCCCACGCCTCATCCCGCCACCCGTCCGCCTCTTCGAGAAAAAAGTCCGAGGTCATACAGACGCGGATGAGCTCGCCGCTCTTGATCTTATACGTGCCGTCCCGGTTCTTTCTTACCGGATATGAAAAGCCGGAGCCGGTCCTGTATATATCCGCGCCGTCCCTGCCGCGGGCGCGGTCAAGAAAGTACATGTAACAGTGCCGGCACCCCTCGCTGCACTTTTTGCAGCCGTGCCACGGGTTCCATATGTCGTGCATCGCGTATCGCTATTTGATGTCTCTGCCGAAGACCTCCCACTCGGTGAGGGCGGGGAAGCCGGAGGCGTCGGGCGGCAGCCTCAGCCCCTCAAGGCGAATTTGCCTGAGCCTGCGGGGACCTATGGCGACGAACTGGCGCTCCGCGGTCCTCTCGAGACGAAAGTCGAGGCTTTCCGCGCCGTCAAAGACGACGCGCCCCGCACACCAGCAGTCGTCGTGCGGGAAGTCGGCGCGGAGCGTCAGCGCCATCTCGTCGACCTCGACCTGCCGCCCGAAATCGAGCGTGCAGCACGCGTCATCCCTGCCGCCGATGCCCCAGCTCTGATAGGGCCAGCCCCAGTGCCCGGAGTTGAAAAGGCAGCCGTCAATGACGTTGCGCGCGGCGAACAGCGCCTCGCCGCGCGTCTCGACGTTTGCCGCGGCGTGGGGAAAAAAGTCCGTCTCCCCGCGCAGGTCGGCGGGGTTGCGGGCGAGGTTCCGCCGAGCGTATATTTCATCCTCCGTCATAACGCGCGCGGTGACGGTATGCCTTGCGCCCGCGAACGCGGCGGGCGGGTATGCGTCCCGCTCAGAGCCGAACGGCACGCGCCACGTCATGACTCCGCCGGGTACGTATACCTCCCCCGGCAAGATCGAGGCGTCCGTCTGAACATACAGGTGTGTGCCCGGCTCACAGGTGAGGACGACGGCGCAGCCCGGCTCGTATTCCGCCTCAAATGCGAGTCGGACCTCCGTTTCGTGCGACGACATAAAGAGCGCGGCGCCGGAGGCGCTTATGTATTCCGCTTTTATCATTATATTATCCGACGCTCAGCGTGAGCGTGACATCCCCTCCGCCGAGGAGCTCCGAAAGCTCCCCCGCCGTTTTTCCCGTTATCCTGCCGAGCCGCGTGTATGCCCATGAGTTCGACCCGTAAAAGACGACGATGCTGTCGCTGCTGTAAAGGACTATGTCCCCGGGCGATGTCGTTGTCTGCACGTCGCTGCTCGGGAGCCGCTGCCCGATATCGCCGACCTGCTCAAAGCCGCCGTACATGGACATGGGGACCGTAAGCGGTCCGTCCCCGGCGAGCGCGAAAAGCGCCTTGACCGAGTCGTTATTCTCCCAAGTGACGGCGATATCCTCGCCGTTTATCGTCAATTTCAGATTCATTTCAACGCTCCCCTCTCCCTCAGCCGATGCGGGCTCGGATTCATATACGGATGCGGATTCGGTTGCGGCTGCCGATCCGACCGCGGATGTATCCTCCGTCCTCCCGCCGCCGCAGGCGGCGAGCGCGGCGGCGGATATTATCAGCAGGACGGCGGCTGTCAATCTATTGTTTTTCATCTCTCCGTCTTCCAGAACGCGGCGGAGAACGGCAAAAGCTCGCTGCCGCCGCCGAAGTCGTGCGGCTCGCCGGTGATGAGGTCGACCGCCCTGCCGCACCCGGCGTCAAAGTGCGCCGTGTAGGGCTGCGAGTCCGCGTTTATCGCGACGAGGACGCGCTCGTGCTCGCTTTTGCGCTCGAAAATGCACTGTCTGTTCGTAAGGACTACGGAGCGGAACCCGCCGTAATTCAGCGCCTCCGAGGATCTTTTTGCGCTCGCGAGCCTTGAGATAAAGTCGCAGAGCGGGGTCCATTCGGGCGCGTCAAACGCGGGGCGCAGCTCGCGGTCGCCGGGGCACTTTTCGCCCGTCGCCCCCCACTCGCTGCCGTAGTACACGGACGGGATGCCCGGCATCCCAAACGCGAGCGCGTATATGAGCGGCAGATGGCGCGGCTCGCGGAGGATGGAGGCGACGCGCGTCACGTCGTGATTGTCGACGAACGTGTATAGGTGCTTGCCCTTGTAGAGCGTCCAGTATTCGGGACCGAACTGTCGCATGAGGGAGTGGTTTATCTCAAAGAGATTCATCGAGTTAAAGCTCGAGTACAGCCCCTTGTAGCACTCGTAATTCGTGGCGGAATGGAGCATTTCGCCGTTGACGAGGCGGTTATAGTCCCCGTGGAGCATCTCACCGAGCAGGAAAAATTCCGGCTTCAGCCCGTCCGTGAAACCTCGCAGCCTGCGGATGAAATTCTCGTCAAGGCAGTAGGCAACGTCGAGGCGCAGACCGTCTATGTCGAATTTTTCGACCCAGCCGCGGATGCAGTCAAAGAGGTAGTTTAAGAGGTCGGGATTGTTGAGATTCAGCTTGACAAGGTCATAGCAGCCCTCCCAGCCCTCATACCAGAATCCGTCGTTGAATTGGGAGTTCCCGCCGAAGTCGACGCGACGGAACCAGCCGACGTAAGGCGAGCGCTCGCGATTCTTTATCACGTCCCGGAACGCGAAAAAGCCGCGTCCGCAGTGGTTGAACACGCCGTCAAGGATCACGCGCATACCGTTTTCATGCAGCGCCGTACACACCTCGGCGAGGTCGTCGTTCGTGCCGAGGCGGCAGTCGACGCGCGCGTAATCGCGCGTGTCATACCCGTGCCTGTCCGATTCGAAGACGGGACCGAGGTAAACGGCGCTGACGCCGAGGCGCTTCATGTGCGGGATGAAGTCTTTGATTTTCAGTATCCGGTGGGCGGGGACGCCGTCGTTTTCATACGGCGCGCCGCAGAGACCGAGCGGATATATATGATAAAATACGCTTTCGTTATACCACATAAATGTGCTTTCCGTGTCAAAAAATTACATATCGAGTATAACACGTTTGCGCCCGTGTGTCAAGCGACCGCTGTCCCGCCCGCTCGGGCGGGAGCCCGAAACGGCTCCCACGGCGCGGCGGTCACAGTATATGCGCCTTCAAAACATATGTCCCCTCCGCGTGACCCCGGAGGCGTTCTTGCGCACCCAGCCTTCGAGCGCCGCAAAGAGTGCGCGGAGCTCGCCGAGATTTTTTCTCGGGACGGAGTCGGGGTCGAGATAGAGCCTTCTCGGAAGAAAGGTGCCGCGGGCGGCGTTGGGGCGGCGGAGATATTCTATGAAAGGACCTTCGTACGGGGAGAGCAGGTAGCGGTTTTTTCCGAAATCCGCCGGCTGCTCCTCGCAGCGGATGTCGACCTTTATCGACCGGAGAGATATTAAAAGCGTTCTGTCGGATATCCTGTCCGCCTCATCCTCGGGTCGGAAGCCGAGGTCCGGGCTGTCTGAGCTCGCGTACAGCATATACCCGCCGCACTCGCCGGTTATGTACGAAAAAAGTTCGCGCTCCGTCTCCCGTGTGACCAAAAATGACAGCTGCATTTCGCTCTTCCTCAGTCGATCGGAATGAATTTGTATTCGTACTTTTCAGCGTATGCCTCGGCGGTCGAGCCGCGGTACCCATGGATCGTGGTATCGTTGTTATCGCCGAACGTCCCGAATTCATCGCAGATCTCGCAGCCCGGGTTTTCGATGTAGACATCCTTGCAGTCGCTGAACGCCGCGCTGCCTATGCTGCAAACGCTCTTCGGCAGCCTTACCTCCCGGAGCTCAAAGCACAACGAAAACGCGCTTGCACCGATCTTTGCGACTCCGTCCTCTATAGTGACGCGCTCTATATGTATGCAGTTGTAGAACGCGTACTCGCCGACGGTATGGACGCTGCCGGGGAGCGTGACCTCGGTGAGGGTGGCACAATAATCGAACGCGTGATCGCCGATCGAACGAACGCCGCGCGGGATCTCGATCTTTCTGAGGTTGTAGCACTCGGCGAACGCGTATTCGCCGATGGATGTGACGCTGCCCGGAATATTGATCCCGGTCATGTTCCAGCACAGATCGAACGCATATGCGCCGATGGAGGTTACGCCGTCCGGGATAGTCATTTCGGTGAGGGCGCGGCACTCGGCGAACGTGTAATTGCCGATGGAACGGATGCCGTGCGGGAGGGCGATATTCTTAAGGGACCTGCACTGGCAGAACGCCTGATCGCCGATAGAGGTGACACCGTCCGGAATACCGATCTCCTTTAAGGTGGCGCACTGGCAGAACGCCTGATCTCCGATGGAGGTGACGCTGTTCGGAAGTGTGAGTTTCGGCAGGTCGCCGCATCCGTAGAACGCACGTTTGCCGACGGTGCGGACGCCGTCCCGGATCGTGCAGTCCGCAAGAGCATGGCAGTCCTCAAACGTGCTCTCCTCTATCGCGGTCAGCTTTTTCGGGAGACTGATGCTTTCCAGACGGAGACAGCGGCAGAACGCGCCCTTGCCGATGGAGGTGACGCTGTCCGGAATATCTATCGACTGCAGCCAATTGCATTCGAAAAAGGCGAAGTCTCCGATGGAGGTCACGCCGTCCCGGATCTTTACGTTTCTGATAACATTGAGGTATTCGCCCCACGGGCTTTCGGTCAGCTCTTTGAAATCGCCGAACGCGTTGACGGTCGCGCCCCACATGCTGCCCGTGCCGGTTATCGTGAGCTCTCCGTTGTATGTGAGCTCAAAGTTAAGATCATTGCCGCACTTGCCGGATGTCAAGATCTCGTCCTGCTCCTTGAAACGCACATCGACCGTGAGCTCCGTTGTTACGTTTGTGAAACGGATGACGACGATCGTGGATCCGGCGCTGTGGAAGACATCCGGCTCAAAGGTGAATCTGTCCCTAATTATTTCCGTGGTGCCGTTTTTGCGTTTGACCAAGAGCGTCATCCCTGTCGGATCGAATTTTTCGCCCACGTAGTACGAGAGCTTTTTCGGTTTTGTATTGACTTCAATATATGAAACGTCGTATTCCTTGTAGGTCACGCTGAACGGCGCCGTTTTCCCGCCGTATTTGACATAGACCGTTATTGCACCGGCGGAGCCGCGCTCGTAGTGCTGTAAGCTCAGCCCGCTGCTGACCGTTCTTTTGTAGCCGTTTTTGTATGTTACGTTTATTGAAAGTCCTTTGAGGTCGATATTTTCGTAGACGTAGTATTCGACCCTATCCGGGTATGTGGCGATGCTGATGCTCTCGACCTCGGGCTCCGATACCGTCGCCTTGAAGGTCCCGTGCGCGCCGCCATAGCTTACGCCCACATCCGTTTCGCCGAGTGCTTCGAATATCTTGACGCCGCACGTGAACCCGTCGGACACGGTCCTCTCCGTCCCGTCCGAGTACTTGACCTTGAACGAAAGCCCGGCAAGGTCGGGCGCGTCCCCGAGAACGTATGATGTCTTGCGCGGTGCGGATATGAGCTCCATGCTCACGGGTACGGCGGCGGGCGTCGTTTCCGGACCCTGCGCGCCCGCGCCTGTGCCGTCGGTGCTGCCTGTGCCGTCGGTGTTATCGGTGCCCTCGGTGTTATTGTCAGTGCCGTAGTCGGGGCTGTCGGCGTCCGCGCCCGTTGTGATCGGCGCATTTTGTTCGGTGTTCGGGTCTTTTTCCCCGCTGTCGCTCTCCGTGCTTATGCCAGGGACCTCGCCGGGCGGATCGTGATGAAAGCCGCCGTTCATGTAGACGGAATATATTGCCACGGCAAAGAACAGGCAGACGCACGCCGCGAGCGACGTCCACTTTATGACGATGCGCTCCTTCAGCTGGCGGCTCTTCTCCGCCGTCTCCATAACGAGATAGTCGCTCACGTCGTTGAGCGCGTATATAACGTCGTAAGCATCGAGCTTCATTCCGCAGCCTCCGTTTTTTCCGGTTCAAGGAGCTTTTTCAGGTTTCGCCTCATTCTGCCGAGCCGTTTTTTCACGCCCATGTCCGTCATGTGCAGAGAGGATGCGATGGCGTGTACCGTGTCGCAGTACCAGTATCGACGCATGAAGATCATCCTGTTCTCCGGCGTGAGCGAGGCAATATATTTCGCGAGCACGTCACGCAGGGCGAGCTTGTCCTCAAAATTGTCGGATGCCTCGTCCGGCAGGGAATCGGCGAGCTCGTCAAATACAGCTGTCGTAGACGGCGCCCTTTTCTGCGCGGTGTTTTTTCTGAAAAGGTCGACGGCGAGTATGCGCGCGATCTTTGAGACGTATGCGCCGAGGTGCTCCGGCTGATCGGTCGGGATGGAATTCCACGTGCGCACGTATGTATCGTTCACGCATTCCTCCGAGTCCTCGTTATTGCGCAGGACGCCGAAGGCGACGCTGTGACACAGCTTTCCGTACTTCGCCGCCGTCTCCTCTATCGCACGCTCCGACCGCTTCCAGTAAAGACCGACGATCTCCGCGTCCTCCATAAATTCCTTTTTGTCCGTCATCCCGGGACCGTCCGCTTTTTTCCGCAGGTCCATAAAACATTTTCCTTCCTTAAACTGTGTCCCTTTATAAAAATATGACGTAAAAAAGACCCGAAAGGTGCCGCAGGAAAAAAATTTTGCAAAAGCCGTAAAAGGAAACACGTTTTTATTATATTTGGAAAACGATTTTTTGTCAATGATGCGTGAACGGAAAATTTTGGCGTTTGCCGAACAATGTTCGACAAACGCCAAAATGAGCTTTTTTGATCGTGCGCTGTATCATCCGGCGCTCCGCTTTTATTCACGCGCGCCGGGACTGCTTTTTCCGCTTTTTCGCCTCGCGGCGGCATCGGAGGTAAAATTTCGGCAGCGCCGCCATCCTGCCGATGCGGGACGGCTCGCGGAGCAGCCGCCAGAGCCATTCGAGCCCGAGCGAGACGAAGAGCCCGGGCGCGCGGCGCGATATGCCCGCGTATATGTCGAGCGAGCCGCCGAGCCCGAGCGCGACGCGCACACCGGCATCTTCGAGCGCGCGCCTGTTTTCGTATATAAATTTCTCCTGCGCCGGCGCGCCGAGGCAGACGAAAAGGATGCGCGCGCCGCTCCCGGCGATCTTTGCGATGACGGCGGCGACGGCGGACGGCGTGCGCTCAAAGTACCCGTCGGCTGTGCCGACAACAGAAAGCCCCGGATATTTCGCCTCCATCCTCGCCCCTGCCGCCTCGGCAACGCCGGGGCGACCGCCGAGAAAATATACGGGCAAAAAGTTTTCCGCCGCTCTCGCGAGCACCTCCTCGCCGAACTCGACGCCGGGGATCCTCTCCGTGAGCGGTGTTCCGAACATGCGCGCCGCTTTCATTATCCCGACGCTGTCGGGCAGCGTGAGCTTTGCCGAATTTATGATCCCCGTGAGCGTGCCGTCACCTTCGGCGCATTGCTCGACGAGCTCGGAGTTCGGCGTAAAGACGGCGGCAAGAGTGCCGCCGTCCTTTGCGTGAGCGATTATTGCGTCCGCGGCGGACGCTTTTGTCACGTCGTCAAATACGACGCCGAGGATATTGACGGTCCCCTTGCCCGCGAGCCTCATATCTCGTTCTCGTAGAACCGGGAGATCGCCGCAATATAAGTTTTGATCTTTGCGTCGGCGGCCTCTGCGGAGACGTCGCCGACGAGATAGTAGAACTTGATCTTCGGCTCCGTTCCGGACGGACGGACGACGATGACGTCGCCGCCCTCAAGGCTGTAATACATGACGTCGGAGGACGGGAGCCCCGTTCCCTCCTGCTTGCCCGTCGCCGTCTCGGTGACGGTGCCCGCGAGGTAGTCGCGGACGTGCGTGACGCGGACACCGGCGACGTCGCTCGGCGCGTCATGGCGCAGGCGGTGCATGACGGCGGCGATGCGCTCGGCGCCGTCGAGCCCGGACATCGTGATGCTGACGGTGTGCTCGCGGTAGCAGCCGTAGCGGGAGTAGAGCGAGTCGAGCGCGTCCGCGAGCGTCATGCCGCGGGCGGCGTAGAACGACGCCATTTCCGCTATGAGCATCGAGGCGACGACGGCGTCCTTGTCGCGGGCGTATGTGCCCTTCAGGTAGCCGTAGCTCTCCTCGAACCCGAGCAGGAACGAGCCGTGCCCCGACTGCTCGCTCTTCTTGATGACCTCGCCGATGAATTTGAACCCGGTGAGGACGTTGTGGAGCGTGACGCCGTTTTCGGCGCATATGCGCGAGACCATCTCGGTCGTAACTATCGTTTTGACGGCGTAGGGCTCGGGCGGCATCGTGCCGCGCTCCCTGTACGCGGTGATGATGTAGTCAAGGAGCATCGCGCCCATCTGGTTGCCGCTTATCGTGACGAATTCGCCGGACTTTGTCCGCACCATGACGCCGACGCGGTCGCAGTCCGGGTCGGTCGCGATGATGAGGTCGGAGCCGACCTCGCGCGCGACCTCGAGCCCGCGGACGAACGCCTCCTTGAATTCGGGGTTCGGGTTCTTTATCCCGGTGAAGTCGCCGTTCGGGATCATCTGCTCCGGGACGGGGCAGATGTGCTTGATGCCGATGCGGGAGAGTATCTCCGGCACCATGCGGTAGCCGGCGCCGTAGAGCGGGGTATATACTATTTTCAGCGTGTCGGCGACGGCGCGGACGGCGTCCGGGTTGACGGCCTGTTCGAGCACGCAGGAGAGATACGCCTCGTCCGTTTCGCTGCCGATCATCTCGACGGTACCGCTCTTCACGGCAGCGTCGAAATCGGTCTTTTTGACGTCGGCAAAGATGTCGACGGACGCCATCGAGCGCGCGACGACGTCGGCGTGGTCGGGCGGGAGCTGCGCCCCGTCCTCCCAGTATGCCTTGTAGCCGTTATATTCCTTCGGATTGTGGGACGCGGTGATGTTTATGCCCGCGATGCAGCCGTGATGACGGACGGCGAACGAGAGCACCGGCGTCGGGCGCAGACTCTCGAAAAAGTAGACGTGGATGCCGTTCGCGGCGAGGACGGACGCCGCCGTCTCGGCGAAGAGGCGGGAGTTGTTGCGGCTGTCGTACGCTATGGCGACGCCGCGGTCCGCGGCGCCGCAGCCGAGGATGAGGTCCGCGAGCCCCTGCGTCGCGTGGGCGACCGTGTAGACGTTCATGCGGTTCGTGCCGGCAGCCATCGTGCCGCGCAGCCCCGCCGTGCCGAAGGAAAGATACGAGACAAAGCGCGACTTTATCTCGTTTTCGTCGCCGCGGACGGCACGGAGCTCCGCCTTTGTCGCCTCGTCGACAACGGGCGATGACAGCCACTTTTCATAGTTTTCGGTGATGTAGTTTTCCATAAAACACGCTCCCTTTTTTATTTCTTATTTTTACGGTGCTTACGGATCGGGGGGCTTCGGCGCCGCATCAGTCGCCGCCGCAGCTCCCGTATATGCCGAGGACGGTCCTGTCTGGGTGGAAGAGCCCGAGATACAAAAGCGTCGGGCGCAGGTCGCCGCCGGCGTTTATGACGAAGTGAAAAGCCGTCTGCGCCGTCCCCTTCTGCGACGGGTACGACGTTATTTCGGAGACGGTGTGACCGTGAACGGTGATCGCCTCGGTCAAGGCGGGGATGTGCTCCGCGCGGCACCGGACCGAAAATTCCATCGTTTCGGGCGCGCCCTCGAGCGGGTACAGTCCGCCGCCGCACATGGCAAAGCGCGTCCTGACGCCCTCCGCCGCGGCCTCTGTGACGGAGATCACGGAGAGATCGTAGTCCTCTATCATGCGGTAGAACGTGCGCAGCCGCCCCATGCGGTCGTTCCAGACCGGGACTATGGCGAGGTCCGCGTCGCCGTCAAGGACGCAGTCGCAGGCGGCGGCGATCTGATCGGCGTGGTGTGGGCGCAGCTCTATGCGGTAGCGCGAAAAGATCTCTTTGAATGTGCGGAACGACGCGTCCGCGCTGCTGCCCGTCACATACGCGACGGTCGACAGCTCCGGGGGCGGCTCGGCGCCGAATATGATGCCGAGCGCGGGCAGCGGCAGCAGTGCGGCGCAGTATCCGGCGTACAGCGCTCCCGTCCTGCCGGGGCGCGGGATCCCTCCCGCCGCAGCAAGCATCGACGATGCCGCCTTGCCGCCGTCCGATCCGGGGACGAACGCGGCGGCGGGGTCGGAACACACGGCGACGGACGCCCTTGCGAGCTCCTTATAATAATTTGCCTCTATAACGCCTGCGCGGCGGCGGTGCTCATCCGCCTCCGCGAGCGCGGCGGATATCGTTCCGATCGCTCTGTTTGTTTTGTCCGCTGCCAAGGTCGGGATCACTTAACGTAGCCGAGAATGTCGTAGCTCTCGGAGAGGAAGTCGCGCAGCTCGTCCGGGGAGAGCTGCTTGCGCGTGAGCAGCGCGAGCGACCAGATGTGCTTCGCTATCTTCGCGGACGCCTCACCCTCGGGGTCGGCGGCGAGCGACTTTATGAGTCCGTTTTCGAGATTGACGGTGAGCGACAGCTCGCGCGGCATGTCTCCGCCCATGCCGTATATGCGCATCATGTCCTCCATCCGGCGGGACTGCTCGCTCTCGGTGATGACGGCGGGGACGGACGCGTCCTTCAGGCGCTCGAAGGTGACGGCGAGCTTTTCGTTCCCGCTGACGCGGCGGAACAGCGCCTCGATACCCGGGTCAGCCGCCGCATCTCCCTCCGCCTTCAGAACGTCGGCGATCCCGGCGTCAACACGCATGAATTTGCACTTTTTGTCATCCTCGACGACGGAGATGTACTGCGTGTCGATGACGGTGTCGAGCAGCGCGACGTCGATGCCCTCGACGTTGTAGGCGGAGATGTACTGCGCCTCGGCGGTCTTGTCGTTCGCGTAATAGACCGTGTCCGCGTGCTTTTCCTTTGCCGCCTCGAGGTACTCGTCCGCCGTGACGTGCCTGCCGTCCGTCAGCGGGAAGAGAACGCAGGATTTTACCCTGTCATAGAGCTTGCGGTCGCGGATGCAACCGTATTCGACAAATGTCTTTATATCGTGCCACAGCCCCTCGTATTTTTCGCGCTCCGTCGAGAACATTCCGGTGAGCTTGTCCGCCACCTTCTTTACGATGTGCTGGGAGATCTTTTTGACGTATGCGTTGTCCTGGAGGTACGAGCGCGAGACGTTCAGCGGCAGCTCGGGGCAGTCGAGGACCCCGCGGAGCATGAGCAGGTATTCGGGGATGACCTCTTTGATGTTGTCCGCGACGAAGACCTGATTGTAGTAGAGCTTGACCTGCCCCTCAAGGCTCTCGTACTCGTTCGTGATGCGCGGGAAGTAGAGGATGCCGCGGAAGTTGAGCGGGTAGTCGGCGGAGATGTGTATCCAGAAGAGCGGCTCGCGGTAGTCGGAGAAAACGCGGCGGTAAAAGTCGCGGTACTCCTCGTCCGTGCAGTCGGAGGGGTTCTTCTGCCAGAGCGGGTGGATGTCGTTGATAGGCTTCGGCGTCTCGTCCCCGTGCTCGTGTTCGTGTTCGCACTCGCACTCCTCGCCGTCTTCGTGGCGGTGCTCATCCTTGTGCGCGCGCTTGTCCGCCTCCTCCTTTTCGCTTGTGAAATAGATCTCGGTCGGCATGAAGGCGCAGTATTTTTCGAGGATCGAGCGTATCTTGTACGACGAGAGGAATTCTTTTTCCTCCTCGCTGATGTGCATGATGACGGAGGTGCCGCGCGGCGTGTCCTCATCTGCGGGGGAGACCTCGTATTCTCCGTCTTCGCCGCAGACCCAGTGGACGGCGGGCGCGTCCGTATACGATTTTGTTATGACCTCGACCGTGTCGCTGACCATGAACGACGAGTAGAAGCCGAGCCCGAAGTGACCGATGATGCCGGTATCTCCGTTCTCGCTGCCCTCGTATTTGTTGATGAAGTCGAGCGCGCCGGAGAGGGCGATCTGGCATATATAGCGGGAGAGCTCGTCCTCCGTCATGCCGATGCCGTTGTCGCGGACGGTGAGCGTTCCCTCGTCCTCGTCAAGGACGACGTCGACGCGGAACGCGCCGTCCCCGTCGTCGATGCCGGTGACCTCGCCGAGCGAAGAGAGGCGGCGCAGCTTCGTTATCGCGTCGCACGCGTTCGAGACGATCTCACGCAGAAAGATCTCCTTTTCGGAGTAGAGCCATTTTTTGATGATCGGGAAGATATGTTCGGTCTCGACCGAAATCCCCCCGCGCTTTTTTTCGTTTTCGTTGTTGTCTGCCATACTTGTTTTATGACCTCACGGTGAAAATAATTCCAACATACTATTATAGTCTCAAACGCCGCTCATTGTCAAGTGCGGGCATATATATTTTCCTTGACACGACTTGACGCTGCATGATAAAATGATGTGAATAAAGTCGAAAGGACGCCCGCACCGGCGGGCGGAGCCGAAACGGGAAACGGAGGTGCAATATGGGAGATATCGCGCGCTTTCACCCGTTCCCGCTCTTCTGCTGGTTCGCCGCCGTCATCTCGGTCTCGGTGTTCGTGCCGAATCCCGTGATCGGCGTGACCTCGCTTTTGGGCGGAGGGTGCCTTCTCTTCGTGTGCCGGCGCGGACGGCTGCGCGCGCGGACGGCGCTGTCGTACGTTCTTTTGTTCGCTCTTGTCACCCTGACGAACCCGGTTTTTTCGCACGGCGGCAAAACGCCGCTGTTTTTCGTCAACGGCACGCCGGTGACGCTCGAGTCCGCCGCGTACGGCGCGGGGCTTGCCGTCGGGATCGTCTCCGTCCTCCTTCTCTGCGCGTGCTGGTCCGAGGTGATGTCGGACGAAAAATTCATGTACCTTTTCGGGCGCGCGGCGCCGAAGCTGTCGGTGATCCTTTCGGCGGCGCAGCGCATGATACCGCGGTTCCTCCGCCGCATGAGGACCGTGAACGGCGCGGTGTCCGCGCTCGGAGCGCGCACGTCGCAGAGCTTCTCTGACAGGGCGGCTCAGTCGATGAAGGTCTTTTACGCTATGACCGCGTGGTCAGCCGAAAATTCGATAGAGACGGCGTCCGCGATGAAGGCGCGCGGGTACGGTCTTTGCGGGCGCACGTCATTCTCGCCGGTCAGATTCCGCGCGAAGGACGGCGTGCTGCTCGCGCTGACGCTCGCATTAACTGCGGTCACGTTCACGGGCGTCGGCACCGGGGCTTTGGGGTTTGAGTATTATCCCGAGATCACGGGGATCCCATCCTCTCCGCTCGCCCTCGCCGTTTATGTTTCTTTCGGCGTTCTGTCTTTTCTGCCGTGTTTTTTCCGTGTCGGAGGTGTGCTTAAATGGAAATACTGCGTGTCGAGGATATAACGTTCCGGTACCCGGGCGCGCGCTCGGACGCGCTGTCGGATGTCTCGTTTTCTCTTGACGAGGGGGAATTCGCCGTTCTGTGCGGCGGCACGGGCTGCGGGAAAACGACGCTTCTTAAGCTGATAAAGCGCGAGCTCTCGCCATTCGGCGAGAGGCGCGGTGAGATATATTACGGCGGCGTGCCCGTAGGCTTGCTCGACTGTAGAATCGCGGTGGGCGGGATCGGATACGTGACGCAGGACCCGGACGACGGGATCGTGACGGACCGCGTCTGGCACGAGCTCTCGTTCGGACTTGAAAATCTCGGCGTCCCATCCGACGAGATAAGGCGGAGGGTCGGCGAGGCTGCGTCATATTTCGGGCTCGAGAGGTGCTTTAATTCAAGGACGGACGAGCTCTCCGGCGGTTTGAAGCAGCTGCTCTGCCTCGCCTCCGTCACGGTCATGAGACCGAGGCTGCTCCTGCTCGACGAGCCGACGGCGCAGCTCGACCCGATAGCATCATCGGAGTTCACTGCGTTCCTTTCGAGGCTGAGCCGCGAGCTCGGGATAACGGTCATTGCCGCTGAGCACAGGCTCGGCGACATTTTGCCGGTCGCGGACCGGGTCATCCTTATGGGCGGCGGCAATGTCGTGTTCAACGGTCCGCCGCGCGACCTCGGAAATCTGCGCGGCGCCGAGGACCTCTCCGTTTACGGGGCGCTCCCGGCGGCGTCGAGGATCGCGCGGGCGCTCGGAGACTATGACGCTTTGCCGCTGACGGTGCGCGAGGGGCGCGAGTTCCTCGAATCGAGGTTCGCCCCCGAGGCGGCTGCCGAGGAGCCTCCGTATGTGCCGCCCGGCGCGCCCGCGGTCGAGGCGAAGGGAGTCTCTTTCAGATACGGCAAAAACGACCCGGACGTCCTTTCCGACTTGTCGATGACAGTTTACGGCGGCGAATTTTTCGCCGTCCTCGGCGGGAACGGAGCGGGGAAGACGACGCTGCTCGGCGTCATCTCGGGGCTTTTGAACGCGTATTCCGGAAAAATAAAGATAAACGGCAAAAATATACGTGAATATAGGGGCGCCTCGCTCAACCGCACGGTCGCGCTCCTGCCGCAGGATCCGTCGACGGTGTTCGTCGGCGGCACGGTGAGGGAGGATCTGTGCGATATGCTCACCTCACGCGGGATCGGAAAAGACGAGGCTTTATCGCGCGCGGAGGAGGCGGCGCGGAGGTTCGGAATATCGGACCTGCTCGACAGGCACCCGTATGACACCTCCGGCGGCGAGCGGCAGAAGTGCGCGCTTGCCAAGCTCCTGCTCGGCACGCCGTCGGTGATACTGCTCGATGAGCCGACAAAGGGGCTCGACGCCGCCTCAAAGGCGGAGCTTGCGAAGACAGTACGCGGGCTCACGGCGGGCGGCGCCGCCGTCATAGCCGTGACGCATGACGTCGAATTCGCGGCGGAGCACGCGGACAGGTGCGCGCTGCTTTTCGCCGGCGGGATCGTCTCGACCGATACCCCGCGCCGATTCTTCTCCGAAAACAGCTTTTATACGACCGCGGCGAACCGCATCGCGCGCGGGATATTCCCGGGAGAGGTGACGTGCGCGGGCGTTATCGCGCGGTGCCGCGCGGCGGAGGCGGGAAAATGAAAGTGAAAAAGTATGTTTCCTTCGCCGTCATGCTCGTGATCATACCAGCCGTCGTCATCGGCGGGGCGCTCATCTTCCGCGAGAGGCAGTCCGCGTGGATATCGCTCGCGGTGGCGGCGCTTTCGTGCGTCCCGGTCGTGATCTTATACGAGAAAAAAGAAACGGACGCGCGCGAGCTCGTCCTGATAGCGGCGATGACGGCGCTGTCCGTCGTCGGCAGGGTGCTGTTCGCGCCGCTGCCGGGATTCAAGCCGGTGACGGCGTTCGTCGTCATAACGGCGATGTATTTCGGAGGCGAGGCGGGATTTCTGACCGGCGCGCTCACGGCGCTGATCTCGAATTTCACGTTCGGGCAGGGACCGTGGACGCCGTTTCAGATGGCTGTGTGGGGGCTGACCGGGCTGCTCGCCGGCGTGCTGTCGTCTCCGCTCCGGAGGAGCCGCGCGCTGCTCCTTATATACGGGGCGCTCTCGGGCGTTGCCTTTTCGCTCATAATGGACATATGGACCGTTTTGTGGGCGGACGGCTATCTGAATTTTCCGCGCTACGCGGCGGCGGTTTTGTCGTCGCTGCCTTTCACGGCGGTATACGCCGTGTCAAACGTGGCGTTCCTTTTACTGCTCGCGCGCCCGATAGGAAAGATACTCGACCGGGTGAAGACGAAATACGGTATCGGCGCCGCCGGGAAAAAATGATGTTTTTCCACTTGCAAACGGCGCCGGAGTGTGGTATACTTATGCACGGACGCGAAAAACCGTCATGCGTCCGCATACGTCTGCGTAGCTCAGTTGGATAGAGCGACCGCCTCCTAAGCGGTAGGTCGGGTGTTCGAGTCACCTCGCGGACGGAATAAAAAAAGCACCGGGATCCCGGTGCTTTTTTATTTTCGGCTTCGACAATATCTTTTCGATATGCCTGATTCGCCTCAGAGAGTCCTATAACGGGGGTCTTCATTGTCACGTACCCCGGAAAATCCTGCTAATCAAATTAGCAAGAAAACTCGATTCTTGCTGATCAAAAACGGTTTTTTGCTAATTGCTCCTGAAACTGGGCGCTTTTTCTTGCTAATTCTAAAGAGTGCGCATCATATTCCAAAACTGTTTTACCCTGTGCCTTTTGAACCCTGTTTTATGTTACATTCATGTTTATTAAAAATGTGCAAAGGGCACAGCGGTTTCCCTCCGTGCCCAGAGTGTTTGCCGAGCATCAGTTAATGGTTAATATTCTATCACAAGTTCCAATACATCTGCCGGTGTCGTGAGAACATCAATAGTATCTCCATCCGAATCGAAAAACTCAACTTCAAAGCACTTCCCGTCATATTCAAGTACAATGGTTCCTTGAGTACCTTCGGGGAGACCTTGAAATTCGGATTTAAGTTTAACAACATCTAATTCCTTCATTTTCATTTCTCCTTCTTGTCCGGATAAACCGTAACGATTTTATAGGTTGTCCTGCCGTTATCCTTTTGAATAACAACAACGACATTTGCACTGATTTCATTACCATTTTTACCAATAAGTTTTATATGGTAGGTATGTTTAGTGCCATACTGTGTGGTTTCTGTTTTTGAAGGAACTTTATCCTTTATTGCAGAAACAACGTTATTGTGAAAAAGCTTAGAATCTTCTTTTGAATATCCAAGGACTTCTTTCATAAATTTTGCCTTTGGACCACCTTTCGGATGGCTTTCATTAAGAAGATATGCTTCGATTTTTTTCTTGCTGTAACGAACGTCTCCGTTTTTTTTAACGGGATGCGCTGCACCTTTCGTGCCCGTTCCAAACCCGCCGTGAATCCCAGCACCCATTAGGAGCCCACCGCCTTTCGATGAGCAACCATATAATCACTGTCAAATTGAATGATACGAATTCCCGCTTTACGGTACTCGTCAAAAACAGCATCCGGAGCGGTACCGTAAACGAGAATCGTCTGCGGTCGGAGTTTCTTTACCGTATAGTCAAGTCCTTGCTTGAAGAACTCCCGTTCACGGACGAGCTTGACACAACCGTGTGAGCCGACGGCGATGGTGCTTTTTCTCGGAACGCCCGCACAGCAAAGGTCGTAGGTGCGTTCGTCACCCCACCGAACATTTACGATGACCGGAATGCCGTTTTCCTGCAGCCAATGACCGATTGCCCGGTTTCGGTATGTGTTCCACTGCTGCATCACGAGCGGCATATCACGGTACAAACTGAAATCCGGGGTGATAACGCCCTTGTACTTTTGGAGGATTGGCAGATACTTGTTCGGCTTGTTCCACAAGCGTTCAAAGTTGGCATCGTCCTCGTAAAAATGTACCCACTGATCGTAGTCACTTCCCATAACCGCTTTCGAGAAAGAGACGAGCCGCTCGGGCAGAGCACTTTCGGAATCAATTCGGGGAATTTCAAGATCGGTGTCGAACTGCGCATTTTTTACTAAAAATGCGTGAAAAACGTCTTTGCACCCACTTCGGGTGCAATTTTCGTTAGCCATTGATATCAACCTCATAAATGCACATACAACGGGGCATAAAGCGTGCGTTTTGATATAAATTTACCCCGAAGCTGTGCCTCCGAAAGCATCTCAATAGCAAATACCATATTACGAGAGAAATGCTCGGAGACACAGAAAAGTCGATTTGTAAAGTGCTTTTTTTTGAAAAATTTGCAAAAAAGCCATTTACTTTTGCTCCAAAATCTCTTATAATACAGTTACCATATTACGAGTAGAGATGCTCGGAGATAAGCACCGTTCTGATTGCGCCAACAATCTTAACAGTGCTTTTTCTTTTTGTCTTAACCGCAAGCAATTCACATCAACTCCTTTCAAGTGGATTTATTATTACTACTGAACCCGGTACCGCTCAATACCATCTATCCCGTTCACGCTGACGGTCAAATTCATATTCAAAGTTATACGTAGCTTTTTTGGGGCAAATTGCATTGAGGAAGGCACCGTATTTCAGCAGGATAATATCGTCAAATTCGCGCTCTGCACGGGAATACCATTCGGCATTTGTGTTTGCGAGAGTAGTAAGACGCTTTTCTGCAGCGGATTCAGAAACGCCAAAAGCATTCTGTAAGAAACCCTTGGTTATGTATACTCCACGGCTTTGCAGTTCTCGAAGCAACTGCTCCGGCATCAATAACTGCGCCGCAAAATAGTTTGTTTCGACCTCGTAGCGTTTGTACATTTCATCGTCTTTCTTCCGAAAGTCGTGTTTGTTCACGACGTGTCCAAACTCGTGAAGAATGGAAAATCCGATGTGTGTCATAGGTTTGTTTTCGTCGTAAAAAATGATGTACTTGCTGCCCATTGCCATAATAACCGCCGATTCGCTTCCGAAGTTACGCATTTCAAGCCCATACTTCTTGGCTTTTGCATACGTACGGCAGACGATGGGGGTCTGTTCTTTGACAAGCGCAGTTGGGGAAAACGGGAACGTAGAGATGACACTCGATTTTACAAGTATTTCGTTCGCCTTTGAGTATGCCCCTGCAAAATTCGGTTTGGTACCCGTAATCCATTCACCCCTCGCTATCATCATCAAAAATATCGTCAAATACGGTTTTAAGCAGAGCTTCAGCTTTTTTAAGGCGTTCGGAATCTAACTTCCCGAGATTGCGCTGCAAGTACAGTAATTCCTTATTCTCCTCGTTGGTATTTTCATCGGACGTACCGAGCAGATAATCGGTGGTCGTCCCCAATTCTTTCGCCATACGGGTAAGAACGTCACTCCGCGGTGTGCGAGAACCTTTGACATAATAGGACATAGCGGATTCTGTGACACCGGCTTTTGTTGCAAGCTCCTTTTGTGATAGGCCGCTTTTTTTCATCAAGGCGGTAACGCGGTCACTAAAAATAGACATAGCTGTGCCTCCTTCCTGGCTTCATCGTATATGATAACACGCAATTATAACTTTGTCAAGCATTAAATTCAAACTGTAGTAATTTTTCCCTTTATATGGCGCAATATATTGATTCACGACCAACTAAAATTAACAAACAGGCAAGCAGCAGGACGAAACTTGCAATTCAATTATAAACTTTTTGTTCGTTTGACGCCGTTTTAAGAAAGAAATAACACTACCGATAATATAACGGTAGGGATAGCGGCGATATAATCATGGCTCTTGCTAACGAACTGCTAACTAAAGCAATTAAAACACCTTAATATCAGAGAGGACGGTGTAACACGGCATTAACTTCAAGACATTAAAGAATTCTGTAAAGCAAGGCATTTCAAGGCACTGTGAGGGACGGCGCTATGTATTTCGGCTTGAACTCCCTGCGTTGCCTCGGTGTTCGAGTCACCTCGCGGACGGAATAAAAAAAGCACCGGGATCCCGGTGCTTTTTTACTGCTGCCGTTTCTTTGCGAGGTGTGCGGCGTCGCCGTCGGGCAGATACTTTGCTTTATTTTTTCTTTCTATTTGCAATGCAATTTATTACAAATGCGATAGAATTACACATCAAACCTGCATTCAACAAAATTTGATTTTTTCCATCTTGAAAAATACAAAGAGCCAGACAAATTAAACCGGCTAACGCAAATGCAATGCCGCAAAAAAACAGAATTCTTTTTTTGTTCATTTATAAATCCTTACCCCTCCGACATTTTGACCGTATAATAAGTATAATTCCCAGTAACATAAGAGGAAAAGAAATGCCGAGTGTGAAACCGGAAAGCGCCTCTTGAATATCGGTTCCGCCGATTAAATGTGAATAGATAAGAAAAACTATTCCCAAAAGGAATACTACAATGCCGATAAGCATTAGTTTCTTATTTTTAATGTCTTGCGTTTCTTTCATCATTTTCAGTATCTGCTGGCTATCGTATGTATGGATACTCTTTTCATCTTCTTCTCCGTCAATCAATTCTGCCAAAGTAATATTTAATTCCCGACACAAGGGCTCGATAATTGAGTAATCGGGCATACACTTTCCCGTTTCCCATTTTGAGATCGTTTTATTGGAAACTCCCAACCGTTCAGCAAGCTGTTCTTGCGTAAAATTTTGTTCTTTCCGCTTCTTGGATATAAATTTGCCTATTGCGATCTGATCCATATTTTATTCCCCCGGAATATCTCTTTGTATTAATTATACCTTGTGTACACCGATAACAACACCCCTTATAAGGCGAATATGGGTGGAATGAGCTTTTTATCTTATCTTAATTTTTTCCGTCCGCCGACTTTTCGCGTTTTTCGGGACAAGCCGGATCGCCGCTGCTTTCACAGCGCCGGGAATACGCCCGGCAGCAACCTCTATATCTCCCCGCGTTGCCTCGGCGTTCGAGTCACCTCGCGGGCGGAATAAAAAAGCACCGGTACACCGGTGCCAGTCTGTCGAAAAAGCGTGCTCACGCGAAAAAGGGGACGCACTTTTTTATTGACAGAATTAAGTAATGGGAGAATA
>CANQMS010000028.1 GCA_947624995.1 uncultured Clostridia bacterium
CAGAAACGTGGAACGCCGCAAACGGCGAGTCCGAATAAGGAGGTCAAGCTTTCCCGAGGAGTACAGCGCCGCCGCAACGTGCCCCGCCTGATGCGAAAATTCATAGACGCGCGCGCCGCTTGCGGCTGCCGCTGCGTGTGCCGCCGCACGCCCCGAAAGAAAGCACGGCATATACGATCCGGCGGCGTCGCGCGGGGAGACGGAGCAGCCGACGGCGTCCACCGTGCCGCCGCAAAGATCGCCCGCGATACCGTCAAGAACGGCGGGCAGATTTTTTGTGTGCGCGAAGACCGCGTCGCTCTGGCGCAGCCCGCGCTGCCCTTCGCCGACGGAGAGCGGCAGCTTGCGGTTCGAGATGACTTGTCCGTCCCGGACAAGCGCCGCAGACGTCGTATAATTGCTCGTGTCGATGCCGAGCACCGTTATCCCGCTCATTTCTTTTCGCGGCGCGGCACGGGCTGCTTTACTATTTCCGGGTCCTCGGCGATGCGGCTCAAAATCCCGTTCACGAACGCGGGAGCGGCGCCGTTGTCATACGCCTTTGCGAGCTCCACCGCCTCGTTGATCGTGACGCCGACGGGCACGTTTTCAAGATAAAACAGCTCGTACGCGGCGAGGCGGAGTATCGCGAGCGTCACGTGCGACATGCGCTCCGTGCGCCAGTCCTTCGCCGAGGCGGATATCGCCCCGTCTATTCTTTCGATATTGTCCCATACGCCGAAATATACGTCGCGTATGTAGTCGTTTTCCTCTGCTTCCCTGAGCGTCAGCGATCTTTCGTAGACATCCTTTGCCGTCTCGTCAGCCCTGCACGCCCTCTCAAATAAAAGTGCCAGCGCCGCCTCTCTCGCCTCGTGTCTCGTCATAAAAAACCTGCCGTCTTAAATTTCATAATAGTTCATTATATATTATAGCGAATCTTTCGGAAAAGTCAACGAAAGAGAGCAAATTTACGGAAGCGATTATCTTTTGTGGCATGATTTTATGAGAATGATCGTCTGCCGGCGTGAAAAAATATGAATATGAAACACTGTCTACGCTTATTTATTTCCGCCGTGGCAGCGGTCTCGGCTCTGCTCGCGGCGCTGCCCGTAAGCTCGGCGGAAAAAACGGACCCTGCGGACACGGCGGAAAAAGTGTCCGAATATATAAAATGGGTCGATTTCGACGTCACCGCAGAAGCCATGCGTGACGCTGCCGAGGCGGACATTTCATCCTTCGGCTCCGGGACGCACACCGATTGGATAACGCTGCTCTCCCTCCTCGGCGCAAAGTACGGCGGCGACTTTTCGCGGTACAAAAAATCGGACCTTGACGCGTTTTCCTCGGCGCTTGCAGAGGGCAAGCAAGCCGACACGCTTACCTCGAACGCGAAGCTTTACAATTATTACGTCGAAGCATACGGCGCGATACTGTCCGGTATGCTCGGAGGGTATACGAAAACGGAGCTCGCCGAGGACGGCACGGTCTCGGTCACGGACGGGTACGGCGTCCGCGCCTTTTCCCCGTTCGCGCGCGGGTATTACTACTCGGATTTTGACGACTTCGGCGTCTCGCGGTCGTTCGGTTACCGCCGGCGCCACCTCGGGCACGACATGATGGGCTCCATAGGCACGCCGATCGTTGCGGTCGAGAGCGGCTACGTCGAGGCGCTCGGCTGGAACATGTACGGCGGCTGGCGCGTCGGCATACGCAGCTTTGACGGCAAGCGCTACTACTATTACGCACACCTGCGCAAGAACCATCCTTACGCCGACCTTTACGAAGGCAAGACCGTTTGTGCCGGAGAGGTCATCGGATATCTCGGCATGACGGGATACAGCAGCCGGGAAAACGTGAACAACATCACGACTCCGCACCTGCACTACGGGCTCGAAATAATATTCGATCCCTCTCAGAAGGACGGGTGGAACCAGATCTGGATAGACATGTACGAGCTTACGAAATTTCTGTCTTCGTTTAAGGCGCCGACATTTTACGACGAGGCGAGCGGCGAGCGCGTCTCGCGCGTTTATCTCACTTATGACGACGCCCCGGATTGAGTTTATTTTTTCCATTGCTTCATGTAATTGGATATAAGACGCTGTTTTTTAGAAAAAAACCGCCGCCGCACTTGAAAGCGCCGCCGCGATATGGTATATTTATACGTAAAAGCACGGGCGAGATGATTTACAGAACCTCGGACGCCCGTGTTCACGCATATTCGTTCGCGGAGGCGCCGGCATGGCAGATAAAACCGAAAAGACCGGAAAGACAAATAAAATAAATAAGACTGAAGATACAACTAACGGAAAAACAGGCAAAGTAAGAAAGAATCCGTTTCTCTTCATCTTAAACAGGATAATATATCCGACCTCGCTTTATTTCACCGTTATAATCCTGATACTGTATATCGGCGGTTCGGCGCTCGACCACGGGAACACGAACATGATACCGCGGCTCTCGACGGTGCTGATCGTCCTTGCGTTCTCCTTCATCCTGAATGTCGCCAATATCATCCTCACCGTAAAACGGCTCCATATCTCGCTCCGTATCGTCATACACTATCTTTTGACGGCTGTGTCGTTTTTTGTCCTGTTCGTCGTCTCATCAGATTATGAGCCGAGCAACGGCTTCACGATCATACTTGTTCTCGCGTATACGCTCATATACGCGTTGATCTGCGCCGCGGTATTCGCCGTACGCTCGGCAAGGAAGCGGCGGGCTGCCGATTCCGCTGAATATAAGTCTATATATGATGAGCGCATCTGAAAGAGCCGCCACCCTCGCGGTATCGGCGGCGCTCGCCGCCGCGTCTCTTACAGGATGTGCCGGTCCGCAGAAAAGCGAAGCCGACGGCACGGGAACAGGCGGGGAGACGACGAGCCCGTATCTTAGCACGATACACATAGACATAAATACGGAGCCCGAGACCCCGGAAACAGGCGAGCCGTCCGACGACGGCAGCGGCGCGCGCCTCCCGCTCTCGCTCGACGTCGGAGCGGAATACATAGATAAATTCACATTCATCTGTGACTTTCAGATCTACGGACTCAAGCCGCACGGCATGCTCTCATCCGGGCAGCAGACGGACGACGTCTTAACAGGGCGCGGAGGCTCCTTCACCGTCGCGTCCGAAAATGCGATGCTGTACTCCCCGGAGTACGGCGGCGAGCTGACGGTATCCGACTTCATCTCGCGCAAAAAGCCCGAATATCTGCTTCTCGCGCTCGGCGCGCAGGACGCGGCACTAAATCCGGAGTCTCCCCCGGGCGCGTTCAAACAAAAATATTCGGACATTATAAATGCCGTCAAATCCGCCTCTCCCGACACGGTGATCGTCTGCATGTCGGTGCTGCCGGGCTCCGCTTCTTCCGGCGTCAGCATATATGATGCCGCGCGGTACAACGAACTGATCCATTCCGCCGCCGAAGAGACCGGGGCGTATTTTCTCGATATCTCCTCCGCGTTTGCCGCGTCGGACGGATATCTCCGCCCCGACTGTGACGGCGGCTCCTCCCGCCTTTCTACAACCGGTCTGAAAAAGCTGCTCGACCTCATGCGCACGCACTATGCCGCGCCGAAGGAGCCAGAGCCGACGCCGGAGACCGAGTAAACGACATCGGGGCTTTAAGATATGAAAAAATATTTACTGCCTGCGGTCATGCTGGCGATATTTGGAACAGTGGCCGTCACCCTTTGGCTGACGAAGGACAACCTGTTTTATTTGCTTAATTTCAGTTACATCGGTATCTCAATTGCTTTGGGAATATCTTTATACATACGTGAATATAAGCATGCCCGCCGGGTGACGCAGCTTTTGGTCGGGTGCTATATGCTCCTGTATCTCGGTCTGATATGCAATGAAAATATGCAGATAGAAGGATTTTGGTATTACCTTTTCACGGGCGTTTTCGAGGCAGCGACGATACATTACGCTGTGGCAAAAATATTCGGTCCTCTGCTTTTCGGGCGTGGATGGTGCGGATATGCATGCTGGACAGCGATGGTTCTTGACTTTCTTCCCTATAAGCAGCCGAAACAGCCTCGGAAAAAAATCGGTTTTATACGTTATATCACGTTCACACTGTCGCTGATCTTTGTCGCGACCCTGTTTCTGATGCACGCAGGCGATATGGAAAGGATCATGTTCCTGTCTTTTATCATCGGAAATTTACTTTACTATGCCGTCGGTATCGCGCTTGCATTTATTTTAAAGGATAACCGCGCTTTCTGCAAATATATCTGTCCCATTACGGTATTTTTAAAGCCTATGAGTTATTTTTCAGTATTGCGGATAAAGTGTGACAAAAGCAAATGTGTTTCCTGCGGCAAGTGCAAGCAGGTATGTCCAATGGACGTAGACATAACCGACAATTCAAGAAAGAGAGCAAACGGAGCGGAGTGCATCCTCTGCCTTGAGTGTGTGAAGAGCTGCCCCAAAAAAGCGCTGTAAAACGATTAAAAAAAGACCCGGAGGACGGCTCAGGACCGTTCCTCCGGGTATATTTTATTTTATTTTTCCCTCACGTTCGTGACGAATACTATCTCCTCCGGCAGGCGCATGTTCAGCTTGCGCCGCGCGACCTTTATTATATAATCGTCGTCTATCGGCGCCGCAAGATCGTTTTCAATCGACATGATCTCTTCGTTATATTCGGTTATTATATTTCTCAGCTGCTCGTTTTCCTCGCGAAGCTTTTCGGCTTCCGCATTGGTCGAAAAAAGCGACAAAACGCAGAATACCGCTACCACAGCCATGGCAAGCTTAAAAAATATGTTTTCCATTATCGCTTCGAACATGTCAATTCTCCGTTCCGCCGTCGCCGATCGACTCAGCGACCGACGACAGCGTTTTTTCAAGTCTGTTTTTTATGTACTTCTCCACTCGCGCGGACGACAGCCTCGACGCGGCACACAGCAGCGCACGCTTCCCCGTCGCACACCAGAGCTTTTTCGCGAGCGCGTACGAGCGCATCGCGATGAATTTTACAGGCGTCACCGTAAAGAACAGCGCGTACCTGACCGCGGTGTCTGCCGCGAAAAAGATATATGACGATGCCTTTGCCGTCAGCCTTCCGACCGTCTTCATGTATAGGGCAAATCCCGCTGCCTCGCCGAGGAGCGAAAAACCGCGCGGCGTTCCGCTCGACGCATGATAGACGAAAATTACCGTCACCGCCGTTGCCGTGGTCATATAAAGGATATCGAAGACGAACACAGCCGCCGTCACGGCTGCCTTTTTTGTTCCGCGGCGTTCCCTTTTCGCTCGCTTCCCGATCAGCGGGGGCGAGAGACGTGAGATGAAGGGCGAGTCGGCATAGTCTATGCCGAGCCCGAAAAATGTCCGCAGCAGCCGAACCGCGTCATACAGGACACCGAGCAGGACACCGACGAGCAGAGAATATCCGAGGAGCGTTAAATGCTCGCCTATGCTTACGCTCAAACCGTCAGTCCCGTCCGCGGGAGCGCCAGCCCGAGCGCCTCCGCTTTATATCGTAGTAAACGACCGCGTCTATCCTTCCGCTCACCGTCATGTCGCCGGTGTCTGAGTCGAACCTGTCCACGTGAAGTGTCTTTCCCTGTATCGAAAGACCGTCCTCATCCGCCGTTCTCATGATTATGTTTTCTTCGTCAAAGCCGTCGATCGAGAGAATTCCGGTCAGAACGACCGCTCCCCGCTCGCATATGCTTATACCGTGTGTTTTACGTTCGCCTTCCATCGAGAACTCTTTACCTGCCTTATTTTTAGGTTTGTTCTGATGTCAATATATGCGGACGTGTCCTATTCTATGACCTCGTACATCGAGTCGGCATCCGCCTTCCCGACATTGTCTCTAACCTCGCGCACACGGACGCGCAGCGTCTTCGTCCCGAACGTTATTTCGAGCACGTCCCCGACCTTCACGTCATAGGACGCCTTCGCGCGCCTGCCGTTCACATTTACGTGATCTGCGTCGCACGCATTGTTCGCGACTGTCCTGCGCTTGATTATTCTTGATACCTTCAAAAATTTGTCAAGTCTCATTGGTTTCTTACCGAATGTTTCACACTGTCCCATTTTCCGATATCGGAATGTCGGTTTCCGTGTCGGAAAATCGAACTTTTCCCCTAAAACGCATTGACGGCGGTATCCCAAACGGGATACCGCCCTCAAGCGTTTTTAGATATTTAATTAAAATATAACCTTAGTTGACCTTTTTCTTGAGCGTCTGACCTGCCGTGAATACCGGAGTATTGGAGGCTTCGATCATGATGTTCGCACCGGTCGCGGGGTTTCTGCCCTCGTGCGCGTCTCTGTGCTTTACCTTGAACGTACCGAAACCGACGACCTGAACCTTATCGTCGTTCGCAAGCGCGTCTGCTATGGAATCAAACACTGCGGAGACGGCAGCCTCGGCGTCCTTCTTCTTGATATTCGCCTTTGCCGCGACTTCGTTTACGAGCTGGTTTTTATTCATTTTGTCTTTCCTTTCATTTTGACATCATTACTTTGGTTAGTATACCACATCTTTAGTTTCAATGCAATAGATAAACAGAATATTTTATAATGATTTTACGTTTATTTTTGATTTTTCACCTTTTCCCACACGGAGTCGAGCTCCTCCATCGTCAATTCGGCGGTTTCCTTTCCGGCGTCCGTAACGGCGCGCTCGAGCCGCTCGAATCTGGAGATGTATTTGTCGCATGCGTCCGACAGCGCGTGCTCCGCGTCGACTCCCGCGAGGCGAGCCGTATTTACGACCGCGAGCAGAAGATCTCCTATCTCCTCTTTCAGCGCCTCGCCGTCTTTCGAATCGAGCTCGGCGCGCACCTCGCCCGTCTCCTCGACGATTTTTGAAAAAGCCTCGTCAGCCGACGCAAAGTCGAACCCCGCCTTTTTCGACACCGAGCCGAGCTTGTCGGCGCGCATGAGCGCCGGCAGCGCCGCGGGGACCGCGCGCAGCTTTTCGGACGTCGTCTTCCGCTTTTTTTCCTCCGCCTTTATCCGATCCCACGCGTCGATGACCTCGCCGCTCGTCTGCGCACTCCCGTCCGCAAATATGTGCGGGTGGCGCAGAATGAGCTTTTTGCATATGCCTGTCGTGACATCGTTTATATCAAAGCTGCCGCGCTCGCGCTCCATTTCCGCGTGAAAGACTACCTGGAGCATGACGTCTCCGAGCTCCTCGCACAGAAGCGTCATATTCCCCGTATCTATCCCCTCTATCGCCTCGTACGTCTCCTCGATCAGGCTGCCGCGGATGGATTCGTGCGTCTGTTCCCTGTCCCAAGGGCAGCCGCCCTCCCCGCGCAGTATCGACATTATCTCGCACAGGTCGTCAAACGTATACTTCTCGTGTCCGACCAGCTTTTTCGCTCTCTCGTTCGTACTCATAATATCGCCATTTCCTTTCCTTTTTGAGTCAGCCGTCGGCTTTTTTCCTTTTGAGCTTTGAAAGCAGCGCGTCGCCCTTCGGTATGAGGCGTATATCATCCTCCGTGACCGTCTTCGTCGCGAAGATCAGCACCGCGTAGACGACGACTCCGACAAGGATCCCGGCGAACATTGAAACGATATAGTTCGTGATCCCGGACAGGAGATAGTACGCACCGTATGCCGAAACGGCGCAGAGCGCGCCGGCGAGTATCGGACGCAGAAACATCCTGTCAAGGTCGAGCCTGACGTGAACGTACTTGACGAGGAAATACACATTCATGACCGAAACGGTCAGGTAGCAGAAGAACGTACTGATCGGGACGCCGTTCATGCCTATACTGTCGATCCCGACGAGTATGTACGTCAGAACGAGCTTGACCGCGGCGCCGGCAGCCATCGAGTATATGGGCTTGCGCTCAAATCCGTTTGCCTGAAGCAGAGCGTTCGAAACGGAGAGCAGGCAGACAAAGAATATCGCCGGCGCGAGCAGCGTCAGAAGCGGAGCTCCCGTATCTGCCATATCGGCGCCGAATATCATCCTGATTATCGGATGCGCCATGACGGACATACCGAGCGCGCACGGCACGGCAAGGATCGACGAGATCCTCAGCGACGTGTGCATATAGACGGATGTGCGCTCTGTGTCGTGTTGAGCGAGCGTCGTCCTGATCATCGGCACGAGCGAATACGATATCGGATAAATGAGCACCGGCGGCAGGTCAAAGAGCGGTACGACACTGTTTTTCCATATGCCGTAGACGGCGTTTGCAGTCTCCTGCGTGTGACCGATGACGGTCAGTCTGTCCATGAGGATCACAAGATCAATCATCTCCGTGACGCTGAGCATGGCGGAGCTGATCGTTATCGGGATCGCGATGATGACGAGCCGCTTCAGTATGCTGCGCCGGGATGACATCGTTTCGACATAACCCTCGACATAGTACTCCTCGTCGTATTTTTTCGTCTTGAAAAACCACTTCGACAAAAGGAGGTAAACAGCGCCGAGTGCGACGCCGACCGTCACCCCGAGGATCGCGTATGCGGCGATGTGGGCGATATCAAGCCCCTGATCTATCGCCCAGAGCGCGAAAATGATCCCTATGACGACCTTCATCACGGATTCTATCAGCTCGGACACCGCCAGCGGGACCATGTGCTGGTAGCCCTGAAAATATCCGCGCAAGGCGCTCGAAATGCAGATAAAAAACATCGTCGGTCCGAGGAAGACGATCGAGAGCTTCGCGTTCGGCGACTTCGTCATGTCGGAAAATACGCCCGCTCCAGCCATCATTATTACGGTCCCTATGATGCCGATGACGGTGAACAGCGCAAGCGTCACGTTATATATGCGCTTGGTTTCCTTTGTGTTGCCCTTGGCGCGGGACTCTGAGACGAGCAGCGACACCGCCGTCGGCAGTCCCGTCGTCGAGATCATAAAGAGCGCCGTATATACGGTATAAGCCTGATTGAAGTACCCCATGCCCTCGTCGCCGACGATGTACATGAGCGGCACCTTCATAAACACTCCGAGGATCTTATTAACGATGTTTGCGATCGTCAGAACGAGTACGCCGGAGAAAAACAGCTTTGTGCTGTGTCTCGTCTTATGCGTCTCTTTTTCGACTCCCATACTCAAATGTGAAACCTCCGGTAATCAGTGTAAAAACTCGCGGAAAACGGACCCCGACGGGACAAATTCGAGCGGGATCTCGGAAATATCCCGCAGCGACCCGGCGATCGCCGAGGACAGCTCCGAATATATGCTCCCGTCCGGCAGCCTGTCAAGTACATCGAGCAGATAAGGCTTGATGACTCCGAGCTCGTACGGCAAAAGCGAGCTCACCGTGACGTCGCACAGGGACATATACGGCTCTATGTTGTGTATCTCATTGTCGCGCACCTCGTCCCAGAGATAGAACGTCATCTCCGGCGGCGCTCCGCGATAGTTGAAGTCACGAACGAGCCTGCGCATAAGCCTGATATCCTCCGGGCTGAAGACCCGCCCGCCGACGGACAGCGCCTCCCCGACCGAGATGTGGATGCTTATATTCCCCTCCGGCAAAAGCGACACGATCTCGGGATATATCGCCTGTATTCCTTCAAATATCACGATGTCGCCTTTTCTCACCGTGATCTCCCTCTTGCCGGACCTTTTCCCGGAGCCGAAGTCGAAGACGGGAACAAAAAGCGTTTTTTCGTCCCCGGGCGCGCAGAGATCGTGTACGAAGTCGGAAAAAGCGACGAGGTCGATCGAGGCGACCGTCTCGTAGTCCGGCTTCAGTTCGCCGGTCTTTGACAGCTTCATGACGGCGTCCGACCTGTTTTTATAAAAATCGTCTATGCTTACGACGTGGGAGCGCACGCCCGCCGCCGCGGCGGAGCCGATCAGCTTTCTTGCCGTCGTCGTCTTCCCCGAGCATGAAGGACCCGAAAGCGTCACCGTCGTGCCGCCGCAGCAGGACGTAACCGCGTCTGCCGCCCGTGCGAGCTGATCCTCGAAAAAGCGCTCACATTCGCCTATATATTCCCGGATCTCGCCTTCGGTCGCGTATTTCTGTTCGTTTATCCTCATTGTCCGTCCGTTCCCGCTCCTTCCCTGTAAAATTCCCGTATTTTTTCATTCGCCGCCTCTATCTGCCGCTCGCTCGAAGCCGCGTCCGAGCCCTTTAGATATTCATACGGGTATTTGGGGTTAAATATGCGCTTTATCTTCGCCTCGCCGCTCCCTTCTCCGAGGTTGCCGTCGCAGTCGCGCGGCAAAACGAGCCTGTTGACGGCGCCGGCGCCTGCCGAGATGACGGAATGTATCTCCTCCATCATGAAGATGTTGTAGAGTCCCTCGTACCCGTCTATCGCAAATCCGACATTCTCGTAATTGCCGACGGTGTTCTTTTGCCTGTACACGTAATACGGACGGTACCCGCTCGCCTTTGCGCGTATCTGTGAATAATCTACGCTTTTCCCCGCGTCCTTATTCACACGCGAGTAAACGGACGCGCCGTGCTTCAGTATCTCGGACGCTTTTTTGACCGTAAAGGTATGCACCGTAATGTTTTCCGGGCGCATTTCGAGAACTCTGTCAAACGATTTCGAAAAGCTGAGGAAATTCTCGCCCGGAAGCCCGGCGATAAGATCCGTATTGATGCAGTCAATCCCGGAGTTCACGGCGAGCTCGAAGGCGTGGTAAAAATCCGTTGCCGTGTGGGAGCGCCCGATGCTTTTGAGCACCTCGTCGTTTATCGTCTGCGTATTGACGCTTATCCGCGTGACGCCCATGCGCTTCGCGATGCGGAGCTTTTCGCGCGTTATCGTGTCGGGGCGCCCCGCCTCGAGCGTGTACTCGGCGAGCGACGAAACGTCCGTGCCTGCGGCGACATGTGTCAGCACGCGCGTGAGCTGCTCGTCAGACAGGATCGTCGGCGTACCGCCGCCGATGTAGACCGCGGCGACCTTCAGCCCGAGCTCGCGGATCAGCGCAAAGCGGCTGTCGATCTCGCGGCAGAGCGCATCTACATAATCCGGGATGAGGTCGAGCAGCTTTTTCGACGTATACGACACGAACGAACAGTACGCGCACCGCGACGGGCAGAAAGGAATAGATATATATACGCTGCAATATCCGCTGTAATACGGCTGCGAGATGCGCGCCTCAAGCTGCGCTATCTCCGTCACGAGCGCGGCTTTTTTCGGATAAAGGAAATAATCGTTGCGCAGCGCCGCCCTCGTCTTCGCCGCCGAAAATCCGCGTCGGAGAAAATCGCTCGCGACCTTTGCCGGGCGGACACCGACGAGTATGCCCCACGACGGGGAATAGTGCAAAAACTCCTCCCCCGCCGCTAAAAAAGCCGAGCCTGCCGCGAGCTTCACCGTCATGGACGGGGAGCGCGCGCCGTCAAAATCCGCGCGGCGCTCGACGGAGCAGAGGTTTGTCCTGTCCGCGATCGTGGCGCGCGCGACGGCGCCCGCGGCGTCCGTCCGTATCGTGAACTTCACCGTCGGTGAGTCCGCGTCCGTCTCGGATTCCGCGCCGAATTTGGCGCCCGGCCAGAATATCATGCAGAGCGTCTGAAAATAATATTCGCTTACCTTTATCTTACCGTCCGATTCGACTGTCAGCTTCATTTTTTTGCTCTTTCCGATATAATTTGATTTTTTTCTTTTCGGTCTTCTTTGTCTTCCGTTCCTGTCCCGGGCGTGCGCCCCCGTCACTTTCTCGGAAGGTTGTGCGAGTCGAGCGGGATGATGACGGGACCGTCCATCTGCATGTCGACTGTCATGCGCGCGCCGAACTGCCCGTGCTCGGCGTGTACTCCGCGCGCGTTAACTTCGTCCGTGAAATATGTATACAGCGGCTCCGATATCTCCTTGGGAGCCGCGCGCGAGTAGTCGGGGCGCGTCCCGCGGTAGCAGTTCGCAAGCAGCGTAAAATTCGAGATCACGAGTATCTCGCCGCCCACGTCGCGCACTGAAAGATTGAGCTTTCCGTCTCCGTCGCGGAAGATGCGCAGCTTCAGTATCTTATCTATCAGCGTCCGCGCGTCTGCCTCGGTGTCGTCCCTGTCGATGCCGAGCGCTATCATGAGCCCGTACCCGCACCTGCCGACGCACACCCCGCCGACAGAGACTGCGGCACTGTGAACTCTTTCAACTATCGCTATCATTTTCCTGTGATTCCAATATCAGTTTATCAGCTTTATCAGTTGTACCCGCGCGTGATGCGGACGACGTCTTTTATGCCGCGCAGCCGGGAGACGATCGAGCTGTAATGGTTCATATCCTTGCAGGCGATCTTCAGATTTATGATGATCTCGCTCTCAGTCTGCTTCTTTGTCATGATGCTGAGGAGCGAGACCTTCATATCTGCAAGTATCGCCGTTATCTCGGCGATTATTGTCATGCTGTTTGCGGCATATATCTGTAAGAGCGCCTCGTAAAGGTCGCCGGGGCGCTTGTCTGTCTCGTCCCAGTGGGCGTTGACCCAGCGGTCCGGGTCGGCGTCCGGCGCGCTCATCGCGTTTATGACGTTCGGGCAGTCGCGCTTGTGGATCGAGATGCCGAAGCCCTTTGTGATAAAGCCGATGACGGAATCCCCGGGCAGCGGGTTGCAGCACTTTGCGAATTTCACCTGCATTCCCGTGACGCCGTCAACGACGATGCCGGAGGATGACTTGACCTTTCTCGTCGTCGTCTGCACCTGCTCCACCGTCACGTTTTCACGCGGCGCCTCGGACTTCATCACCCGGTCGAACTCGTCGCGCAGCTTCGGGAGCACCTTCGTGATCGAGATGCCGCCGTAGCCGAGCGTATTGTACAGATCGTCCGCCGTCTGGATGCCGATACGCTTTGCGACTGTGACGACGATCTCGTTCTTTTTCTCGTCCGAGATGTCGTGCGCAAATTTCGAGAACTCGCGGTCGATCTCGTTTTTGCCGACGATGATGTTCTCCGCGCGGCGCTCCTTTTTGAACCATGCGCGGATCTTTCCCTTCGCCTCGCTCGTCGCCGCGATCTTGAGCCAGTCGCGGCTCGGTCCCTTCGCGGCGCTCGAGGTTAAGATCTCAACGATCTCACCGTTCTTCGGGCAGCTGTCTATCGGCGTTATGACGCCGTTTATCTTTGCGCCGACCATACGGTGACCGACCTCGGAATGGATCGCGTACGCAAAGTCTATGATCGTGCCGTCCTGAGGCAGCGAGATGAGGTCCCCCTTCGGCGTGAAGACGAATTTTTCGTCGTGATAGACGTCGATCTTCAGCGCCTCCATGAACTCGTCCGGGTCGCGCGTTTCGTCCTCCGTCTCGATCAGGCGGGAGATCCACTGGAGCCGCCTGTCGATATCCGCCTTCGACTGCTCGCCGGACTTGTATTTCCAGTGCGCGGCGATACCGTATTCGGCGATCTGATGCATCGCCTTCGTCCTGATCTGCACCTCAAACGGGATGCCGTCGCGCCCGATGACGGTCGTGTGCAGTGACTGGTACATGTTCGGCTTCGGCGTCGAGATATAGTCCTTGAACCTGCCGGGCATGGACTTGTACATCTCGTGGATTATGCCGAGCGCCGTATAGCATTCGAGCTCCGTGTCAACGATTATGCGGACGGCGTAAAAGTCGTATATCTCGTCAAAGCTCTTCTTCTGGTTGTACATCTTGTTATAGATGCTGAAGACCGTCTTGACGCGCCCTTCGAGCGTGAATTTTATGTCGTACTCGGAGAGCTTTTTCGAGATGTCCTCCCTGATATTCTCTATGAAATTCTTGTTCTGCCCGTATTTCTTGTCAATGTAGTCGTTCACCTCCGCGTACCCGATCGGGTCGAGGTACGAGAGCGCGAGCATTTCGAGCTCCTGCTTGATGCGCTGTATACCGAGCCTGTGAGCGAGCGGCGCGTAAACGTACATCGTTTCGAGCGCGGTCGAGCGGCGCTTTGACTCCTCCTTGGCTCCGAGCGTGCGCATGTTGTGGAGCCTGTCGCACAGCTTGATGAAAATGACTCTGATGTCGCGCGACATCGCGAGCAGCATCTTTCTGATGTTTTCGACCTGCTGGGATTCCTTGTCCTTGACGTCGATGCTGACCATCTTCGTCAGCCCGTCCACGAGCTCCGCGACCGTCGGACCGAAGCGCGACGAGATCTCGCCGATGCTCGTCTTGTCGCCGCAGTCCTCGATCGTGTCGTGCAAGAGCGACGCTATGATCGCGTCGTTGTCGAGCCCGAGAGACGCCGCGATCTTCGCGACGGCGACCGGGTGGACGATATACGGCTCGCCGGAGCGGCGGCGCTGCCCCTCATGCAGCATCTTCGCGTATTCGTATGCTTCGGAGATGCGCTCCATATTATAGGGCTTGCCGGTCGCGGCAAGGTCGGCAAGGAGCCCTTCCCGCAGCTCGTCGACGGCGCCGGCTTCGACCGTTTTTTCTGAGTTATGATCGTCTGTCATGTGTTGCCTCCAGAATACCGAAGAAAGATAAAGAACGATAAAAATGTCACCTTGAATATTTGCGTCTCAGCGCGCCGAGTATCTCCGAGCGCTCAAGATCGACCTTCTTTTTCTGCTCCGGCAGCGAAATATCGTATCTGCCGTTTCTTTTCGCCTTTAATGAAAGTATATCCATCTCCGCGAAAATGTCAAGAGAAAGTTTTGTTTTAACGGTCTTTAGCGAATTTTTTCCGAAAGCGAGCGCCGCGATTTCCTTTGCGCTGTGCTCGTGCCTGCCGGATGACACCTCGGCGCGGACCGCTCTGTAAACGGCGGCAAGCTCCCCGCGGTCCGGAACGTACGCGCCGTACCCACAGGACGGGTCAGCCTCCCCGCTCCTGAGCGACGCGTAGATACGTTCATCCTCCGCGTCACGTTCCCTTTCCGCGGCACATTCGCGTATGCCGCGGACGGTGAGCTGCGCCGTCTTTTCGCCGCGGTACTCGTTCAGATCGAGATTGTACATGACGTCGACCGTATCGCTCGCCTCAAGCCCGAGCTCGCCCGGAGAAACGGAAAAGCACATCCCGGTCAGGGCGGCTCCGTTTTTCGCGGACAGGAGAAGTTTCGTGTGCTTATCGGCGCCGACGCCGGTGACGGAGACGACGGTCATATCCTCCGTGATGAAAAGCGGCGTCGCGTTCCCGATGCCGAACGGCTCGAGCAGCCGGATCTCCTCGGCAAGCCCGACGGTCAGCTCGTCCGGTGAAAGTATGTCGTCCGCGGTCTCCGCCGGCGCCTTTTTTGCGTCCGAGAGCATTTTCCGCGCGATGCTGTTTATCTTTTTTCTGAACTCTTCGAGCTTTCCGCGCTCGACGGTCAGCCCGGCGGCGGCTCCGTGACCGCCCGATTTTATAAGGCAGTCGCCGCAGCCGGCAAGCGCCGCCGCAAGGTCGAGCCCGGGGATGCTCCGCCCGGAGCCCTTCCCTATGTCGTGCTCGCCGCCCTCTCCTTCAAACGAGATCAGGACGGACGGCATGCCGTATTTTTCCGTGACACGCGAGGAAACGATACCTATGACGCCCTGGTGCCAGCCATCCTCCGCAACGACGATGACGGGATCGTTGTCAAAATCGTGCGTACTCTCTATCTTTGCGACCGCCTCGCCCGCGATGATGTTCTCAAGCCTTTGGCGCTCGCGGTTCAGCTCGCAAAGCTTCCCCGCAAGATACGCGGCGCGCGTACTGTCATCTGTAAGAAAGAGCTCGACTGCCGTCGACGCGTCGCCGAGGCGCCCCGCCGCGTTTATGCGCGGCGCCATGGTGAAGCTGACATATCCCGTGCCTATTCTCTGCTTTTTTTTCGTCCGTTCGCCGTCTTTCGCGTCCGCCTCCGTCAGCGCCGCGATGCCGGGGCGGACACCCGCCTCTATCCGGCGCAGTCCTCCGCTGACGATCACCCTGTTCTCGTCAAGGATCGGCATGACGTCTGCGACCGTTCCGATCGCGACGAGATCTATGTATTGCTCGCTGACCCTCACCGTCGCGTCGGCGACGGAAACGCCCCGGATCACGGACCCGAGAGCGCACAGCAGCTTATAGACGACGCCGACCCCGGCAAGACCGGAAAACGGGTACCGGCTGTCGTGCCGCTGCGGATTCACGACTGCCTCGGCATCCGGGAGCACGGACGTACACTCGTGATGATCCGTCACAACGACCTTCATCCCGAGGGAATATGCGTACGCGACCTCGTCCGTCGCCGTCGTTCCCGTGTCGACCGTGATTATCAGCTCGACTCCCGCTTTCGAAAGCTCCTCTATCGCGCCGCGCGACATCCCGTATCCCTCGCTGCGCTTCGGGATGCGGTATGAAACGTCCGCGCCGAGATCCGATAAAAAAAGGTAAAGGACGCTGACGGAGGTTATGCCGTCAGCGTCATAGTCGCCGTAAATGGCAATTTTTTTGTGTTCGTCAATTGCAAGCACAATGGCGTCCACAGCCCTGCGCATATCCGGAAGGAGAAACGGGTCGTGTATCGCTCCGTTCTCCGTTTTTATGAATGCGCGCGCCTCGTCCGCCGTCCTGTGTCCGCGCCTGTATAAAAGTCTTCCCATCGCCGCCGAAACGCCGAGCCCCGCAGACAAGGCGGCGGCAGCCGCCTTGTCTGCGGGAGCGGGCGCGTCCCAGCCGTCGGGACTGTTGATCCTGAACCCAGCCATTACATGTCCTTTATTCCGCAGAATCCGTATTTATCATTACATCAATATAGTATTCGCCAACCTCGTAAACTGTCTTCGTGTCGTTGAATCTGAGCCTGACCGGTATGCGCGTGCGTCCGGACTGAGCGCCCGAATACGATTGCAGGTCGATCTCCGCCGTTATGTTCTGCGCCGTAACGAGATACAGCTCGCCGGGGTCCCCGCGCATCGTTATCGTAAGCGAGCTCTGAAGGAGCTCGTATGAGGTGTCGCCGGCGTTCTTGACGTTTTCCTCGCCGATCGGGATCACGATGCTGCGCTTTTCGGTCCCGCGGTGGTGCAGAGTTATATTGACCTCGTCGAAATCCTCGAGCTTTTCGACGCCGTCCGGGAGCGTCAGCTTCACCTTGAAGCTCGTATCGTCCGGGTAAAGCTTCTCGTCTATCGTCGTTACCGTGAGCTTGTCGAGCTTGCTTATAACGTCCGCGTCGCCCCTGACGTCGATCGTCTGCCTGTCGAGCGTTATCTCGACATTGTCATCATTGAAGAAACCGTACCTGTATTCTACGACGAGAGGCAGTGTCTTGTGCGCGTAGATCGGGATGTCGACGCTGATCTCTGAGATCGACAGTGTCACGTACGGATTTGAAACGGTCCCGCCGTCGCTGTCGATGAGGGCGACGGAGCCGTACGCCTTGACGGAGCTCGTTATCTTGCCGAGGTCCGGGACAAGTACCTCCGCGTGATCTATGTTCGACAAATACCTTGACGGTCCCGTTACCGTGACCGTGGGCGACGACAGAACCGGGTCGCCCTGGATATATCCGTCCTCGATCACAAGCCCGCTGTACTTCGGGATAATGTCTACCGTCTTGCGCTCGCGCTTGTCAACGAGCACCGTGACGTTTTCGACCGAGGAGCCGACGAGCTCCGAATCGTCCGGGACAATAACCGAGATTGGGAGCGTATATTCGCCCGGCTCCGTTATCTCCGAAACATCCGCCGTCGCCTTAATATCGTCCGCGGTGATTTCGGAGAGCTTGTTCCTGCGCCCGCGGAGCGTTATCTCGACCTTCTCCGAATATCCCCCGTAGATCGTCAGATCGTGATCTATTTCGATCTCGTCCGTGTTGACGAGCTCGACCGGGATGTCGCTCACCGTCTCCTCCCAGTCGGGGTTCTCGACCTCCATGACGTATACCCAGAGTATGAGTGCCAGGAGCAGGCAGACTATCTTCGCGACAAAGTCGTGATGCCCGCCGCGTGTCTCGTTCGTTGTCATATCAGCCATGCCGTCCTCCCTCACCTTTCCTTCCTGTCCGTCTTGATCCTGTCGGTAACGTTTCTGACGGTGCGGCGGAGCGTATGCTTCTTTTCGTCTTCATCGCCGACGAGCTTCGAGCGGAGCTGCGCCTTCAGCATCGTCGGGGTGAAGTTTCTCGAGATCTCGCCGTTTTCGACATAGGAGATTATCCCCGTCTCCTCGCTGCAAACGATCACGATCGCGTCGCTGTTCTCCGAGAGTCCGATCGCTGCGCGGTGGCGCATGCCGAGGTCCTTTATAAGGTCGGTCCGCGTTGTCAGCGGGAGAAGGCAGCCGGCGGCGTGGATCCTGTTCCCGCGTATTATCATCGCACCGTCGTGCATCGGCGCCTTGTTGAAGAATATGTTCTTTATGAGTTCCTTTTCCACGTCGGCATTTATGACCGTACCCGTTATTATGTGGTCGCCGAGCAGCGTCGTGCGCTCGATGACGATCAGCGCGCCCGTCTTCGAATCGGAAAGGTCGGAAACGGCGTCCGCGACGACGTCTATCATCGCCGTCGTTTCCGAGACGTCGCGCGAGCGCTTGAACGGAGCCATGACCGTCTCACCGCCGATGACCTCGAGCGCTGAGCGGAGCTCCGGCTGGAACACGACGATGACGGTCACAAGACCTATCTGGAAAACGTTGGCGAGCAAAAACTGCGCCGCGTGCATTTCAAGCATCTGCGTCACCGCAAGGATCAGAAGAAACACCGCGACGCCGATCGCGAGCTTGAACGCGCGGCGGCTGCGTATGAATTTGAAAACATAGTAGAAGAGGACCGCAACGAACAGGATGTCGATTATATTCACGAGCGACTCGATAAACGAATCCCGAAACGTTAGGAGCGAGAGTGTCCGAAGAATGTTTTTTGCGAATTCCCTCAACCATTCCATAACGGCTTCCATGCATTTTCCTCCGCGCCAAACAGTACTGCCGATGTCATACAAATCTATTGTATCATAAAAGCGCGCACAATTCAAATATAATATGCCTAAAAAGTGCGTTTTTTTTGAACTGTTTTTTTCTTTTTTTCTTGAATTTTATCTTTCAATCCGACGAAAAAAGTGATATAATGATTTCGTCTTATCACACGCGGAGGCTGAGCATGGGGGAAAAGCGGATCACTGTCGTTGCCGGACACTACGGAGCTGGCAAAACGAACGTTGCGGTCTCGCTCGCGCTGGAGCGCGCCGCCCGCGGCTCCGTGCTCGTCGACCTTGACACGGTCAACCCGTACTTCCGCGCCGCCGATTCCGCGGCGGAGCTGCGTGCGGCAGGCGTGCGTGCGATAATACCCGAGTTCGCGAACACAAACGTCGATATCCCAACGCTGCCGCCGGAGATCGCATCCGTCTTCGCGTCGGGCGAATCCGTCGTCTTCGACGTCGGGGGCGACGACGGCGCCGCGGCGCTCGGAGTTTACAGGGGCGACATCGAGTCTGTCGGATATGAAATGCTCTATGTCGTCAACAAGTACCGCCCGCTCATATCCGACCCGGGTGACGCCGTCGCGCTCATGCGGGAGATCGAATCGTATTCGCGCCTGCGCTTCACCGGGATCGTCAACAACTCGAATCTCGGCGCAGAGACGACGCGGTTCGACGTCGAGGCGTCGCTTCCCTATGCCGCCGAGGTCTCGCGCCTTTCTGGGCTTCCCGTGGTCTTCACGTCCGTTATCGGCGCGGACCGCGCGCCGCGCAGCGCCGGCAGCGTGCTCGTCATGGCGGGACACACAAAAAAGCTTTTCTGAATTCGATATCAGTAAATAAAGTAAAGAATAAATATCAGGAGTCAGCAAAATGAACAAGGTAACGATCAGGAGCGACCGCTGCCGCGGCTGCGGGCTCTGCGTCGAGGTCTGTCCGAAGAAGATACTCACCCTCTCCGGCACGACGCTCAACGCGCAGGGCTACCACCCCGCCGAGGTAACGGACATGGAAAAATGCATAGCATGCGCGATGTGCGCCACGATGTGCCCGCACGTTGTGATACGCGTCGAGCGCGACGTCTGACGGAGGTGTACATATGGCAAAGGTATTGATGAAGGGCAACGAGGCGATCGCGGAGGCCGCTATCGCGTCCGGGTGCCTCTACTATTTCGGCTACCCGATCACTCCGCAGACGGAGATCTCGGAATACATGGCAAAGCGTATGCCGAAGGTCGGCGGACTGTGCCTCCAGGCGGAGTCCGAGATCGCGGCGATAAACATGGTGCTCGGAGCGTCCGCTTCCGGCACGCGGGCGATGACGTCGTCATCCTCGCCCGGGATAAGCCTGAAGAGCGAGGGGATATCGTATCTCGTCGGCTCCGACCTTCCCGCAGTCGTCGTCAATGTGCAGCGCGGCGGACCCGGTCTCGGCGGCATTCAGCCGTCTCAGGCGGACTATTATCAGGCGACAAAGGCGTACGGTCACGGCGACATGCATCTGATCGTGCTCGCCCCGTCGACCGTGCAGGAGATGGCGTCGCTCACCGGCGAGGCGTTCGACCTTGCCGACATATACCGCACGCCCGTCATCATCCTTGCGGACGGCGCGATCGGGCAGATGATGGAGCCCGTTGACTTTTCCGAGCGCCGCAGGCGCGAGATACCGCCCAAAACATGGGCGACATGCGGTCACGGAGGCGGGCGGAAGCACAATATCGTTAATTCGCTGCTCATGAACCCGGAGGACCTCGAAAACTCGATTCGCGACCGCTTCGAGCGCTACCGCAAGATCGAAGCGGAAGAGGTCAGGTACGAGGAATATATGACCGAGGACGCAGACATCGTCGTCGTCGCGTTCGGCATTGCGGCGCGCGTCTGCAAGTCTGCCGTCGCAGCCGTCCGCGCCGAGGGCATCAAAGCCGGGCTTTTGCGCCCGATAACGCTCTGGCCCTTCCCCTCCGCCCGTATTCTCGAGCTCGCCGACACCGCGAAGGCGTTTTTGTCAGTCGAGCTCTCGATGGGACAGATGGTGAGCGACGTAAAGCTTGCGTGCGAGTGCCGCAGACCCGTCGAATTTTACGGCCGCACCGGCGGCGTCATCCCCGCACCGGGAGACGTTGCCCGCAAGCTCGCGGAAATGGCGCGGGAGCAGATGTAAGGAGGAAACGGAAATGTCAGTAGTATTCGACAGACCCAAAGCGCTGAACGACGTGCTCATGCACTACTGCCCCGGCTGCACGCACGGGATCGTTCACCGTCTCGTCGCAGAGGCGATAGACGAGCTCGGCGTCGAGGACAGAACGGTCGGCATCGCCCCCGTCGGCTGCGCCGTATTCGCGTATAACTATTTCGCCTGCGACATGATCGAGGCGGCGCACGGCAGGGCTCCCGCCGTCGCGACCGGAGTCAAGCGCACGCACCCCGACCTCGTCGTCTTCACATATCAGGGCGACGGAGACCTCGCCGCGATCGGCACCGCAGAAACGGTCCATTCCGCGACGCGCGGCGAAAACATAACGGTCATATTCATCAACAACTGCATATACGGGATGACAGGCGGTCAGATGGCGCCGACGACGCTGCCCGGTCAGGTGACAACGACGACGCCGTACGGCAGAACGCCGAAGATACAGGGCAATCCGGTCCGCATCTGCGAGATGCTTTCGACGCTCGACGGCGTCGCGTACGCCGCTCGCGTCTCGGTCGACACGCCTGCTAACGTCAGGACCGCTAAAAAAGCGATCCTCAAGGGCTTCCGCAACCAGATCGAAAAGAAGGGCTTCTCGATAATCGAGGTGCTCTCCTCGTGCCCGACGAACTGGGGGCTCTCCCCGGTCGAGGCGCTCGCATGGCTGCGCGAAAACATGATCCCCTATTATCCGCTCGGGACATACAAGGACATCGACGCGGTCGGAGGTGACGCAAAATGACGAAAAATATTCTCATCGCCGGATTCGGCGGACAGGGCGTCCTCTTTGCCGGGAAAGCGCTCGCCAAAATGGCGATGCATTCGGACCTGCACGTGACGTGGCTCCCCTCATACGGACCGGAAATGCGCGGCGGCGCCGCGAACTGCTCCGTCGTCATTTCAAACGAGGAGATCGGCTCGCCGCTCGTACCGAACCCGGATATACTTATAGCGCTCAACAGACCGTCTTTCGATAAATTCGGTCCCTGCGTCAGGTCGGGCGGCGCGATATTCGCCGACAGCTCGATGATAGACGAAAGATCGGACCGCACGGACATCGACGCGTACTATATTCCCGCGTCCAGGATGGCTGCCGACAATTCGCTTTCCGGGCTGGCGAACGTCATAGTGCTCGGATATCTGCTCGCGAAAACCTCCCTGTTTGATTATGACGCGTTTCTCGCAGACCTCGTCTCCGGCATCCCCGCCTCCCGTGCCGCGCTCGTTGAAGGAAACACAAAGGCGCTGCGCCTCGGGTACGAATACGGCTGCTGCGGACATGAGGAATGAAAGCGGCGCTGAAATGAAAGATCGGTAAAGAATATGGACAGAAGCAAAAAGACAGCCATAATAGCGGCAGCGCTGATAGCCGCTCTTCTCATACTTGCCGAGTGCGACGCGGAAAACAGGCACAGAGACGCCGAAACGACGCGCACCGACGCGAGCGAAACGGTCGCCCCCGAAGCGACCGCCGCCCCGGGAGAAACGACGGCGTCGCCGGAAGGCACAGGCACGGCGGCACCGGATGGCACAGGCACGGCGGCGCCGGAAGACGCCGGCACGGCGGCGCCTCAGGAATAAAAGCAAGACCGGCGATTTTTCATCTTTCACCGTTTGTCACCGTTAACCGCCCGGAATATGCGGCAGGAACTGAAAAAAGCAGGGACATTTTCGCCCCTGCTTTTTTAGTTCCATATACAATTCAGTATAAGTATTGCGGTGGGCATACCGACTATCCGTATATCGAACTTAAGACTTGTTTCAACCTTCTTTGATGCATTGTGAATTCTGAAGCTGAATTGCCATCCGCCGTCCATATACAGCTCCGCCGTGTTTTTGCTGCCCGGCTTAAAGTCAATGCTGACGATGCGCGTCGGCAGATAGACCGCCGGAACCAGTATTTTGGGCTTTGCTTTTTTGCTCGCCCGGTTTAGTTTTCCGCGCATGTTATATGTCTCGATCTGCGTGACGCGCCGGCTGTCTATGCTGATCACCTTGTAAAAATCGAATTTGCCGAGCAAATATTCGACCATTCTCTTTGGAATATCGGTGTTAAGACCGCTGCTGCGCATGACCTCATCCATAAAAGCGCGAAGCAGCGGTACATAAACATCATCCTCCTTATCGCTCAGATCTTCCCAATCAGTATCTCCCTTTTCCAGCTCGCTCAGGTAATCGAAAACGGGCTTAACATCCATCCAATATTCATCTGAGCAAGGCATGCCGAACCATTTCTGACCAAAGTCAAGCGACCGTGCGAGTCTGCTGTGCTTGACCGCGAAGTGATTGTGCTTCAGGCTTAAGCCGATCTCCCATAAAACATCCTTGCGGCTTAAAACAATATCGCGTACATCGCCTTCCTTGCCCTCGCTGTCTGTCTGTATTTTCAGCATCAGCAAGTCTTCGCCCTGCTCCGTGATCATCGGCTCCATATCAAAAATCGCCGTGACCGCTGCTTTGGCGCTTCTGATCAGATTATTTTGAAGGGCGGGATCAGTCCTTGTCCAAGCGTTACGCGCAGCATAAAAGGCGCTGTTGCGCTCAATTTCGGCGCACCGTAGTTTGCGGATCGCATCATTCAATTCAATAAGGAAAATATATTCGTATGCTCTGCCGCTGTTGTTGCTCTGTTCGCTCATTTCAGCACCCCGCGCTCTTCAAAGTTTCTCTGACCGCAACCGCAATTTCATAAGCCAGATTGACGGGGACCGCATTCCCGATCATTTTATAGGCGTCGTCTGTATTTGAATAGAAGAATTTGAATGTATCGGGGAATCCCTGTATCCTCGCTATTTCACGAACGGTCATACGGCGGTACAGCTCCTCCTTGCCCTTGACAAATTCACGCTTATTTTGACTGATAAAAACCATTTTCGGCGCCTGAGGGTGGAGCTGGCACTGCCTGCCCGAGGCCTGCACGGTAAATGCTTGCTCATCCCACGACTTGACCCTGTTCCTGCTCATAAAAATCGGAGAATACGGTCCGACAAAATATTCATTGTTGTTTACCGCTTTTTCATTGTGGTAATTTTTTTCGTTTGCCGGAACGGCGCTGAATTGCAGATCCCAAATTACATCCCGCAGCGTGAGTTTTTTACTGTTTCTGTCCTGCGTGGAGCCCTTCGGAAACACAAAATGAGCGTTCAGATCCCTTCTGAAGCCGATATAAAATACCCGCTTCCGCTCCTGTGCCACGCCGTAATCTTTTGCGTTTACCAATGTGACCGTTACATTGTACCCGCAATCTTCAAACATTCCGATTATATTTTTAACTGCCTCTTCATGGCGCTTTGCAAGCATGCCGCTCACATTTTCCGCAAGAAAGAATTTCGGCTGTTTATTTTTCAAGATCCGTATGTACTCGTAAAACAGCTTGCCGCGTGCGTCGTCAATACCCCGAAGCGCGCCGGCCTCCGACCATGACTGGCAAGGAGGACCGCCTATGATTCCGTCGGCGCCGTCTGGAAAATCTTTTTCGTTTATACTGCGAATATCGCTCCTGATCAGATATGTTCCGGGATGATTGACCGTGAAGGTCTCCCATATCGCAGGATCGAACTCGTTGGCAACGGGTATTTCGAATCCCGCTCTTTCAAATCCCAAATCAAGCCCACCGCATCCGCTGAATAAACTTATAACTTTCACGTCTTTTCTCCGAAATGACACAAAATAATCCGTGACAACACAGAAATTATACCATGAAGCAAAAATGCTTGCTTGCAATGGCATTTTTGCAAAGCCGTCAATGTCGAGTCTGCGGCACAGCCGCAGCAAAAGCGAAGCTTTTGAGATTTTGAAAGAAAACCTTGCAAAGCAAGGGGTTCTTCCAAAATCTACGAAGACATTATACCATGAAGCAAAAATGCTTGCTTGCAAGGGCATTTTTGCGAAGCCGTCAATGTCGAGTCTGCGGCACAGCCGCAGCAAAAGCGAAGCTTTTGAGATTTTGAAAGAAAACCTTGCAAA